>NZ_JBEWZH010000008.1:0-175000 GCF_045310485.1 Aquirufa salirivi
GAACATGTCCTTTAGCTTTGACCCATTGAATTATTTCAATAAAATATCAACACTTTTGTTTTAAGATTTAACAGCGACAGGGGCGCATTAAGAACATGTCAAGGTTTTGGGCCTATTGTTCGATTCAATCCCCTGTCGCCTGTTTTAAACTTTGGCACCGAATAGAAATTAGAGTATCCAGGCTCATTATTAAGGTATTGGTGGTGTTTAAAACTTGTTAAAACCTTTGTTTATTGTTTCAATTATAAACCTTATAAAGGTATGGAATTTACTTATTTCATTGGCATAGATGTGTCAAAAAACGAACTAGACTTTGCTGTATTGCATGGTAAAAACTTCTTATTCCACAAAGAAACGGCGAACACAGCCCAGGCCATAAGTGGTTTTATGAAGGATTTAAATAAACTCCCAGACTTCAGTTTGTCTGATGCTGTATTTTGTATGGAGCATACAGGAATATATAACAATCCATTAGTTTCATATTTGCACAAGAACAAGGGTAATTGTTGGTTGGAGTCTGCTTTGCAAATAAAGAATTCCATGGGTAACCTGCGAGGGAAAAACGATAAGGTCGATGCGATTCGAATAGCCGAGTACGCTTATAAGAATCGAGAAGAAGTTCGTCTTTGGAAACCTAAAAGAGCTGTAATTAATCAATTGTCGCATTATACAACGCTACGAGCCCGCCTGATTAGCTCTTGTAAAATGCTTAGTACTCCACTAAAGGAGGGGGCAGATTTTATGGACAAAAGCCTTCAAAAACAAGCCAATCAATTGTGCAAAAAGGCTATCGATAGCATTAAAGAAAGTTTAAAACGGACCGAAAAAATTATTGATCAAATCATTGCTTCAGATGAAGAACTCAATCGTTTATTTAGCTTGATAACTTCGGTAACCGGTATTGGTCCAGTTACAGCTGTTCAAGTACTTATTACTACCAATGAATTTAAAGACATCAGCAATCCCAAAAAGTTTGCATGTTATTCGGGTGTAGCTCCTTTTGTAAGGGAATCAGGTATTTTTAGAGGCAGAGGTAGAGTCTCGCATTTGGCAGACAAAACCATGAAAAAGCTCCTACACATGTCGGCTCTATCCGCTATAACAAGCAATGGAGAATTGAAAAATTATTATGAAAGAAAAGTAAGCGAAGAGAAAAAGAATAAAATGCTAGTTTTAAATGCTGTACGAAATAAGCTAATCTTAAGAATATTCACTTGCGTGGCTCAAAACAGAAAGTATCAAAAGGACTATGATAAATCGGTGGCATAAGACCTAATAGTAGGAAAACCTTTTAAAGATTCATTCATTACAAAGGTCTAAATACAATTCAGAGATAGTCCCTAAAATAAAAATATTAATATTTTTATAGATAACTACTTGTTTTAATCATAGAAATCGAACAGCATTAAATTAATTTTGAATATGAAAACGGAATCAATCAAACAAAGCAAGAAGTTAGAATTAATCCCAAAGAGTACCAATCTCAATGAATTTACTTTGCTCAATAAAATCTATGAATTGGAAAATAAATCCATCGAAAAAGGACTGCAAGAGGCAGAGGACAGTAAATTAAATGAACATGCGAAAGCCAAGCATCTTTATGAAAAATGGTTATAATTTTCTACTCACCATCTCTTAATTGTGTATCAGAAAATAGTGTTGGTGTTGGTTTTGGCAGATTGGCAAGCATCAGCTGGTATAACATATTGTGTTTGGGCGGCTTATGCAGCTATTTTAGCAAAAGGAATCTACCATACATTAAGAATGTTACCTATTTTGCATTTTATGATTTTTAACAAATAAATGGGGTTAAATTCGTGCCATGCCCATTTTGGGTATAGAATATTTGATTAGCTTCCCACCAGAAGAATAAGCCACTATTTTTATTTGGGCTATTGTTTCTAATTTTACTTTCCTTGGAAATGATTTCACATTCAATGATACTTCCTACAAAAAATGATTTCAGATAAAAATTTAGCCCGAATTGCAGGGTTTTGCTATTTAGTCGTGATTGCTACAGGATTGTTTTCAGAGATTTTTGTAAGGCAAGCTTTACGAGTGCCCAACAATGCATTGGCAACTGCCCATCATATTCAAACGAATGAAATGCTTTATCGTTGGGGTTTTGCTGCTGACATGATCAATTTTGTGATTGGAATACCCACTATATTGATCATTTATCACTTTTTCAAAAAATCGAATAAGCTTATCCTGCAAATTGCTTTAGCCATGGTAATTATTCAAACGGCCATTATTGCAGTCAATTTATTAAATCAAATTACCCCCTTGTTACTTTTAAGCAATGACACTTACTTAGCATCTTTTCAACCAAGTCAATTAGCCACACTCTCTCTTTTGTCCTTAAATATTCAAGCACAAGGTTATGGAATTGGTTTAGTATTCTTTGGATTTTATTGTATTCTAATTGGGTATATCATTTTCAAAACCCATGCCATACCAAAGATTATTGGCGTATTATATGCCATAGCTGGACTGTGCTATTTGATCAATAGTTTTACCATGTTTCTCTCCAAAGGATTTGCCAATCCGATGTTCATGTACCTTGCCATTCCGATTTTTGTAGGTGAACTATCTCTTTGTTTGTGGTTACTCATCAAAGGAATTGATTCATCAAAATGCTAAGGATTGTCGGAGATTAGATTTGTCAAATTTTGAAAATTTGACAAATCTCAAACGCCAATCTCAAACAAGAATCTCATACAAGAATCCCTAAAATATCTGATTCCTTACCAAATCCTCCAAGGTATCTCTTTTGCGGATTAGTTTGGCTTCAGATTGGTCTACCAATACTTCGGCGGGAAGAAAGCGAGAGTTGTAATGGGATGCCATGGTAAAACCATAAGCGCCCGCATTGGCGAAAGCGATGGTATCTCCTTCTTTCACTTCATTCAAAATGCGCTCATTTTGATTTCCTTCGAAATCAAAGGAGAAAGTATCTGTCTCGCATATATTTCCTACCACACGGTAAGCATCTTGCTGAATATCTTCCTCGTTAGAAGCATTGAAAATATAATGATATGAACCGTACATCATCGGACGAATCAAGTGGTTTAATCCAGAATTAATGCCCACAAATGTTTTAATGGGATCTCGTTTAACCACCGTAGCGGTAGTTAATAAAGTTCCAGCTTCTGAGACTAAAAACTTACCCGGTTCCACCCAAAGCTTCAATTCTTTACCATAATGGGAACAAAATTTCAGGAAAGCATTGCCCATGATTTGGCCAATCTCTTGCATATTGACACCTGGATCTTCCGGAGAATAAGGTACTTTAAACCCTCCTCCCAAATCCATCAATTCCAAATCTGGAAAATCCTTCGCAAATTCAAACAAAGCAGACGCTGCTTGTTCAAAGGTTTTTCCATCTTTAATATCAGAACCCGTATGTTGATGTAAACCAATCACTTTTATTTGATATTGATTCACTAAAGCCAATATTTCCGCCTTTTGATGAATGGATATACCAAATTTAGATTCTGGATGTGCCGTCATGATTTTGGCATTTCCTCCTCCAAAAACGTGGGGCTTGATGCGTAATAAACATGGCACAGAAGAACCATATTGTTGGCCAAATTTTTCCAATACCGACAAATTATCCAAATTCACCATCGCTCCTTTGGACACGGCAAATTCTATTTCCTCAAATTCCACTCCACTTGGTGTAAAGGTTATTTGATCTCCTCGATACCCAGCCAATAAACCTAATTCCAATTCCTGTGGAGAAACCACATCCAAATCCACGCCTTCTGCCAACATCAATTTTAAAATGGACACGTTCGTGTTTGCCTTACAAGCGTACTTGATCGACAAGGATATATCATCAAATGCGGATCGAAGAACCGAGATTTTTTCTCTAATTTTGTCGGCATTATATACGTAAAGAGGTGTACCAAATTGTTTGGCAAGTGTTGTCAAAGGAATACCTTGAATGGAATAATAGGCCATTGTAAATAAATTAAGGCACAAAGATAGTGCTAATCTTCTTATCTATGCAGTCAACAAACAAAATAAGACTAATCCTACTCAGCTTAATCTTCGGAATTTCAGCCATTTTCTCTTCTTGGGCACAAGTAAAAAGCGGCCCCATGTTGGGATATTCTGAAATGAAAGAAGTGTTGATTTGGGTACAAACTCAAAAGCCTGCTCTGGTACAAATCAAATATTGGGAAAAAGGTAGTGACGCTAATAAATTGCTTCACCTTTCTTCTGCCATTAGCACACAAAAATCCCAAGCCAATATCGCTCGAATCATTGCCGATGAAGTAGATATGGGTAAAAAATATACTTACGAAGTGTGGGTAGACAATAAAAAGGTCAATTTTGATTATCCTTTGGAATTTCAAACTCAAACGCTTTGGCAATACCGAACTGATCCTCCTAATTTTCAATTTGTAGTAGGGTCATGTAATTACATCAATGAAGAGGCTACCGACAGACCCGGAAGACCATATGGTGGGGCCGACGAAATTTATAAGGCTATTTACGACAAAAAGCCTGATTTCATGATTTGGGGAGGTGATAATTTTTATTACCGAGAAGCCGATTGGAATACAAGAACAGGCATGATTCACAGAAATGACCATACTCGTGGACAAAAATCCGTTCAACCTTTATTGGCCAGTACCCACCATTATGCGATTTGGGATGATCACGATTATGGTCCTAATGACGCTGATCGTTCGTTTGCCTTAAAGCATACTTCCTTGGAATTGTTTAAACTTTATTGGGGTAATCCCAATTTTGTCTATCCCAATGAGGCCGTTACAGGTATGTTTCAATGGGCTGACGTCGAATTTTTCATGATGGACGATCGCTGGTTTAAAGCTCCCAACGATGAAAAGAATCCAGCCAAAGATTATTTTGGACAAAAACAATTACAATGGTTATTGGATGCTTTAACAACCAGCAGAGCTAGTTTTAAAATCATCGTCAATGGTGGACAAGTGATTAATCCTGCCAAGGTGTTTGAAAACATGGCGAATTATGAACAAGAGCATACTCAATTATTAAAAGAGATAAAAAACAGAAATATTCCCGGTGTTTTATTCATTTCTGGCGACCGTCATTGGTCAAGTTTTTGGAAAATGGAACGCCCAGGTACCTATCCTTTGTTTGACTTAACAGTTTCTCCATTAACTGCAGGAACTGCCACACCTACCCCTGAAGATTTAAATTCAAGTTTGGTGCCAGGAACAGTGAGTAATCAGCGTGCTTTTGCCCATATTTCTGTCAGCGGTCCACTAAAAGATCGTATATTAGAGATTAATTTAGTGAATTCAGAGGGGAAGGAATTGTGGAAACAACGTATCACATCAAGTCAATTGAAATAACATGGAAGTTGTATTAAATCGAGTAGATCAAGATTTTCATTTCGAAGCAAGGGGCAGTTCTGCTGTACCCGTACATATCGATGCCGCTGAAGGAATCGGCGGACATAATGCAGGCGCAAGACCGATGGAGTTACTCTTAATGGGTTTAGGGGGCTGTACCGCCATTGATGTCATCTTAATTTTGAAGAAACAAAGACAGGTGGTAGATGATTTTCAAATCCGAGTTTCAGGCACTCGAGAGAAGATAGAAGGGACAGAAAAAACGCCCTTTAGAACGATCAACATTCAGTTTGAATTACAAGGCAATATCGATGGAGCTAAAGCTTTGAAAGCCATTCAAATGTCCATGGACAAATATTGCTCGGCAACAGCCCAATTAGAACCTAGTTCTGTCATTACCCATACCCTATTGTTGAACGGTGAAGCCTTTGAAATTTAGTCCATGAAAGTATATTTAGACCTATTACGTCATATCAAAGAAAACGGCACCTTTAAATCGGACCGTACTGGCACAGGAACTTTAAGTGTTTTTGGTTACCAAATGCGATTTAACTTGGAGGAAGGTTTCCCCATGTTAACGACCAAAAAAGTACATACCAAATCCATCATTTATGAGTTATTGTGGTTCTTGAAGGGTGAAACCAATATCCAATACCTAAAAGAACATGAAGTGTCTATTTGGGATGAATGGGCGAATGAAAACGGAGATTTAGGTCCTGTGTATGGTAAACAATGGCGTTCGTGGGAAGGACCCAATGGTCAAGTGATAGACCAAATCAAAGAAGTTATTCATACCCTAAAAACCAATCCAGATTCTCGAAGGATCATTGTTTCTGCTTGGAATGTGGCTGATTTGCCTAAAATGGCCTTGATGCCGTGTCATGCCCTATTCCAATTTTATGTGGCCGATGGTAAGCTATCTTGTCAGTTATACCAGCGTTCGGCCGATGTATTTTTAGGAGTGCCATTCAACATCGCTAGTTATGCACTCTTGACGATGATGATAGCTCAGGTATGTGATTTAGGATTAGGAGATTTTGTGTGGACTGGCGGCGATACTCACTTATATTCCAATCACATGGAACAAGTGGAAAAGCAGTTGTCCCGTGAACCGAGAGCTTTGCCTCAAATGAAAATTAATCCAGCCGTTAAAGATATTTTTGAATTTACTTACGAGGATTTCACCTTAGAAAACTACGACCCTCATCCAGGGATTAAGGCACCAGTGGCAGTGTAAAAAGTGATTAGGTATTAGGAGTTAGGTATCAGGGTTTAGGTATTAGCGGTTAGTTATTAGAAAAATAACAAACATCTAATAACTAATCACTAAACTCTAATAACTACGAACAATTCTCCTCACCACCTCAGCGGCATTCAATCCCTGAGATTCCGCTTTGTAATTCAATATAATACGATGCTGAAGAACAGGTACGGCAACTGCACGTACGTCTTCCACATTGGGCGAAAATCTACCTTGCAATAAAGCGCGGCACTTAGCAGCTAAAATCAAATTTTGAGAGGCACGAGGGCCAGCACCCCAAGAAATATAGGAATTGGTCACTTCCGTAGCCAAAGCTGAATTAGGTCTAGTTTGATGTACCCATTTCACGGCAGTTTCTACCACATGATCTGGTACAGGTACTCGTTTAACCAATTGCTGGTATTCCAACAAAGTATGGGCATTTAAAATGGATGCAGGTAAGGTTTCAGCATTGGATTTCTCCGACATACGTACTACCGCAACTTCTTCTTCAAAGGATGGATAATCCAAGACCAACATGAATAAAAAGCGGTCCAACTGTGCCTCTGGAAGTGGGTAGGTACCTTCTTGTTCAATGGGGTTTTGCGTCGCTAAAACAAAGAATGGCTTAGGTAAAGGGTAACTCTCCCCTGCCACTGAAACTGTCTCTTCTTGCATTGCCTCCAACAAAGCAGACTGTGTCTTGGGAGGGGTACGGTTGATTTCATCAGCCAATACAATATTGGAGAAAATCGGCCCTCGGTTAAACACAAAATTTCTTTGCGCATCCATTACCTCCGCTCCAATGATATCCGAAGGCATTAAATCCGGAGTAAACTGAATCCTGCGGAATTCCAAATCCGTCAATGCAGCTACCGTATGTACTAATCTTGTTTTGGCTAATCCAGGTACACCCACTAATAAGCAGTGACCCTCGCAAAATAATGAAATTAGAAGTAAATCAATAATTTCATCCTGACCAACGATTCGTTCGGCAACTGCTGTTTTAATACGCTGGAAATCTTTTACAAATGATTCGGCTAGTTGTACGTCGTTCATCATTCTCCTGTTACACTGCCCGACAATAATTTACAATCCTTAAACTCGTCATCAATGAAAATGAAAACATCATCTTTGGCTTTCATAAACCACTTTTCAACAGCTTGGTTCTTTTTACGGGTCAAAGCGATAGCGGCAATCTTTTGATAATCATCTTTCAAATTGGCAAAATGTGGAGGATGCTTTGCTTTAAAATATAAAACACGAACGGCACTTCTTCCATCTTCTGTACGGTAAGGAATGGGCGTTGAAATAGTCCCAACTTTCATGGAATCTAAAGAGAAATATAATCCCGGCTCCATGCCACTATCAAATGGCATACGTGTGGTACGAGTACCCTGATCGATCAACATACCACCTGCATCTTGCGTTGGTTTATCTTCTGAAAAGTCTCTGGCTGCACGATCAAACTTTAAGGAATCACGCTGAATCAAGACACGAATACTATCCAAAAATTTAGTGGGCTCTGTCAAATCAAGCTTCTGGTAATCAGGACGTAATAAAATATGTCTTGCATGGTATTCTTGTCCACGAATCTCTAATAATTGAATCAAGTGAAATCCAAATTCCGACTCTACTACGTCAGACATTACACCTGGTTTTAACTTTAATGCCGCAGCTTCAAATGGTGCCACCATTTGACCGCGTTTAGAAAAACCTAAATCTCCCCCACGTTTTCCACTACCTAAATCTTCCGAATACAATTTAGCCAACTCCTCAAAACTCTCCCCTTTATCTACTCGTTTACGGTAATCCAATAACTTAGCAATTAACTCATCCTTTTGGTTTTTATTCGGTTGTGCCAATCGAACAATGTGCCCTACTTCTACCTCAGATGGCAAATAAGGTAATGAATCCGTAGGAATGGCCGCAAAAAATGCAGCAACCTCCTTAGGTGTAATTTTCACATCACCCGTAATCTTATCTTGCATTTTACGGCCTGTTAATTGCTCTTTCAAAGAAGTACGTAAATCTTCCTTTAAATTAACAATGGACTTACCAAATGCCTCTACAATGTTTTTAGAAGATCCATACTGCGTTTCCATTTGGTCCATGCGGGAATTCAATTCCATTTCCACACGTTTATCCTCCACAATCACGGAATCAATTTCAGCTTTAGCTAACATCAACTTATTAATGACCAAACCTTCTAGTAATTGACAGCGAGTGGGTGTATTGCCTTGTCCACTCGATAAATACTGCTGGTACTGCTGCTCTACCTCAGATTTTAATATATAGTAGTTGTCGACCTTGACAATGATCTTATCCAACAAAGTTCCTTTACTTGCTTCTTGTGCAAATGTTGCCCAAGACAGCATCAACATCACTCCTCCAAAAATCCAACGATTCAATTTCATAAATTTTTTATTGCATTAATTTTTGTAATTCCTCCTGTTGTATAACAATCGGATACTTATTCTTCAATTTCTGTAACCACTCCTTATCTAATTGGGCTTGTAAATCACGAATGATACTACTTCTACATTCATCAAAGGTCTTTACGCGCTGTTCTTCTACTTTTTTAATCTCAAGATAAACATAACGACCCTCATATTCCAAATTCTTTTTGCCTACTTGCCAGCTTTGAGCATCTAAAACGGGAATTTCACCTTTTTTGAAATAACCCTCTGTGGCTTCTAAGCTCTTAGGTTTGATAGCATTAAAGCGCTTTACCACATCGTCCATCGACTGGGAGAATAAACGAAAACTCACTCGAGCATTCTTTGATTTATCAGTTTTGGAAGCAGAAACCAATTTTCCTTCATCCTTTTCGATGAATCTAACTTGATTAATACCTTTGCTTGCTAAAAATTTAATTGCTTGATTAACACGTCCTTCAGATAATGTATCCTGTTCTGAAGCATCAATATGCCCCGTTACTTCGACCACATAATCTCTATTTTTACTCATCAACAAGCCCAATTCCTGCAATACTTTTTTGGCATTAGCTGTCAATTCTAATTGTCCTAATTTGAATAAAATATCTGGATAACGTTTGTTCATTGGATAAGGTGCCGCTTTAAGTAATTCCATAGCATCAGCCAATGTTTTGGCATTATCCGATGAAATTAATTTTACTTCTGCTCTAACGGGCATCGTAAACAATGACATATTTTGTTGATAATATGCCTGCTGACGTAAGGAATCCAATGATTTTTCAAAAATCTCACGGTCAGTTATCTTGCTCAATAAACTCCCTTCTAAAAACTCTCCCATCTGCTCCTTAAAAGCAGGGTATTTGGTTTCTAAATGCTGTTCTTCGGCTTGCAATGTCTGTGAATCAATAAACTCTTCTAACCAAGTAGCTTCTGAAACAGCGGGCAAATAGCCTAATTCCTTAACTTTCCTACGCTGCTGAGCTACAATAAATTGATAGAACTCTTGAATCGTGAATGACTTATCTAATACTTTTAAAAGTGGAAATTGTAGCCAAGGCTCATCTCCTACCCGATCACGAGCAAAGCGTTCCAAAGCCATTTTCTTTGATTCTTCCAAAATAGTCACTCGATTTTCTCCACGTACACGTTTCATGAAGGATTGACGGATTAGCGCACTCCGCTCAGGATCAGTATTCACCTTTTGACGTAGATACTCGGCCATTTCCTCGTAAGAAAGAAGCGGTTTTTTATCCAATAACTTAAAAATCTGCCAACCTAAATTGGTACGAATTGGCTCTGAAATATCTCCCAAACGCTGTAAACCAAATAATTTATCTTGTAATTCTTCGCTTAAATCCGAAGAGTAATACCAGCGACGTAGCTCCCCACCACGACCTTTGGAATAAGGATCCTCGGAATAATTCCGACAAACATCTTCATAGCTTTCTCCCTTTTTCAGGTAGGCTTCCACTTGTTCAATTTTCTTTTTGGCTTCAACTTGAAATGGCGTGGCAGCTTCAACAGGCACAGAAATTAAAATATGAGCTAAACGAATTTTACCTTGATTGGGACGCTGTTTCAGTATCTTGATTACATGATAGCCATTGGAAGTCCTAATTGGACTGGAATATTCCCCTAATGAAAGTTCATATAGCTTATTTTCAAAAGCATATTGAGTTTGTAAACTGGTAATAAAACCTAAATTTCCTCCTTTTTTAGCCGTTAATTCATCATCTGAAAAGCGTTGTGCCAAAGAAGCAAAATCCTCTCCCGCTTTTAGTTTCTTGTATAAATTATCAATTTTCTGATAGGCTATTAAAGTATCACCCGTACTAGGATTGGCTGGCAATTTAACGAGTATATGAGCTACTTGCTTTTCATCCTTCAATCGTTGATATGCCTCTTTCACTAGGGCATTCACCTTGTCATTATCCACTAAATAAGGACTAGCCAATTCCTTACGAAAACTAGCATATTCTTCCTGAAAGCCAGGATTTTCAGCTAATTTTTCATCTTCAGCCGCTACTAATTTCAAGGATAAGTCTAAATAATCAGATAAAAATTTATTTTTATTATCTGGTTTTATACTATCACTTTCAATCAATCGACGGTAAATGGATGAAAACTGAGCCGAACTGATTTTTTTAGGTCCAATCTGAATAGGAAATCCCTCTTGAGCCAAGGTATTTGGGAGGGTAAAAAGAAGGTATATAGATACTACTAAGTAAAAACGAAAGCGCATAGTTTGCCAATTTTGCTTGTCCAATGGGTTATAAACGACAACAAGCTTATAAAATTACGAATAATCCCTAAATAAACCCTTTAATTCATCAATCCCTTACGCTTATTTCATATGAGAAATCATAGTGATAGTCATTGAGCATCTTAGGTCCACTTTTCCAAGTACCTTTTTTATTCAAACTGCTAACCTTATCCCAAGTAATTTGCATCTCGGAAATACCCAATCGATCATTCCCATCCCATTTGCTCCATAATTCCATTCCTAAACCACTTGCTCTTAAACCCCACATAAACCAGCCGAATGGATTTGACACAGACGACAATTCCAATAAAGACACTGGAACTTGCAATACTCCACCCCACTGATTGACTTGCCTCAATAGCTGTTGAACTTGTTGATAATCGTCTACTTCCCACAAAGTCGTTTGAACGCCCAAACTTTGACCTGGTTTCAATTTGATGGATAATGAGGGTATATCTTTTAAAATAAAATTCGCTCCTTGCTTAACTTTTCCGAGATAATGTGAGGACTGCTGAATCTGCACAACTTGTTGATTTTCGATAGCTACTACCGAGTAAACAAGCAATAACTCATCGGTTTGGGTGATATTTTCTTGAATATTTTTTGCTAAAATTTGATTCCAACGAAACTGCACCAGTTTATCTAGAATAACAATCTTCTTTTCTGGCACAACAGTTTTAACAGGAATTGCCTCTTTTCGACAAGAAATCAATGCTATACTTAGCAAAAAAATAAGGTATTTTATCATAAAGCTGCCTTAGGCTCCTGCTGAGTCAAACAATGAAAACTTCCTTGTCCCCAAATAATTTCACGTGCTGAAAGGCCAACGACCGGTCTATCGGTAAATAATTGAGATAAAATATCTAATGCGACTACATCTTGTGGGCAATCAAATATTGGAACAATGACCGCTGCATTACAGATATAAAAATTGGCATAAGACCCTGGAGCTCTAAATTCATCGATCACCACCGCCTCTGGCATAGGTATTTCTATGATGTTGAGCGGTCGACCGTCCAACAGCCTCATTTCTTTCAATTCCTGTAAATTTTGAGCTAAAACAGCATGATTTTCATCCTCTACATCAGGCTCTACCATGGTGATAACTGTATTTTCATTCACAAACCGAACAGTATCGTCAATATGTCCATCGGTATCATCCCCTACAATCCCATCACTGACCCATAGCACTTGGTCTACCCCATAATACGCTTTCAAATAATTCTCAATTTGTGCCTGATTCAGATGCGGATTACGATTGGGGTTTAATAAGCAGGAACGGCTAGTCAAAACGGTGCCTTTCCCATTAAATTCCACGGATCCTCCTTCCATAATAATTCCAGGACTTTGGAATTCAATTCCTAAATCCTGAGCAATAGCCTGTGGAATCCGATCATCAGCATCAAATGGAGGATATTTCCCTCCCCAAGCATTATATCCCCAGTCGATCAATAATCGCTCAGAGCTATCATTTTTTATTAAAAATGCTGGACCATGGTCACGGCACCAAGCATCATTCGTAGGACGAATGAATAATTCAACTTGATGATGATCAATTTCATAAGTAGGTAATTCCCCTAAAATGAAATCTTTCAGGCCCTCATGATTGACATTAATTTTCACTTTTTCTCCTTGTGAAATAGCTTTAATCAATGCAAAGTATTCTGGATACATGTGGGACAACTTATCTCCTTGCCAAGAATGGTCATTGTGAGGAAAAGTAATCCAAGTAGCTTCATGAGGATGCCATTCAGCAGGGAAAAAAAAGCCTCTTTCTTTCGGGGTTGATACCATATTAATCCAAGTAATTTTCAGAAATCAGACGTAAACCTTCAAGGGTTATTAATTTATTCACCTCATCAAAATAGGATTCTAATGGGGTTAAAATGGAAGATAAGCCGCCAGTAGCTAATACTTTAACATGTTGTCCTTTCTCAGCTTTTACTCGGTGAATCATCTCTTTCACCATACCCACATATCCCCATAATATACCCGATTGAATGGCACTGACCGTATCAAATCCAAGCGCAGAATGTGGCATTTCTAGAGGTACTTCAGGCAATTGGGCGGTTTGAGAAAACAAAGATTTTACTGCCGTTTTTAGTCCTGGAGCAATAGAAACCCCCTCCATTTTTCCTTGAGCATTCACCAAGGTAAAAGTCAATGCCGTTCCAAAATCAATAATCAATACATCTGCTTGATAGGCATGGTGCGCATAAACGGCATTGGCTACCAAATCAGAACCTATTTCATCCGGAGAAATAATGTCAATGGGGAATTTCTTGTACAATTTAGGCGACATGATATCGGCTGATATTGACAGCCAGTTTTCTAGCCCTTTTTGAACATGATAAGAAACAGCAGGTACTACGGAAGAAATGATCAGTTTTTGAGGCTTCAATGAACCTATATTTTTCTCTAACCACTCCTGACGAATCCAATTTTCCATCCTTGATGTAGTCCAAGGCTGATGGGTAGGTGTTCTTAATATCAATTTCCAATCGCCTTCGGTATAAAATCCAAAAACAATGTCCGTATTTCCAATATCGACAACTAAGAGCATGTGTTAGGGTTTAATATCTTTTTCTAATCCTGCGGATAAAATTGGAAATCGAAGCCATGATTTAGGATCCAAACTATAGTCGTCCACGTGAAAACCTGGAGCATAACGTTCCCTTTTCCACTGGTTTCTTGCCCATAATCGGAAGAATCGAGAACAAAAGCCTGTTAGTTGTTCTTCCGTAAAATGCGAACCGTATTCCTGGATTAGGTTTTGTAAGCATAGCGCTGGTGAAAGTTTATCATAAAAAGCCCAGCGTTCGATGGCATTCAATATAGGATAAGGCATTAAATCTTCCTCATCCACCTGTTTAGATGTTAATGGTCTTAATTCAGCGCTCGGTTCTAATGAATTCACATGAGATAAACCGGACATCCTTAATGTGCCATCCAAACCTGACTTTTCCATCCAAATAAGCCATTGACGAATAAAAGTCTTATCTATTCCTGCAATGGGTGATATGGAACCTGAGGTATCTCCATCCATGGTAGCATAACCTACCGAAGCCTCCGAACGATTGGAAGTCGCTAATAATAAAGCATTATTAATGTTTGCCAGCATCCAAACACTAGGACTACGTAATCTGGCTTGCACATTTTGAAGGGTGATATCATCCTTTTCCCAGCTCAAAGTACGTCCAATAGCATGCTCAATGATGCCTCGATATTCTTGAACCAATACATCGATATTCCAATCATAATGGGTTGTGCCAATACATTCAGCCAAAGCCTTGGCTGACGCACGGGTTTGATCAGATGAATTTTCGGTTCCTTGGTATGCTGTCGTTAACATACGAGCTATAAAATCCTTTTCAGAAGAAAGGCCATTGATCCAAGGAATGTAATTCATTTTCTCTTGAATACCCTTCCATCCCAACTCTTTATAGGCCAATTGTATGGCCAAATAACATAAGGTAGTTATCGCTGATGAATCAGCTCCACCAGAAAGTGAAATAACCCAACCAAAGGAATGTGATTTTCTGACATAATCCCAAAGCCCTAAACTGACTGCTCGGGCAAATTCCTCTTCTTTGATGTTCTCAGCATATTCCCATGAAGCCGCTTCAAAGCTCGGATATATCTGATTTAGCACGGGCCATTCAACATCAGCGGAAAGAAGGTCTTCAGCAGTATTGGTTTCACCCTTTACATCAACAGCAGCCAAAATCAATTGGCTATCTTTAAAACTAAATCGCTGAGATTCAGCGACAATTTGTCCTTCTTGAACAATGTAAGCATCCCCATCAAAGATGGTTCTGCCTGATTCATTTCCTAATAAATTAGCAAAGACATAAGCCCCTTGAATGATTTCGGAGCCTTCAATACTTAATCGTTGACGTGTTTTAGATTTGGCAAAAGCAAAATGTGAAGCCGTAGGACTACAAAGGACCGAAACACCTCGCTTGGCTAAAGCATGAGCAGGTCTATTTTCTCCTTCCCAGGCATCTTGACAGATTTCAATTCCTATACTGATTCCACCCGCTTGAATGCGGTAGTCTCCTATCGGAATATCTCCCAAACTGGTAGAAATAAAACTTCTTTTTTGCGCTGGCCAAGGATTAAACCAACGGGTTTCATAATGCACACCGTCATTGGCTAAATGTTGCTTTGGAATTAAAGCAATCAATTTTCTATTAGCCAAACAGGCGGCTACATTATATAATTTACCTTCAAAAAACACAGGTAAACCAAGCCATACTAAGATATGTTGGGTATGAGGAAGTATTTGAAGCAAAGACTCCCAAGCTTTCTCTGAGGTATAAGCGGATAAAAACTGGTCTTCACATCCATAACCTGTTAAACAGAGCTCGGGTAAACAAAGTATTCCAGCTTGTTTTTGTTGGGCTTCTTGAATTAACGAAATGATTCGGGCTTGATTTCCTTTCCAATCCAAAGGTATTTGGTTGAGAACCCCGGCTGCAAGTGCAATTTTAGGCATGATAATTAACGGGGTTTCTTGGAACTTACACGATCAGCTGGCTTATAAAATTGATACCAAGCTCTTTTCTTTGTAGGCTTATTAGGTCCTATGGTCGCGTAGTTGGAAGTTCTCACGTGCTTATAGCGTGGAGTCCACATCCAAGAAAATGCTTCTCTAGGCCGATAATAACTCTCTCCATGACGGTGTTCAACCCGTACACGACATGTCTCTCTAGGACAGCGCGCTGACCAACAAGAACTCATCCCAACTGTTAGGAGGGTTCCTATAAAAAACATCCAAAAAATGCGGAATGTTTGATTCTTGATCATTTTAAGAGAAAAATAAAAAATCGATCCTGTCTATAAGAACGATTTCTTATTAGTTAAATTACAAATCAAAGCTTAATTTTACTTAGAATTTTAGCCTTGCATGCAATCAAACACCAAAGATATAAAATCAGTTGTAAAAAGAGATGCTTTTGAGTATCCGGTGATGGAATCTTTTTACACAATTCAAGGTGAAGGAAAATTCCAAGGCCATGCGGCCTATTTCATTCGTTTGGGTGGTTGTGATGTGGGATGCCATTGGTGTGATGTGAAAGAATCTTGGCCCAAAGATACCCATCCGATTAAAACAGTAGCTGAATTAGTTCAACAGGCATCGCAATTTCCGGGTAGAATTGTTGTCATAACAGGAGGAGAACCCTTGATGCACGATCTAAACCCACTTACTGAAGCTTTACAAGAGGCAGGCTTTAGAACCCATATCGAGACTTCAGGAGTTGGCAAACAAATAACAGGTGTATGGGATTGGGTATGCTTTTCACCTAAAAAATTCAAAGAACCTAATCCTGAGATTTTTCCTTTGGTCGATGAACTGAAGGTAGTCATTTTCCATCCTTCTGATATTGCTTGGTCACAATCTTGGACATCCAAATTACCCTTTGAAAGCCTTTGGTTGATGCAGCCAGAATGGTCTAAACAAGTTGATATGAATCCTTTGATTGTCGATTTTGTCAAAGAAAATCCACGGTGGCAGATTTCGGTCCAAACACATAAGTTTTTACAAATCCCCTAACACATGCTTGCGGCTTGGATATTTTCATTCAGTCTTTGGGGATTATCCTCAGATAGCCTAATATCGGCACCCATTACTGAGCTCAATCTTCAAAAAGCACAGTATTTTCCGCATTATTCTCCTGCTAGGAAAGAAATATTCTTTACAAGCCGAGGAAATCAATCGGATGAAGAATTACAAGTAGCCACTTGGGATGGGGAAAAATTCATTCATCCACAAGCCATCACAAGCATTAACCAAGATACCAATGAGGGAACGGCTACTTTCTCCCAAGATGGAAACATCCTAATTTTTTCTGGCTGTGAATACCGAAATAGCTTTGGTGGCTGTGATTTGTATGAAAGTTATTGGGTCAATGGCAGTTGGACTAAGCCCAGAAATCTTGGAATACTGATTAATTCCCATGATTGGGAGGGTCAACCTTATCTAAGTCAGGACGGTAAGAAATTGTATTTTTCATCGGATAGACCTGGTGGACAAGGCAAAAGAGACCTTTGGATGAGTGAAAAAGATGCCCAAGGGCGCTGGAAAATGGCCAAAAATTTGGGGGCTCAAATCAATAGCCCTTCCGATGAACAAGGGCCCTATTACTTAGAAAAACGGGATGTTTTACTCTTTTCTAGTGATAAAAAAGGGGGGAAAGGAGGATTAGATTTTTACCAAAGTCTATTTGAGAATGGGCAGTGGACCGTACCAAAAAACATTCTTGAATTAAATAGTTCAGGAAACGAGGCTGGAATATGTTTAGGCATAAATGAATATGAATATTTTATTTCAAGAAATAAGGTGGGTCAGCTTACTGAAGAAGAACTACATCGCATCATCATTCCAAATTCCATTTGGTTGGAGAAAAAGCTAACCTCTATTCAGGTAGAACCCAAAGTTCCTGAGGTTCAAAAAATCAAATTTCAAGATGTCAGCTTTGATGATATACAATTTGCATCGAATCAATGGACTATCCCCACTCCTATTCCTACTAGTTTAATTAAACTAGGGAAATTCTTGAATGAAAATCCTCAACAAAAAATAGAAATCAGAGGTCATACCGATGAAGTTGGCCAAGCCAAATCCAATCAGATTCTATCAGAAAAGAGGGCCAATACCATCAAAACTTACTTAGTTAACCATGGCATTGATGCAAGTCGGATTTTAACGAAGGGGCTCAGCTTCCTAAAACCCAAAGTAGCAACCAATCATACAGAAGCTCGGAAATGGAATCGAAGGATAGAAATCGTTCTATTGAGGGATTAGGTATTAGTGTTTAGGTGTTAAAAATATTCTTTAATTTATCTGAAAAAAACCTAATTGTACTTCCCTGATTAAAGTTGACCGGTTTATCAATATTTGAATTTTACATTCTTCATTAAAAGGTTAATCCCAACGAAAGATGGGAGCGCAGCATGAGCGAAGCGGCAGGCGCATCTTTGACATTGCGCATAGGCCGTGTGTGTTGGCGTCAAAGATTAAAGCCGTATGCGGAGTGACAATCGGTTCCGCGCAGCGGAATTCGTCTTAGGATTAACCGTATTTCTTCTGTTTTTTTTGTTTCTTTTTTTATGAAAAAAAAGAAATGCCAATGAAAGTTAAGCTCCAGAAAAAGTGATGAATTCAAAAGAGTTTAAAATACTTTTCGTTTCATTAATTCACATGGATTTTCTTTTTTTGAAAAAAAGAAACAAAAAAACTTCTTTTTTTGTCGTCCAGCCAAGGCGAATTCCGCTTCGCGAAACCGTGATTCACTACGCTATCGCCTATATTTTTGACGCCGACGCGCATCGCCTTTGCTAAGGTCAAAACCTCGTCTATCGCTGCGTTCATCACATTTCGCAGGGCTGCACGACGGTGTTTTCTATCAAAAATTCTACATACTTCATTTTACATTCTACATTGAGAGGTTAATTCCAACGAAAGATGGGAACGGCAGCATGAGCGAAGCGGCAAGGAAATTTTAAATGATGAAGTATAAATTATGAATGGATTTGGCTACGAATGACAGATAATAGGGATTTGCAATCCCATGTTAAATGTTGGCTTCGAGAGCCTCAGCCAACTTCGAGAGCCTCAGCCAACAGTATTCGCAAACGATAGCATTCTACATGTACTTCCCTGATTAGAATTGACCGGTTTATCAATATTTGAATTTTACATTCTTCATTAAAAGGTTAATCCCAACGAAAGATGGGAACGCAGCATGAGCGAAGCGGCAAGGAAATTGTAAATGATGAAGTATAAATTATGAATGGATTTGGCTTCGAGAGCCTCAGCCAACATGATTCGCAAACAATAGCATGTACTTACCTAATAACTAATCACTTTTTCTTCTTTTTCCTTTTTGACTTCTTCTTCTTCTTCGCCTTTTTGACATAAACCGTATATGGATGTTCACGTAAGATAAGGCTATCTCGTTGAAGCAAGAAGCTTAAAAGAGTATCGCGTAAGTCGGCATCTTCGAGTGGACGAATATGAACTGGAGCGATTCCTGCTCCTACGATACCTAATTCTTTGGCAGCACTAAATGACACATCAATCAATAAACGTCTTTGGTATGGTCCTCGATCATTGACGCGCACATAGGACTTGATCCCCGATTTTGTATTAGTGACCTCCAACCAGGTTCCCATTGGATATTTCCTATGAGCTGCTGTGAATAAATAGGAATTATAACGTTCACCGCTATATGTCTTTCTACCACTTAAATTCTTGTGATAATAAGAAGCTTTTCCTTGCAGATTTTGAGCTAAATTCCCCTGTACAAACATCCCCATCAAAAAGAGAACAAAGAAAATAAATCGCTTGATTTGTAATGTCATGCATTCCATTTAAGCTTGCAAATTAGCCCTAATACCTCATTAAAGCAAAAAAGCCCTTCGGAGGAAGGGCTTTTGGACTGTTAAAAATCGTTAGGAAAATAGGCCTATCGTTGAGTAATCTCAACAAATGCACGGCTTGTTGCCCCCGTATAAATTTGTCTTGGACGACCAATTGGCTCCTTGTTAGCACGCATTTCTTTCCATTGTGCAATCCAACCTGGAAGACGACCAATGGCAAACATCACGGTAAACATATCAGTAGGAATTCCTAAAGCACGGTAAATAATTCCAGAGTAAAAATCGACATTCGGGTAAAGCTTTCTAGCAACAAAATACTCATCACTTAGCGCAGCTGCTTCCAAACGAGCAGCGATGGCCAACACTGGATCATTCACGCCCAGCGCGGTTAGCACATCATCAGCCGCCTTTTTAATAATTTTGGCACGAGGATCAAAGTTTTTGTACACCCGATGACCAAATCCCATCAAGCGGAAACCTGAATTTTTGTCTTTTGCCATGGCAATGTACTTATCTGTATCACCTCCATCCGCTTTGATTGCTTCTAGCATTTCAATCACTTCTTGGTTAGCACCACCATGCAATGGTCCCCAAAGCGCATTGATACCCGCTGAAATAGAGGCATATAAATTAGCATGAGATGATCCTACCAAACGTACGGTAGAAGTTGAACAGTTTTGTTCGTGATCAGCATGCAAGATTAATAACTTATTTAAGGCTTTAGAAACTACCGCATCCGCCGTATATTTCTCCCCTGGTTTAGCAAACATCATTTGCAAGAAGGTAGAGCAGTAATCAGCTGATGTATCTGGTTGAACAATACCTTCACCTATGGATTTTTTATACGACCAAGTGGCCATAACAGGCAATTGAGCCAATAATCTCAACACGCTTTTTTCATCATCACCTGCTTCATCTGTTGAGTAAAACGCCGACATAGCTCCTACTAATGCAGCAATAGTACACATCGGATGTGAACTAGTTGGAAATCCTTCTGATATCCTCAACAAATCTTGATTTACTTGAGTATAAGATTGGATTTCAGCAGAAAATGCATCTAACTGAGCTTGGGTAGGTAATTCTTCATGAATGAGCAAATACGCTACTTCTAAAAACGAAGCTTTATCTGCTAATTCTTCAATGCTATAACCTCGGTAACGCAAAATTCCATCTTCTCCATCTAAATAAGTAATAGAACTTTTAGTAACTCCAGTATTTTTGAAGCCAGGATCAAACGTAATGTAGCCAGTCAAATCACGTAATTTTGCGATATCGATGGCCTTTTCGTTCTCTGTACCTTCCAGAGTAGGCAATTCAAAGGATTTCCCTTCGAGGTTAATGGTAGCCGGTTGAGACATAATTTTTTATAAGCTTAACTTGGTATGATTTTAAATTTAGTGGAAGCTTTTTGCTTCAAGCAAAATTCAAGCCTCTAAGATAATACGTAATTTTGAAAGGTTAATTACCTTTATGAATCCAAAAAAAATAAATTTATTTAACACAATTTTTTCTTTCTATATTTCAAAAATAATCGGTTTTTATGACCAATATCTCCCAAATTTTCCAAAAGTACACCTATAGTTCCGCACAGCGATTTCTTACTTATGTACAAATTGATACCCAATCTGACTCCAACTCTTCCAGCAGTCCTACCACTGAGAAACAAAAAGATTTAGGAAAAGTTTTAGTTCAAGAATTAAAACAGCTGGGAATTGACTCGGCCCATATGGATGAATATGGGTATGTTTATGCTCATTTGCCTTCCAACATACATCAAACCATTCCCGGTATTTGTTTTTGTGCGCACATGGATACTTCTCCTGATTGCTCTGGTAAATATGTCAAGCCAATAATCCACCATCATTACCAAGGACAAGATTTAATTTTACCAGATGATTCATCGGTAATTATTCGCTTAAAGGAACATCCCGATTTAGCCGAACAAATGGGACATGATATCATTACGGCCAGTGGAAAAACACTTTTAGGGGCGGATAATAAAGCTGGAGTGGCTGAAATTATGGATGCTGTACAGTTTTGGATTCAACATCCCGATGTCCCTCATGGCCCAATCTCCATCTTATTTACCCCAGATGAAGAGGTAGGAAGAGGAACTGACCACGTCGATTTAGCCAAAGTAAATGCACAATATGGATATACCATAGACGGTGAAAAAAGAGGCCATTTGGAAAATGAAACTTTTTCTGCCGATGGTTTTACTATTAAGATCGAAGGAATATCTCAACATCCCGGCTTTGCCAAAGGACGCATGGAAAGCGCTATCAAAATAGTCTCTGAAATAGTCAGTTTACTTCCTAAAGATTACTTAAGTCCAGAGACTACCGAAAAAATGGAGGGATTTATCCATCCTGTAGAAATTTCTGGTAATGTAGAAACAGCAGAAATAGCCTTTATCTTACGGGATTTTAAGACGGAAAAGCTTCAAGAATACGGTAATCTGCTTCAAGAAATCACCCAGCAGGTTTTGGAGAATTACCCTCATTCTAAAGTTCAATTCGAGCAAACAGAACAATACCGCAATATGAATGAGATTTTAGTTCATCATCCTGATTGCCTGGAAAATGCAATGGAAGCCATGAGGAGGGCTGGATTACAGCCTGAAATGCAAAGCATTCGAGGAGGAACAGATGGCTCTCGACTTACTTTTATGGGATTACCATGTCCTAACATATTTGCTGGTGAGCATGCTTTTCACAGCAAACAAGAATGGGTGAGTATTCAGGATATGCAAAAAGCAACGGAGACTATGGTGCATTTGGCTGCCATTTACGCAGAAAAGGCTACCTCATAAAAAAACAAGCTCTGGGTTTAAACCGAGAGCTTGTTTTCCATCTAATTTAAATCAATTCGCTCCGTTTTTCCAACGCTGGCAGCGTTTAGAACGCTGACAGCGTTACGGAGCGGAAACGTTTTTAACACGTTTATGTTGTCCAATTTCTTGATTATTCCCACTCAATCGTTGCTGGTGGCTTAGAAGAAATATCATAAACAACCCGATTTACCCCTTTCACCTTATTGATAATTTCATTGGATATTTTTCCTAAGAATTCATAAGGTAAATGACACCAATCAGCCGTCATTCCATCTAAACTACTAACAGCTCTCAGAGCGACTACTTGCTCATAAGTCCTTTCATCTCCCATCACTCCTACAGAATGAATCGGTAATAAAATTGCTCCAGCTTGCCAAACTTGATCGTAAAGTCCTTCCGACTTCAAACCATTGATAAAAATAGCATCGACCTTTTGAAGGATATCTACTTTTTCTGGCGTAATATCACCCAAAATACGAATCGCTAATCCAGGGCCTGGAAAAGGATGACGACCCAAGATATCTTGAGGAATACCTAAGGTTTTACCCACTTTTCTCACCTCATCTTTAAATAAGGTATTCAATGGCTCCACCACTTTCAACTTCATAAAATCAGGCAATCCACCCACATTATGGTGTGATTTAATGGTGGCTGACGGTCCTTTCACCGATACTGACTCAATCACATCTGGATATATAGTCCCTTGGCCTAACCAAGCTACTCCTTCAATAGCATGCGCCTCATGATCAAATACATCAATGAAGGTTTTACCTATCGCCTTTCTCTTCAATTCTGGATCACTTAAACCAGCCAAAGCATCATAAAAACGCTGCTTAGTATCCACTCCTTTTACATTCAAGCCTAAGGAATGATAAGATTCCAACACTTGCTCAAACTCATCCTTGCGAAGCAATCCATTATCAACAAATATGCAATATAAATTCTTTCCAATAGCACGATGCAACAATACAGCAGCCACTGAACTATCCACTCCTCCTGATAAACCCAACACCACTTTATCTTGGCCTAATTTCTCCTTTAATTGAGCTACGGTAGTCTCTACAAAAGAATCTGATGTCCAATCCTGCGTACAAGCACAGACCTTCACGACAAAATTGCGCAATATGATACTTCCTTCCGTACTATGAGTAACTTCAGGATGAAACTGTATACCAAAAATCGGTTTGGAAGCATGGGCAAATGCAGCAATCTTAACTGTTTCTGTTGAACCTATAATTTCATAGGGAGCAGGTAATTCCATAATGGTATCACCGTGCGACATCCAAACTTGACTATTACTGGAAATTTCATCCCACAAAATTGAATCCTTGGTGCCTGTTAAATGAGCACGACCATATTCTCTATGTTGAGAAGCCTGAACAGATCCACCCCCTTGATGGGCTAAAAGTTGAGCGCCGTAACATATTCCCAAAATAGGTAATTCGCCAAATAAATTTAAATCCACTCGAGGCGAATCTTCATCACGAACGGAACATGGACTACCTGATAAAATAATTCCCTTGACCGATGAATCAATGGTAGGTATATGATTGTAAGGATGTATTTCACAATAAACTTGAAGTTCACGAACTCTGCGAGCAATCAATTGGGTCACCTGAGAACCGAAGTCAAGAATAATAATTTTTTCCGCCATAGCTAATTATATAAAAATAAACGGCAAAGGTCGGAATTTTAAACGAAAAATCGAGCATTTATTTGGTAATTCTATCGATAAATCAGGTACTTCTCCCGAATCTTTTTATACTCTTTCAATCCCTCCTGCCAACTAGCTCGAATCTCCTTTTCCGACTTCCCTTCCAGCATCATTTTTCTCAATTCATTGGTTCCTGCTAATTTATCAAAGAAAGCAGGACTGGTAAAAAAGGATTCTTTCTTGCCCGTTTTTTCAAAGAAATAAAATAAGTATTTCAAACTAAAACCTAAATCACGCGTATCAACTTTCGTCAAATCAAAACCAAAACATAACTTTCCTTTCAAGGGTGGATCCATAGCACCGGGCAAAGGCATCGGAGTAAATGTATAATCTCCTAAACCTTCCACATTGGTTCCTGCTACTTGAAATTGGGTATGAGTACCTCTTCCTATACTAACATTCGTTCCTTCAAACAAACACAAAGAAGGATACAAACCAATAGCTTGATCATTCGGTAAATTTGGCGAAGGAGCTATACTAATGTGCACTTTATCTGAATGCTTATATTTTTTGACAGGAATTACCGTCAAATCACATTGAATTCCTCGGTCTAACCAAGCTTCTCCATTCATCATTTTAGCCAACTCCCCTAAGCTACACCCATGGACCACAGGAATGGGATTTAAGCCCACAAATGAAGCGAATTCCTTTTCCAAAACCGGTCCATCTATATAATGACCATTCGGATTAGGACGATCTAAAATGATTAATTTCACATTATTTTCAGCACAAGCTTCCATGACATAATGCAAAGTAGAACTATAGGTATAAAAACGTGTCCCCACATCTTGGATATCAAAAATCAACACATCTATTCCTTCTAAATCAGCTTTAGTTGGTTTTTTATGCGAACCATACAATGAAATGATCGGTAATCCAGTCTTCTCATCTTTGCTATTATCAATATGGGAACCCGCATCAGCTGTTCCCCTAAAACCATGCTCTGGAGCAAAGATTTTCTTGATAGGCACTTTCAAAGACAATAAGGTATCTGCCAAATGAGTTTTACCCAAAACCGAAGTATGATTAACTACCAAGCCAATGCGCTTGTCAAAAATCATGGGCAAATACTCAGCAATTTGTTGATCTCCCGGAATAGCTTTGGATGTTTGAGCTAAACAAATGGGAGCCATTAGCCCATTGGAAAAGAACAACAATAAAATCAATAGCTTGTAGATTCGATGCATTCCTATTTTCTTTGCGGTTTAACATGATTATTATTTCAAATATCAGATAAATTTTAAGAATATTAACGTAAATCGACTGAATGAATTTTCCTCTTTTTGTTGCACGTCGGATTCGTAATACCCATGAAACCTCCTTTTCCAAAACAGTTACCTATGTAGGTATTGGAACTGTGGCTATGGGAGTTAGTATCATCCTCATTGCTTTTTCCATATTATTTGGTTTTAAAGAGGCCATTCAAGACAAATTAACCAGTTTTGCGGGAGATATTCAGGTGAGCCAAATCACAGGAAATCATTCCCTTTCCGACAGTCCCATGCGTAGAAATTTGGCTTGGGAAAAAGCCGTTTTACGAAATACAGCCATTGACCACATACAGGCTCACTTACAAAAACCAGGAATTTTAGTAGGGGACGCAGGCTTAGCAGGCATTATCATCAAAGGAATTGGAAATGATGTACCCAAAGATCAATTGTCCAAAAATATGCTATCTGGACAAGCTCAAATTCACCATCCCCAAGACATCATTCTAAGCAATACCTTAGCTAAACAACTGAAAGTCAAGCTACATAACAGTTTAATCCTCTATTTTTTAAGTAATCCAGAACGCCCAAGAAAAGTAAAAATTACGGGAATTTATGAAACGGGATTAGAAGAATTGGATAAAATGTTCATTTTGGCCGACCGGAGTTGGGTACAAAAAATGAATGCTTGGTCGGCCGACTCTATTGGTACTTATGAAATATTTCTTAAAAAATCAGCTGATTTATATCAAAGTGCGGATGAAATAGAATCGAGTATGCCTACCGAATGGAAATTAGAAACGATCACCGAGCTATACCCAGCGCTGTTCGACTGGATGATGATGCTCGATAGAAACATTGTCATTTTTATTACCTTGTTATTGGTTGTTGCCAGTTTCAATCTCATTGCTACTCTTTGGGTTTTAATCATGGAACGCATCCCCATGGTGGGCTTACTAAAAGCTTTGGGGGCTAGTCATCGCCAAATTAGGACCATATTTTGGTGGAATGGATTCTTCATTTTACTTCGTGGTTTAGCTTTGGGCAATGTATTAGCGGTGGTATTTTGTTATCTTCAATCTACTTATCAGCTTATCCCTTTAGATCAAGAAAGCTATTATATGAGTTCGGTACCCATTGTTTGGTCCATGTCTACCTGGGTTTGGGTCAATATAGGAACGAGTCTT
Source organism: Aquirufa salirivi (assembly GCF_045310485.1). Lineage (NCBI taxonomy): Bacteria > Pseudomonadati > Bacteroidota > Cytophagia > Cytophagales > Flectobacillaceae > Aquirufa > Aquirufa salirivi. Next base: position 26,620 of record NZ_JBEWZH010000008.1, read on the forward strand.
TTGGTGGCACTCATCATCACCTTACCCACTATTTTTATCAAAAAAATTCAGGCACAAGAAGCACTTCAATACAAGCATTAATTATGAAAAGAATACCTATTTACTTTCTGCTTTTCATATCGACTTTTGCCTTTGGGCAAGATAAGATACAGTATAAACTTGACTTGAATAAACTGAACAACGACCGCTTGGAGGTCATTGTTAAAACACCCAAATTCAAACAAAAGGAAGTAATTTATGCACTTCCCAAAATAGTACCAGGAACCTATGCTAATTATGATTTCGGCCGATTTGTTCAGGATTTTAGAGCACTAGACGCACAGGGAAAAAATTTACGCATCAAGAAAACAAGTCCCAATACCTACCAAATATCCAATGCTGCTCAATTATCTGAGATTCGCTATTTCGTGGATGATACCTGGGATAGTCCAGAAATAGCGGGTGATTATGTTTTTGAGCCGGCAGGTACCTCCTTCCAAAAAGATAGTTTATTTGCCTTGAATACACATGCGATGTTAGGTTATTTTATTGGACATGAAAAAGCACAAGTCCAATTATCCATTGCTAAGCCTACCCATATTTATGGTGCTAGTTCTCTTCAAAATAGAAGCAAATCAAAAGTTGATCTTTTTGAAGCTGCTCACTATCAAGAATTGATAGATGCCCCGCTGATGTACGCTTCACCCGATACCATTAGCTTCCCCTTGGCCAATGCCCATATTTTAATTTCAGTCTATTCTCCCAATAAAATGTGTACAGCAGCCCAAGTGGCTGAACAAATAAAGCCACTTTTAGAGGCTCAAAAAAAATATTTAGGTGGTCAATTACCTGTATCCAATTATGCCTTCATCATTGTCTTATCGGACAATATCAAAAACGGGAGTTACGGTGCCTTAGAACATGCCCAGTCTTCTTTTTATTATTTGCCAGAAGGAAATATCCAGACTTTAGCCGAGACCATCCGTGAGGTCTGCGCCCATGAATTTTTTCATATTGTAACTCCATTAAACATACATTCAGAAGAAATCGGAAACTTTAATTTCTTACAACCCAAAATGTCCAAACACCTTTGGTTGTATGAGGGATTAACCGAATATGCAGCACATCATGTTCAGTTAAAATACCAAATTACTGACTTGAAAAAATTCATGTCCACCTTCGAAAACAAGTGGGAAGTGATGAATGTGCAATTCGACAGAAAATTACCATTTACGGTGATGAGTGAAAAAGTATTGGATAAGTATAAAGATGAATATGGAAATGTCTACCAAAAGGGTGCTTGGTTAGGTTTTGGATTAGATTTAACCCTGAGAAAGCTCAGCCAAGGAAAATACGGCACACAGGAAATGATGCGTGATTTGGCCAAATTTTATGGTCCAAATCAGTCGTTTAACGATGATGAATTATTTGACCAATTAGTACAAATCACTCAAAAGCCAGAATTAAAAAGCTTCTTTGAGAAATATGTAGCAGGAAAAGAAGAAATTCCTGTGGCCGATTGGCTTCATCGTATTGGTTATGAAATACAAGAATATAGCGCCAGTCCAATCAAGACCTTGGGCTTTGATTTTCAGTCATTAAATGTCAATTCAGAGACACATAGAGCCGTGATTAATTCAGATGATGGAATCAATGAATTTGGACGCATACTTGGCCTACAAGCCAAAGATGAACTAGTCTATTTCAATCAACTATCATTTAGCTTAGAAAACTTTAGCATGAACGCTGCTAAAGTCCTGAAAGATATACAATTAGGTGATATTTTAGAAGTTGAAGTCGCCAGACCTAAAGGCAATGGAATCTATGAAACTGTTCGTATGAAAGCCCCATTTCAAACCACCATGGGCAGCTCTCCTACTTCCTTTGTTCCTCAAAAAAATCCGAGCGATGCCCAATTGGATTTACGCCAACAATGGATGAATTCTATTCCGTAGTTTGTGCTTCAACTACGGCTATAGCGACCATATTGACTATTTCACGTACACTTGCGCCCAATTGTAATACGTGAACAGGTTTTCTTAATCCTAGAAGAATCGGTCCAATGTATTCAATTTCAGCCGCTTCCTTTAAAAGGTTGTAGGCAATATTGGCCGCCGACAAATTAGGAAAAATGAGCGTGTTCGCTGTTTCATTTCCTAAAGAAGCAAATGGATAATTTTGTTGACGTAGCTCCTTATCAAAAGCCAAGTGAGCTTGCATTTCACCTTCAATCAACCATTGAGGATATTTTTCCTGCAAAATATGCGTTGCCTCACGCATTTTGATGGCATCATCTCCATCGGCTGAACCAAAATTTGAATAACTCAATAAGGCAATTCTTGGCTGTAAATTAAATCGCTCAACAGCCTCTCCCGTCAAACGGGTGATTTCCACAATATCTTCCACATTGGGTTGAAAATTAATGGTTGTATCAGAGAAAAACAATGGCCCCTTCTTACTCAATAGTAAATACATACCCGCCACTTTCTTTACCCCTGGTTTTTTACCAATAATCTGCAAAGCAGGACGAATGGCTTCTGGATAATTCTTCGTCAAACCAGAAATAACACCATCTGCACGTTTCGTTTCCAACATCATGGCAGCAAAATAATTACTCTTTCTAACCTGTTTTTCTGCCTCCCAACGCGTATAACCTCTCCTTTTACGCTTTTCGTAAAACAAATCGGCAAACTCTTTTAACAAAGGCTCACTATCTGGATGTTTAAAATCCAGAATTTCAGTGCCTTGTAAATCGATGTGGTGCTCTTCGCAAATAGCCTGAATCGTGGCTTGATTACCTAATAAAATGGGCTTGGCTATTCCTTCATCCAATACCTCCCTAACGGCTTTTAACACTTTTAGATTTTGTGCATCAGCAAATACAATGCGCTTAGGGTTACTTTTTGCACGCTTCAAAATGAATTTCATCACTTGATTATCTAAACCTAAGCGTTTAGCTAATTGATTTTCGTATTCATCCCAATTTTTAATATGAACAGTCGCCACTCCTGAATCCATGGCGGCCTTGGCCACAGCCATCGAAACCGTTGTAATCAATCGAGGGTCTACAGGTTTAGGAATGATATAATCTGGACCAAAATTGATGCTCTTTTCGTTATAGGCTAAATTTACAATATCTGGTACTGGTTTTTTGGCTAAACAAGCCAAGGCCTTTGCCGCAGCTAGTTTCATTTCATCGTTGATCTCAGAAGCTCTTACATCCAAGGCTCCTCGAAAAATAAAAGGAAATCCCAGCACATTATTGACTTGATTTGGATAATCGGAACGACCTGTGGCCATGATTAAATCCTCTCGAACAGCCTTAGCTTCTAAATAACCAATTTCTGGAGTTGGATTGGCCATAGCAAAGACAATGGGGTCTTTAGCCATGGTGGCAATCATATCAGGACTAAGAATATTCCCAACGGATAATCCCAAGAATACATCGGCTCCTATCATAGCTTCTGCTAATGTCCTTTTTTCATCAGCATCACAAGCTAAAGGACTTAAGTATGGATTCAAATCCGTTCTGGCTTTTGAAACCAAACCATCTTTATCAAAAATCAAAAAGTTTTCAATCTTAGCACCTAATTGCAAGTATAATTTAATGCAAGAAATAGCTGCAGCACCAGCTCCAGATACCACAAATCGAGCTTTATCTATTTTTTTACCAACAATTTCTAAGGCATTAATTAAAGCTGCAGAAGAAATAATCGCAGTTCCATGCTGGTCATCGTGCATGATTGGAATCTTCAAGCGCTTTTTTAGTTTCTCCTCAATTTCAAAACATTCGGGCGACTTGATATCTTCCAAATTGATACCACCAAAAGTAGGTTCTAAGCGTACGACAGTTTCTACGAAATCGTTAGGCTCCATGCAGTTCAACTCGAGGTCAAATACATCGATATCAGCAAAAATCTTAAATAATACCCCTTTCCCTTCCATCACAGGCTTACTGGCTTCAGGACCAATGTTTCCTAATCCTAAAACAGCTGTACCATTCGAAATCACACCCACTAAGTTGCCCTTGGCAGTATATTGGTACACTTTTTCGGGAAAGGCTGCAATCTCTAAACATGGCTCAGCCACACCAGGGGAATAGGCCAGCGATAAATCCCGTTGCGTGGCGGTTGATTTGGTAGGTTTTACTTCAATTTTCCCCGGTTTACCTTCTGAATGGTAAGCTAAGGCATCTTGTTTTAAAATAGATGAAATGGACATAATTTGATATGTTGATGAATATTATTCGGGTTCTGGAGCGTGAAATTCACCTTCATGCTTGGCCAACCATATGGTGGCAACCCCATTACCAATGAAATTTGTGATAGCTCTGGCTTCTGACATGAAACGATCAACTCCTAAAAGCAGGGCTAATCCCTCTAGTGGAATCACTTGTAAAGCAGTTAATGTAGATGCTAATACCACAAATCCACTTCCTGTTACACCTGCAGCACCTTTAGAGGTCACCATCAAAACGCCAATGATAGTCAGTAATTGTTCCCAATTTAGTTGAATACCATACACTTGAGCCAGAAACAAAGTAGCCATGGATAGGTAAATACTAGTACCATCTAAGTTAAAGGAATATCCTGCAGGAACCACTAAGCCTACGACAGACTTAGAACATCCCATTTTTTCTAATTTTTGCATCAAAGATGGTAAGGCCGCCTCGGAGGAAGAAGTACCTAAAACAATCAATAGCTCGGCTTTGATATAACTCAAAAAAGAGGTGATTCTTTCCCCACAAGAACGCATCACTAGAGCTAAAATAATAAATATAAAAAGCCCCATAGTAATGTACACGGAGGCCATTAATTTAGCTAAAGGAAGCAAAGAGTGAATACCAAATTTTCCAATGGTATAAGCCATACCACCCATAGCGCCTAAAGGTGCCAAATACATCACCCAATGCAAGGCTTTAAATACCCAATGGGAAGCTTGTTCCATTCCAGAAATCATACGTGCTTTTCCACGCACCGAATTTAAAAACACCCCAAAAAAGATGGAGAAAAACAATACTTGAACAGTAAAGTTCTCTTTCAAAAACAATAACCAAGAGAATGAGGCCGCTTTGGAAGTATATTTACTAATATCTCCTCCGGCCACATCAGAGCGAATAACGCCTTCACCAGGTACTAAAATAGTGGATACTAAAAGTCCTATGACCAATGCCACCGTAGTAATGACCTCAAAATATAACAAGGCTTTTCCTCCTACTCGACCTACCTTCTTCAAATTACCCATATTGACGATTCCTAAACTGATGGTTAAGAAAATAATGGGGTGAATAAATAATTTCACTAAACTGATAAAAAAGCCACTCAGCAATTCACTGACACTGGGCCCCATGCTGATATCTGCCCCTAAAAATGAATAAGTAAATTTCTTTTCCATCAGGGAATACAAAGCCCATTCTGGAGCAAAATGTCCAACTAAAACACCCAGAAAAATGGAGATTAATACCCAAAAAGTAAGGTTCTGTGTAATTTTCTTTTTACTCATTCGTTTGATAGCAGAAGATAAACAAATGTAAGGATTAATAGTAAAATATCCTCGTTTGGGATTCTGCGCTTATTTACCGAATTTTGCACCTTCATGAACCTTTTGAGGTCTTCAAGGTGTTATCAACTTTATGGCAGAAAAAATAAAATGTTTGATTATCGGCTCAGGGCCGGCAGGTTATACCGCAGCTATTTACGCATCAAGAGCAGGTTTACAACCGATCATGTACCAAGGTGGACAACCAGGTGGTCAATTAACAACGACCACTGAGGTTGACAATTTTCCTGGCTACCCAAAAGGTGTAGATGGGCCGACCATGATGCAGGATTTAGAAAATCAAGCAAAACGATTTGGTACCGATGTGCGCTTTGGATTAGCCACGAAAGTGGACTTTAGCAGTCAACCGAAAAAAGTCTGGATCGATGATCAAATTGAATTAGAGGCTGATGCCGTTATTATAGCTACTGGAGCTTCGGCTAAATGGTTAGGATTAGAAGGAGAAACAACTTTCAATGGTTTAGGTGTTTCAGCCTGTGCGGTTTGTGATGGATTCTTTTATCGAAATCAAGTAGTGGCCGTAGTAGGTGCTGGTGATACCGCTGCTGAAGAAGCAAGTTACTTAGCCAATTTATGTACAGAAGTACACTTGATTGTTCGTAGAAATGAAATGCGCGCTTCATTAATTATGCAAGAGCGTGTTAAAAACAATCCTAAAATACATATTCATTGGAACTCAGAAACAGAAGAAATTCTGGGAGATGCCAACGGAGTTACAGGTATTCGCATCAAAAATCGAGAAAATGGAGCCATGGAAGAAATTGCCTTAACTGGCTTTTTCGTAGCTATCGGTCACCAACCAAATACATCCATTTTCAAAGATCAATTGGATATGGATGCTCAAGAATATTTGATCACAGAAAAAGGAAGTTCTAGAACCAATATCCCAGGTGTATTTGCTTGTGGAGATGTACAAGATTCCATTTATCGTCAAGCAGTAACAGCAGCAGGTAGCGGCTGCATGGCTGCATTAGACGCAGAAAGATGGTTGGCTGCCAATCATTTACATTAACAATCATTTATGTCAGTAAAAAACCTGATTTTCTTCCTCTCAATCACTTTTTTTGCCTTTACTGCAAAGGCACAAGAACGTAATTTGTTCAAAAAGAGCACGAAGATAGAGACCAAATCAAGCCCCAATACTAAAGAAAAGAAAGAGGAAATCGATGATCTCCCGCCTTTACAATTTAGAAACGAAACAGAAACATCGGGAATGGTGGCAGGTTCTGAGATGCAGGAACGTAAATACGAACCCATCAAAATCTTAAACCCAACCATCAGTAATTTCGATACCACCTCCATCGATGAAGGCGAAGCATTGGTAGTAGAAATTGAAGAAGAAAATGCGCCTGTAGGAAGTGAAGATTTTGTTACGGTTGCCTCTTATTTTGCCATTTGGGATACCAAAAGTATTGACCCTTATGACATTGACATCAAAGACTTTGATGAACCTGTTGACATTGAACTATACAATGTTGGCAGTGGCAGAAATTGGTCGCCGCCTCTCAATGTAGTCAAGCAAACTAGTCCATTTGGACCACGTTGGGGACGCTTACATGCTGGAGTTGACTTAGATTTAGAAACAGGCTACCCAGTCATGTCTGCCTTTGATGGTATTGTTCGAATATCGGGATTTGATTATTCTGGTTATGGTAACTATGTGGTAGTCAGACATTATAATGGCCTAGAAACACTTTATGGACACCTTTCCAAACGAAATTTGGAACCTGGAACTTTTGTTAAAGCGGGAGATGAAATTGGCTTAGGAGGAAATACTGGAAGAAGTACGGGCTCTCACCTGCATTTTGAAACGAGGTATGAAGGAAATCCTTTCAATCCGAACAATGTATACAATTTAAGTACTGGTGAGCCGCTTTCTGATCACTTACTAATTACGGCTAGAACTTTTGACAGACGTTCACTATCCTTACGCAACGAATACGGAAGTGCAGGTGAAAAGATTCGGTCTAGACGTACAGCTTGGACTAGAGTTCGTTCTGGTGATTCCCTGTATTCCATTGCTCAAAGAGCGGGATTATCGGTGACTAAATTGGCTAGATTAAATGGATTAAAACTTAGCTCAACCATTCGAGCAGGTAGACGTTTACGTATTCACTAATGATGAAACTTGATATTTTAGTCATGGCCGCGCATCCAGATGATGCCGAGCTAGCTTGTTCGGGTACTATAGTATCTCAAATTCAACAAGGAAAAAAAGTTGGGATTGTTGATTTCACACGAGGTGAATTAGGTACACGAGGTACGCCAGAAATTAGAATCGCAGAATCTGCCGCTTCTACTGCCATTTTAGGAATCCATGCCCGTGAAAACCTAGGGATTAGAGATGGGTTTTTCCGAAATGACGAAGAAAGCCAATTGAAATTGATACAAGTCATTCGTAAATACCAGCCCGACATCGTATTGGCAAACGCTTTGGAGGACCGACATCCTGACCATGGTAAAGGTGCTCAATTGGCCATTGATGCTTGTTTTTTATCAGGATTACGAAAAATAGAAACACAAGACGAGCAAGGAAATTCTCAAGCTGCTTGGAGACCTAAGCATGTATTTCATTACATTCAAGACCGATATATAAACCCAGATTTCGTGATTGACATTAGTGCTCATTGGGATATCAAAGAACAATCCATCCGTGCGTTTAAAAGCCAATTCTTTGATCCGAACTCAACTGAACCAGATTCCTACATTTCCTCACCTGACTTCTTAGAATTCATTCGTGCTCGTTCTATGGAAATGGGCCATAAAATCGGCGTTAAATATGGAGAAGGATATCAGAGCCAGAGAACGATGGGCTTAGATGGATTTGAGGCAATTTTGTAAATTATAAATGATGAATTATAATTTATAAATGTCTTGTCTGAAAATATGAATGCCGGAATGACGTTGACCGTTTTATCGATTTTGGGATTCCACATTTTTCATTCTACATTGTACATTTTAACAGTAGTCCGCGGAGTGAACATCGGTTCCGTATAGCAGAATTCGTCTTAGGATTACCTTCTTTCTTCTTTTATGTCGTTCAGCCAATGTTGAAAAGGAATTTTAAAATATGAATTTTATTTGAATTAAAACTCATTTATAAATTATAATTCATCATTTATAATTTATTTAAGGTGCAATTCGATACCTCTCCCATTTTCCCTGGACCAATTCATACACCACGCGGTCGTGAAGTCTTGAAGGTCTACCTTGCCAATATTCGATATAATCAGGAATTAATTCATATCCACCCCAATGTGCTGGCTTAGGAATTTCTTGTCCTTCGTATTGTTTTTCTAATTCATTAAAACGATCTTCTAAAAATTCACGATGAGGTATTTTGGCACTTTGTTCAGAAACCCAAGCACCAATTTGAGATGCTCTAGGACGAGATTGAAAATACTCCATCGATAATTTCTCATCTACTTTCTCCACATGTCCTTCAATGCGGACTTGTCGCTCCAATTCCCCCCAAAAAAAAGTAATTGATGCATGATCATGGTGCTCTAGATCATGACCTTTTCTTGAAAAATAATTGGTAAAAAAAGAAAATCCACGATCCACATATTTCAACAAAACAATTCGACCTGAAGGACGCATATCTTTCCCCACAGTACTTAAAAACATGGCATTAGGCTCTGGTAATTCCGCATTTTGTGCTTCTTTAAACCAAATTTTAAATTGCTCTAATGGATCAGGATGTACCTTACTTTCCAATAATTCACCTTTTTGATAATTTTCTCTTAGGGCCGCTAAATTCATAATTCGAGTATTTATTTCTTATCTTTGTTTAGGCTCCAAAAGCCCGTAAATAAAGATTAAATATATGAAAAAATTATTCCTTTTTGATGCAATGGCCTTGATTTATCGTGCCCATTTTGCATTTGCTAAAACACCCAGAATCTCATCAAAAGGAATAAATACCAGCGCCGTCTTCGGTTTTACGAATACCATTTTAGAAGTTATTCAAAAGGAAAAACCTGACTATTTGGGTGTAGCCTTTGACACCTCGGCTCCTACTTTTCGACACATCGAATACACGCCTTACAAGGCACAGCGACAAGTCCAGCCAGAAGACATCACCATTGCCATTCCCTATGTAAAACGTTTGGTGGAGGCCATGGATATTCCCTTACTTATCTTGGATGGATATGAAGCCGATGATATCATTGGAACCATTGCCAAAAAAGCCGTAAAAGCCAATCCGGATATTGTAGTTTACATGATGACCCCTGATAAAGATTATGGGCAATTAGTAGAGGAAAGAATTAAAATGTATAAGCCTGCCTTCATGGGTAAAGGCGTAGAAATATTAGGACCAGAAGAAGTTTGTGCACGATGGAATATCCAACATGTGGATCAAGTGGTTGATATGCTAGGATTAATGGGGGATGCGGTCGACAATATTCCTGGTATACCAGGAGTAGGAGAAAAGACTGCTCAAAAACTGATTGAGCAATATGGTTCCTTAGAAAATCTACTTGAGAATACCGATCAACTCAAAGGAAAACTTCAAGAAAACCTGGTCAATTTTAAAGAACAAGGCATATTATCCAAACATTTGGCTAGAATACTTTGTGAAGTTCCCTTAGAATACGAAGAAGAAAGACTGCTTTATACCCCACCTAATAAAGCTTTATTAGAGCCATTATTAGATGAGTTGGAATTTCGAACATTGCGAAAAAGAATTTTAGGTGAAGATGCCCCAGCAGAAACTGTTGCACCTAAAGCCAAGGCTAGTCCTAAAGTAGCCGCCAATCAAATGGACATGTTTGGTAGCCCAGCCCCAGCTGTAGCCATTACCTCTGTTTCTACAGAAGAAAACGCTGAAGAGGAAGATGCATCTACGTATCAATCTTTCAATACGCTAGAAAATACGCCTCACCAATACCATTTAGTCCAAGGTGAAGGTGCTATTAAAGGGTTAATTACCTATTTAGCTCGACAATCCTCTTTTTGTTTTGATACCGAAACTACGAACATCAATGCCATTGATGCAGAATTAGTAGGAATGTCATTTGCTTATAGAAAAGGGGAAGCTTTTTATATTCCTTTTCCTGAAGATCCAGCGGCATGTCAACAGCAATTAGCATGGTTCAGAGAATTATTTGCTAATGAGCAGATTCAGAAAATTGCTCAAAATATCAAATATGATATGAGCGTATTAGCCAACTATGGCATTGAAATCAAAGGAGAAACCTACGATACCATGTTGGCCCATTATTTGATCGAGCCAGAAAAGCGACATAATATGGATGCGATGTCCATGAGCTACCTGCATTATGAACCCATGTCGATCGAAAAATTAATTGGCAAAAAAGGGGCCAAACAAGGTAATATGCGTGATGTAGATTTGGATTTGGTCAAAGAATATGCTGCCGAAGATGCCGACATTACCTGGCAAATAAAACCATATTTAGACCAGTTAATGGCTACCAATGATAAAACGGTTCAACTGTTCAAAGAGGTTGAAATGCCTTTGGCCAGAGTTTTATCCACCGTAGAAAGAGAGGGTGTTTTATTGGATATTCCTTTCTTAAAAGACATGTCTAATACCCTTGAAAAGGATTCGATTGAAGTTCAAAAGCAAATATTTGAATTAGCAGGCGAGTCATTCAATATCGCTTCTCCCAAACAATTAGGTGAAGTATTGTTTGAAAAACTACGCTTAGATCCTAAAGCTAAAAAGACTAAGACAGGTCAATATATGACGGGGGAAGAAATCCTTTCCAAATTAGAAGGGGAACACAAAATCGCCTCCTTGATCTTGGACTTCAGGGAATTACAAAAATTGAAATCCACCTATGTGGATGCCCTTCCTCAATTGATCTCACCGAAAACAGGTCGAATTCATACTTCTTTCATGCAAGCGGTTACGGCTACTGGAAGATTGTCTTCTAAAGATCCTAATTTACAAAATATCCCTATCCGAACGGTTCGAGGTCGAGAAATCAGAAAAGCCTTCATACCTAGAAATGAAGAATACCAAATTCTTTCAGCGGATTATTCTCAAATAGAATTGCGTATCATGGCGGCTTTTTCACAAGATGATTCCATGTGTGAAGCCTTTAACAAAGGATTGGATGTTCATAAAGCCACCGCTGCCAAAGTTTTTCAAGTTCCTTTGGAAGAGGTAAGCTCCGATATGAGAAGAAAAGCCAAAACGGTCAACTTCGGAATTATTTATGGTGTATCTGCCTTTGGTTTAGCAGCTCAAATTGGAATTTCCAGAACTGAAGCCAAAGAAATCATTGACCAGTACTTCCTTGAATTCCCCAAGGTTAAGTCCTACATGGATCAAAGTATAGCCAAAGCAAGAGATTTTGGCTATGTTGAAACGGTTTTAGGAAGAAGAAGGTATTTGAAAGACATCTTATCTCCTAACATGAATGAAAGGGGTTTTGCGGAACGAAATGCCATCAATGCTCCCATTCAGGGATCAGCTGCCGATATGATCAAAGTGGCCATGATTCAGATTCAAGATTTCTTATGGAAAGAAAATTTGAAATCGAAAATGATCCTAACGGTACATGACGAACTTGTATTTGATGCTCATGTGGATGAAATTGGCTACCTTCGTGAAAGGATAAATGAAATCATGTGTTCTGCCCTTGATTTGGGTGTAGTCATTGAAACGGGTATTGGTGTTGGTGCAAATTGGTTGGAGGCCCATTAAAGATTAAATTGTGAATATTTCCATCGCATTATGTACCCGTAACGGGGAAAAATTTTTAAGAACACAACTAAGCAGCTTTGTTGATCAAACCTTGCAAGCCGATGAAATCATTGTTTGCGACGAAGGTTCTACAGATCAAACATTAGCTATACTTGAGCAATTTTCCGACAGATTACCCCTTAAAATTTATAAAAACCCAGAACGCCTAGGCACTTATCGAAATTTCGAAAAAGCCTTATCGCTTTGTCAGGGTGATATTATTTTTCCAGCAGACCAAGATGATTTTTGGGTTCCGCAAAAATTAGAGCGCGTTTTTACTTATTTTAATTTACATCCAGAAATTGATGCCACTTTTACGGATGCACTGTTAGTGGATGAATTTGGACAAACTTCAGGCAAACAACTTTGGCAATCTTTCCGCTTTAGACAAAAACAGCAGCAGGAATGGAAAAATGGTAAATCCTTAGAAATATTGTTGGACGGAAATCGGATAACAGGTTGTACCATGGGAATTAGAAAATCTTATTTTGAACGTGTCAGTCCCTTTCCAAGTTCACTTCCCTCCTCTTTCTTGCATGATGCTTGGTTAGGTATCATGGCAGCTGCTGAAAATAAAATTGACTTTATTCCTGCCACCTATGTACACTACCGTTTGCACTCAGAGCAACAAGTGGGTGTGAAAGGAAGTGAAGGAAAACCACCCACCATGGTAGACCGTATGAGTCGCCCTCATGCCGAAAAAGTAGCGCCATATCTGAAAAATTGGTCATTTCTTTGTCAAGTTCGAGAAGCCATGTTGGCAAGTAACCCAACACTCTCATTGGAAGCTCTTGATACCAAAATTGAGTATTTAGAAAGACGGGGTCATCTTCCTGAAACTCGCTGGAGACGCCTAAAACCGACTCTTCACAACCTCCTAGGTGGTCATTACCATCGCTTCAAAGACATGGATTCTGAAGCCCTAGCGCCGTACTTGATGTTTTTGGGGGATCTTTTGGAATGAGGAATGTAGAATTTTTGATGTCTTGTCCTGAAATAGGTTGACTTTGAGCTTATTAAAAACTCATTTTAACTATTTAACAACTGCACTAAAACCTAATGGTATTTCTTTTTTTTGATAAAAAAAGAAACAAAAAAAACAGAAGAAATACGGTTAATCCTAAGACGAATTCCGCTACACGGAACCGATGTTCACTCCGCATACGGCTTTAATCTTTGACTCTAGCGCACATGGCCTATGCGCCGGGTCAAATATCCGCCTACCGCTTCGCTCATGCTACGTTCCCATCTTTCGTTGGGATTAACCTCACCAGTTGTCTTTATTAGAGTTTAGTTTCAGAATGAAATTTGTGATTTTTTGATTGAAAATACCGTCGGTCAGCACGAGCGAAAGATGATGAACGCAGCGGTAGACGAGGTTTTGACCTTAGCAAAGGCGATGCGTGTCGGCGTCAAAAATATAGGCGATAGCGCAGTGAATCACGGTTTCGCGAAGCGAAATTCGCCTTTGATGACCGACAAGAAAAGAAGTTTTTTTGTTTCTTTTTTTTCCAAAAAAAGAAATACTGTAAAACTGGATATTAAGTGATGTTATTTAAAGGCAAATTCAATTTACAATAATCACACCAATTACCATTGCCTTTAATTTTTATAAAATGAAAGACTTTGGAGGGGTGGGAAATTGCTAAATTTTTATTTACAATGAATTATTAATGAACCCAAAGTCAACCTATTTCAGGAAAAGACACTAATCCCTAATAACTAATCCACAAACCGCTTTACCACATTCCCATAAGAATCAATCCTTCTGTCGCGGAAGAAAGGCCAGGTTTTACGGTAGTATTCACTTGACTCAACATCCACTGATAAAACGGCTATTTCTTCTTGATCATGAGGGGCCTGGTACATGACACGTCCAAATGCATTGGACACAAAACTCCCCCCCCAAAATTGCTGGCCATTTTCAATGCCAACTCTATTGACCGAAACCACAGGAATACCATTCGCTATGGCATGACTCCGTTGAATCGTTTGCCAAGCTTGATATTGCTCCCGATTGATATCTCCATTTTTCTCTTCCAAATCCCAACCTATGGCCGTTGGATACACCAAAACCTCTGCTCCTTTCAAGGCCGTCAGACGTGCTGCTTCCGGATACCATTGATCCCAACAAATTAATATGCCAATTTTGGCAAATTTGGTTTGATAAACTTGATAGCCTAAATCTCCCGGTGTGAAATAATACTTTTCATAATAGCCTGGATCATCTGGAATATGCATTTTTCGATATTTGCCTAGATATGATCCATCCGCATCAATCACCGCGGTAGTATTATGGTATAATCCTGCAGCTCTTTTCTCAAAGAGAGAAGCAACAATGACCACGTTCAATTCTTTGGCCAATTCTCCTAGCTCATCGGTACTTGGCCCAGGAATTGCCTCTGCCAATTCAAAAAAACGAGGATTTTCTTCATAGCAGAAATAAATAGACTTGAATAATTCCTGTAGACAGATTACCTGAGCACCCTTAGCAGCTGCATCTCGGATGGATTGAATAGTCTTAGTCCAGTTTTCTGTCAGATTTTCTGAAACTGACAATTGAATCAAGGCAAAGGATACATTTTTCATAATGTTTGAGAAGCGCTAATAATGGGATCTAAAGAAACCTTGTTTAAACAATCAAAATGACCAAGAGGACAAAAATTACCTCCTTGGGTTGAGCATGGCCGACAAGTAATTTCTTTATTTTCAATGGAAGTAAACTCAGTTTGATATGGAAAGAAGCCAAAATCGGAATGCGTAGCACCCCATAAGACAAATAATTTCTTTTTTAAAGCTGCAGCAATATGCATCATACTGGAATCATGTGCAATGACAAACTCGGCTTGCTGCATCAAGGATGCCGATGCCGCCACAGAAGTACGGTTGCATAAATTGATGACCTTTTCGGGAAATAAGGTCTGTAAACGATAGCCATAATGCTCATCCCAATTATCTCCGATCAATACCAATTGTCCATCAATTCGCTCACACAATTCAATCATTTTAGGGTATGAAAGCACCTTGGTAATGTACTGAGCTCCAATCGCATAAACGATGTATTTTCCTTGAATTCCAACATCTTTTGGATTTATGGCTTGACCAGCGGGTATGAAATAATCCAACCCTTTTCCATCCGAATGAATATCCAATTTTTGTAAGGAATCAAAATATCGATCCACCAAATGCTTTTTAGGCAATAAGTTAATTTTCTTTTTTACCAAGAGATTGCGTTCCTTAGTGAACTTATCAATCTGGTAAGGAATTTTACCTAATAATAAACATAACAAATGCGAACGTACATTTTTGTGCAAGTCGATCACCGCATCAAAACCCTCCTTTCTAAGCTCTGAGGCTAGATTCAAAAGGCTTCCTTGGTAAGCATGTACTCGGTGAACATAAGGATTTCCTTCCCATAAATTAGCGTATTGTTGCTTGGTAGCAATATGTATTTCAGCCTCAGGGTATCGACTTTTCAGTGCCCGAATGATGGGTGTTGTCAAGATAATATCCCCTAATGAGGAAAAACGAATGCAGAGAATTTTGTTCATTGTACGCAAATAGCGCCGTAAAATTAAGAAAATTCAATAGCCAAGCCTCATACTTTCATTCTTTTCGGTAAATTGCGCTCTAATTTGATTGCTTTAATGGAAAATAAAAAACAAGACACCGCCTCAGCTTTAAAAGACATTATTTCACATGCTAAAGAATACGGCTTCGTATTTCCTTCCTCTGAAATTTATGATGGTTTGCAAGCTGTATACGATTACGGCCAAAATGGTGTTGAACTAAAGAATAATTTAAAAATGGTTTGGTGGAAAGCCATGACCATGTTAAACGATAATGTGGTGGGAATAGATGCTTCTATTTTCATGCATCCCCTCACTTGGAAAGCTTCTGGTCACATAGATTCATTCAATGACCCGATGATTGATAATAAAGACTCCAAGAAGCGTTATCGGGCAGATACTTTATTAGAAGACCGTGCCGCTCAATATGAAGCAGACGGACAAGCTGATGTAGGCAAAGCCTTGTTGCAAAAGATGGCCAAGACCTTGGATGCAGGGGATTTGGAGGCTGTTCGACAAATCATTATTGATGAAAATATCACATGTCCTGTTTCTAATACAGCCAATTGGACAGAAGTTCGCCAGTTTAATTTGATGTTTTCAACCCAAGTGGGAGCTGTATCGGAAGATGCCAGCTTGATATACTTACGTCCTGAAACAGCTCAAGGAATCTTTGTTAATTTCTTGAACGTACAAAAAACAGGCCGAATGAAAGTGCCATTTGGTATCGCTCAAATAGGAAAAGCATTTCGTAACGAGATTGTAGCTCGAAATTTTATTTTTCGTATGCGTGAATTTGAACAAATGGAAATGCAATTCTTTGTTCGTCCTGGTACCGAAATGGAATGGTATGCTGCTTGGAAAGAGGTTCGTATGAAATTCCACCAGGCCATTGGTTTGCCCGCTTCCAAGTTGAAATTCCATGATCATGAAAAGTTGGCACATTATGCCAATGCTGCCGTGGATATTGAATATGAATTCCCGTTTGGATTCAAAGAAATGGAAGGTATTCACTCCAGAACTGATTTTGATCTAAAAGCGCATCAAGATTTATCCAGGAAAAAACAACAATATTTTGATCCTGAAATCAATGAAAACTACATTCCTTACGTCATTGAAACCTCCGTTGGAGCAGATCGATTGTTCTTGGCTATCTTATGTAATGCCTATAAAGAAGAAATAGTTGGTGAAGGAGACCAACAAAAACAAAGAATTTACCTTAATTTACATCCTGCAATAGCCCCCATCAAAGTGGCGGTATTGCCATTAGTGAAAAAAGATGGTCTCGCTGAAAAAGCTCAGGAAATCAACCGTTCACTGAAATTTGCCTTTAATACTACCTACGATGAGGGTGGCGCAATTGGAAAGCGTTATACTCGTCAGGATTTAATAGGAACCCCTTATTGTGTGGTGATTGATTATCAAACGATGGAAGACGATACGGTAACCGTACGTGATCGTAACACAATGAGTCAGGAGCGCATTTCTATAGCTGACCTAAAAGAAAAATTAGGTTATGCTGTATCGATGGAGCGTATTTTTGAAAAATTACTTGTTTAAACACGCAAACAACGATGAGTATGATGACCGAAGAGACCCCAAAAGCTGAAGCTATTTCTGTAGAAGCAATCCCTCCTACACCTGTTTCTCCTGTGGAAGAAACAGAAAAAGTGATAGAAAGCAGTGCAGAGATTGAATTAAGTAGTCCAGTTGAAGCCATGTTAAGTACGGATGACAAAACCTTGGAATATCCACTTTTGGAGGACGGACATTCAAAAGAGCATTTACATCGCTTTTTTGGGAAACTAAAAGATTTGGTACAGCTTCATGCAGGTCCTGCGGTTTATAAAAAAGTAGATGAATTAATTAAAGAAGCCAAGGAATCTTGGGATCACATCAAACAAGCAGAGCGACAAGCTGCATTGGATAGTTTCAAAGCTGCTAATGAAGGATCCGAAGAAGGCTTTACTTATAAAGGAGATAGTTTGGCTCAAGAGATAGATTCAGCTATTCATACTATTAAAAAGACCAAACAAGACTTTTTCCAACAATTAGAAAAAGTTCGGGAGAAAGCTTTGGAGGGTAAAACACGTTTGATCAATGAATTACGCACCTTAGTTGATGCGGATGATAATTCTGATCCAGCACATGTCAATGCCAGTTTTAAGGCATTCAAAAAAATCCAAGACGAATGGAAGACTTTAGGTTCGGTTCAAGGACCTATGAATCAAACGCTATGGCAGAGTTATCATGCTTTAGTGGATCGTTTTTATAGTAACCGTAGTATCTTCTTTGAATTGCTGGAACTAGACCGCAAAAAGAATTTACAAGCAAAAGAAACCATTGCGGTGAAGTTAGAAAGTCTAGCCGAACTGGTGAAACAAAATGCTCCTTTGCAAAAATTAATGAAGGATGCAGAAGAATTGTTTGAAGAATACAAGCATATTGGACCTGCACATCGTGATGAGAATGAAGCATTGTGGCAACGAGTTAAAAAATCATTGGATGTTTTATTTGAACAAAAAAGACAAGTCAATGAAACTCAAAAAGCTGTTTATGAAGAAAATTTAAAGATTAAAAAAGAATTAGCCGATTTAATGCACCACCATGCCACCTTCCAGTCGGGCAGTATTGCTGAATGGAATCAGGCCTCCAAGGCTGTATTAGCCTTACAAGAGCAATGGGGTAAGTTGAAAGGTGGTTTGCCTAGAGAAGGAGGCAAAGAAGTGAGTCATCAGTTCTGGTCCGACTTGAAATTATTCTTCAAGCATAAAAGTGAGTTTTTTGCCAAAATAGATGCGGAAAGAAAAGCCAATTTAGCGGCTAAACTTTTGTTGATTGAACAAGTGGAAGGAATCGTTGCGGTAGGAACAGAAACGCAAGAAATCACTCAACAAGTGATTGAATTACAGAAGAAGTGGAAAGAAATAGGCCATGTACCTGAAAAACAAAAGGATCAGGTCTATGCCAAATTTAAAGCCGCCTGTGATGCTTATTTCAATTTAAAACGCAGTAAAGGTAAAGGAGCACAGGATGAGGAATTTGATGCGAATTTACTGGCAAAACAAGCCCTCTTATCTGATTTAGAAGCGACTTTGAAGGATCCAAGCTTATTAGCTAATTTAAAAGCGAAGAAAGAAGCTTGGGATGCCATTGGTTTTGTTCCGCGCAAAAATGTCAAAGAGATTCAGGAGAAATTTCGCAATACATGGAATGCGGTCATTGATTTGGCTAGAACTCAACCGAAGGAGCAATTAGCGGCTTGGGGATTTGAGTTAAAATCATTGCCTGCGGAGACAGGTGGAGGATCTGAGGAGCGTCGAGTACACTCGGGCGACAACCGTAAGAAGATCCAAGCGCTGGAAAATGATATAGCCGTGTTAACCAATAACTTAGAGTTTTTTGCCAAATCGAAAGGTGCGGATAAATTACGTGCTGAGGTAGAAAAGAAGATTGAGCAGGCACAAAAGGAATTGGAAAAACTGAAAAAAGATTAAAAAATAATACGTTTTTTTTGGGGCAACACTTGTCAATTTAAGCCTAGATGCTTACTTTTGCATACCCAATTCAAGCCTCCTTAGCTCAGCTGGTAGAGCAACTGACTTGTAATCAGTAGGTCATTGGTTCGATCCCGATAGGAGGCTCTTAAAAGCTCAACAGAAATGTTGGGCTTTTTTGTTGTAATCGTAGGTCATTGGAATTGCATTCCGCGACTGGGCGTCCCCGTACCCGATAGGAGGCTCTTAAAAGCTCAACAGAAATGTTGGGCTTTTTTATTGTAATTCGTAGGTCATTGAAATTGCATTCCGCGTCGTCCCGATAAGAGGCTCTTGAAAGCTCAACAGACATGTTGGGCTTTTTTGTTGTAATTCGTAGGTCATTGGAATTGCATTCCGCGTCGTCCCTATAGGAGGCTCTTAAAAGCTCAACAGAAATGTTGGGCTTTTTTATTGTAATTCGTAGGTCATTGAAATTGCATTCCGCGACTAGGCGTCCCCGTACCCGATAGGAGGCTCTTGAAAGCTCAACAGACATGTGGGGCTTTTTTGTTGTAATTCGTAGGTCATTGGAATTGCATTCCGCGTCGTCCCTATAGGAGGCTCTTAAAAGCTCAACAGAAATGTTGGGCTTTTTTATTGTAATTCGTAGGTCATTGGAATTGCATTCCGCGACTAGGCGTCCCCGACTGGGCGTCCCCGACTGGGCGTCCCCGACTGGGCGTCCCCGTTAATCCCAACGAAAGATTTGAACGAAGCGGTAGGCGGAGCTTTGACAATGCGCAGAGGCGATGTGCGTCAGCGTCAAAGAAAATAGCCGAGAGCGAAGTGAAAATCGGTCCGCTTGCGGATTCGTCTTGGATTAACGAGCAGTAAGGCGTTTTTTTGTTTCTTTTTTTTAAAAAAAAGAAATACCATGGAAAATGAATTAGCCTATTAATAGCCTTCTAATAAGAGAATAAAGATTACACTTATACAAGACCATATTCCAATGCCTATGTATCTCAAATTTTCTCACAAATTTGAGGATTAATTGAATCCATTATTCTGCATTTTTCCCTAAAAGAGCATCTTGAAAATCATTCCATGTTGTCGTAAGTATACCACAAAATGTAAACAAATTTGTTTACATTTACTTTATGAACACTTACATTGAAAAATTTAAAGGTATCCATCCCGGAATTATTTTGGAGCGGGAATTAAAAAAAAGAGCCCTATTGCAGCGCCCTTTCGCCCTTTCCATTGGTGAACATCCGCAAACACTCAATGCCATTACTAAAGGCAAAAGAAATTTAAATACCGGCATTGCTTTAAAAATTGAATCAAAACTAGGATTAGAAGAAGGCACGTTAGCTCTACTACAAACTTATTATGATATCCAGGAAGAGAAGAAAAAGCTAAAGCAAAACACTCCTAATCTATCTATTCTCCGCAAATCATTATTTTGGGATACCGATATCAATCAAATAGATTGGAAGAAACAATACAAAGCTATTATTCAACGCATCTTTGAAAGAGGAAATGAGCATGAAATCAATGAAATAAAACATTTTTACGGCACAGCTATCATCAATGAAGCGATGAATGATAATTATATAGATGCTAATGCTTCCAATTTAAACTTGAATCAATGATCATTCTTTGATAGGCACAAAGAAACTTTAAAAATTAATTTGATTTGAAAGAGAACATAAACATACGTTTTGAAAATTTATACAAAGCAAATCTTTTAAAAATTCAAGTTTGTCAAATACATTTAATAAGTAATCAGCTTTAAAACAACTAATCTTCATATTAGAAAATTTTCTTTATCAATACCTATGAACCAAGAATTTAAAGCAGACATAAAAAGAATTCTAGAAGCTAGTGAAAATGATCAACTTGTGATCTTTATTGGAGCTGGAGTATCAATTAATTCTGGAATTCCTAGCTGGAAGGATTTAATTGCAAAATTAGTAAATGAATTACCAGAAAGCATTAAGAATTCAGGAGAAGACTTTCTGAAAATTGCTCAATTATACAAAAATCATAGAGGACAAAAAGAATATTTAGATAAAATCAGACTTGAATTAAAAAATGGTAAAGCAACATTCAATCCAATCCATGAAGTTATTTTTAAGTTAAAACCAGCTCATATTGTTACGACAAATTATGATGATTTATTAGAACAAGCAATTTTATTTAAAAATCTTCAATATTATGTCATTAACAAAGATAATGATCTACCTTTTGCATCATATAATAAGCACTTAATTAAAATGCATGGTGATTTAAATATTGGTAACATTGTTCTAACGGAAGATGATTATTTAAATTATAGTATAAATTTTCCACTCATTGAATCATATGTAAAATCATTATTTGCTTCCAAGCTTATACTTTTTATAGGATTTTCATTTAATGATTATAATCTTAAGATCATTACAAATAGTGTAAAAAATTTACTCAAAGATGATTTCCAATTAACTTATCTATTGAATACGGGAAAAACAGATTTCATATCAAAAGACTATTATAAAAAAAGAGGTGTAAAAATAATTGATTACCCTGACATAATAGAAAATGAAATTTATTCTAATTCAGTAAGCAATAAATTGGATATAAGTAAGCTGAATGAAAATGATGGTAAAAAATTATATACATTAATAAATTATATTTCAGAATTTAATTTTTCAAAAAATGATTATGAAGAAAATTCAATTATAGATTATTTATACGATTTAATACAAAACAATTTTAATGAATTAAGAGTAATTGGGGGGGTAGAAATTTCAAAATTAAAACCATTCAAAATTGAACTAAATCAGCCCTTTTTTAATTTTTCTTTAAAATTTAAACCTCAGAAAAAAATTTCGACTTTACGAAATGAATTATCAAAAAGCATAATTGCTAAAAGAATTTTCTTAAAAAATTATTCAAAAAAATATAGAGCTATTATAAAATTCGCAAAACTAAATGGCATATTAGAAATTAACCATAAAGATGAAGCAATAAATAAATCGATAAAATTATCAAATTGGGAGAAAGATAATAAAACATATGGATTAGACTTATATTATAATTTAAATTTTAAGGACTTATTAATCTATATCGAAAATTTAAGATCAATTACAAAAGATAAAGTAACAGTCGATGATTTAGAATTACCATTCTTACTTTATAAAACTGGAAATTATTTTGAAGCTCATAATAAATTTAGAGAATTAGCCCAAAAGTATTGGAAAGGAGGGCAATATATACATTATTTTATTTGCCAAAATAATATTAAAAACATTTCAAATCTACTGATAAACGAAACTTTCTATTCAAATAAAGATATCAATATTGCTAAAGAAATTTTAAATGAAAGCAATAATATAGACCTTGATGATATTTTATATCGAATCAAAAAGAATCAAAAAAATGTGTACACTATTATTGAAGAAATATACAATAATAGTTTTGTGATAGGTATTATTAATTCAATTGATGAATTGACTAACAACATTAATAAATCTTATCAAATTGCAATAAATGATGGCTTTTCTTTAGACTCGAATGTAGAGAATTTATTAGACAAAACTTTTAATCTGTGGAACTTTACAAACAATAATTATATAGCATCTGAACATTTCAAAGAACATATTTTAATATACAAAAAAGCTTTTGAAGGATTTATTATTAGTAATAATATTCCTGAAAATAATTCTGACTTTTGGTCTAACACTTCTAAATTAAATCACCTTCTTCCCTTTCATATTTTAATAATATTATTTGATGTAAAGGTAGATTTCCTAATAAACCTATTTAGTGAAAAAGATATTAAAAAATTAAATTTAGAGGAAAAAGGTTTGAAATATCTACATTCCATGGCATTCAATTCGATAGAATCTTTGGAATTACCAATTTCAGAAAATAAAATTTTGAACCTTAAAATATATGGAGTTGTTGAAAATTTATTAGTTATACTTTCAAAAATTGACTCAGATTGCGAATTCAATAATCATTTAATTGAAAAAATCATTGATGAAAAGCATATTAATTTGCACTTATTAGAGAAGGCATTAGTTTACTTTACGAGTCGCAAAATAAAAAATATTGACATCAAAAATCAACAAAACCTAATTAAAGAATGTATTTTAAGAAGCACTGGTAATCGATTACCAACCAAACTTATTCATCTATTAATCAAGAATAATGAAAGTAGCGTCTTACAATTTTTATTAGAAAATGAGGATATATTAAACAAATTATCAGCCAAAGAATTCTTTTTAAAGGATGATAATTTTTATCTGCAATGTTTATTATTCAATAATATTTCAAAATCTAATCAAAACATATTTGAAGAGAGAATTAGAGAGGAATTAAATGAAAATTTTAATTTGGAAAAATTCAGATTTATACATGGGTTTAAATTACCATTCACCAATTTATATAAGAAGCTATTCATAGATAAAATGAAGGAATACTTTAATTCAAGCTCAAAAAGTTCAAAAGAATATTTTAATATAAAATGCTTCAGTACAATAATAGTTGAAGACAATTTATTGAATGATGAACCGATTAAACAATTAATTGAACATAATTCATTTTTAAATTTCTTAATTCATACTGATGAATTTATTGAAGAACAAGAAATTAATTTAGATTGGTTACATTATTTAGAAGAGAGTCAATTCGATAAAATAGCGTCTAACAAAAAAATATTGGCACAAATACAAGAAGAATTAAAGATATACCCTCAAAATAAGTGGCTATTAAATATATACTTTAAATATTTTAGTAAACCATAAAATCGTATCTGAAATTTTACCCAATATTAATACTACAAAAAGGATATTTAAAGGCTCAAAGCCCCACCTAGAAACTTGTATAAATAGAAAATAGTGTTGGTTTCCGCCTTCACTTTTTTAATTTTTATATACTTACAAAAATGGTGTAATTCCAAGAAATCATATCTAATCTAACTAACATGCCAGAATGACACTAGAACAATACCTCTGAATCATTCTTCCCAATTTATTTTCCGCCATTAATCCGCCCCTTCTTCCTTTGACAGAATTGGAAATTGTGATTTTCTAAAATTCCGATTAACATTGCACAGTAATCAGCTGATCTTCCTTGAATCAAAAATTTAGAAAAACTGAAATTTTTCTGTTCCAAAATCAACCTAAAAACCATGAATCACTCAAAAATAAGCGTTTGGGCTATGCTAGGGTTCGGCTTAGCATTCACACTTTCCTCCTGCAACTCCCAAGAAAACAAAACCGAAATACCCGCTGTGTCGGTTAATTCCGAAAAAGAAATCATCCAACGCGGTGAATACTTAGTTACTACCATGGGCTGCAACGACTGCCATTCACCCAAAAAGATGGGCCCCAAAGGGCCTGAAATCATTCCGGAATTATTGCTTTCTGGCTATCCTTCTGATAGACCCATCGTTAAATTTGATAGTCCACTCATCAAACAAGGTTTTGCCCAACTTTACCCGGATTTAACCGCAGCGGCTGGTCCTTGGGGAGTATCCTTTGCGGCCAACTTGACTCCGGATGAAACCGGAATTGGTAACTGGACAGAAGATCAATTTAAAATGGCACTCACCAAAGGAAAATACAAAGGTCTTGAACATGAACGTATGCTATTACCTCCTATGCCTTGGTTCAATTTCGTAAACTTAAAAGACGAAGATGCCCACGCCATGTTTCAGTACTTAAAGAGCTTGAAACCTGTAAAAAACACGGTTCCTATGCCTATTACACCTGATAAAATGTAAGACAAATCCCTAGCATGTTTATCCCAAGTATGCTAGGGTTTTATTGGTATTGAGATAGTGCCATTTCCAGTTTATCCTTTATTCGATTCCTCAGAAAATCAGGGGCGATCACCTCTAAATCTTGTGCATACCTCATTAAAAAACTCTCTAATTCCACATTAATCTCGATGTACCAAGTAAAAATTGTCTTATTGGAATTATCCCTTACATCAATCTGCTGGGATGGATGTAAGGGATATTTTGTCAAATATTCCAACAACCAATTATCGGCATTCAAGCAAACGCTAACTTTTTCTGCCTTAATTTCTGGATTAGTCAGATTATTTCGAAGTATCCCCAACATATTTTTAAAATAATCTGGAGGATAAAAATCAGGCGCAAAACGGACTTGAAATTTCGAATTTACCGCCTGTAGATTTCCCATTCGATCCAAGGCAAACAAGCGAAGTGAATTGATGTCCGTTTTTACCAATCGTTCATGTTCATTCACTTCTTGAATGAGCACAAACCAACCTGTATACCAGCCATTATTGTACTCCTTAATCATTAGAGGTATACCCAGGTAGGTTTTATGACGAGCTGATTTGGATAAGCTTTGATATGAAAAAACTAAACAATTTTTCGCTGCAATTGCTTCTAAGATAGGTTTAATATGATCTGAACCTGCTCTTTCTCCATCCTTAATCAATTGAATACTTGGCCAAGCATGGATTTCATGGTAATTCGACAAATTATTTTCTAAAATAATGGCCCTCAACTTATTGACAATTCCCTTCCCTACTCCATCCGTAAATAAATGCTGATTTAAATCAATCATAGAAGCAATCTGATTCAATTCCTTTTCGGAAAAACTGGGAAAAGCAGAAATGTCTTGTCGAACGTAGTAAAAACTTAAACTTGACCTTGAAAACCGAATCAATTCCCCCTGCTCGTCTTCTAAACTAGGATATCGTTCTTTTAATAATTCCTTTAAGGTATTGATATCCCGACTAAAACTACGCTCAGAATAACTGAGAATATCAAATTGCTCAGATAAATATTGCTCTACCCTGCGATAATTCACTTGAAAAGTCTTCCTTAAAAATAAATTGTTGATTTCCCTGAGTCGGTCTTGGGGGTTTAGCATAGTCATTGTAGAATGAAGAATGTAGAATCCCAAAATTGATAAAATGATTAACGTCATTCAAACATTTATAATTCATCATTTACAATTTCCTTTCCGCCTACCGCTTCGCTCAAGCTGCGTTCCAATCTTTCGTTGGGATTAAGCTTTTAAATAGGGATTCATTTTTAGTTATTAGAATGTAGATTTTAGATAAAAAATACCGTCCAGTCAGCACAACCGAAAGGTGATAAACGAAGCGAAAAAAGGAGTTATTAGGGATTAGAAGGAATTTAGCATGTAAAATGAAGCTTGTAGCATTGATTACACGACAAGCTAACAAATTGTTTGATAATCGCCAAGTTTTGGCGAATTACTATTCGAAATTTGGGTATCAAAAAGCAAAAAGGAATAAATTTTAGATACCATGAATAACAAACTAGTAAAAATTTTGATGTTGAGTTTGGTCCTATTTTGGATCATGTTATATGCCACGGAAGGAATAGCCAAGGCTATTTGGCAACCTGAACAATACAAAAAATACCGCATGTGGATCTTTGCTATGGTATGCGTAAATCTATTGATTTCAGCTTATCTCATAGTGGCGCCTTATCAATTATTTGGTCAAACTACCAGCGATGGATATTATACATTATTGGTGACTGCTCACCTTAGCTATGGGGTTGTTGGCTGTGGTTTACATTTTTTCTCGCAATTGATTTCGCAAAAAATCACGGTATAACAACATCCCTATTCCACATCAATTCTGTAGAATTTAACTCGATAAAATAAAAGCTAATTACACGTAAAATATAGAAATTATATAGCCTTTAGAACTTAGATTTTCATTAAAAATGGCTAATTTAGGTCACTGTTCACTGTGTTTCATAAATTCATGTATCATACCATTACCTCCCGTTGCGCAAGGAATAATTGGGTGCATTTTCTAGCTTTTGCTCTGGAGGTAAATCTTCTCTACTCGATAACCTATGCAAGCTAATGTTTTACCTGTTCCTCATAATGAGGAGGATAGATTAAGAGCATTATTACAATATAATATTCTTGATACCATTTCAGAAGAAGAATTTGATGACCTGACACAATTGGCCTCGTCTATTTGTCAAGTACCCATTGCTTTGATTTCCTTAATTGACAAAGAAAGACAATGGTTCAAATCCAAAATTGGTATTTCAAAAGAAGAGACTAGTCGAGATATATCCTTTTGCCAGTACACAATCATGGGTGATTCGATATTTGAAGTTCAAAATACACTTCAAGATGAGCGCTTTATAGATAATCCCTTTGTTACCGGACAAGATGAAATCCGCTTTTATGCAGGTGCACCTTTGCTCAACCCTGATGGATACGCCATAGGTTCCATATGCGTATTGGATCATGTACCTAGGCAATTAACAGATGAACAAAAAAAATCCTTACATACGCTTTCTAAACAAGTCATCAATCAATTAGAACTTCGACAAAAAAACATCCAATTAAAAAATGAGATTGCTTCTTTGGCCAAAGACGCCTTGGAAGTATTGACAAAAGAACTCAACTCCTATAAACTTGCCTTGGATCAAACCTCTTGTATCATCATCACTGATGAGCATGGGATTATCAAATTTGTCAATGAGACCACATGTAAAGTTACCAAATTCAGTAAAGAAGAATTGATTGGTCAGCATAACCGTATCTTAAATTCAGGTTACCATAAGTCTGACTATTTTGCCGATATGTGGAAAACCATTCAAAATGGATCCATTTGGAAAGGAGAAATAAAAAACAAAGCCAAAGACGGCTCCTTATTTTGGGCAGATTTAACCATCGTTCCCATATTTGATGAAGAAGGGAAAGCCAGTAAATTTCTAGCCATCAAAAGCGATATCACCCGCCAAAAACAGGGTGAAGATCAACTAAAACAGTATTTTGATTTGTCGAAAGACTTACTGTGCATTGCCAATGTGAATGGATATTTTGAACGCATAAGTCCAAGTTTTTCAGAGATTCTTGGTTTTTCAAACGAAGAGCTCATGAGCAAGCCATTCTATGATTTCATTGTAGCCGAGGATGTACTTCCGACTCAAAAAGTCATATCTAGCTTAGCAGAAGGAAAGGATGTGATCAATTTTGAGGCAAGGTTTACTTGTAAATCCGGTGGTCACCGAATCTTAAGTTGGAATGCCTCACCCAACAAAGAGTCTGGTTTATTATTTGCCACAGCCAGGGATATTACGGAAATCAAAGCAAGGGAAGAGGAAAACAAACGACTTTCCTTTGTTGCCCGCGCAACTGACAACATGGTGGTCATCACAGACAAAACGCAAAGAATTCAATGGGTCAATGAACCATTTGAAAAAATATCAGGCTATACTTTTGAAGAATCACTGGGTAAAAAACCGGCAGAACTTGTTCAGTTTTCGGAAACCAGTGTAGAAACTCGTCGAGCTATCCGAGAAGCTCTCAATCAATTAAAGCCTTATAGAGGTGAGATTCAAAATATCAGTAAATCAGGTAGAAAATATTGGGTAGATGTATTTATAAGTCCCATTTTCAATGATTATGGGGACATCATCAATTACATTGCCATTGAATCTGACATTACTGAAAAAAAGGAAAAAGACAATAATATTTCCAATTTACTGGCTACTCAAAAAGCTATTTTCTATGGTGTAGGATTGGGTGTTATTTTTACTGATACCCAAGGTATCATTCAAAACATCAATCAAGCAGCCTTGAATTTATTGGAGTACAAGGGTGCTGAACTCATTGGAAAGTCCACTCCTGCCCTATTTCATGATCCAGAAGAAATTAAAAAACGTACCAAAGACTTAAGCTTGGAACTGGGCATTGATCTTAAAACTAGTTTTGACACTTTTGTCTATAAAGCGAGAAGCCAAGGTGTAGCTGATGCCAACGAGTGGACATATATTTCTAAATCAGGGAAGCGCATTCCTGTATGGTTAAGTGTGACCTGTATTCGCCATGTCAATGGGGGAATCTTAGGTTATTTGGGCGTATCAGAAGATTATACACTGAAAAAACAAGTGGAAAATGAGTTAATCCAGGCCAAAACCTTGGCTGAACAAGCCGTGTTTGCCAAAGATAGTTTCTTGGCCAATATGAGTCATGAAATCAGAACTCCCTTAAATGCAGTCATTGGTTTCACCGAACTTCTGACACAAAGTGAATTATCCACTGAACAAAAAGAATACGTAGAGCATATCCAAACTGCAGGCGATAATTTATTAGTGATCATCAATGAAATCCTTGATTTATCAAAAATAGATTCTGGACAATTGCATATTGAGGAGCATCCTTTCCATTTAAAAAATACACTTAAGCATGTGTATGAATTACTCAAAGTAAAAGCACAAAAAAACCATTTGGACTTTAGCTTATTATTGGATGCAGAAATCCCTGATTCAATCATCGGTGACAAAGTCCGAATTAACCAAATTTTGATGAATTTAGCGGGAAATGCGATAAAATTCACCGAAGAGGGGGAAGTCGTTATTTCTGTCAAAAAAACGGCTGAAACAGATTCCACTGTTACACTCCGTTTTTCAGTTAAAGATACCGGAATAGGCATAGCTCAGGACAAACTCGAAAGTATTTTCGAAAGATTTAGACAAGCAGAAGAAAGCACCACTAGGAAGTTTGGAGGAACGGGATTAGGTTTGAATATTGCCAAGCAAATGGTAGAACTTCAGCATGGGAAATTAGAAGTAAAAAGTAAGTTAGGTCAAGGCTCAGAATTTTTCTTTAGCTTGGAATTCAAGAAAAACTTGCAGGAAAATAAAGAAATAATCAATGAAAACAATCAAGTAAAAAATGAACTTGGGAAATTGTCTATTCTCTTATGTGAAGACAATGAATTGAACCAGCGACTGGCTAAAACGGTCGTTCAAAATTTTGGTTTTGAAATTGATGTAGCTGCCAATGGACATTTAGGCATAGAAATGCTAAAAAAGAAAGAATATGACCTCATTTTGATGGATTTACAAATGCCTGTTCAAGATGGCTATCAAACCACCATTATGATACGCAATGAGCTGAACATGAATATTCCGATCATTGCTATGACTGCTCATTCATTAGTAGGTGAGCAACAAAAATGTTTTGATATTGGGATGAATGCTTATGTGGCTAAACCATTTAAGCAATTTGAATTGTTGGATGCTATCCAAGATGTCATAAAAAAAAGGAATCTACTTAAAACACAATCAGACAAAACAAGCTCTGAGGTTCCTAAGGAAGGCAAAATAATGGCGATTGATTTTACTTATTTAGATGAATTGTCTGGCGGTGATCAGGACTTTAAACATGAGATGGTGGAACTTTTTATTAAAAATGTGCCTGAAGATTTAGCCGTACTTAATCAGGCCATTCAAACTAAAAATCAAGAGCAAATAAAGAAATCCGCACATCACATGAAATCTTCCTTAGCCATGTTCCAATTGTCGAAAGGAATAGCATTTTTAGAAACCGCCGAACATCAATCAAGCCATGAAACCATGGATCCAAAATTACCTGAAAGCTTTCAAGATTTCCAAACATATATACAGTCCGTTATCTTGTCATTAAAATAATTACGCTAATCTACCTCATACAAAAGTCTGGAAAACAAGATTTTAATCGTGTCCTAGACTTATAAATTTTATCAAATGAACGTTTTACTCGCTGAAGACAATGAAATATTGAGAACTTCGCTATCTTTCTTCTTAAAGAAGCAAGGTTTTCAAGTTAGCCCATTTAGTAATGGGAAAGATGCTCTTGAATCCCTACAAAATCAGGTCTATGATATCATATTAACGGATATCAACATGCCTGGTGTTAGTGGTTTGGAATTAACGGAATATGTCCGGAATACTTTACATTCAGAAACTCCAATCATCATATTTACTTCATCTACGGTAGAACAAACAGAATTAGATTCTTTTAGAATTGGCGCTAATGAATTCATTGCCAAACCTGTTAGTCCGGCTATTTTATTAATTAGAATGAATAAATTATTGAATAAATAAGTCAAAGCTACTTACGGATGTTAGAATACGGTAAACAGATTATTTCAGGATTAGACCCTACCGACTTTTTCATTGTAGGCGCTATTACTTTGTTTTCTTTGGTTTCCATCATCTTATTCATCGCCATTGTATTAAGTCGCTTGTACCACATACAACAAGCCATACATTTTGAAAAGAATACGGAAACGATCAATAATCTGTTGTTAGAAATTCTATTTAACGACAAGAGCTATTTTGATTTAATGGAAGACAAAAAGCTACAACGATTATTATCTATTCCTCAATTTAGGGCTCAATTGATGGAATCAGTCATCAATTTACACCAAAATTACGATGGAGAATACGCAGAAAGTCTGAAGAAATTTTATGTGGAATCTCAATTAATGGCAGATTCATTTGCTAAGTTGAAGCACAAGAATTGGGAAATTAAATGCAAGGGAATCAAGGAATTAACGGAGATGAATATCAAAAGAGCCTATGGTCAATTGGTCGAAATATCCAAATCCAATCATCCTATTTTGAAAATCAATGCCTTAAATGGCTGCATTAAAATCAATGGGCCTCAAGGCATCATTCACTTGGCTAACCATAAATATACGATTGATTTATGGACACAATTAAACATCATTGATGCTTTGAAAAAAACGTCTTTATTAGATACTCAAAACATTGAACTATTACTTCAGGCTAAAAATAATTCAGTGATAAGTTTAGGTTTAAAAATCATTCGAACATTTAGAATATTTGAAAAACAAAGTCATGTCGAAGCCTTATTGCAACAAAAACATGATAAACATATTATTAAGGAAGCTGAAAATCTATTAGCTACGTTTGGCACTTATGGTAAAGAGATAAACTGACATGGGACCTTCTAATTTACCCTTTCTGGTTGAATGGTATTTAAACATAGCATTGGGCTATGCCGTCACCATCATGACTTCTTACATCTATTTGGCCTATTTGTCGGTTAAAGAATTAAAAGCTTATCTCAAGAGAAACAGTTTTGAAAATTACGAAGTTTTACTTTCGAGTGAATACGCCCCTTACTTATCGATCATTGCACCAGCCTATAATGAAGGATTTACCATTGAAGAGAATGTCAAATCACTCTTATCATTGAATTACAATCACTATGAGGTCATTATCGTCAATGATGGTAGTAAGGATAATTCCATGGAAATACTACAATCAACTTATGATTTGGTTCCTTTGGAAATAGAAAAAATGGGCTCAATACCTACGAAAACCATTAAGGCCGTATATCAATCTAAAAATCCAGCTTTCAATAAATTGATTGTGGTGGATAAAGCAAATGGGGGGAAAGCGGATGCCTTAAATGTAGGGATCAATATATCCAAACATCCTTATGTAGTTTGCATCGATGTCGACTGTATTTTGGATAAAGATGCTTTATTAAAATTGGTAAAACCCTTTATGGAAACCAACCACAAAAGGGTCATCGCTACGGGAGGTGTTGTACGAATTGCAAATCAATGCATCATTCAAGACGGTAGATTGATTGAAGTGAATATTCCCGACAAATTAATGCCTCGAGTTCAAGTATTGGAATATTTACGTGCCTTTTTATTGGGACGTATGGCCTGGGAAAGGCTAGATGGGCTTTTGCTTATCAGTGGGGCATTTGGAGCATTTGACAAGGAAATTGTGATTGCGGCAGGTGGATACAATACTCAAACAGTAGGTGAAGATATGGAGTTGGTGGTAAGAATGCGCCGTTATATGCATGAAAGAAAATTAGCCTATACAGTAAGCTACATCCCCGATCCACTGTGCTGGACCGAAGCACCAGAATCAATGGATATATTCATGAAACAGAGGAGTCGATGGATGCGTGGTACGATAGAAACCTTATGGTCGCATCGAATTATGTTTTTGAATCCCAAATACAAATTATTGGGCTTAGTTAGTGTCCCATATTGGACATTTTTTGAGTTTTTTGCACCACTAGCAGAAGTGATAGGTATTGTAGCCACCTTATATTTTATTTTGGTCGGTATGATGAATTGGCACTATTTCTTCTTGCTCATGATTTTTGTGTATGCATTTGCGATTCTATTTTCCATCCTTACTTTATTTACGGAGGAACGCACTTACCATAAATACGATAAAATAAGTGATTTTTTAAAGTTGGTTGGCGCCGCCTTCATTGAGCCTTTTTATTTTCATCCTTTGAGTGTCATTTCGGCATTTAAGGGCTATATCGATAAGATCAAAGGCACACATTCCTGGGGAGAAATGACGAGGAAAGGCTTTAATAAGAAATGATAAATTATAAATTATAAGTTATAAATGGTGAATGGCAAATTATGAATGCCTGAAATAAATTTTATGTTTAAACTTTCCCTTTTAAAACGGTCAACATCATTCAGGCATTCACATCTAAACACTTATAACTAAACACTAATAACTAATCCCTACTAATTAATTCTTCATTCTACATTCTACATTTTTACCATGAAAGCATATAAACTACTCTTACTCGTTATTTTACTAAGTTATCAGGCATCAGGTCAGGTGATAGAAAAATTGAAATCCATGAAAGCCTACACTGGATTTGTTAATTTCTATTACGATGAAAGCACGGACAAAATCTATTTGTCGGTAGATAAGCTAAATCAAGAATTTCTATATGTGTATTCATTAAGTCAGGGAGTAGGAAATAATGATTTAGGTTTGGATAGAGGCCAGTTAGGAAATGAGCAAGTCGTCTATTTTGAGAAGCAAGGAAATAAACTATTTCTTATTCAACCAAACTATCAATATAGGGCCAATACTACGAATCCTTTGGAAAAGATTTC
This sequence comes from Aquirufa salirivi, assembly GCF_045310485.1. NCBI lineage: Bacteria > Pseudomonadati > Bacteroidota > Cytophagia > Cytophagales > Flectobacillaceae > Aquirufa > Aquirufa salirivi. Next base: position 60,636 of record NZ_JBEWZH010000008.1, read on the forward strand.
GGTGCAACAAGCATTTGCTAAATCCATTCTATTTGGATTTAAAATTGAAGGCCAAGAAAATGGAAAATACCTCATTGATGCTACTGAATTTTTATTGCAGGACGCGCATGGTGTGTTAAAAACATTAACTAGAGCAAAGCAGGGATCTTATCAATTGGATAAATCAAGAAGTTCATTATTACTTGAAAGGACCAAATCTTTCCCCAAAAATGCTGAATTTGAGGCTCGACTTACCTTTTCTGGAAATGCGACTGGTTCAGAGATTCGCTCAGTAACTCCAAATCCAGATTATGTGACGGTGGTGGAACACCATTCGTTCATAGAACTACCTGATAATCAATATAAACCCAGGGTATATGACCCAAGATCAGGTTCTAATGCCATCTCCTTCATGGATTATGCCACGCCCGTAACAGAAGCTATTGAAAAGAAATGGATAACACGCCATCGATTAGAAAAGAAAGATCCTAGTGCAGCCATCAGTGAAGCCATTAAACCCATTGTTTATTACCTAGACAATGGTACGCCTGAGCCTATCCGATCCGCCTTATTAGAAGGGGGCAAGTGGTGGAACCAAGCGTTTGAAGCTATTGGATACAAAGATGCGTTTCAAGTAAAAATTTTACCTGATGATGCTGATCCTATGGATGTCAGGTATCATGTGATCCAGTGGGTTCATCGCTCTACTAGAGGATGGAGCTATGGCGCTAGTATTGCTGATCCAAGGACAGGTGAAATTATCAAAGGGCATGTGAGTTTGGGAAGTTTACGGATCCGACAAGATTTCATGATTGCCCAATCACTGATGAATGCACCTTATGCTAGCAATAATCAAAATAACCAGCCCATGCTGGAAATGGCCTTAGCTCGTATTCGTCAATTGGCGGCCCATGAAATAGGCCATACCCTTGGTTTTGCGCATAATTATGCTGCAAGTGCCAAAGGGAATTCGAGTGTGATGGATTATCCTCATCCACGTGTAGGGTTTCAAGGAAATGAAATTGATTTATCGAAAGCCTATGATCGAAATATAGGGGAATGGGACAAAGTCTCGGTAGATTATGCTTATGGACAACATCAGGAGGAGGAACTTCCAGCTATTTTAAATAATGCCTATGAAAAAGGCATGAGATTCATTACGGATTTTGATGCCCGCAATCCAGGAGGTGCGCATATTTATGCGCATTTATGGGACAATGGAAATACTGTTGTGGATGAATTACATCGTTTGCTAGGAGTTAGAAAACAAGCCATCAAACAGTTCTCGGTTGACAACATGCGCCAAGGGGAAAGCTACTCAAAATTAGAAGACATGTTTGTCCCATTATATTTTATGCACCGCTACCAAACAGAAGCCGTTAGTAAAATAATAGGTGGTTATGAGTATAATTATGCGGTCAAAGGTGGAAAAGAATTGGTACTCAAGCCAGCCTCCAAAAATCTTCAGTTAGCAGCTTTACAGCAATTAATGAAAACTTTACAAGCCGATGAACTGGCCATTCCAAAAGAAAAACTGAGTTTATTTCCTCCCCGTGCCTTTGGCTTTCCTAGAACAAGAGAATCCTTTAAAAGCAAAACAGGTTTAACTTTTGATGCCTTGGGAGCAGTAGAAACCGCGGCTGAATTCACGTTAGATTTTTTACTACATCCTGATAGAATTTCTAGAATTCAACAAAACCATGCGATAGATGTCTCCAATTTGGGACTAAATGAACTGTTACAAAAAATAAGCCAACAAACCCTCGAAAAAAGCTGGTCGGACTCGTATTTAAATGCAGCTCAAGAAACCATCAACTTTAAAGTATGTGAAGCAGTAATTAATACCTTACATGCGCCCACGTTGGCACCTTTGGCAAAGGTAGAACTATACGCTAGTATCAAAAAGTGGCAGCAATTCTTTGCCCAAAAAGGAAAAACAAGTTCATTTGCTCTTTACATGCATCAATTCATTCAAGAATCACTTGACCATCCCAATGAATGGAAAGCTTTGGCTAGTCCCAGTATTCCTGATGGCGCTCCGATTGGAATGGATTGCTATTAATCAATAAAACTCGATTTCCTGAAGATTAAGAAAAAAAGAATAGGAAATAAATCATTTAATTATAGAACACAGGAATGCAATTAGCTCTTATTTTTCAAATAGGAGCTTTTTTGTTTTCTATCAATTCAGGGAAAAAATGACCGCAGTGGACCAAATAGTCCAAGTTCTTCCTAGTCGATCTTCTGAATCTGATTCCAATTTGATCCCTACACGAAGGTCATTTGAGGATTTCAAATTTTGAGAAGGTATTTTATACCAAGTCATACCCACTTGATCTTTTGATATGATTGCTTTTCTAGCAATTAGTGCTTGTTCCAACTGTTGGATCAAATGGAGTTTAGTCGGTGAAAATAAAAATTGAACTTGGTTATTTTCTTTTCTAATCAACCGCATTTGATTAACACGACTGCTTGGCGCTAAATATTCTAGTTCATAGCCGCGATGAAATTCTTGATACTGGAATTGTTTCATCAATTCTTGAAACCTCTCTTTATTGGCCTCCAATAAAATTAATCCAGTTTCTAAATTGGGAGTTAAATAGGTGGAATAATCATCTGATTCGCGCTGCAAAGGCGGAACTGTCTGTGCCCAAATGGATTGATAATAACAAAAAATCAATAAGAAACCTGCCCAATATTTCATATACCTTCAAGCATTAATCACGGTAGTTCAATGCAGGGGGCCTATTTCCTAAAAGTGATTTATATACAAAATTAGGCCCTCTTCTTTGATCAAATTCGGTTTTTGCCTCTTTTATCCACTCGGGGTGCTTGAATAAATCGATGGCGGTAGAAGCTAAGGTTTTTGCAGCTACCATCATGCCTTTCCGACCAATGGAAGTACCTCCTGCAGCTACTGCTTGCCAGCTATGAGCACTGGTTCCTGGAACCCAAGCGGCTGTTCCTAAACCAATGGTGGGAACAGTCCAGCTGACATCAGCCACATCCGTAGAGCCTGTAGCTAAATTATCACCTTCATTCAATCCCTTAATTTGATTGGTCGTAGCCAAATCCACTATTTCCATACCCTCCGACTGCTGGATTTGCTTGGCAAAAGCCAATTCGCTGGGATTCAATGTATAACCTCCCACTGCTTGCAAGTTGCCATGCATGATTTTAGCTAATCGATCATTCGGTAGCATTTCATATACCCCACCAATGACTTCTGCTTCATATTTAGTACCTGTTCCCAATGCTGCTCCCTTCGCAGCATTTTCTAAACGATCCCAAACGTCCAACACTATATCTCGTTTAGGAGAACGAACATAGTAATAGACTTCCGCAAAATCGGGTACAATATTGGGGGCTTTTCCACCATGGGTAATAACATAATGCAAACGGGTAGTCGAAGGAATATGTTCACGCATCATATTAGCCATGTAATTCATGGCTTCAACAGCATCTAAGGCTGATCTGCCTCTTTCTGGTGAGGCGGCAGCATGTGAGGATAAACCGTAAAACCGAAATTTCCCAGCTTTATTAGCCAAGGAATTACTCATAGAAATTACATGCTGATTGTTGGGATGCCAGTGTAACATCACATCTGCTTGAGAAAACAAACCTTCCCGTACCATATACACTTTACCAGAGCCCCCTTCTTCGGCCGGACAACCATAGAACTTAATTGTTCCTTTTTGACCTGTTTCTTGCATCCATTCTTTCACGGCAATGGCAGCTGCAACGGAACCCGTTCCAAATAAATGGTGACCACAGGCATGCCCTGCCAAATTACCCAAACTTCTTTTAGTAGGAATGGAATCTTGTGACATCCCAGGTAATGCATCGTATTCGCCCATGATGCCAATGACCGGTTTTCCTTGTCCAAAAGTGGCCACAAAAGCCGTCGGAATATCGGCCACGCCAGATTCAATGGTAAATCCCGCTTTTCTTAATGTTTCTTGCAAAAGCGTGGAACTTTGTTTTTCCTTATAGCCTACTTCTGCAAATCGCCAAATTTGATTGGCCAATTGTCCGTATTGATGCTCTTTTTGTTGTATCCTTTGAATAACTTTTTTCTTATCCGCCTCTTGGGCTACCAAAGTAAAACAGAAACAAAACAAGACACATGTAAAAATAGGTTTCATAGGATTGTTATTGATGTTGTTAATTTCTCCATTTTGCTAACTCAAATTTCGCCATTTCCTCTTCCCTATCATACATATTTTTATCAAATAAGGAAGCATGGCCACAATCTGTATCATTGGTCCAAGCATGTTTGGCAAATGGCAAATATGATTCATTCACCATTTTATAACCCCTCAAAGACATGCCTTGAAACCACAAAATCCCATTGTCCATACTATTTTTCAGTCCAAAGGGTGCCACAGGTCCAAAAGGACTTGTTAATGGGCGGGCCTTGACTAAATTTATTAACGCAGCATGTTCATTGAGGCGACATTCTGGTAGAGGCCAACTCAGTTGACCATCTTCTACCAATCCATGCTTAACAGCCCTACCTTCAGGTCTAGATTGGTATAGGGTATTTAATTCATCCATAGATGGACGGTAATCCCAATATCGATTCCCATCACAAAGCTCACCCAATGCCGGGCAATTCCAGCACTGGCCCACTTGACCTATTCCAATTGAATCACCAATTTTAGATAAATAATGACCTATCAAATCATCCGTAAAAAGCATGTCATTGTGCATTAAAAATAACCACTTAGCCTGGCTTTTTTCCCAAGTATACTGACTCCGAATGGAATAGCGGTAATCTTTTAAATTCAACAATATCCGATTGAATAAACCTTTTCTTCTACCTTCCCACCAGCCAAAGAAAAACTTAGGCTTAAAATATATGATAGGCAAGCCTTCCAAAAGTGACCTTAATAAAGCTTCATCAAAACCCTCAGGTTGGCTTTTTTCTAATGTGACATATATTTGTTGGATATGCTGCCCAGAATTTTTCACTAATGACCATATGCTTACCGCAGTTTGATAAGGCTTTCCATACACATTAATGGCAACATCTACTTTTTGAACTATCATAGGCTTTTAATTACTCTAAAATTAATGGTAAATGGCGAATGGTGAATGGTGAATTAAATATGAAATGAGTTGAGTGATTCAATTTATAATTCATCATTTAAAATTTAAAAAGGTTCATATTTAGCCTGAATGATATAATAATTTCCATTTTTACCCTGAATAATGGAATTCCCTAAATCATCTATATCATTGATTTCCAGTGTCTCTTGAAGGAATTTAGAGCCTTTGGGAAAACGAATACCTATTACAAAACAGCCTTCTATTTCCACGGCAATTCGTTCAAATACAGTAGAATCTTTCGTGATTGAATTCCTTTGAATTACTGTTGCCGGATATGCTCCATCCTCAAAAATACAGGCATAAGGCAAATGAGCATTTTTTTTCTCCTGCGCCTTTTTTTTCAATTGGGATTTCTGTGAAAAAGCCCAATTAGGAATCAAAAAGAACAATATGAATAATAGACGAATCAAGGGCGCTTGAGAGAAATGAAGAATGAAGAATGTAGAATGTAGAATTAGATATTAAAGGGGAAGCCAAAACGATTAAAATTCACCATTTATAATTCATCATTTATAATTAATAATTTATTTAACTTCTTCTTTCCCAAACTTAATATACTGTTCCCAATCATATTCATTGATATCATGTTTTCCATCACGAATGTGGTATCTAATGAGCTTACCAACAGGTTGATTTAAACCAGGCATGTCGATATTCCCTAATCCTTTTTTACCGTATAAAGCATACACTTTTCCCATTTCTTGGGTACTTAAAAATTCCCCTTTAGGATCAGACCATTGATCTCCGAAAGCGGAAGCTACATAGACCGGTCGAGGAGCTAGTAAGCTTAATAAAATATGTTGGTCAAAAGGTAATTCATTTTCACGGTCAGCATAAGTGGCATATTTGGGCAGAAACCAATGTGGGAAGCTATTAGTAATGCGCCAAATGGTTTCCCCATAGATTCTTCTACTTAAAGCAGCTCCGCCTTCTCCTGATTCATTGGAAATAATGGCGGCAAATCGACGGTCATTAGCACCTGCCCATAAAGCAGCTTTCCCTAATCGAGAATGTCCGTGCAATATCACTTTCTCTCCATCAATTTCTTGGACACTTTGTGCCAAATCTAACATACGACTCAAACCCCAAGCCCAGGCTCCATTGGCAGTCCATTCTTCTGGCTTAAGGCCTAATTCGCTTGCCAACTTTGTTCTAAGGCTATTTTTATAACCCGTAGCAAAATCTTCTTCAAAATCACCACAGGCAGCCGTAATGGTTCCAAAACCAGCATCAATGACTTTTTCGATCTGCCAGCGACTAGCCCATTCTCCTCTGGAAGCTGTTTGAGAGATATTATTAATAAAATCAGGTGCATTATTACAAACTACATATTTATCAAAGATTGGAATACCCTCATCAGTACTGATGGTTTGATTTCCACAAAAATTCAAGCCCATAAATACGGGCACTTTCTTGCTCGATTTAGGCAATATGACCACCACCGTAACTTGAACTTTTCCAGCAAAATCCATTTTCCAGATCGACTGCACTGCTTTTCCTCCCAAAATTTCTTTCTGAGAAATTAAGGTATTAGTCTGCTTAACGGATTTTTTAGGCATTTGACCATACATATGGTCTGCAAACAGAGTTAACCAGGTAGTCCTATTCTTTTCCCAATCAGCTTGACTATTAATTTTCTTAGAACCAATAAGTAAAGGATCCGGTAAGGTATATTGACCGACTTTACTTTCATCATAATTCGCTACAAAAGGTTTTTGTTGAGCCATCATCGTAGTACTTATCAAACAAAAAAAGAGAAACTTTTTCATCGTGTAGATTTATTAAAAAGCTGTAAACTATTTTGATTTAACCTGAAAAGGAATCAAGACCTGTGTTTCTTTGATCGGCTTTTTGTGAATTAAATCCAAAGCCAGAGCAATCGCTTGGGCTCCTTGTTGTTCCGCATTTTGTAAAATTGTCGCATCTAGTGTCCCAGCATCTACGGCTTTTAAGGCATCTCCTATTCCGTCCACACTGACCACCACCACTTGACCTTTTTTCTTGGCATCCAACAATGCCTGCATGGCTCCAAGCCCCATTTCATCATTGTGCGCAAATACTCCTTGAATTTGATCACCATAAGATTGAATCCAATTCTCCATCAAAGACATCGATTTGGCACGATCCCATTCTCCCGTTTGCGTAGCTAATAATTTCAAGTTAGGATAAGCTTTCAAAGCCTCAACTGCTCCGCGCTCGCGATCTATCTGAGCGGCTTGGCCCATATAGCCTTGAATGATCAATATATTGCCTTTGCCATTCAATTTCTTCGCCAAAAAGTCGATAGCCATTTTAGCTGATTCAGCATCATCTGATCCAACCCAAGCATCCGGCTTTTCTTTGGTGGAAGAATTGACATTGACAATTGGAATACCAGCTTTTTTGGCGCGCAATATCGCTGGAGAGCTAGCCTCAAATTCGGCTGGATTTAAGATAATTGCATCCACTTGTTGACTAATAAAATTCTCAACTTGTTCTACTTGCTTCAATGCTGAGCGTTCCGCATCCACCACAATTAATTCCACATCGGCATCCTTGGCATGTTTTTCTAAAGATGCACTTACTTGCTGAATAAACTCATTTTGTAAACTCAACATAGATACCCCTATGACAATTTTCTTCTTTCCCCCAGATTCTTTGCTTCCACAAGCCCAGACCATCGCTACCACCAAAACTGCCCATAAAATGCGTAAACTAATTTTCATATCAACGTTTCATTTTTTGATAAACACTATCCAATACTACTGCTAATATAATGATTCCACCCATGACAACTTGTTGCCAATAGGCAGAAACATTTAATAAATCCAGTCCATTATTAATTACTCCAATGAATAACACACCCAAAAGCGTTCCAGTCATACTTCCTTTTCCTCCTCGAGTACTAGTTCCTCCAATGATTACCGCAGCTATGGCGTCTAATTCAAAGCCTAATCCGGCATTGGGCTGACCTGTGTTAATCCTGGCTGATAGTAATATGCCACCTAGCGCAGCGAATATTCCACTAAGGGTATAAACCCACCATTTAACTTTCGCTACAGGAATACCAGCCACCCAGGCGGCTGTTTCATTACCACCAATGGCTGTGACATAACGTCCAAATACCGTTTGTGTCAATACGAAATGACAAACGACATAGGTACCTAGCAAGAACAAAATAGGGATAGGTACACCAAACAAATCACCGTTCCCCAAATAATTAAAGGAATCGGATAAATCAGACACGGGTCTACCTGAAGATATGATCAATGCTGCACCCCGAGCGATGGTCATGGTACCTAAGGTCACGATAAAAGGCGGAACCTTGGATAATATGACCGTAAAGCCATTCATGGCACCCATGAAAGCCCCAACTCCTAAAGCCATCAATAAGGCTACATACACATTTCCTCCATCTGATTTGGCAAATAGTGCTGCCACCACACCCGCTACTGCTAACATGGAACCCAAAGACAAATCGATCCCACCTGAAATAATCACAAAAGTGACACCAAAAGCTAGAATGGCATTAACAGAAACTTGATTCAAGATGACCAAAAGATTGGTATCCGTTAAAAATCGAGGTGTCAAACTAGTGATTAACACGCACATTAAAATCAAGGCGAGGAAGATTCCTCCCGACTGACTCCCAATAAGTATTTTTTTCAAATTCATGTGCTTACTATTTCATAGCATAAGACATAATCTCTGCTGGATTGGTCTCTTCCTTATTCAAAATCGCAGTTTGTTTTCCCTTAGAAACAACTAAAATACGGTCACTCATGTGCATCAACTCAGGTAGATCAGATGATATTAAAATGATGGATTTCCCCTGTCGACTTAATTCCGCCATCAAGGAATATATTTCAAACTTGGCCTGTACATCAATTCCTCGTGTAGGTTCATCTAATATTAATACTTCCGGAAGATGTTGTAATACACGTCCAAAAACCACTTTTTGTTGGTTCCCGCCACTCAAATTCATCACCTGATGATCTGCTCCTTTGGACTTAATCTTAAGTCGGGATATATGACCAACAGCTATTTCTTTTTCTTTAGATTTGTCCAAAATCCCCCAGCGTTGAAATTCCAATAAGGAGGACAAAGTCAAATTATTCTGAATAGAAAATTCGGGAATAAACCCCATTTCTTTCCTATCTTCACTCACATAGCCTATTCCATGTGCGATCGCATCTTGTGGGCTTTTAAACTTGACCGATTGATTCTTCCAAAAGATCTCTCCTACTTGAGGAATTAATAAGCCTGATAAAGCCTTACCTATATCTGTCCTTCCTGCACCTACTAGTCCGCCAAAACCTAAAATCTCTCCTTGATGTAAATCAAACTCAATATCTTGAAATAAGCCAGGAATCCCTAATCCTTTAACTTGTAGGCAAACGTCACCCTTCATCACTTCGCGGTGAGGAAAAAACTGATTCATTTCGCGACCAACCATTTGTTGGACTACCTCCTGTTCTGTACATTCATCCCGAGATTTGGATGAAATCAAATAACCATCTCGTAAAACAGAGATTCGATCGGAGAAGCCAAATATCTCCTCCATTTTATGAGAAGTAAATAAAATACTAACTCCTTCATTTTTTAATTTATTAATCAGACGCCTAAACAGGGTTATTTCCCTTTCTGATAAAGATGATGTGGGTTCATCCATCAAAATCAAATGCGCACGTTGGGAAATGGCACGTAAAATTTCTACTAATTGTTGTTCGGCAATCGACAAATTCTTGATCAAAGTGTTTGGATCTAGGGGGATTTCGCAATCCGCCAATAATTCCAAGGTTTGTAATTGGGCATTTTTCTTCCTTTCCCAAGGCCAGAATCCCAATTCGTTCTCTCTACCTAAAAATATATTTTCTGCTACGCTTAATTCGGGAATCAGCATCAATTCTTGATGGATCATGGAGATTCCCGCATCCATGATTTGTTTCAAACTTGGCTGTTCGCGTTTTTGACCAAAAAAAATCACCTCCCCCTGGTCGGGAGAGATGATTCCTAACATAGTCTTCATTAAGGTCGATTTACCCGCTCCATTTTCCCCCACTAAAGCGTGGATTTCACCCGGAAACAAGGTTAAATCAATGGAATGCAAAATGGGAGTTCCCGAATAAGCAATAGATACTTGTTTGAGTTCTAAAACTGGTTTCTCTCCTTCCACCCTACATTCCTTTTAAAATATTAACAAGGCCACTCAACGTTGGTGTCCTTCCACTGCTTTTGCTTCGCTGAATCAATCACGGCCTCACATACTTTTTGTGTTTGCAATGCTTCACGGAAAGTAGGTGAACAAGGCTCTCCTGTCTCCAATGATTTCAAGAAATCAGCAGCTTGATGGACAAAGCTATGCTCATAACCGATGGATAATCCTGGAACCCACCATTTGTCCATGTAAGGTTGATCACCATCTGTTACTAAAATAGATTTCCAACCACGTACAATCGACTCATCAGCATGATCATACATTTCTAAGCGGTTCAGATCATGTAAATCCCAACGAAGTGAAGCATGCTCACCATTGATTTCAAAAGTATAAAGGGCCTTGTGTCCACGTGCATAGCGAGTCGACTCAAATAAACCTAATGAACCGTTTTCAAAGTGGCAGTGAAACAAACATGCATCATCGATACCTACTTTTTGTACTTGTCCAGATTCAGTATGTACACGCTCTTTAATGAAAGTCTCCGTCATAGCAGAAACATCCGTGATTCCTCCATTGATCCATAAGGCTGTATCAATGCAGTGTGCAAGCAAGTCGCCCGTAACACCAGAACCAGCAGCTTCCACATCTAAGCGCCATGTACCTGCTCCACCTTGAGGTAAATCAGGACTAATAGTCCAGTCTTGTAAGAAGTTAGCTCGGTAATGGAAAATACGTCCTAATTTACCTGAATCAACAATTTGCTTCGCTAAAGTAACGGCAGGTAAGCGACGGTAGTTATACCAAGTCGTGTTTTTCACACCAGCGGCTTCAATTTCCTTCACCATTTCTTCCCCTTCAGCCAATGTTCTAGATAAAGGTTTTTCACAAAGAATCATTTTTCCAGCTTTAGCAGCTGCAATGGAGATTTCCGCGTGTGTATCGTTAGGCGTACAAATATCTACCGCATCGATATCGTCACGGGCGATTAATTTACGCCAATCTGTTTCGTAAGAAGCATAGCCCCATTGTTCAGCAAATGCTTTCACTTTTTCCTCATTACGAGAGCAAACGGCCTGCATCACAGGCTCATAAGCTAGGTTAGGGAAAAAGTTTGTAATTCGGTTAAAACCGTTGGAGTGGGTTCTTCCCATGAAGCCAGTTCCGATCAATCCTATTCTTAATTTCTTCTTTTCCATTGTCAAATTTATTTCAAAATTTTAAGACCAACCATGGGCATTACGCACCTTAATCATGGTAGCTAAAATATCGTTCCAGGTTTTTTGTTGTAACATCACTTCATTGCTGAACATGCAGCCATCCCAACAAATGTGTTTGAATGCTTTGGTCAATTCACCTTTTTCATCACGTAGCCAGAATCCAGCGTCTTCAGCCACCACTAATTTCCCATTAGGATCAGTAGCTTGGCAGTGTCTACCTGTTTTATCGTGGCTACCTGTTCCGTGAACAGTACCATCATTTTGTGCTACGTGGAAGTCGATCGTCCAAGGGCGAAGCGCTGCGGTAATTTGACGTAATGCATCTTTCAATACTTCACGATCAGACCAATCATAGCCTTCTGGTAAAATACGATCTTCAGGAGCATTGTAACCCATGGTGTACAATAGAGTATGTGACATATCCGCTTGGAAACCGATGTTTTTACGATCTACCGCTTCTAATGTGGCAACCATGTGACGCCAAGAGTGCATGCCACCCCAGCAAATTTCACCTTCGGCAGCTAGGCTTTCGCCATAATCAGCCGCAACATCACAAGCACGTTGGAAAGTCTCAACGATTTTTTTTGAATTAGCCACTGGATCTTTGGCCCAATCAGACACGCCGCTAGCCGAGTCAATACGAACGATACCGTTCGGACGAATGCCCATTTCCCGTAATGTTTGACCAATTTCACATGATTTTTTAACCATGTCAACGAAAGTATCTTGATCAGCTTTAGAACCTATAGCTGGTCCACCCCAGATAGGAGCCACCAAACTACCAATTTCTAAACCATGAGCAGCTACTTTTTCAGCCAATCTTTTCGCTCCTTCTTTACCTGAATTAATGTCAAAATGTGGATCAAACAAACCCACGTCAACTCCATCAAATTTCACACCATCCACTTCTGCCGCAGCAGTCATTTCAAGCATTTGATCTAAAGAAATAACGGGCTCGGAATCTGGACCCTTACCCACGATGCCAGGCCAAGTGGCATTGTGCAATTTTGGATAATGATGTATTTGTGTCATTTGTTCAAATGGTTTATATCAATTATAATTTTAAATCTGGGTTGTTAGGACCAAAGTGCTTCAACATCACGATTGGGTCAGTAGAAGAGTGGTTTGTAATTACTACACCTTCCTGCGCTGCTTTTTCAGTCACGAAGAATTCATCATTGGTCAATTGTCCGTAACGAATCATGGCAGGAGTTTCTACATTCCAAACACCCATTTTACCATGACCTTGCATCATGATTAGGCCATAAGCTGCTGCATCTTTGATGGTTACAGTTTGACCTGGGAATACGGTTAATTCTTTGGCAGAGAATGCTTCTGAACGGTAGCAAACCCACTTCTCTGAATATCCTTCTTGAGCCATTTCAGCCTCATCTTTCACAGGAATTGGCGCCATAAAACGTGTTTCCAATAAATTTGGATTAGTGTTCAAATCCCAGTCAATCACTTCCATCAATTGGTCATAATTTCCAATCTCCTCTTTAGGAGTACCATTCCACAATAATTCTTCTGGAATGATTGCCTCGTTCACTAAAGATTGATACATCGCAAAAACGTCAGAAGCTTTCTGAGGCTCATAAGTACAAAGACTACCTGGTGCATGCAACATCCCCGGAGGCACATCCCAACCTGTTCCTGGAATTAATGGGAACGCTTGAGAGAACATAGTGATTTTATTATCTCCCTTGGTGAAATTCTGCAAACATTCTTTGATTTGCTCTTTGGTAGTACCAGGAGCTATTCCAAAGAAAGTATAAGGGAAATCTCCACCATGGTTATTCAATTGAGGAGGAAAATAATAGGCTTCAGGCTTACCCAATTGACCTATTTTAGCTGCATGCTCATCATTGTGGTGAATGTGATGAGGTAAAGGACCCATGTTATCAAAAAACTTGGAATACATAGGCCACGACTTATATTCATTCCAAAGACGATCTCCAATAATTTGGCCACCTAATTCTTCAATGACATCCTTTAATAGGATTTGTTCTTCCTTTCCTCCTTCAGAATAAACGACAGCACTAAGACCTTCATTTTCGCCTGTTAATGGGCCATTTTTAGCAGGGGTTGTAGATGATAACCAACGCTCATCAATTCCACCTCGTACTCCACCGAGTACATAATAATCATCTGGATGCAATTTAATACGACGACCTGGAACACAAAATGATCTTGGTACCCAAGTTGGCGCTAAACGCAATATGCCCTTTCCTTGCTCCAGGGCTTTTTCTGCTTTGTTTTTCATAAGAATAGGCAATCTTTTATTGTATAAAATTAGTTAATTTCTCTCTTTGTTTTTGTTGATCTAAGACTTCTAAAGTCACAGAAAAACGCTTCTTGGCTCTAGGGGCTAAAAATAATAATGAGCCTTCTTCCCGAGCTGCTTTTTGACCAATGGGTGGATTTGTTCCAGGTTCAATTCCTGTTACATATTCATCTTTCCCCCAATGTTGCCAATTGGTTAAGCTAGGCAATTCTCTTTTGTCGTAAGTCATCCTCACGCCTAATCCCAACTGTTCATTATAAAGTCCGCAAGCTACTTGATGCTGGGCATCGGTGGCAGCATCGATAAAGGCAACTTCTTCTCCCCCTCCCAAATGGATATCCAATGGGGCTGGGCAAGTCTTATACTCATTTCCTTCCTTGAAAATCAAGGCATCTTGAGTTCCCTCAAAACGGTATTTCCAAGTTCCATTCGCTACAATCTTGGTTCCTTCGTCAACAAAGGGCCAGCCAAAATTAAAGTGATATAATAACATCAAAGGGGCATCTGTATTGCCTTCATTGATAATTTCATCTTCAATTTTCAAAAAAGCCTCCCCTAATCTACCAGAAATCGTTCTTTTTAATGTCAAACATGGTCCAAAAATAACATGCTGACGAATAATACCTGAAATACTCATGTCTAATTGACCCGAATGAATATCAGGTTGTACAATGGAAGTAATTTCAGCGATTTGATTACTGATTTTTCCATGAATACCGCGACTACCGAACTCATCTTGTTCCGGGCCACCTACGTGGTCTAAACCACAAGTGGTCAGCAGTCCTCCTCCAAAGGTGCGTAACCAGTGCAGCCCCTGATCTGACAGGGGCTGTGGACTGGTAATGCCTGCATGGGAAATCCATGCTAAACTTTTCTCTTGGTAGAAGGCCTCGGCAATATCCATGCCGCGATCTAGTACAATTTTGTAGCGAAATCCCGCTCCCGTATCCATCCAAGCAATTCGAACGCCTCTACCAGCTCCGTTATCTAAAGTGGAGGTTTCAATGCCTCCGAGTTGCTTGTGATTGGATATTTTGTCTTTCCAAGGATACGTCATCTTTTTCTATTCAATTATTTCGCAGCTGGTTTAGCAAACATCGCATTGCTTTCACTACCACCTGACATTAAATATGCCATTAAATCTTTCAATTCTTCAGCATTCATGCTATTAATTAAGCCTGGCAACATGCTTGAAAGCGCTGAATATTTCATTGAAATTACATTTTTCTTCAAGATCTTTTCAACTTGATCTGGATCATACGGATTTTGAGAAATATAATAAGCTGTTTTATCCTGATTTACTAAACGGCCAACAATGGAAGTTCTGTTACGTAACATCAATTGAGTAGCTGCATATTGGTCAGAAATAGTTTTACTTGGATCAATGATAGACTCCAACATATCCTTTTTAGAGAATCTAGTTCCCAAATTAGTCAAGTCTGGTCCGACGCTTCCGCCACCTTCACTACCTAATGCATGGCAACGAACACAAGTAGCAGCTGCGAACATTGACTTCCCATTTTGGAAATCACGATTAACTAATGGAGCATCTAAAATAGCAACCGCATCTTCCAATTTCCAGTTTTTACCCGGTCCTTTTGGATAATTGAATTTAGCAATATCATTACCATTAGAGGTAAGCAAATCTGCACCTCCCAATTTATCATAATATGCACGTTTTGCATCAGGTACATTTTTCAATGCCAATTTACGTGCACGGTCAATAAATCCTACATAACTACGCCCCCCTGAGAATTCCAACGCATTTTTGATCCACTTGAAATAACGCTCATGTTGTTCTGGAGTCCAGTTAGTCTTAGCAGCAGTTAACATGATCGCCATGTACGTTTGTTGTGCTGGCGGAATTTTCTCCAACATTTTCGCAATATCCGTACCGTATTGTGGATTACGCATAATTAAGTCCGCAGAGGCTGTAGCTGTTTCCTGACGGTAGACATTAACCGCTGCTGTATCCTTCGTATCCATGATTTTCAAGGTACGTTCAATCACATTAGGTGCTTCTAAAGGAATCAATAAACGGCTCAAGGCACGGTCTAAATTTCTTTTATTTGATGGATATAGAGGATTGTAATTAGCCACCAATTTAGCCGAAACTGCCGCATCTGGCATACCTAAACGTAACATCGCTAATTCAATGGTACGCAAAATATCCAATTGTTGAGATTCATTGAATTTTTTATTATCAATAGCTAATAAAGCAGCATAAATTGGCGCTTTCAACTCTGGCTTACTTTGACGAATTAGAGCTAACAATGCATGAGTAGCAGCGATAGGATCTTTTTCAGTCAATGCTTTGTCTTTCCACTCATTGATTGGCTGATGCTCTAAAGCCATACGCGCCGCATAACGAATGAAACGATCTGGGTGTTTCAAATAAGGCCATACAAAAGCTACTGCAGCAGGATTTGGTCCTTGATGGAAAGTCTCAATTTTACGACGAGTTTCATTCAAGGCATTAATTGGAGTTACAATAGGTTTGACAGAAGCTTCTTCTGGACCTGCATAGTACACACGGTACACATCTGACTCTAAGCGACGACCACCTATCATGAAATATAAAGCACCATCGGGGCCAACAGTCCCATCCGTTAAAGGCAATGGAATACCTGATAAAAACTCCTCATGATCAGCTACATAAGATGATCCCTGTGGTTTCAATTTAATCAGATGAGCAATACCAAAAGTCCAATCAAACCCAATCAGAGATTTCTTGTATTTTGCTGGAAACTTAGCATCTTTCAACGACAGTAAACTGGTAGGAGAGCCTTGACCAATATTCAATACTGGAGGTAAATTATCCGGATGTGTAACTGGCCATTTACTATCTGCTTGTCGCCATCCAAACTCACTACCACTAGTTACGTGACAAATACGTGTAGGACGGTACCAAGGTAAACCAAATTCCCACTCCATGTCCGAATCATAAGCGAACAAATCACCATTTTCATTAAATGTGATATCATATGTATTACGGTATCCTGCACTTACTAATTCCCATTTTTTACCTTCTGGATCAATGTTAGCAATCCAACCACCTGGAGCATAACGGTCATTAGCATGCCCGCGTGGATCTTTAATCAATGGATAGATACTGTCTTCAAACCAGTTTTTAGGCAAACGATACGCATCCATTGGAGGAACATCTGTATGGTTACCAGCAACTAAGTATAGCGATTTCTTATCTGGTGATAATACAATTGAATGTGGACCATGCTCTCCTTCTCCTTTGAATTCTTTCAATAAAGTAATTTTATCGAAATGATCATCTCCATCCAAATCCTGCACACGGTACAAACCACTTCCACGTGGCGCATAGCTTGGTGCAAAGTTAGCATTACGTCCTGCTTGCTGTGCTGGAGGATTCACTGGAGCAACACGTGCATTCACCATGACGTACAAACTGTTGAACGCGTAAAGCAAACCATGTGCATTACCAATACCTAAGGTATCTACGCCTTTTCCAAACTTCAATTTCTCGATTTTGGGAGTAGTATCTTTAGAACCAATAGCTGGGATAGTCAATCTGAACAATCCACCATATTGATCAGAACAGATCATACGACCCTTATCATCAAATGTCATAGCTACCCAAGATCCCATTTTGGCATCAGAAGGACTAAATAAATGTTCAATTTTAAATCCTGGTTGTAAGCGAATCTTGTCCGTTTTAGGATTAGCCCCTTCTGCCAGGGCGGGTTGTACTTTGTGGAGTGAATTGTAGCCAAAACTGCCCAAAGCAATTACGGCTGCAAACACCATTCCAAGTTTAACTAGAGGTCTCATTTTCATATAATTAACAGTGTTTATTTAAGAGTTTTCAATCGAATGTTTTTGTATTCTACTTTCATAGGAGGCCCTACGTGTACTTGCATACCTAACCAACCAGCAGCTTTTCCATTAATTTTATCTAAATCGGTTACATCACTCATCAAAACACCATTGATGTAATGCAACAAATGATTGCCTTTGGCTACAATATGTAGCTCATTCCAATCTTCCGATTTAATCGAAGTTTTCAAAGAATCAGAATGCCCTAATGAACCTTTTACCTGACGAGCTGTCCAGTTATTTCTTTGAGCCAACGTGCGCAAATTATTCTTCAATTCTGGGTCAGTTTGCTCGTTTATCACCGAAACTTCTCCACGGTATGCCAAAGTAGTACGCGCACGTTCTTCGTAATTTTGACCTGTATAGCGGTTGTTACCATCGATATCTGCTTGATAGCCCTTTAAAGCAAAGGGTAAATCAGGCAATAATTCTTCTGAACGGTAGTTTACACCTGTGTTTCCTGCTTTTGTAATTTTAACATCAGCTTTAAACTCAAAATCAGCAGGTTGCCCGCCTCTCCAAATTAAGAAATGGTTTCTTTTCAATACGGTTGCTGGAGTAATTTCTCCGACAATCGATCCATTTTCAACACGCCAATAGGCTGGATCTCCCTCCCATCCTTTTAAGCTCTTTCCATCAAAGATTTTCTTGAATCCTTTTTCCTTAGGCTTGTCCTGTAGGCCTACCGAGGGATTGCGAAATGCAAAGAAAGGAAGCATCAGCCCGACGAGGCCTAGGTACAATAATTGTTTTTTCATAGGTAATAATAGATTTATGTAAAAATTAGTGAAAAAATCTGCATTTATATAATGTTTTATAGGGTTTTAAGCCTTTTTCTTCGTTTGATGGAAAAAGACAAAAACACCTTTTTTATTCGAAATGACAATATCTTTTAGCCCATCTTGATTCATATCTTCGATCACGATATGGATACCCGCTCCTGAATCTTCATCAATATCATGGCTAATCCAAGTAGGGTTTTTACTAGGTTTAAATTCATACCAACGCAATAGTGATTTTTCAAATTCTCCCGGGTCTTTGCCATTATGCGCCATAAAGCGCTTACCAACGACAAAATCAGGATGTTTATCTCCATTTAAATCGGCCATCGCCATAGCATGTGTTTGAGATAGATCTTTTTGAATAACTTGTGTTTCCACACCGGTAGCTGTTCTGCGGTGCCACCAAATGCCATAATCATGTGCGGAGGAATTGAGCAAATCCACTAATCCATCACCATCCAAATCCAATACCATAATGTGCGCACTATCAAAACTTAAAGAGAGTGGATGATAAGTCCATTCGTTAGCCAACACATCTTGTGGACATTCCCACCAACCTTCTTTGAAAATGATGTCTTTTCGACCATCACCGTTCATGTCGCCATGACCTAAACCATGCGTGTATTTATGTGTCCCTAAGCTTGGAATGGAGGAAATCACATGTGCTTTCCAAACTGTATCTTTTTTAGCGGTAGGTGCTTGTAGCCAAACCATTTGTTTTGATTTGGAATCATTGCCAATGATATCTTTTAAACCATCACCATTGACATCTTCAAATAGTGGTGATTCATTCCCGATAGAGGCATATAAAAAATGTCTTTTCCAAAGCACAGCTTTGTTTTTGGGATTCTCAAACCAAAAAACAGCTTCACCCGGCAATCCCACTTTTATCAAATCAACCCAGCCGTCGTGGTTTACATCCTGAGCAAAATTTAAAAATGAATTACTATAACCCTCATCCACTTTAAATACGTGGTCTTTCGGGAATACTTTTAATGATTTATCGTAACGAATGTCATCGTCACTGATCACATGTTTCGTCCATTTCGGTGCTTCAAACCAAAAAGCTCCTGTTAAAACGTCCTTTTTCCCATCATGATTTACATCTCCTACACATACGCCCTCAGAAAGAAAGGTAGAACTCAAAGTAACTTTCTTAAAATCTGGAGTATGAGAAGCAGCCATGCTTTGCCCGATAATCATCAAGCTCAACAATATTGCCTTAGAATAAAATGTAAACGTTTTCATGACATTTAGAGAAAAAAATAGCTGTCCTGATAACCTAGGACAGCTATTTTACTAATTAAAAAATTACTTAATATTAGGATTCAATGCTGCTTCATCAGCTGGCATTGGGTAATATTTCTCAATCACAGAGAAAGAGTTACTACGAAGTGTATATCCTCTTTGGTAATAATAAGAGAATGGATCCTTTTTGATAGCTTCTCCACGAGCCGTGATAACAGCTTTGTACGTATCTGTACGCACTAAGTCATGCCAACGCTTGTTTTCAAACGCCAATTCTACACGACGCTCTTGCATTAAAGCCGTACGGAAGTCAGCTTGAGAAGTAGCAGTAGAATTCGCTAAACCTGCACGCTTACGTACCATGTTTAAGTACGTTGCAGCTTCAGCCGTTTTTCCTTGCTCATTCAAAGCTTCAGCTAAGAACAATAAAACTTCAGAATAACGATATACAGGCCAGTTCATACCATGGTTACCATTCAATGAGTGTGTTTTCATGTACTTCTTGATGATTGGATAAGTTTTTCCTTCCCATAAAGTGGATGAACATAAAATGTAACCAATGGAAGCATCCTTACGTAAATCACCTGCTTCATATGCAGCAATCACATCTGGAGTTGGAATGTTATTACCTTCACCTGTTTGTGGCTGTGGATTTGAAGTTCCAGACAATGTTTTCAACTCAGTCTCTAACATTGGACGAGGTAAGAAGTTATACATAAACGTACCATTGAAACCATTCGAACCTTCTTGGAACTGAACTTCAAACACGCTTTCTGCATTGTTTTTGTTCGCAGTTGAAGTAGAGAATACATTGTTGTAATCAGGAATCAAGGTATAATTTCCTTCTGCAACAACCTCCTTCATTAACTTCTCTGCCTCAGCCCATTTCTTCTGGATGATGTACAAGTTAGCCAATACAGTTTTGGCTGCACCAGAAGTAGCACGTCCAGCTTCTTGAGTAGACTTTGGCTTTAAATTCGCCGCAGCTCCAATTAAATCATCCATGATAATTTTCTCTAAATCAGCTGCAGTACCCATTTTGGCAGCAGCTGCCTCACGCGTAGTTACTGGAGTTAATTGTAAAGGCGCTTTGTTGAAATAACGGTACAACTCAAAGTAAGCAAATCCACGCATGAATTGAGCCTGACCTTTCAAGTTTGCTTTAGCTGTGGCATCAAAATCCGCTTTATCAATTAATGCCAAAACTTGATTAGCACGAGCAATGATCAAATAATCTTGACGATATTGGTTCAATACGTGCGTATTGGTTGTTAAACCATTCGAAACTGGAATGGAGAAATCCGCCAAATCCTCTTGCTGCTCTGTAGCACCAAATGCTGTATTACGCGCATAATAGGTGTTATCTGAGTGCTGCTCTGACAATAACCAAGAACGGTCATTGTAGATAGTTCTCAATGGAACGTAACATGCGTTTACCGCTTGTTCAAAATCGGCCTGCGTCTTAAAAAACGTTACCGAACTTAAACTTGTTTCCGGAGTAATATCCAAGAAACTCTCTGTGCAACCTGTCAATCCGACAGCCAGCAAACAGCTTAATATTATTTTATTTTTCATTGTTTCTAAAAATAAACGTGATTATCTGGCTAATTAAAAGTTAAAGTTGGCTCCCAATGTGAAAGTACGTGGAACGGGATAACTAGAGAAGTCGATACCCTGACTTAAGTTACCACCATCACCTTGGCCGTTTCCTTGTGAACTAACCTCTGGATTTGGTCCACCCCAATAATTAGTGAATACAAATGCTTGCTGACAAGAAGCATACACACGAAGAGATTTGTACACCTTAGAAGGTTTAGCAAAAGTATAACCCAATGTGATGTTACGAATCGTGAAGTAAGAAGCATCAGCGATAAAACGAGAGTTAATCCAGTCACGCTCAATACCCGTTACGTTACCACCACCAACGGTTGTACCATATTTACCTAAACCAGGGTTAGACTCTGATCTCCAACGATTAGCTACTTCTTCCAATAAGTTGAAAGGACCATCTAAGTTAGCTGTAGAATAAATGTGACGAACCATCACTTGGTTTCCATAAGAACCTGATCCAATGATATTGAAATCCCAGTTCTTGTAAGCTACGTTGTTGGTAATACCATAAACGAAATCAGGGAATGGATTACCCATAATCACACGGTCGTCATTGTTACCACCATAGGTAATGACACCATCACCATTAGCATCCCAAATTTTGATGGTACCAGGGAATGAACGACCTGGAACTTTAGGGCTATTATCTACATCAGCTTGGTTTTTGTACATTCCTTGAGAAATTAAACCATAAAACTGACCGAAAGGTTGACCTACTTTAGTGATGTGGAAAGTTCCATACACACGGTCAATGCCTGGAGCTAAAGCTACCACTACGTTACGGTTAAACGAGATGTTGG
Organism: Aquirufa salirivi; assembly: GCF_045310485.1. NCBI lineage: Bacteria > Pseudomonadati > Bacteroidota > Cytophagia > Cytophagales > Flectobacillaceae > Aquirufa > Aquirufa salirivi. Next base: position 82,655 of record NZ_JBEWZH010000008.1, read on the forward strand.
CATTAGTAGTCCATTTAACTGCACCTGTTGTGTTTTTAGTATTTACACCAAATTCATGTCCCCAGAATTTAATCTCACCAATGTTATCATTGAAGTTTCCAAATCCTGATTCCTGAGCAATTTGAACTGAATACAACAAGTTTGATGTATTCTTCAAGTAATAATCATAGGTAAAGCTTACACGATCATTCCAAAGATTCAAGTCCAAACCTAAGTCTAGTTGACGAGTTTTTTCCCATCCTAAGTTAGGGTTAGCCAAAGAACTTACAGAAGCTCCAGGAGATACGGTATTACCAAATACACCATTGACCGTATTATTGATCAAAGCATATTGCGTATAGTTACCAATGTTGTTGTTACCAATTTCACCGAAACTACCTCTGATCTTCATGAAAGATACAGCTGGGATGTCTTGCATAAATGCTTCATCAGACACAACCCATCCTAAACCTACAGATGGGAATGTACCCCAACGGTTATTCAAACCGAAACGAGATGAACCATCACGACGAATCGCTGCATTTAATAAGTACTTACCTTTGTAGTTATAAGTAGCACGCGCTAAGAATGAAGTCAATGCCCACTCTTGTACTCCAGAAACTGTTGCACCACGGTTGATGTTGATAGCTCCTTGGATTGTTGGAAGACGGTCATCAGAATAGGTATCTGCTTGAATCTGAGTTGACTCTTGACGGAAATATTGGTTGGTATAACCTCCTAATAATTCAACTTTATGATCTTCGTTGATCGTTTTATTGAAAGTAACTGTATTTTCATTCAACCAAGACAAGTTTTCAAAGTTTTGACGAATAGAAACAGCAGTTGTTGGTATTGGCGTGTTAATCGCACTTGTAGCTGTTGATGGGTTAAAGAAGAAGAATTTCGTTCTTAAAATTTCACCATTGATACTCGACTTCAATTTCAAACCTTTGATTGGCTCATACTCCATGAAAGCATTTGTCAATAAGTTAGTAGTAGTAGTCTCATTGATCAATTCTTGAGCTGAACGTACCCAGTTCGCATAAGCAAAGATATTACCAGTACTAGCAGGGAAACGGTTGAACTTTGTCAATGTTTTGCCATCTGCTTCATAAATTGGCATGATTGGCCAAGTGTGCAAAGCATTGAATAAAATACCAGTACCACGGTCACCGTCAGTTCTTGGTGTATTATCATATGTCAACTGTGGTGCTACGTTAAAACCGATAGTTACTTTATCCGAAATATCATAAGCTGAGTTCAAACGTAATGAATAACGCTTATAATCCGTATTGATAACCACACCTTTTTGATCCAAAACTCCAGCTACTAATGACGTTCTGGATTTCTCCTTGTTAGAAGTGATGGATAAGTTATAACTTGTGATTGGTGCATTTTTATTAATTAATGCATCAAACCAATCGTTATTTTTACCTGCATATTGTGAAGGATTTTGGAATTCAGCTGGAACGGGTTGCTTTGCATCTTCGTAGAATTCTTTCTTAAATTGAGCAAACTGAACTGCATCCATCATTTTAACACGTCCCTTCATTGGAACTTGCTGAACACCTGTGTAAACGTTAAAGCTTACGTTTGTTCCACTTCCCTTACCTTTTTTTGTTGTAATCAAAACCACACCATTAGCAGCACGAGAACCGTATAATGAAGTAGAAGCCGCATCTTTCAATACAGAAATATCTTCAATCTCATCTGGGTTCATCGCTCCAATTGTACCTGTGATAGGGAAACCATCTACCACGTATAATGGATCGGAACCAGCTGAAACTGATAATTGACCACGAATACGTATGGCCATACCTTTTCCTGGTTGACCCGTAGTTTGGTTAATTTGAACACCTGCTAATTGACCTTGTAATTTTTGACCAATTTGAGTAACAGGTAAATCCTTCAATTCTTTGTAACCAATGGTTTGAACAGCACCTGTGATTTCTTTTTTCACTTGGCTACCGTAACCCACAACTACGATTTCGTTCAAGGTCTTATTATCCGCAGCAAGAGATATATTCAAGGTCTTTTGACCTGAATAAACAACATCTTTGGATATAAAACCGACTGAACTAAAACGCAAAGTTTCATTGTTTTTAACATCGATGGCATAGTTACCTGAACCATCAGTGGAAGCTCCACGAGTGGTACCTACTATAGTAACGGCAGCACCAATCAAAGGCTCCCCGTCGGAACCACTAACTTTACCTCGTAGATTCTGGGCTTGTGCCATTGCTACCGAGGACAAAAAGAAAATCAGCGCTAGAAGCAAGCCTCCAGTCCGATTTCCCATTCGTAGGTCGTAAAATTTGTTTTTCATAGAGAAAAAATTAAAGGTTAAAAATGTGTGATTTTGATTAATTCAGAAGCTGAGTTTTAAAGCAACATGATTAATAACTGTCGAAATTTAGAATATACCCTTACCCTAACCGTCCTTATCTATCCTTATGAAAAAAATAAAAAATTTCTAGATTTCATTAAAAAAGTACCATTTCGTGTATTTAATGGTAATTAAAAATACCTCAAATAGTACTTTAACTGCATTATTTTGAAAATTTTCGACTTTGTCTTTTTTAATGGGCATTACCCTGATAAGCTGATCAAAATCATATCTTCAATTTCTATTTTTAAGAAAAAAGGAAGATATTAGATGTATATCCATTAAATAACATGATTCATCGACGACAATTCCTTCAATCTACTTCATTAGCAATCTTGGCTCCCCATATTTTTACGCAGACCCAACAGACAACAATTCCTCCAACCTTCAATCCCATTAGTTTGGAAGAAAGAAAACAAAGGATCGCAAAGGCTCAAACTTTATTAGTTAAAAATAAAATGAGGGCTTTGATATTGGATGCAGGTACGAGCATGGAATATTTCACTGGAGTTAAATGGTATCCTAGTGAGAGATCCTTGTTGGCCATTATTCCTGACAAAGGAGAGTTGAGTTTTATTTGTCCATCCTTTGAAGAAGACCGCTTTAAGGAAATAAATGTGTTAAGCCAACAAATTCGTACTTGGGAGGAGCATGAAAATCCTTTTGCGATGACGATTCAGTTGTTGAAAGATCAAGGAATTCGCTCTGGAAAACTAGCTATCGAAGAAAGGACACGATTTTTCATCTTTGATGGATTAAGAAAAGCGGGGACAACTTTTCAACTAGTTAGTGGTGATCCTATTAGTATTCCTTGCCGCATCATAAAGTCACCTGCGGAAATTGCTTTAATGCAAAGAGCAAATGACATCACGGTAGAAGCAATCAAAGCTGGAATGGCTAGTTTACATGAAGGAATGACGCCGGCGGAGGTTTCTGCCAAAATTGCACAAGTTCATCGAAATCAAGGGGCGGTTCATGATTTTGCTTTGGTGAATATGGGAGTTGCTACTTCCTATCCACATGGAAGTAATAAACCCCAAATTTTAAAGCAAGGTGATGTCGTATTAATGGATGTGGGTTGTGTGGTGGGAGGTTACAGTGCTGATATCACGCGTACCATGGTTTTCGGGAAACCTACAGATAAACAAAGGAAAATTTGGGATTTAGAGAAAAAATCTCAAGCTGCAGGATTTGCTGCGGCACAATTAGGTCGCCCCTGTGAAGAAGTAGACCAAGCTTCCCGAAAAGTTTTGGAAGATGCAGGGTTTGGTCCGGGATATCGACTACCGGGTTTGCCACATCGAACGGGACATGGAATTGGCATGAATGGACATGAATGGGGAAATATGGTAAAAGGAAATAAAGATCCATTGCAAGTAGGGATGTGTTTCAGTATTGAACCCACGATTGTTATTCCGGGAGAATTTGGGATCCGACTAGAAGACTGTGTGTATATGACTCAAGATGGTCCTCGCTGGTTTTCTCAACCTAGTCCGTCCATTGATGAGCTATTTAAATAATTAAACAACTTTCTATATAATTGTTTTGATAATAATGAGTTTGCTCTTTATTATAACCTGTTAAGTAAAAAAAAGGAGTAGCATGATGGGATTAATGAATTGAGAGATAGGTAGTTTGGGTTGGGTAGGAATTAGGGGTGAGGTGAGGTGAGGTGAGGTGAGGTGAGGTGGGTGAGGTGAGGTGAGGTGAGGTGAGGTGAGGTGAGGCTAGATTTGACAACTTTTAAAAAGTTGTCAAATCTAAGTGTCAAATCTAAGTGTCAAACCTAATTGTCAATGTCAAATCTAATCCTCAACCACCAAAATCCCCATGAATATCTTGATAATCCAAATCAATTTACTGATAAATAGACTAAACCATTCTCTTTCTTTGGGTGACACAGCTAGGTACATCATGCTCATAATGAGAAACATATAGTAAGGTGAATTCGTCTTGTTCTGACATAAAGTCCAACAATTCTTTGACATGCTGTATTTGATTTTGATCCAAGCCCTGACACGGTTCATCCAATATCAATAAGGGAGGATTCTTCACTAAGGCCCGGGTCAATAATACCAATCGCTGTTCTCCAGTCGAGATCTGTTGGAAATTCCTTTCACACAAATGCGCCAATCCCATCACTTCCATCCATGCCTCCACCCTTCCGCTTTGGTCCACACTCATTCTCTTACCCAAACCCATGATGTCAAATAATCCAGATGATATGACCTCCCTCACAGTACCCGGTGCTCGAAAATACAAATGCAATTCCGGACTTACATAACCTATGCGTTTCTTGATATCCCAAATACTTTCGCCACTGCCTCGTTTCTTATCAAATAAGACCAAGTTTTGAGCATAAGCCTGTGGATTATCCGCCGAAATCAAACTTAACATAGTGGATTTTCCTGCTCCATTTGGTCCAGAAATCAACCATTTATCACCTTGCTTTACTTCCCAATTAAATCCTGTCAAAACTACCTTTTCTCCGTACTTAACCTGTACATCCTTCATTTGAATGACCCATTGGAATGGAGGGAATTCTTCTTTGCTGCGAATTAATACCTTCAATTTATCTTTCCAATCATCTATGCTAGTTTTGAAAAACTGCATTTTCTGATGCTCATAAGCTTGCTTGTCTCCTTGCCAAATAGATTGCCCAGCCTCTAATACCATGACATGAGTCACCGTTTCAGGTAATTCCATGGCTGAACTAATCAAAATAAAATGAATGCCTAATGGGGCTAATTTGGTCAAGCAATGACTTAAAATAGCACGACCTTCCACATCCAAACCCAAAAATGGATTGTCTAATATCAGCCAATCGGGTTGTTTTAATAAGGCCTTCACCAATTGCAATCGCTTATTTTCACCATTAGACAGTTGAATCAAGGGCTTGTTGGCCAATTCTGTTAAATGAAAGACATCTAACCACACATTAATTGCATCAGAATCTTCTTCTGCCAGCTCTTCCAAAATGGTATAAGCATCATCTGAATCTTGTGAATTAAAGCGCTGCTGTAGATAAAAATCAGAAACATTGCTACGGTTCTTAAAGCGATGCTGCTGCTCAATCCAGTACACTTTTGAGCTAGGTGCTCCATCTTGGAAAAAGCTAACTGTTCCTTTACGAAACAATCTCCCAGTCAAGGCTTTCGCTAAAGTCGTTTTTCCTGCACCCATCGAACCAACAATAGCCCAATGTTGCCCCTCCAATACTTGAAAGCTAATATCACTCAACACTTGAGCACTCCCGTAAGAAGCACTCAAATATTGAATATCGGCTAAAATCTTTGACATACTAAAGCCTCTCCTCCTTGATTTTGTCCACAACTGAAGGATCTAATAAAGTGGACGTATCACCCAAATTATTGATATCTCCTTCCGCTATTTTTCGCAAAATCCGGCGCATGATTTTTCCTGAACGTGTCTTAGGTAAACCCGTCACAAATTGAATTTTATCGGGTCTGGCAATGGCTCCAATAATCTGACTAACAGTAGCCGCGATGTCTTTACGTGCCATCACAGGATCTTTGGGCGTTGAAGCCATTATGACATAAGCATAAATTCCTTGCCCTTTGATATCGTGAGGGTATCCCACCACGGCTGATTCAATGACATCCGTAAACATATTGATGGCATTTTCTACTTCAGCCGTCCCAATGCGATGGCCAGAAATATTCATGACATCATCTACTCGACCGGTAATGCGGTAATACCCACCCTCGTCGCGCATACAACCATCACCCGTAAAATACAGGTTCTCATAAGTAGCAAAATAGTTGGTCCGACAACGCTCGTGATCTCCATAAGTCGTGCGTAAAATTCCAGGCCAAGGGAACTTGATACAAAGATTTCCTGAAACACCATTACCTATTATTTCCTCCCCTTTTTCATCGACCAAAATGGGCTGCACTCCCGGTAATGGTAATGTCGCATAACATGGTTTAGTCGGAGTAATATTCGCTAATGGAGAAATCAAAATACCTCCCGTTTCGGTTTGCCACCAAGTATCCACGATCGGACAATTGCCTTTTCCAATATGTTCATTATACCAATTCCAAGCCTCCTCATTAATCGGTTCTCCTACCGATCCCAATACGCGTAAACTACTTAAATCTTTGTCTTTGACATAATCCAAGCCAAATTGCATTAAGGAACGAATTGCTGTAGGAGCTGTATATAAAATATTGACATCATGTTTATCTACAATATCCCAAAAACGACCCGCATCTGGGTAAGTCGGAATACCTTCAAAAATCAAACTAGTTGCTCCCTGAATCAATGGTCCATAAACGATGTAAGAATGACCTGTAATCCAACCAATATCTGCGGTACAGAAATACATTTCCCCTGGCTGATATTGAAAAATATTTTGAAAAGTATATGCCGTAAAGACCATATAGCCTCCACATGTATGCACCACACCCTTGGGCTTACCTGTTGAACCTGAAGTATATAGGATAAACAAAGGATCTTCAGCATCCATTTCTTCGGCTGTACAATCCGTCAATCCTAAGCTACGCATACGATCCATTTCTGAGTTCCAAAAAAGATCGCGGCCTTTGATCATGCTTACGGGTGACATAGACCTCTCCAATACAATCACCTTTTTCACACATGGACAAGAGATAATGGCCTCGTCCATGATATGTTTTAGGAAAATCTCTTTATTGCCCCGATGTGAACCATCGGCAGTAATGACCATGGAACATTGTGCATCTTGAATACGGTCGGCAATAGACTGTGCCGAAAATCCTCCAAAAACCACCGAATGAATCGCACCAATACGCGCACAAGCTAAAACCGCTATGGCCAATTCAGGCACCATAGGCATGTACAAACAAATCCTATCCCCTTTCTTAGCTCCATTTTGTTTCAGTACTTGGGCAAAGGTGCAAACTTCTCGATGCAATTCTCGATAAGTATAAGTTCTATTCGCTTCATTGGGTTCATTGGACTCCCACACGATGGCAGGCTGATCAGCTTTATCGGCTAAATGTCGATCTAAGCAGTTTTCAGTAATGTTCAAAGTAGCACCTTGATACCACGCTATTTTAGGCTCTTTGAAATTCCAATCTAATACTTTATTCCATTTTTTCTTCCAAACAAAATTTTCAGCTATTTCACCCCAAAAACCCTCTGGGTTTTCGACACTATATTGGTACGCTTTTTCGTATTCTTCAAAATTTTCTACTTGTAATTTCATGCGGATTTTGTTTTTAATCTATAATTCATATTCGTTTTGTAAGGCATAGAGACCAAATACACACATCCCACCGGTGATGATGGGTGATAATATAAAGGTGTAGATGATGGCAGGAACTAAACTCTCCATGTCACCTTTCGCAAACAAGGGAATCGCTTGCTCAACAATCAAAAAATAGGCTGCGGCAATTCCCAATAGGATCCAAATGGCTCCAGCTATACGTCTAATGTTATTCATCTCAATCATTGATCTCTCGATCTTTTCCGTTAATGTATAATAATCCAATCACAAAACAGACCCCACCTATGATGATAGGATACCATAAACCTTCTAAATAAGGCTTTGCATAAGGCAGGCTTTGTCCTGCTGCTGCGGCAACTTCATTCGCTGTATTCGCTTTGGCAGCCAAATAAGTAGCTACCGCAGGAAGTAATCCACCAAAGATACCATTCCCTATGTGGTATGGTAAAGACATAGATGTATATCGAATGGCCGTAGGAAACATTTCAACCAAGAAAGCGGCGATAGGTCCATACACCATGGTAACATACAATACTTGTATAAAAACAAGCAATATCAACATCCAAAATGCATGCTGACCCACGTGTACTGTTTTTTTCAATACTGCTTTTTCTCTTTGAATGGATGGCAAATGAGACACTTTTTCTGTCTTTTCCTCCAATAATTGGGTTCCATCCGTATAACTATAAATGGTGCGCGTCACCTTAGATAAGGTTACGGTTCCATCAATCATGTGATAATCCGTATGAACTTGACGTGAATTCACTTTCTCGGTCTTTAAATTGACATCGGCTAGCTCATACATGGCCTGATATATAGGGCGATAGGTACAAATAGCAATGAGCATACCTGCCAACATGATACCTTTACGACCAATCTTATCGGATAACCATCCAAAAAATATAAAGAATCCCGTACCTGCTGCTAAAGAAATAGCAATAATGTAATTGCTTTGTTCAAACTCAATATTCGCTACTTTTTGAAGAAATGAAAGGGCATAAAATTGGCCCGTATACCAAACAACTCCTTGCCCCATGGTAGCCCCAAAGAGAGCTAAAAGCACAAACTTGAAATTCAATTTCTTTCCAAAAGATTCTTTCAAGGGATTCGCTACAATCTTGCCCTCTTGTTTAGCTTGGGCAAACAAGGGAGATTCATCCATGTTTTTACGGATGAAATACGAAATCCCAACCATCACAATAGAAATCAAAAAAGGAATTCGCCAGCCCCAATCATTGAATGATTCTAGACTCATCGACTTCTTGGTGGCTAAAATCACTAACAAAGAAATGAATAAACCCAAGGAAGCGGTCGTTTGAATCCAGGCTGTCCTTAGACCTCGTTTATTAGGTTCTGCATGCTCTGCTACATAGGTAGCTGCCCCTCCATATTCTCCTCCCAAGGCTAATCCTTGTAATAAACGTAAGGTTAACACCAAGATGGGAGCTAAAAAGCCAATACTAGAATAAGAAGGGATTAAACCAATGGCAAACGTGGAAAAACCCATGATTAAAAGGGTTACCAAGAAGGTGTATTTTCGTCCTAATAAATCCCCTAAACGACCAAAGAATAAGGCGCCAAAAGGCCGTACGACAAAACCAGCAGCAAAGGTGGCTAAGGTGGACAAAAAGGCGGCTGTAGGATTATCCGAAGGAAAAAACTTAGTGGCTATGATGACGGACAAACTCCCAAAAATATAGAAATCGTACCATTCAATCAATGTACCTACGGAAGAGGCGGCAATTACTTTACGCAATTTATTTCCATCAAAGCTCTCGCTTTTTTCATGCTGTAACATAGTTGTATTCATAGGTTGATATCCATGTCTTAGCCCCACACCACCTCTCCATAAAACATGAAAGTCTAAATTACTGATAATTTCATTATTTTTAGAAATCTTTAGACAATAGAATTGTAAAAAATCACTCCATACCAATTAACCATGAAAAAATTAACGCTGTTTATTTACATTATCGGGATTTGGTGTCTCAGTATTGGTCAAAACCTAGCACAAAGCTTAGGTAGAAGTACACCCGAGGCTGAGGGCGTTTCTTCTGTGGCCATCGAACAATTCATTGATTCTTTTGATGCCAAAAAACACGAATTACATTCGGTCATGATCCTTCGGCACGGAAAAGTCATTGCAGAAGCTTGGTGGAGTCCTTATGCAGCCAATTTGAAACACAGCATGTATTCCGTATCAAAAAGCTGGACTTCCACAGCTATCGGTTTTGCTGTTTCTGAGAAAAAAATTCAAGTGAGTGATAAAGTCATGAAATATTTCCCTGAATATAGCGAGCTAGCCAATAAGCCCTATATCGCAGATTTGACCATTCAAAACCTATTAACCATGTCAGTTGGGCATGAAGTAGAACCCTTGCGCGGAGTGGTAGCCACACAGAATGATTGGGTAAAAGGATTCCTCTCAGCCAATATTGCACATCAACCCGGCACTAAATTCTTGTACAATACCTTAGCTACTTACATGCTTTCTGCCATCATTCAAAAAGTAAGTGGACAAAAAGTAGTGGATTACTTAGGCCCTCGCCTATTCAAACCCTTGGGTATACAAGGAGTGGATTGGGAAGTGGATCCCAAAGGCATCAATACAGGCGGCTGGGGAATTCGAGTGAAAACAGAAGATATGGCTAAGCTGGGGCAATTATACCTCCAACAAGGTAAATGGAAAGGAAAGCAAATACTTCCTGCTGCTTGGATCACTGAGGCTACTTCCAAACATATCGACCAAGATCCTAGTGCAAGTACTGAGAAAAGAGCCAATTCCGACTGGCTACAAGGATATGGATATCAGTTTTGGCGCTGTAGAAATGGGGCATTTAGAGCTGATGGAGCCTATGGACAATACATCGTGATGATGCCGGAACAGGATGCTGTAGTTATCATCACCTCAGAATCGCATGAATTACAAGATGATCTAAACATGGTTTGGAAGCATTTACTTCCTGCCTTTGAGAAAAAACCTTTAGCTCCAAACATGGCAGCGCAAAGCCATTTAAAAAACAAACTAACTCATTTAGAATTAACTGCTCCCACTCAAGACAAAGCCATTTCATCTTCAACCTGGAGTAATCCGTCGGTTCAGTTAGAAAAGAATGCACTGAATATAGAGCAAATTGGATTTCAGTTTGAGGGAGAAAAATTAAACCTTCAATTAACGGACAACAAGCAACAAAAGCACCTAATCCCAGCTGGACATGGAACTTGGGCAATGACAAGTACAGAAATGCCCGGGCCTTATTTATTAAGAGCTGCTAAGGCGAATTTAGAAGGTCAATCACCTTTTAAAGTAGCATCATCTTACCGCTGGATAAATCAAAACACGCTGGAAATCACCTTGCGTTTTTATGAGAGTCCTCACCATTGGGTTTGGACTTGTCAATTAGACCAGGGTCAATTCAAGATGGACATTAAAAACTCATTCGATCGACTAAATACGATCAAAGTAAGCGGTAATCTGAAACTTTAACCTACGTAATCCCCTACTCGTCGCAAAATAGGGAATGCCGTATAAGAATATTGAAAACTTTTTATAACATTGTACAATAGCAAAATTATTGCAAACAAAGATTCCATTTAAATCGTATATCTATGTCAACTCATTTACCAAAAAACTCATCTCGTCGTCAATTTTTACTTTCGGGATCCTTGGCCACGATGGGCCTATTTTTGGCAGGAAAAGCCAATGCTTCTTCCTTACTCTTAGCCGCTAAACCAGATTCAAAATTTGCTGGTGTACAAATTGGAGCTATTACATATTCCTACCGCAGTTTACCAGGTAGTATCGAGCAAGTATTGCAATATTGCATCGACAGTAACATTTCTGCCATTGAATTAATGGGTGATGCGGCTGAGGATTTTGCAGGAAAGCCTAAAAACCCAAATCCAAGACCCATGATGGGTCCTCCAACTCCTGGCCAAGCACGTCCACAAATGACGGATGAGCAAAGAGCTAAAATGGCAGCTTATCAAAAAGAAGTAGCAGAATGGAGAGCATCTGTTTCTATGGATAAGTTCAAAGAAGTGAAAAAAATGTTTGATAAAGCAGGTATTGATATTTATGCCTTCAAACCGAATGCTTTAGGACCAAACAATACTGACGCAGAAGTAGAATATGCATTAAAAGCGGCAAAGGCTTTAGGAGCAAAATCGGTAACGATTGAATTACCAACAGATCCTGCACAATCGCAGCGTTTAGGTGATTTAGGAGCTAAGCATAAAATGTACATTGGCTATCACTTACACACTACAGCTACTGATACAGCTTGGGATGTTGCCTTAGGCCAGTCGCCATACAACTCCATGAACTTGGATTGCGGTCACTACATCGCAGCAGGAGGAAATAACACAACGGCTAGTTTATTGAAATTAATCGAATCCAAAGCTGATCGTATTACTTCCATGCACATTAAGGATAGAAAGAACAAAGACAATGGTGGTCAAAATCAAGTTTGGGGACAAGGAAATACGCCTTTGAAAGAGATTCTTACCTTGATGAAAGAGAAAAAATACAAATTCCCAGCTACCATCGAATTAGAATATGATATCCCTGCTGGTTCTGATCCAGTTTCAGAAGTTAAAAAATGTGTTGCTTACGCAAAAAACATTTTAGTAGGATAGAATCAACATCTGGAATGATAAATTATAAGTTATAATTTATGAATTAAGGTCGAAGATTTCTATTAGGTTAATCTAAGATTTTGATCATTGTTATTTGAATTTAAAAGGTGAATAAAATGTACGTTTTATTCACCTTTTTTTATTTAAATGATACAGACTATTCGTTTGAAAGATAACTTTGATGCTTTTGTTCCAATCTTTCGTTGGGATTAACCGTTCAATGTAGATTTTAAAATGAAGAATTTTATGAGAACGAAACTAACGTCGTTCAGCACGAGCGAAAGTTGATGAGCGAAGCGGTAGACGAGGTTTTGACCTCAGCATTGGCGATGCGCGTCGGCGTCAAAAATATAGGCGATAGCGTAGTGAATCACGGTTTCGCGAAGCGAAATTCGCCTTTGCTGAACGACATAAAAGAAGTTTTTTTGTTTCTTTTTTTTCAAAAAAAGAAATGCATCGATATAAGCTGAAACGTAGTGTCATTTTGAAAAAGCAAGAGCTCCTCTTGCAGAATAGCTTATCTTAATATCAAATTCTTATGGTCTTTCTTTTTTTTCATAAAAAAAGAAACAAAAAAAAAAAGACGGTTAATCCTAAGTCGAATTCCGCTTTGCGGAACCGATTGTCACTTCAAATACGGATGTTAAAATGTAGAATACTACATCCATTTATAATTTATAATTCATCATTTACAATTTCCTTGCCGCTTCGCTCCAGCTCCGATCCAAACTTTCGTTGGGATTAACCGTTCAATGTAGAATGAAGAATTTTATGAGAACTAGAATAACCAGCTGTTCAACATATTCACCTCACTACTTTTCGGTATAAACCTCAGGGTAATGTCGGACCCCAAAATAAGAAGTGATTTATAATTATAAATTAATTTCCTTCAGCATCTCAATCAAATCACCCGCAATCAAACTGGATTTGGAATGGGTACTAGCGTACAAGTCACCCGCCAATCCATGGTAATAGACTCCTAAGCAAGTCGCCAAACCTGGAGCATAAGATTGCGCTGCCAAAGAAGCAATGATGCCAGCCAGTACATCTCCACTCCCAGCGGTAGCCATTCCATCATTTCCAGTACTATTCATCCATACCTTAGCATCCGAGGTAAAAACATGAGAATTTTTGCCCTTGACCACCAACTGAACTGGATAGTGATGGACAAATTTTTGTGCTTCCTCTAATGCAGATTCAGCATCAACTGTTTTTCCTACAAGTCTACTCAATTCTCCCAAATGAGGGGTTAAAATATGATTCTCACGTAGCAATGCATACCATTCAGGATGTTGTGCTAGTAAGGTTAAGCCATCTGCATCAATCACCGTGGGAGATTTAACATGTTCCAATAAATAATGTAGTTCTTCCGCAGAAGACTCGCTCAAACCTAGCCCTGGTCCAAAAACAATGGCAGAATTCTCTTCCTGCCAAGGCAAATTTGCTAGCACAGATTTACCCCCATTAATTTCGTACATAATTTCCGGACTATTGGCTAACAAGGGTATCACTCCTTCCTGAGGAATAATGGCCGTTACTAAACCACAACCTGCCCTTAAGGCTGCTCGAGAGCATAATATGGAGGCCCCCAAGGTCCCTTCACTCCCGGCAATTACCCAGACATGACCAAAGCTTCGCTTATGGCCATCCAATGCTCTTTCTTTCCGGTGGCTTTGCACCCAATCTTCTTGCAGGATCTTTACCATTTTTATTCTATTTTATCGTCAAATAATAAAATTTATAGCCAAATTTGCAATTCTAACAATCGAGAACTACTATTGTAACAAACCGATACAATAAAGAATTTTATACACATGAAAAGAATCTTACAACTAGCTGCGGGCTGCCTTTTCAGCCTTTCCCTATTAAGTATGCATGCACAAGGACCCAAAAACTCCTATGGTATCGATGTACAAGTAAAAACCAAAAACGGAACTGTAGAAGGTGAACTTGACACTCGTTCAAAAATCGTTAGTTTCAAAGGCATTCCATTTGCTCAAGCTCCAGTAGGAGAATTGCGCTGGAAAGCTCCCCAAGAACCTAAATCTTGGAACGGAGTATTGCAAGCTAAACAATTTGGTCCAAAAGCGGTACAAACTCCCATCTTTGGTGATATGGGATTCCGCAGCAATGGCATGAGCGAAGATTGCTTATACTTAAACGTTTGGACTCCTAAAGTGGAATCAGGAGCTAAATTACCTGTATTGGTATATTTTTATGGTGGCGGTTTTATGGCTGGAGATGGATCTGAGCCTCGCTACGATGGAGAATCCATGGCAAAAAAAGGCGTAGTTTCTGTAACCATCAACTACCGTTTGAACCTTTTTGGTTTCTTTTCTCATCCAGAATTAACGCAAGAGTCTCCCAATAAAGCCTCAGGAAATTATGGGTACGTGGACATGGTGGCTGCATTAAAATGGGTGAAAGCGAACATTGCATATTTCGGAGGTGATCCCAATCACGTAACCATTGCTGGTGAATCAGCTGGCTCCATAGCCGTTTCCGCACAAATGGCCTCTCCTTTAGCGAAAGGCTTATTCCAAGGTGCTATCGGTGAAAGTGGCGCTTGGTTAAGCAATACCTTAGCACCCATGAGCCTAAAAGATTCAGAAAAATATGGAGCAGATTGGGTTAAGAAAATTGGAGCTACTTCCTTGAAAGAATTGAGAGCTTTGTCGACATACGAATTATACCAAAAAATGGTAGATTCTAAGACCTTAAGCTTCCCAGGTAATATTGATGGTTATTTCATGCCAAAGAACGTTCGTGAGATTTTTGAAGCTGGAGAGCAATCCCAAGTGCCTTTATTATTGGGTTGGAATTCCGAAGAAATGAACTACCGTGCCATTACCAAAGGAAAAGCCCCTAGCCCCGAAGTATTCACTGACGTGGTTAAAGAATTGTACAAAGACAAAGCAGAACAAATTTTGCAACTATACCCAGCCAAAACAGCCGAAGAAGCAGAGCAATCTGCTACAGACTTAGCCGGAGATCGTTTCTTAGGTTTCTCAACTTGGAAATGGTTTGATTTACATCGCAGACATAGCCAACAAGCTGTATATCGCTATTATTTCGCTCGTCCTAGACCTGATATGGCTCAAAAAGACGTAGAAGCAGCACTTGCTGGTGGTGTAGTAAAAAGAGATCCCAATGCACCCAAAGCCCCTAAACCAAAAGGTGCCGTTCACTCAGCTGAAATCGAATATGCATTAGGCAATTTATCGACTAATGTAACCTATGCTTGGACTCCAGAAGATTATAAAGTATCCCAAGTTATGCAGGAATACTTTGCCAATTTCATCAAAAATTGGAACCCGAATGGAGGAAATTTAGCGAATTGGCCAGCTGCAAAAATTGAGGCTAAACCAGAATTGATGCTATTTGATGTAGAATCTAAAGTTATTCGTGGCGAAAAAGATGCCCGATATGAATTTTTGGATCAAGATTCAGGTAAAAAATAAATTGCTTATTTTTACTTAATCTAACGTAAACCTATCACATGCAATCGAACATATTTCACACGGCCATACTTTCTTACGGAATGTCTGGTCGTGTTTTTCATGCCCCTTTCTTAGCAACTCATCCTGGATTTCATTTAGTAGGATGCTGGGAAAGATCTCAAAAAAACATTCAATTGAGGTATCCAGCATTGGTTAGTTATGATTCTCTCGAAGAAGTCTTAGCCAATGTTCAAATCCAATTAGTGGTAGTCAATACCCCCATTGCTACGCACTTTGACTATACATTAAAGTGTTTGGAAGCTGGAAAACATGTTTTAGTAGAAAAGTGCTTTACCCGCACCGCAGAAGAAGCCATTCTATTAAAAACGGCTATGGAAAAAGCTGGCAAGCAATTATTTGTCTTTCAAAACCGTCGCTGGGATTCTGATTTTCTGACCGTAAAAAAAGTAAAAGAATCTGGTGTTTTGGGCGAATTAGTCGAAGCAGAATTCCATTATGATCGTTTCGACGGAAATCTTTCTTACAAGGCACACAAAGAAATTGCAGGTGTAGGTGTTGGCGTCGTTACCGATTTAGGTCCACACATCATAGACCAAGCCATTTCCTTATTTGGTATGCCAGAGCGTGTATTTGCGGATTTACGTAAAACGAGAAAAAACACGCAAGTAGATGATTACTTTGAAATTCTACTGTATTACCCAGATTTACGTGTTCGTTTGAAGGCAGGATATTTTGTCAAAATGCCTATTCCTTCTTTTCAATTGCACGGTAAACAAGGTAGTTTTTTAAAGAATCGTTCAGATCGACAAGAAGCTGATTTACAGTTAGCTATACTTCCAAATTCTCCCAATTGGGGACAAGATTCCGAACAGGATTTTGGTCAAATTTGGATAGACGGAGAAGATAAACCACGTGCTATTCCATCAGAAACGGGCAATTACATGGCTTTCTTTGAAAATGTATATCAAACCCTTTTAGGGAACGAAAAACCTGCCGTATCTGTTGAAGATGGAATTCGTAGTATGCGCATCGTAGATGCAGCCTATGAAAGTAATCGTCAACAAGCTATCATCTCGCTTTCTTAATATTATGGCAACAGCTAGCAATACTCAGAGATTATTCCAACAATTTGAGCCTGAATTATTAAAAAAAGTACAGCAGGTAGGATTAGTTCGCAAATTTAAAGCGGAGGATTATTTGATGCAAACGGGTCAACAAATTCGATCAGCTGTTTTGGTATTGGATGGCGTTGTCAAAGTATTTCGAGAAGACGAAGATGGCAATGAAGTTTTCATGTACAATCTTCACCCTGGAGAAGCTTGTGCTATTTCTATGACTTGTGCTGCTCGTCAACTTTCCAGTCAAATCATGGCCAAAGCCTTGGTGGACACGGAGGTTTTGGCTATTCCTATTGAATTAATGGACGAATGGGCCCTCAAATACCGTTCATGGTACCAATTTGTTTTAGAAACCTATCGTGCTCGTTTTGAAGAACTGTTAGATACCCTAGATCACATTGCCTTCCGAAATTTGGATGAACGCTTACTTTGGTATTTGAAACAGCACCAGAAGAGTCTAAAAAGCAATTTCATCAAAACTTCATTTACGGATATCGCATTAGAACTCAATTCTTCCCGGGAAGTCATTTCCCGCTTAATGAAAAAACTTGCCGAAAAAGGCCATGTCAAATTGCATAAGAACGAAGTGGAGATTTTACATTTGAAAATATAATTAATTATTAGGTTTTAGTTATTAGGGATTAGAATTTGGCAAGAGGTATTCAATGCTTAACAACAATACTTATAACTAAACCCTAATAACTATAATACATAAACCCTAAACCCTAATAACTACCCCCCCCCTCCTGTGATGCTTATCACGCCCAAAGCCACGGAAATGCAGGAAATTTGTGTTTTAAATAAACAAAAATGTCTGCAAAAACCATCCATTACTTGATTCTAGTCTGTTCATTATTTGTTTTACGTATTGCTCAAGCAAATTCTACGCCCGCCAGTACTTCAGATTCTAGTTCGATTTGGAATACCTTGACAAATGGGAAAATACGTCCTAACCTTCGTTATTTTTACATGAATACCGATAATGTGGGTGAGGCTTACGATGCCTACGCACATGGAATAGGATTAGGTCTTTCCTATGAAAGTGCTCCTTGGAAACATATTAGCCTAGGTATCAGTGGTCAGTGGATGTACAATATCAATGCTAGCTCTTTTGTCCCTGACGCCAAATTTCCGATACTCAACCGGTATGAAATGGGGTTATTTGATTTAATTCAACCTCAATCCATGAGTATATTAAGTCGATTAGAAAAATTATATATAGCCTATTCCATTCAAAAATCAAGCATCAAAATGGGGCGTCAAGTCATTAATACTCCATTCATCAATCCACAAGATGGAAGATTGAGGCCAACAGCAATCGCTGGAATTTGGGTTGATTGGAACAACATCCCCCAAACTAAAATAGAAGGAGGCTATATTAAGGCCATTTCACCCCGAAGTACGACACAATGGTTTGACATTGGTGAATCCATGGGAATTTATCCACAGGGTCTGAATCCAGACGGGTCTAAATCAAATTATTTGGGTAACATTAAATCACTAGGCATCGGAATGATAGGAATCACCCTAAAGCAATGGAAACCATGGAGTATTCAAGTTTGGAATATGTATGTTGACCAGGTCATGTACACTGGCATGCTACAAGCGGATGCACAATGGCCCACAAATCAAAAAAGTCAGTGGATTGCAGGAGTTCAATACATCGAACAACATGCCCTCCAACATGGAGGCAATTCCGAACCTTCTAAAACTTACATGAGCACAGGGGCCATGTCCAGAACTTTTGGCGCTAAATTAGGCTGGGAAAATAAACAGTGGAAGAGCTCCATCAATTTCAATCGAATAACGGGAGAAGGCCGCTATTTAATGCCCAGAGAATGGGGAAAAGATCCTTTCTATACGTTTATGCCTAGAGAAAGAAATGAAGGATTTGGTGATGTACAAGCTTATGTGGCCAAAATCGCCTATCAATGGAAAAAAATCCCAGTAAAAACCCAAGTAGCTCATGGTTATTTTCTCCTACCTCAAGTAAATGAATTTGCCTTAAATAAATATGCCATGCCATCTTATTCACAAAGTAATATAGAAGTAACTTTTGAGCCTAAAGGAAAATGGAAAGGATCGAGCTTTTCTCTTATCTATGTATACAAAAACGGAATGGAAAACGGAATTCTGGCCGATAAGTTCATCATCAATAAAGTGAATATGAGCCAGGTAAACTTCATTGTAAATTATAATTTATAAATGATGAATTATAAATTGTGAATGCCTGAATGACGTTGACCGTTTTATCAATTTTTGAATTCTATATTCTTCATTTTACATTCTACATTGAGAGGTTAGCTGAAGGGTCATGTTTCATAATAAGAAATGATTAAGCATAGAACTCTAAGGCATTTCTTTTTTTTCATAAAAAAAGAAACAAAAAAAACAGAAGAAAGGCGGTTAATCCTAAGACGAATTCTGCTACGCAGAACCGATTTTCTCTCCGCTTACGGCTTTAATATTTGACGCTTTAGCACATGGCCTATGCGCTGGGTCAAATATCCGCCTGCCGCTTCGCTCAAGCTACGTTCCAATCTTTCGTTGGGATTAACCGTTCAATGTAGAATGTGAAATGTAGAATTTTTGATAAAACATACCGTCGTACAGCCCTGCGAAATGTGATGAACGCAGCGGTAGACGAGGTTTTGACCTCAGCATAGGTGATGTGCGTCGGCGTCAAAAATATAGGCGATAGCGAAGTGAATCACGGTTCCGCAAAGCGGAATTCGCCTTGGCTGAACGACAAAAAAAGGAGGTTTTGGTGCAGATTTTATAATATTTAAAATGAGTTTTTAATAAGCTCAATTGTCAACCTAGTTAAGGACAAGACATTACCCCACTAATAAAAAACCCTACAAACTATTTTTCCCTCTTGTGATAAAAATCACGAATTAGGCCAAAATATTGCTTGACATTTGTATCAACAAAAAAGAAAAACACGTCATGGAAATTATTGGATACTTTGCCTCATTACTGATAGGAATCTCTCTGGGACTCATAGGTGGTGGTGGATCCATTTTGACCGTACCAGTATTGGTTTATTTATTTGGCATCAATCCTATTTTAGCCACAGCTTATTCCCTATTCATTGTGGGAGCAAGTAGTTTAGTGGGTGCGTTTCCCAAATACCAGCAAGGTTTAGTCAATTTAAAAACGGCCATCATTTTTGGTATTCCATCCATCATTTCTGTATATGCCACACGTAAGTTTATCGTTCCTTTAATTCCCACAGAAATATTCCAAATAGGGGATTTAGTAATCACCAAGTCCATATTAATGATGGTATTATTTGCCATCCTAATGGTAGCCGCCTCCATCTCCATGATTCGGGGAACCTGCGAAAATTGTGGAAAAGAAGGAACAGAGGAACTAGAAGTGAGTAAACAATCGTTTAATTACCCAATCATCTTACTAGAGGGTTCCGTGGTAGGTTTATTAACTGGATTAGTAGGTGCAGGAGGAGGATTTTTGATTATCCCGGCCTTGGTTATTTTATCCAAACTTCCGATGAAACAAGCTGTAGGAACTTCCCTACTCATCATCGCCATGAAATCTTTGATTGGTTTCACCGGTGATCTGGGTCATCAAACCATTGATTGGACATTATTATTAACCATTACAGCATTGGCCATCGGTGGAATTTTTATTGGAGATAAATTCAGTAAAAAGGTCGATAGCGATAAATTAAAAAAAGGTTTTGGTTGGTTTGTACTCATCATGGGCCTTTATATCTTAATTCAACAACTAGCATTCCCTTTAAAATAAGCAATAACTACCTTAAAACAACACATTAACAACATACTATCTAAGAAAATGAAAGTAGAACAAATTTATACCGGATGTTTAGCACAAGGTGCCTATTACATTGAAAACAATGGCGAAGCAGCCATCATCGACCCATTGCGTGAGGTAGAACCTTATATCCAAAAGGCAGAGCGTAATGGTGCCAAAATCAAGTACGTGTTTGAAACACACTTTCATGCCGACTTCGTTTCAGGACACATTGATTTATCCGCTAAAACAGGTGCACCGATCGTTTATGGACCCAATGCTGCTTGTGCCTTTGATTGTATATCTGCAACAGACGGACAAGAATTCCCTTTAGGCAATGCCACGATTCGTGTGATTCATACACCGGGTCATACCATGGAAAGTACTTGTTTTTTGTTGATCGATGAGCATGGAAAAGAAACCAGTTTATTCTCAGGAGACACTTTATTCATCGGAGATGTTGGTCGTCCGGATTTGGCTCAAAAAGTAAAGGCAGATTTAACGGAGGATATATTGGCGGGTCATTTGTTTGATTCCCTACGTAATAAAATCATGCCATTAGCAGATGATATCATCGTTTATCCAGCACATGGAGCAGGTTCAGCATGTGGAAAGAACATGAGTAAGGAAACCACGGATACTTTGGGCAATCAGAAGAAAACCAATTATGCTTTGAATCTGAATTTGACCAAAGAAGAATTCAAAAAAGAAGTATTAACCGGTTTGGTCGCTCCTCCTTCCTACTTCCCTTTAAACGTTTTGATGAACATTCAAGGATACGATAGCATTGATAAAGTATTGGAAAGAGGCCAGCATGCCCTATCACCAGAAGCCTTTGAAGTGGCTGCCAATGAAACAGGTGCCTTGGTTTTAGATACCCGTGACCCTCAGACATTCACGAAAGGATTTGTACCTAATTCCATCAACATTGGCATTGACGGATCCTTTGCTCCTTGGGTGGGTGCCATGATTCCAGACATCAAACAAGAAATCTTGTTACTCACCGATGAAGGACGTGAAGAAGAAGTGATTACACGTTTAGCCCGTGTGGGTTACGATTTTACTATCGGATTTTTAAAAGGAGGATTTGACGCGTGGAAAGCTGCTGGAAAAGAAGTGGACAGCATTGAATCCATCTCAGCCGAAGAAGTAGCGCAGCGAATTGAAGCAGGAGAAGGTGAAATTTTGGACGTGCGTAAGCATTCCGAATATTTGAGTGAGCACGTAAAAGAAGCAGAAAATGCACCATTGGACTTCATCAACGACAGCATGTTGAAGATCGACAAGAACAAAACCTATTTTGTACACTGTGCAGGAGGTTACCGTTCCATGATTTTCAACTCAACATTGAGAGCCCGTGGATACCATAACTTAATTGATGTCAATGGAGGTTTCAAAGCCATCAAAGAATCAGAGAAATTTCACATCACGGACTATGTTTGTCCATCAACTTTATTGTAATCATGAATCTACAAGAATTAATTAATAATAAGAAAACCAGTATTGTGGATGTGCGAGAAGTCGGAGAATTCATGCAAGGCCACTACGATGGAGCCATCAACATCCCCTTGGGAACCATTCCCAACCAATTGGATAAATTCAAAACGATGGACGGCCCCATCATTGTGTATTGTCGCAGTGGTAATCGCTCTGGCCTAGCCCAAACCATGTTAAAGCAAATGGGCTATCAAGAGGTTTACAATGGTGGTGCTTTGCAGGATATGTTGGTCTATGCAAACAACTAATCTAATGTGGAACACACTCAGACAACCATGGGATCTAATGCGCTTAGCTCGCCTATTAATGGGCGGCTATGCGCTATATGAGGCCATTAAAACGCAGGAAGTTTTTTTAGGACTTTTAGCTGGAATTTTATTGATCCAAGCTTTGTTTAATATTGGCTGTGGAGCACAGGGATGCGGCATCCCAACGAGTACGAAGAAATCATCCTCCAAAAACATAGAAGAACCGGAATATGAAGAAGTTCATTCAAAACCATAAATTAGCACTGATTGGCACCTTTTTGGGTGGAATTGCGGGCTATTTTTATTGGCAACAAATTGGATGTAGTACGGGCACTTGCCCACTCACTTCCAAGCCACTGAATAGTACCTTGTATTTTGCTTTTCTGGGTTATATTTTTAGTGGATTTTTCAATAATAAAAAAACAGTAAATAGTGATTAGGGTTTAGTTATTAGGGATTAGGGTTTAGGGTTTAGATATTAATTAAAGTCAAAGCTTTACTGTTCCAATATTTCAAGAACGTTCCTAATCACTAATAACTAAAAAAAGCTTACCATACTAAAACAATGATAGAAACAATTTCACAACCTTGGCCATGGTACGTGGCGGGGGCCTTAATCGGTTTTATAGTACCTGCTTTATTGCTATTGGGCAATAAGCATTTTGGCATATCGTCTAATTTAAGACATATTTGCGCGGCTTGTTTTCCAAGTAACATCCCCTTTTTCAAGTATGACTGGAAGAAAGAATCCTGGAATTTATTCTTTGTAGGAGGAATTTTATTGGGTGGATTTTTATCCGCCCAGTACCTAGGTTCCAATGAACCTATCCAAATTCATCCCGATTTAGCTCAGGAATTAGCGGCCTATGGCATCACTGATTTTTCTGGCTTAGTTCCCGTTCAGCTTTTCTCTTTTGAAGCCTTGTTTTCAGCCAAAGGATTGATCATGATGATCGGCGGAGGATTCTTAGTAGGTTTCGGTACGCGATATGCAGGTGGATGTACTTCTGGACATGCCATCATGGGTTTGAGCAATTTGCAATGGCCTTCTTTGGTAGCTACTATCTGTTTTATGGTCGGAGGATTTATCATGGCCAATTTCATTTTACCTTACATCCTTAGCCTTTAAACAACATGGAAAATAAGACAATCGTACATAGCAATCCGGCCGATTATGAAGCAAGATCATTGGATACTATGTGTATCAATGAATCGGAATTAAAGCACCCATGGTGGTATAACTTCAAGTACTTGGCTGTAGGTTTGGTTTTTGGCGTGGTATTCGTCAAAGCAGAGATCATTTCTTGGTTCAGAATACAGGAAATGTTCCGTTTACAAAGTTTTCACATGTATGGCGTGATAGGTACAGCAGTAGTCGTGGGAGCTATTTCGGTATTTTTGATCAAAAAATGGAAAGTCAAAACCATTCACGGGGAAGAGATCACTTTTGCGGATAAGAAATTCAACAAAGGTCAGATTTACGGAGGCTTGATGTTCGGCTTTGGCTGGGCGATTACTGGAGCCTGCCCAGGACCACTCTTTGCTCAATTGGGCACGGGAGTATTGTCCATCGCTGTCGTGATCTTAAGCGCCATAGCAGGTACCTGGACCTACGGATATTTCCGTGATAAACTACCGCATTAATACCCAATATATGTAAGATGATACGAAGACCATCACCGAGAGGTGGTGGTTTTTTTGTGGTATTTCACTAAAATAGTATCTAATCAATATCTTATAAAACATTTTTTCTTAGAAATAAGTAAATAGCTGATTGTATCTGTTAATGCTTACTTGATATAAATACGAAATCAAATTTTCAATGTTAAATACTGTTTGTACTCATTCTAATTATTAATTTACAAATCACCTTTATTCAGTTTTATTTTGAAAAGTGATATTTGTCTACCTTCATATTAAAAACAAGTAATGAAAAAAGTATCAATTATTACTCAGTGTGAACAACTCATTAGAGATGTCATTAATGGATTCGCCCTTAAGGACATTAAAAGACCTTTCCATGAGTATATTGTAAAGGCTTTGAAATTTAAAAAATCAAATGACTGGAATCAAATATGCAGTTTATTAGACCTATTAGGTGATACAGAAGATGCAAAAGAAAATTTCGAAAAATACGGTATAACTGGACCGACCAAATTTAAAGATAATGGAGAAATGTACTTAAGACTTTATGGAATTTTAAATTCAATTTATCTTCAAAAATCAGCTGTTATTGAATTTTTAGAATTAGTAAATATTAAAGAAAAAAAAGAATTTAAAATCATATTAAACCAAACTAAAATACTCCAAATTAGACATATTGCTGGAGCTCACACTTTAGATTTCATCTCCAATGGCATAATAACCTCTCATCAAATCGCTCAACATAGTTTAGAAAGTGGAATTATTAAGACGTTAGATTCTCTAGGGAATTTTCAAGAATTTGATTTAATTTCTCTTATTAGCGATTTTAACAAAATTGCCAATGAAATACTTATAAAGGCTACCGAAAAATTCATTTCTACAGTTTTCAAATCATCAAAAGAGAAAAAATCTTCCTTTTCAAATAAATTGAATTTGATAAAATTGCAATTTGAAGGACATTGGGTTATTGAAACAGAAGATATTATGAATCCTATTGTAGTTAAATTCTCAAAATGAAATTAATACTTATCTCATATGCTAAAAAAACACAGCTTTTTAGTAGGCATTATTGCTGCCACCGTCTTGTTAATCATGGCAACCCAATTTTATCCGGGGGGGTCTATGGCCGACAAAAATTCGGTTGGTTTTGATTGGACCCAGAATTTCATTTCCAATCTCTTTGGGGAAAAAGCCATCAATGGCCAAGATAATCCTGCTCGTTATTGGGCTTATTTAGGTATGATCTTTCTATCACTTAGTTTGACAGTATTCTTTGTTCAATTCTCCGTCAAAATACCCCATAAAGGATCAGGATTGGTAGTCCGATACCTAGGCGCTTTAGGAATGTTATTCACCTTCTTAATTGTAACATCTTACCATGATCTCATGGTGGTTTTATCCAGCACACTATTTCTAGTTTGTCTCTTCTACATCACCGTATTTATCTTTAAAACAAAGCAGCACTTTTTAAAACTCCTGTGCGTCATTTGTTTACTCATTTTCTATACTACCTTATTCCTCTACGGCGCAGGGGCATTTGACATACTACCCATCATGCAGAAATTAACTTTTGTAAGCGTCATTAGCTTAGTATTAACGCTGCAATATCGATGTACGCTTTAATCCCCTTAATACTTAATTACATTAATTCAAGCCTACATTTTTCCATTCTACATTCTTCATTTTACATTCTAAATTCCCTCTAAACCCTAATCACTAAAATTACCGTTTCGTTCATCACCTTTCGCTCGTGCTGTACGAAGGTATTTTCTATCTAAAATTCTAAATTCGAATACCTAAAACCTAATAACTAAAAGGTTAATCCCAACGAAAGATTGGAACGCAGCTTGAGCGAAGCGACAGGCGGATATTTGACCTTGCGCATAGGGCATGAGCGAAAGCGTCAAATATTAAAGCCATAAGCGGAGAGACAATCGGTTCTGCGCAGCAGAATTCGTCTTAGGATTAACCGTCTTTCTTCTGTTTTTTTGTTTCTTTTTTTATGAAAAAAAAGAAATGCCACAGAAAGTTAAGCTCCAGAAAAAGTGATGAATTCAAAAAATATATCATACTTGTCATTTAAAATCAAGCACTTTTTCGTTTCATAAATTCACATGGATTTTCTTTTTTTGAAAAAAAAGAAACAAAAAAACTTCTTTTTTTGTCGTTCAGCCAAGGCGAATTCCGCTTTGCGGAACCGTGATTCACTTCGCTATCGCCTATATTTTTGACGCCGACGCACATCGCCTATGCTGAGGTCAAAACCTCGTCTATCGCTGCGTTCATCACCTTTCGCAGGGCTGCACGACGTAATTCTCGTCCCCATAAATTCTACATTTTTCATTCTACATTCTCCCCATCTAATCCCTAAACCCTAATAACTCTTTTTGCGGGAATGCTCAACGAACTGTGTCAATGTTTAATAATCTATCTGCGAAGTTTTCTGCACCAAAGAATTTAACAATTTTCAAAATTGTCCAGTTTTTTACTAATAAACTGGACATTTGGAAAACAACATATACTTGTAATCACCTCAATTATAGTATTTTACATCGATGAAATAAAAATTACCTGTTAAGATTTTGCAATCTTGGTGATAAAATTTTAGAGTATGAGTGAATCTCAGAACATCGAATACAAACAATCTTGGCACTCAGACCATAGCCATGTTACTTATATGTCAAAAAGCATATAATCTATTTTATATGATAAAAAGCATATATTTTCTTTTATATGATAAAAAGCATATATTTCCATAAAAAATGAAAAATGGAAGCAGTAATAACAGCTGATATAATCAATTCAAGGGGTGTATCTCCAGATATATGGTTGCCCACCCTGAAAAATGTATTAAACACGCTTGGGGAGGAATACACAACCTGGGAATTGTATAGAGGAGACAGTATTCAGTTGATTAGTACTCCCATACAAGCATTAGATTGGGCTATCTTATTAAAATCAACGCTTAAGCAGGTTCCAAACTTAGACATTAGAATAGCGATAGGTATTGGAACCATCACTTACCGTTCGGAGAAGGTTTCTGAATCAAATGGTTTGGCTTTTATTCATTCCGGGGAAGTATTCGATGCACTGGGGAAAAACACCTTAGCCATAAAAACACCTTGGGAAGAATTGAATAAAGTCATTACCATAATGCTTGATTTAGCCACGCTAACGATGAATGATTGGAAGCCTGCCATGGCAGAAATTTTTAAACAGCAATGGGAAAATCCTGAAACAAAGCAAATTGACATCGCTAAAGCACTAAATAAAAAACAAAGTAATATTAGCTATAGTCTTAAAAAAGCTGGCTATGAAGAAATTTTACATACGGTTACCTATTATAAAAATGAAATTGAGAAATTATGCTATTCATAAAATTGATGTTAGCACATTTTATCGGTGATTTTGTTCTTCAATCCAATCAATGGGTGAAACACAAAGAAGAACACCTATTTAAATCTCCATACTTGTATTTACATGTATGTTTACATACCATGTTGATGTTTATGGTAGTAGGATTTGAATATGTATATATCCCAGCCATCGTTTTCTTAAGTATAACGCATTTGATCGTTGATGGTATCAAACTAATGAAACCCATAAAGAACCATCGGCTATTATTTTTTTTAGATCAAAGCGTACATATTATACTCTTGTATTGGGTCTCTCAAGATTGGAGTACTCATTTTGAAATTCAAACTTATGTAACAGAACGAAATTTACTTTTGGTACTTGCTATCATTCTTTTAACCTCGGTTACTTCTATCGTGTTAAAAGTTGTTTTTAGTATTTGGGAT
The DNA here is from genome assembly GCF_045310485.1 of Aquirufa salirivi. NCBI lineage: Bacteria > Pseudomonadati > Bacteroidota > Cytophagia > Cytophagales > Flectobacillaceae > Aquirufa > Aquirufa salirivi. Next base: position 110,433 of record NZ_JBEWZH010000008.1, read on the forward strand.
AAAGATTTAGAAAAAATAAGTGAAAAAGATAGTTCTTTGAAAGATGCTGGACGCTATATAGGAATGTTAGAGCGCTTGTTTGTTTTTGCATTTATTTTGTTAGACCAATGGGATGCAATTGGCTTTCTTTTGGCTGCAAAATCAGTCTTTAGATTTGGAGATTTAACAAAGGCTGGTGATCGAAAATTGACTGAATATATATTAATTGGAACCTTGCTAAGTTTTGGAATTGCAATGATCATTGGTGTTGCTTTTTTAACTCTCACAAAATAAATTTTAAATTTCAAAATGGACAACATTAATCATTTGTCATTATAAATGAAATTCACTGAAGGAAAATTAGAAAAAGTATTTTACGATATTTTAAAAGAACTTTGTATAAAGATTTCAAATATCCTGAAGACAAATTGATTCTATTATCAAAAGCAGTGAAAGATTTAGTTGACGGTCAAGCTAAATTCCCAGATTGGAATAAGCGCGACGACATTAAATCAGCTTTAAAAGTTGGACTTATTCTCTTATTAGATGAATTGGGTTATCCACTTGTAGAAAGAGATGAAGTATATGTAGAGATATTTGAACAAGCAGAAAACTTCAAAAAATACAGTAATTTGTAAGGGTTTCAATCATTACTACTACTACATGCTAAATAAACACGTCGTTCTAATAGGCCTCATCGTTGCGAGCATCTTGTTAATCATGGCAACCCTATTTTATCCGGGGGGGGCTATGGCCGACAAAAATTCGGTTGGTTTTGATTGGACCCAGAATTTCATTTCCAATCTCTTTGGAGAAAAAGCCATCAATGGCCAAGATAATCCTGCTCGTTATTGGGCTTATTTAGGTATGATCTTTCTATCACTTAGTTTGACAGTATTCTTTGTTCAATTCTCCGTCAAAATACCCCATAAAGGATCAGGATTGGTAGTCCGATACCTAGGCGCTTTAGGAATGTTATTCACCTTCTTAATTGTAACATCTTACCATGATCTCATGGTGGTTTTATCCAGCACACTATTTCTAGTTTGTCTCTTCTACATCACCGTATTTATCTTTAAAACAAAGCAGCACTTTTTAAAACTCCTGTGCGTCATTTGTTTACTCATTTTCTATACTACCTTATTCCTCTACGGCGCAGGGGCATTTGACATACTACCCATTATGCAAAAATTAACTTTTGTAAGCGTCATTAGCTTGGTATTAACGCTGCAATATCGGTGTACGCTATAATCCCCTTAATACCCAATAACATTAATTCAAGGCTACATTTTTCCATTCTACATTCTTCATTTTACATTCTAATTCCCACTAAACCCTAATCACTAACATCTAAAACCAGATAACTAATCACTTTTTATAAGGTCCATACTTATGTCTAGCTTCCGAAAAATTATCGGCATAAGGCCCAAAAGGATGATCAAAAGGCTTTTTGGCAATCTTAGGCCAATCCTTACTTAAATCCATACTCGGTCTAGGCATAGAATTAATATAGGCGGCTACATCCCAGGCTTCCTCATCTGTCAATTGTGCGTTTTCATAAGTAGCTCCCAAAGGCATATTGTATTTCACAAAACCCGCCAAATTGGAAATGCGGAATAAACCAGCTCCTTGGTTATAACTATGTATTCCCCAAAGCGGAGGATAGGTATAAGACTTCCCTCCTTCCGCCAAGACCCCTTCCCCAGTAGGCTGATGACAAGACTGACATTGGGTATCATAGACCAATTTTCCTTTGCCTGGATCACTGGCACATTTCAAGTATTTCAATTTAAATATCCCAGAACCCTTGGGCTTCACATCCTTGGCCACATCCTTTCCTAGCCATGCGATATAGGCCAATATGGCCCGCATTTCCTTGCTCGTAGAGTCCAGCTTCTCTCCATTCAAACTCCTTTCAAAACAATCATTGACCCTTTTAACTTGATTTTCTACGGTTCCCGAACGTGCTCTAAACTTAGGATAGGTGGATTCTACCGCAAAATAATTATTGCCCCAAGGCTGAGAACCCGCCTTTACATGACAATTTTGGCAATTCATGCCATTTGACATAGCCTTAACTGAGCCATTGGGCCCCAAATAATCCGATGTATGCGCGATCAATTCTCGCCCATACAAGACTAATTCCTTTTGATCAGAACTCAAATACATCATGCGCCAGTCGGACGGTGCCGTCCAAACATGCGTAAAATTGGAATCTGGCTGTATATAAACGGCTGACGAATCAACTTGGGCTTCGGCATTTTTGGGCGAATAAATCTGTCCAAAAAACAAATATGCCATCAGTCCAAGCAACAGGACGACTAGGCCATACAATAATCGAATAAAACTATCAAAGGTACGCTTAGGGGATTGAGGTTTCATATCTAATAATGCTGGTAAATCATTCAAAATTAGTCGCTCTATTTACCTATTGTAGTGACAAATATCACGATATACTAAACTTGAATGCTATAATATTACATATAATTAAAACAAAAACCACATGAGAATTCATCATCAAATCATCATCATCGGTGGAGGAAATGCCGGAATTTCTGTTGCGAATCAGCTATTACGCAAAAATCCCTCTTTGGATATTGCCATAGTAGATGCTGCCGACAAACATTACTATCAACCTGCGTGGACTCTGGTAGGTGGAGGTGTTTTTGATATACAAAAAACCGTTCGAGATGAAGCTTCGGTTATGCCCGATAAAGTTCGATGGATAAAAGCCATGGTGGCAGAAGTGCAAGCCGACAAAAATAAATTAGAACTGAGCATTGGGGAATCCATCTATTATGATTACCTCGTGGTAAGTCCAGGTATCCAATTGAATTGGTCTGCTATCAAAGGTCTCCAAGAAAGCTTAGGGAAAAATGGGGTTTGTTCCAATTACAGTTTTGAAACAGCACCCTATACTTGGGAATGTGTACAAGCGCTACCTCAAGGAGGAAAAGCTATTTTTACCAATCCTCCTACGCCTGTTAAATGTGGAGGTGCTCCTCAAAAGGCCATGTACCTCTCCGCTGATTATTTCAAAAAACATCACAAAGCTGCCGATGTTCAATTTTGGAGTGGAGGAACTCGGGTATTTGGTGTGGAGAAATATGAAAAAACATTAAAACAAGTTATACATCGCTATGGCATCCAAACCCAGTTTTTTGTCCAATTGGTGGAAATTGATGGTCCTGCCAAAAAAGCTAAATTCATGGGAATAGGAGAAGCCAATAAAGGCCAAGAATATTGGGTAGAATATGACATGATCCATGTTACTCCTCCCCAAACAGCCCCTGATTTTATTCAAAAAAGTAGTTTAGCCAATGCAACAGGCTGGGTAGAAGTGGATAAACATAGCTTACAACATGTGCGTTTCCCCAATGTATTTTCATGTGGCGACGTGGCTGGCTTACCCGTCTCTAGAACGGGAGCGGCTATACGTAAGCAAGCGCCTGTCTTGGTGGCCAACTTATTATCGCTGTTGAAAGGTGAAACAATGCAGGCATCATACAACGGCTATTCATCCTGCCCCATTGTGACAGGATATGGTAAATTAATTTTAGCGGAGTTTGATTATGATAACGTACCGACGGAAACTTTTCCTTTTGACCAATCCCAAGAACGGTGGTCTATGTACCAATTAAAAACCAAAATATTGCCTTGGTTGTATTGGAATGAGATTTTACCTGGTAAAATGTAAAAAAGCTGGAAGCATGTTGTTGCCCCCAGCTCTACCAAAAATGTTAGGACTATGGCTTTAAATAAGACCAACCCGCTTCTTGCTTTAAAACAACTTCTGCAACTCCAGAAGGTACAAAGCCCGATTGCGGTAATAAAGTAGCTTTATCAATTTTATTCATACGAATGGTATTTTCACAAGCCACAAAAGAAACCCCTTTAGCCGCTAATTCAGCGATTTTAGCCTTTTGAGTTGTTTTTGAATCAATTAATAAACCTATACCTGATCCATGCGCTACCACTTCAATGGAAGTATTTGGCCCTAGGGCAGATTGAAGATTACCGATATTACGAACCACACCATGCCATGCCGTGGTATCAGAAGTATTCACCTGAATCACAATTTTATGTGCAGGCGACTGCGCTAAGGCATGAAAGCTCAATAGTAGCGCAAAGACAGAAGTAAAAAGTATTTTTTTCATTTTCAAAATTTTTCCCAAAGTACGCAATCTATACATGAAAGCAAATTGGAATACTCGATATGATTCAAAAGAATATCAATACGGTACAGAGCCCAATGATTTCTTTAAAAAGACATTAAGCAAATTGGCAGTTGGTAGACTCCTGGTTCCAGCAGCTGGTGAAGGTAGGGACGCTATTTTTGCAGCACAAGCTGCTTGGGAAGTCTATGCTTTTGATAGCAGTGACACAGCTCAAGGAAAAGCCAATAAACTAGCAGGAGAAAGATCCGTCAATTTGCACTATGAATGCATCGAAGCAGGCAGTGTGCGCTTTCCATTTGAATCCTTTGATGCCATCGCTTTGATCTTTTTCCACCAAATGCCCGAAGAAAGACGTAAATTTCATCAACAATGCATCAAATGGTTAAAACCAGGAGGTAAAATTATCCTGGAAGGATTTCATAAAGACCAGTTGGGACGAGATTCAGGCGGACCTAAGGAACTTGACATGCTGTTTAACAAAGATGAACTAACCCAGGATTTCAAAGGATTACAGATCGACTATGTAAAGGAAAAAGAATACGTTTTAAATGAAGGACCATTACATCAAGGAAAGGCTTTTTTGATTGATTTAGTGGCAACAAAATCCATCATTTAATCTGAAATTGGGAGACAATTGTCACGCCTTCAGAGATAAATCAATACTACCTTTGTACTATAAAAATCAAAAATATGTTTGAATTTATTAAAAATTTATTGGGCATTGGTCCTAGCGTAGACGTGAAAGCGCTTATACAAGCTGGAGCAAAAGTTATTGATGTTCGTACACCCTCAGAATACAAACAAGGGCATGTCAAAGGTTCCATAAATCTACCTTTACAAACCTTGGCTAGCAACGTGAGTAAATTGAAAAAAGAGGATGTAATCATCACCTGTTGTGCCTCCGGTATGCGTAGTGGCGCTGCTAAAAGATTGTTAAAATCGCATGGATTTCAACAAGTTCACAACGGTGGAACTTGGATGTCTTTAGTATAGTTTATTCTTTATAAAAATCCAATATTATGAGCAATTTTTCAGAATTATTGAAATCAGAACAGCCCGTTCTCGTCGACTTTTCGGCAGAGTGGTGCGGCCCTTGTAAGCAATTGAAGCCCATTTTGGAACAGGTAAAAGCCAAAATTGGAGATACCGCGAAAATCATCAAAGTCGATGTGGACAAAAACCGTAAAACGGCTGAAAAATTTCAGATTCGCTCTGTACCTACCATGATTTTATTCAAAAATGGTAAATCCGTCTGGCGACAATCGGGTGTTATTCCTGCTCATACCTTGGTGGGAATTATTCAGCAGTATAGCAAAGTCAATGTAGAATGAAGAATGTAGAATGAAAAATAGCTCGTTATTTTTATATTTCAAGTGACCAAATAGAAAGACAAAAATTCTTCATTCTACATTTTCCATTCTACATTCTTCATTCTTCATTCTACATTAAATATGAAAGCTTTTCTCTTCTCTTTACTGATCGCACTGACAATCTCTTCTTGCTCCAAGCCTGCTGAGAATGGATTACAAGATTTGAGTGCTACTGAATTCCAGCAGTCGATACAAACGAATGCAAGCAGTCAAGTTTTGGATGTCAGAACTCCTGATGAATTTACGGGAGGACATCTAGCTGGGGCTATTTCAGCGGATATCAGTTCAGAAGCATTCCAACAAGCAGCTGAGGCATTGGATAAAAACAAAGCGGTATTTGTCTATTGTTTGTCGGGAGGGAGATCCTCTCAAGCAGCCCAGCAACTCGTTGCCATGGGCTTCAAAGAAGTCTATAATTTAGGCGGAGGAATCTTAGCTTGGAATGCAGCCAACTTACTATTATCAACGGAAGAGGGAGCTACTAGCCAACATGCTGGCATGACCTTGGCTACATTTGAAACCCAAATAAAGGGCAAGAAAAAGGTCATTATTGATTATAATGCCACTTGGTGTGGTCCTTGCAAAACATTAAGCCCGATCTTAGAAGCTTATGTAAAAGATCAAAAAGGTGCCGTTGAATTGATTAAAATTGACGTTGATGCGAATCCTGAATTGGCTAAGGCTAAAAATATTGAAGCTATTCCCTATTTGGAACTTTACCATGACGGCAAACTAAGCTGGAAAAATGTAGGTTTGATTGGAAGAGCAGAGCTAAACAAATTATAGATTATAAATTATGAATTATAAATCATGGATCATAAATGAGTAGTCGGTTATGTCCAATTCTAAACAAATAACATCAATAATCTATAATTTATAATCCATAATTTATAATTCTTTATTTGCTTGCTTCAAAGCTCAAAGAAACGGAATTGACGCAATAACGCAGACCTGTTTCTGTGGGACCATCGTCGAAAACGTGGCCTAAATGACCTCCACATTTTCCACAGGTAATTTCAATGCGGCGCATACCTAAGGTATTATCGACGGTTTCTTTGATCACACCTGCCTTAATTTCTTTATCAAAACTAGGCCATCCACAATGCGCATCGAATTTTGAATTGGATGAAAACAAATGAGCGCCACAGCCTCTACAAGTATATACTCCTTTTTCGCTGTGCATCACAAATTTTCCCGTAAAAGGTCTTTCTGTCCCTTTTTGACGCAAAATATAATACTCATCTGGAGTTAATTTGGCCTTCCATTCAGCCTCTGACTTAGGTAAATCTTTCATAGGTATATTTGCTTGAGCAGCATCCTTGGGTCTTTGACCACAAGCTTGAAAACATAAAAAAACGATACAAGAAATAAATAGAGATTTCATAAATATTCTTTTTACAAATAACGAGAAAAAAAAGAGAATGTTTTAAAAAAGGAATTGTCCTTTTTTAAATTATGAATGATAAATTATAGATGATAAATTTAGGAGGACAAATTAAATTGCAATCAGCAACGAGTTCTTAATCATCTCGATCGTACTGATTACGAAATCAAAATAATTTATAAATTATAATCTATAATTTCCATGTGTTACTACACCGACCAAACCAGCTCCAATAAAGCCTTGGAAAACAGGTTTAAAGCACAAGCGAAATACGATGAATCCATGGCTAAAAAGGGTAAAATATCTGGTTTTACACGAGCTGCATTACCGATCATCACGCAAGCTAAACCAGAACTCATCCAATTAATTCCATGGGGCCTGATTCCCGCCTGGGCCAGTGAAGAACAAGCCCAAGATTTACCCAAAAATACCCTAAACGCTAAATCAGAAAGCATTTTTGAAAAAGCCTCGTTTGAGCCTTCCATCGTAAAACAACGCTGCCTTGTATTGGTAGATGGCTTTTATGAATGGCAACATGTGGGTAAAGAAAAAATCGAATACCACATACATCTTCAACAAAATGGTCCTTTCGCCTTGGCCGGCATTTATGCCATTTGGCAGAATCCTAAAACAAGAATTCTTGAACCCTCCTTTTCCATCATTACTACTCCAGCCAATGAGCTCATGGAGACCATACATAATACCAAAAAGCGAATGCCACTCATTCTTTCTGCTGATCAAGAAAGGAATTGGTTAGCTCCCATGTCGAGTGAAGAGATTAAATCCTTTTTTAAGCCTTTTGACAGTGCAAACATGCAGGCGCAAAAGGTCAAAAATGTGGGAGAACAAACCCAACTTTTTGCATAAAATCCTCTCATCATACATCCCCATTTTGATGAATGGTTCATGGTTTTCTAGCAAAAAAAACTACCTTTTGAAATAAATACATTTCTTATGCTCATCGACATCCATCCAAAATTACCCATGCGAAATAAAACAGCTACAAGGGACTATTACATTCTCCAACTAGGATTTCAAGAAGTGGGTCAAACAGATTATGAGGGCTATTTGATGATACAAAAAGATCGCATTCAAATCCATTTTTTTGAGTTCAAGGACTTGAAGCCACATGAAAATGATGGACAGGTATACATTAGAACCCAAGGTATAGCTGATTTTTATCAATCCCTTCTAGACAAACAAGTGAAGATTCATCCCAATGGCCCTTTAGAAACAAAACCTTGGGGGCAAAGAGAATTTTCATTGCTTGACCCAGATCATAATTTATTAACATTCGGAGAAGCAATATTTTCCAAATAAAGGAGTTAAAGTTTTCCCTTCCTGGCTCTATGACATAGGATATAAATACATATCACTCGGTCAAAAACAGGAATCTTTCAATCATTTATCCAGCGCCTAATTACATCTTATACACATGGAAAAACTTCCCTTATTTTTGCTTCCTTTCATCCCTTTTTTGGGCATGTCGCAAACGAAAAACTTCATTGATCAAGCCCATATAGAGACTACTGCCAAAGTAGATACGCTTGTTAGTCCAGACAGAATTTACCTGAACATCACCATTTCAGAAAAAGATACGAAGGGTAAAGTATCACTGGAGGAATTGGAAAATAATATGAATAATAAATTAAAATCCTTGGGCATATCCACCGATAAGCAACTGGTTTTAAAAGACTTATCAAGCAATTTTGAAAAATATTTTTTAAAACAACAAGAGATCCAAAAAAGTAAAAATTATACCCTATTAGTATATAGCGCGCCCATGGCTGGTAAAGTGATGGTGGGTTTGGAACAAATAAACATTTCCAATATCAGCGTAGAAAAAACCGAATATGCTAACATGGAATCATTACTTTTAACATTGAAAAGTAGAGCCATCAAAAAGGCCAGCATGCAAGCGCAGGCTATGACAAAACCGCTGAATCAATCATTTGGTAAGGCCCTATATATTTCCGACAATTCCAATGTCATGAGTCCATACAATAACCGTATGCTAGGCATACAAATGAAAGCTTCCAAAAACCCCTTAGAAAGTGATAGTCTGGCACCTATTGACATTGAATTTGAGAAGATTACTGTTGAAACAGAAGTACGGGTCGTATTTAAATTAGATTAAGCATTTGAATTAATCACCTAGTGAATTTTGAGGATTTTGCCAATTAGCTGATCATTTCATGTAGCAAAATTTTGTATATTGAAAATCTAATTAGCATCAATATCTATTCTACTTATCCATTTTATTATGAAAAACCTACTTCTTTTACTCCTCACGTTACTCTCTTGGACAAGTCTAGCCCAACATACCTTAGAAAAAGTTTGGGAAAGTGATACAACACTCGCGGTACCTGAGTCGGTTTTATACCATCAAGGTGGTCTGTATGCTGCACTCATTGATGGTCAACCTTGGGACGTAGATGGCAAAGGTGAAATTGCCAAACTAGATCAAAATGGTAAAATTCTAAACGCCTCTTGGGTCACTGGCTTAAATGCTCCCAAAGGAATGGGGATTTGGAAACAGCAAATGTATGTGGCTGATGTCTCAGAAGTGGTCCTTATCCAATTAGCTACTGGAAAAATTACGTCTAAAATACCTGTAGAAGGAGCTACTGGCTTAAACGACATCACGGTTGACAAGCAGGGGATTATATATGTCTCTGATTCCAAATTGGGGAAAGTTCACCGCATTGAAAATGGTAAAGCAGCCCTCTATTTAAGTGATCTCAAAGGAGTTAATGGACTTAAAGCGGTAGGAGATGATTTGTATATGCTGACAGCCAATGTTGTCTTCAAAGCTGGTGCCGACAAAAAACTAGTACCTGTCGCTACGACGGAGATTGGTGGAGATGGCATTGAGCCAGTTGGCAATGGAGATTTCGTGGTTTCTTGTTGGCCAGGCTTAATTTACTACATGGACCAAGCGGGTAAATTAACCTCGATGCTGGATACGCGTGAAAAAAAATATAATACTGCCGACATTGGTTATAACCCCGAGCAGCGCATGGTCTATGTCCCTACTTTTTTCAAAAAATCGATTGTGGCGTATAAGCTGAGGTAATGAAGAATGAAGAATGTAGAATGAAGAATGTAGAATTATCAATAATTAGACTTGAATATCAATTCTACATTCTTCATTCTACATTCCTAATACCTCGGATCCGCTTTCCAGCCTAGTTTGCGCATTTGTAAGACCCGCAAGGAGCGTTGACCAAACTCCTCCATGACTTGCCCCTGCATCCAGTAAACGCCTCCGCCCTTAAAAGCATATTTCTTTAAATCTGAAGGAAAATGCACCGTATCAAAAAAGGCACCTTGCGCATCCAAAAAATAACCAAAATACATCCGATCCCCCTTTTTCGTCCAAGTGGGTTTTAAGGTCACCAAATAACCCAAGATATCGCCTCGGTCAGCCAACAAGCGAGCATCCAAACTCGTGACAGGCCATTCTTCTAATAAATCGAAAGGCGAACAGAGGGGAAAACCCAAGATTTCCCACTCGTCAAAAGCATCTTCCAACGGCTCATGTAGCAGCGTGGGCAAAACCCCAATCTCCGTACTATCTTCAAACATTTCCATGGCCACCACCTCGGACACTTTCCCTTGAAAACGAGCATGAGCCTCCCACATCAGATTTTTTTTCCCGGTTCCAAATCGCCGAAAAGCCCCTATCCGAATCAGAATGAGGGCTTGTTCCAAACCCAAGCTCACCCTCCGACAAAAATCTTCCCAAGATAGAAAAGGGCCTAGCTTCCTCGCCTCAAGCATATCGTATACCAAACCTTTCTCCAAGCCTTTGACATGCACCCAACCCAAATACAGCACTTGACCATCCAAACGTGTCAAATAGTTACTTTCATTAATCTCAGGTGCCTCCACCCATCCTCCCGCCCTGCGTGCCTCATGCACGTAAAACTCCGTCCGATAAAAACCCCCAAAATTATTAATCACTGCCACCATAAACTCCAAAGGAAAATAGGCCTTCAAATACAAACTTTGGTAGCTCTCCACCGCAAAACTGGCCGAATGCGCCTTACTGAACGAATAACCACTGAAACTCTCCATTTGTCGCCATACCTCCTTCGCCACCGCCTCCTCATAACCTTTTTCAGCACAGTTCAGAAAAAACTGCTCCCTAATACGTTCAAATTCTCCTCTGGAACGGTATTTGCCCGACATCCCTCGGCGTAAAACATCCGCCTCCGCCAAGCTTAAACCCGCAAAATAATGCGCCACTTTAATGACATCTTCTTGATAGACCATCACCCCATAAGTTTCCTGCATCAAGTCCCCCATCAACGGGTGCACGGGCTGATACGAATGAGGTGCATGATGCCTTTCAATATAAGCCTTCATCATACCCGAGCTAGCCACCCCTGGACGAATGATGGAGCTAGCTGCCACTAAAGTCAGGTAATCCGAACAATGCAACTTCTTGATTAACTGCTGCATGGCTGGAGATTCGACATAAAAACAGCCCATCGTTTCATGACTTTCCAACTGCATTTTGATCTGCTCATCCTGCTTAAAATCCGCCACCCGATGGATATCGATGTCGATCCCACGGTTTTGACGAATAATCTCCACCGCCTCTTTGATATGCCCTAAACCTCGTTGAGATAAAATATCAAACTTCGCAAAACCAATTTCCTCGGCTACATACATATCAAATTGACAAATAGGAAAACCCTTGGGCATAGGCTCCAAGGCGGTATATTCCGACAATGGTCGATCCGAAATCAATATGCCACCGGCATGAATGCTCAGGTAATTGGGGAAATCAATCAATAAATTACCGTATTTGATAATCCATTGATGAATCTGGGAATTCGACTGCCGTAACTCGGCCGTTGGGGCTATCCAAGCATCGATCTCCGCTTTGGGCAAACCAAAGACCTTGGCCAATTCCCGGTAAATGGAACGATCGCGAAAGGTCACATAGGTAGCCAACAGGCAAACATATTGCGACCCATATCGCTTGAAAATGTAATCAATAATCTCATCGCGCTCATCCCAGGAAAAATCAATGTCAAAATCAGGGGGACTCGTTCGCTGAGGATTAATGAAGCGCTCAAAATACAAATCCAGCTCAATGGGATCCACATCCGTAATTCCCAAACAATAGGCCACAATGGAATTTGCACCGCTACCCCGTCCCACATGAAAATAACCCCTCGAGCGAGCATAGCGAATGATGTCCCAAGTAATCAGAAAATATGACTCAAAAGAGAGGTCATGAATCACCTGAAGCTCTTTTTTGATCCGATCTTTTGCCTCTTTGGGGGAATGAGGATAACGGTATAGCATCCCCTCATAGGCTAGTTTAGCCAGTAAAGCCTGATCGTCATCCTGACTAGCACTAAATAATTTCCGGTTTTTGCTAACCTTAAACTCAAAAGAAAACTCACAACTCTCCAAGATACGCTCAGCTTCTTCCAACAAGCTCGGGAAGTCGGCACAAAAACCCGCCAATTCCGCTGGGCTATACAAACGTTCATCGTCTTGGGCTTGTGCCTCCAGCGGTAGCTTGCTCAATAACACATTGTGGTCGATCGCCCGCAACAAACGGTGCATAGAAAATGCTCGTTTATCCAAAAAGGTAAAAGGATGACACCAAACCAAAGAAGCCCAATCTTGCTCTTTCCACAATTTGTTTCGATCACTGGCTCTGACTCCCCAACGCTCCTGAGGACCTAAGCTTTTTATTTGTTCTCGACGTGCCAAAGGAAAGATGGTCCACACATCCGGTGAACTAGGCGGCCTGTCTGGCCAAGGCTTAGAAGACAAAAGATGTCGACTCGCAAAAGCGTTAATTTGAGCCAATCCAGAAGCATTTTTGGCTAAACAAATATAATAACAAGCATCTCCCTGCCGAAACTCCATACCCACCACGGGCTTGATATTGGCCACTCGGCAAGCCTGAAGAAAATCATAGATTCCTGATACTCGGTGTATGTCGGTCAATGCCAAAGCCTTAATACCCTGCGCCGCAGCCGCCTCCACCAAAGCCTCGGGAGACAGCGTTCCATAACGCAAGCTATAATAGGAATGGCAGTTGAGATACATTAATTCTCCGATTTAGGTAAGATATTACGGCGTTCATGACGCCCCATCAAACCACTGGCTCGTACGATAGAAGATTCTCCAAATCGATTTTTCAAACCATCCATGGCATGGTAGAGAGGTGCCAAACGAGCACCATCATCAAATAGATTTAACTGCTCTTGCCCTTGCAATAATTTCGAGAAACGCACCCCAATCAAACGTATCAGCAAGCGGCGATCATAGAGTTTCTCAAACAGCTCCACTACCGCCGGAATCAAGCGATGATCACTGGCCGCAGCAGGCAAGGTGATTTGTCGGGTATGTGTATCAAAATTGGAATAGCGCAACTTTACCGTCACACAAGAAGTACATTGTCCCAAACCCCGTAAATCATAGGCTAACTGTTCCGTCAATGAACCTAATATCCGTCTCAACAAAACCACGTCAGTACTGTCTTGATCAAAGGTCATTTCCTTCGACAAAGACTTTTGTTCTGAATAAGGTACCACAGGTCGCAGATCGATCCCATTGGCACGCTCCCAAAGCATCACGCCCGACTTACCAAAACTACGCTCCAGCACTTTCAAGGGCATTTGACTCAAAGTTCCTACATGTACGATTCCCATATTCCGCAATGTTTGAGCCGTCACCGACCCGATCATTGGGATTTTTCCCACGGGCATAGGTGCCAAGAAAGCCTTTTCTTCTCCCGCCAACACCTGGTATTGACCCGCAGGTTTCACATAGTTGGTGGCCACTTTAGATACGGTTTTATTGACCGACAAACCAAAAGAAATCTGTAAACCTGTTTGTTTCTGAATACGTTCTCGTAAATCGGTCGCAAAACGATAGGCGCCAAAAAAGCGCTCCATACCTGTCATATCCAAATAAAACTCATCGATGGAAGCCTTTTCTACCAAAGGCGCGCGATCCATAATCAAGGAGGTCACCGCTTCGGAGTATTGGGAATAAGCTTCTAGGTCGCCTCGTAACACGATAGCATCAGGACAAAGTCGCATGGCCATCCGCATCGGCATAGCAGAGCGTACGCCAAAAGCACGAGTTTCATAACTACAAGCCGCCACGACACCTCGATCAGATAAGCCCCCGACAATCACGGGCTTACCCACCAAGGCACTGTCTCGTAGTCTTTCGACAGAGACAAAGAAACTGTCCAAATCCATATGAACAATGGCGCGCTCTTGCATAAAATTGATAGATATTTGGGTATTCTGAATACCTTTTGTAATTTCGATACAAATGATCTCCAAAATTGGATACGAATTTTATTCATTTTACATTAATAAGCAACATACATGAGCACTTTTTTTAGCCAGAATTTACGATTCTTACGCAGCAAAATGTCGGAGAAAACTTCCCAAGAAAAACTGGCTGAAATCTTACAAATAAAAAAACCTACTTTGGGCTCTTATGAGTCAGGAAGAGCAGAGCCCAAATATGCAGATTTGATCTTATTGGCGAACTTTTTCGAGGTTGAAGTGGACGAATTACTCAAGGAAGATTTAGCCAAAAGAATCCCAGGCTTATCCAATAAACCTAAGCTACGTATTTTAGCCACCACGGTTAACGGCGATAATGAGGAAAATATTGAGATGGTACCTGTGAAAGCTTTGGCAGGATATACTACCTCCTATGACGACCTAGAGTTTATCAAAGAATTACCGACTTTTCAAGTTCCTTTTTTAACCAAAGACCGTAAATACCGTGTATTTCCGATCAAAGGGGATTCCATGCTACCTTTACAATCTGGTTCTTTGGTATTTGCCGAATACGTAGAAGATTGGAAAGACATCAAAGATGGCACCATCTGTATCGTAGTGACTCGCGAAGACGGGGTAGTGTTGAAAAAAGTCATCAACCACTTACAAGAGAAAAATGTGTTGATCTTAAAGTCGACCAACAAACTCTACGACCCCTATCCTATCCTAGGCACTGAAATCCAGGAAATCTGGAAGTTCGCTGGGTATTTCTACAATGAATTCCCTGAAACTAACGAATAAATCAAGGCCTGTTTCTTATTTCTCTTATGTCCATTCCTTTTCAAAAAATAGCCGCTAGCTTGCAGCTAAGCGAAAATGCCGTTCGTAAAACCATTGCCCTGTTAGAAGAAGGTGCTACCATCCCCTTTATTGCCCGTTATCGAAAAGAGATGACGGGGAGTTTGGATGAGGTTCAAATCCGTGATATTCGGGACGCCATGGAACTTTCTGTCGAATTAGAAAAGCGCGGAGAAGCAATTTTAAAGTCTTTAAAAGAGCTGGATAAACTTAGCCCTGAACTAGAAAGAGCTGTTCGTGCCGCCGAAACCTTGGCTAAACTAGAAGACTTGTACCTACCGTATAAACCTAAACGCAAGACCCGTGCGATGGCCGCTCGAGAAAAAGGTCTACAGGAATTAGCCAATGCTTTATTTCAACAAAGGAATCTTTCGCCTGAGAATCTAGCAGAGAAATTTTTAGATGAAGAAAAAGGCGTAATTGCTTTGGATATCGCCCTAGCGGGTGCGCGGGATATTTTGGCAGAAGAAATGATGGAAAAAGCAGAAGCCCGAGAAGATGCGCGTCAGCTTTTTGCTCGAAAAACTCAGGTAAAATCCAAAGTCAGCAAAGGCAAACAAGAAGCCGGCATTAAATACAAAGATTATTTTGATTGGTCAGAGTCCTTAGCCCTAGCACCTTCCCACCGAGTATTAGCCTTATTTCGCGGAGAAAATGAGGGTATTTTGGCGCTATCTTTGGAAGGACCTGACAAAGATGTTTTAGACCGATTGGGTCGCCGATTCCTAACGGGTCGTAATGCTTGTGCTGATCAGGTGGAATTAGCCATACAAGATGGCTACAAAAGGCTCTTACAACCAGCCATGGAAACAGAAATGCGAGCAGAGGCCAAAAAACGAGCCGATGAAGAAGCGATTCGGGTATTTGCCGAAAATGTTCGCCAATTACTGTTGGCCGCTCCATTGGGACAAAAGCGCATCCTTTCCTTAGATCCAGGATTTAGAACAGGTTGCAAATTGGTCTATTTAGACGAACAAGGCAATCTGATTGAGAATACCACCATTTACCCACATACAGGCCCAGGTCAGGCACAAGAAGCCGAGCAAACGCTACGTTCTTGGGTAAAGAAATACCACATAGAAGCCATCGCCATTGGTAATGGTACAGCAGGTAGAGAGAGTGAAAGTTTTGTGAAAAATCTCCGACTAGAAGGCATCAGCATCATCATGGTGAATGAAAGTGGAGCCTCCATCTATTCTGCTTCGGATGTGGCTCGAGAAGAGTTTCCAGATAAAGACATTACCGTTCGTGGAGCGGTGTCCATTGGTCGCCGACTCATGGATCCTTTAGCTGAATTAGTGAAGATTGACCCTAAGTCGATCGGGGTGGGACAATACCAGCATGATGTAGACCAGAAGAAATTACAAGCATCCTTGGACGATACCGTCATTTCATGTGTTAACTCGGTAGGCGTTGAATTGAATACTGCTTCCAAACAAATCCTATCTTATATTTCTGGCTTAGGACCGCAGTTAGCCCAAAATATCATGGATTACCGACAAAAAAATGGCCCTTTCTTACGTCGATCTGATCTAAAGAAAGTTCCTCGTTTAGGGGAAAAAGCCTTTGAACAAGCCGCCGCATTTTTACGTATTCGCAAAGCGAGTAATCCTTTGGATGCCAGTGCTGTGCATCCAGAACGTTATGCCATTGTAGAGCAAATGGCCAAGGATTTACAATGTAAAGTGGCTGATCTTCTTCAAAATGAAGCCTTACGAAAGCAAATACAAATAAGTAAATACGTAAGTGCTGAAGTAGGAATCCCTACCCTGACCGATATCGTTCAGGAATTGGCTAAACCCGGTCGTGATCCTAGAGAGCAGTTTGAGGCTTTTGAATTTACGGAGGGGGTAAACTCCATTAAGGATTTACGTGTAGGAATGAAGCTAGCAGGTATTGTGACCAACATCACCAATTTTGGTGCTTTTGTGGATATTGGAGTACATCAAGATGGCTTAGTGCATGTAAGCCAACTGGCCGACAAATTCGTTAAAGACCCGAATGAAGTGGTGAAAGTCCAGCAAAAAGTACTAGTCACTGTCACTGAAGTAGATGAAGCTCGCAAGCGAATAGCCCTAAGCATGAAAGCTCACTAATCCAACGTTATCAAGTTATTGGACAACAAAATTGTGTTGAAAAACGTTACAACGCTCAACGCTGTCAAGGTTTGGAACCTTGCCAGCGTTAGAAAAAGAGCGTTGATGTTGAGTTTTTCTCTACTATTAATGAGCCATAGTAGCTGCACCTTTCTTGCAGCAAGAAGGTAGTTTCTCGTAACTCTTGCTATCAGCCACAACTTCATCGGCATCATATCCCACTTCAGCAATGGCGCGCTTGATGGCTGCAACATCTGTCTTTTTAGGATTGTATTCTACCGAAATAGTCTTGTCTTTCAAGTCCAAGTCTGATTTTGAAATTCCCTTGCTCAAAGCTAAATTCTTCTCGATGCGCTCTTTGCACATTTCACATATGGCCGAGGTTTTGATTTTAACCGTTTGTTTTGGCCCCGCCAAGGTAGCAAAAGGCAAAGCCAATAAGGCCGCTAAAACTAGTTTTTTCATTAGGCTGCTTTTTTAACTGCTTTTAATTCCATGGTGCAAGCTGGACATTTCCCTTTTTTAGCGTAGGTCTTGTTTCCTTCACATTTCATCGGACATTGATATACTTCTTTCTTATCCGCACCCGCTTTGCTGGTGTCGTGCTTATGCTCTTGCTTTTCTTGTGCCATCAAGCCATATGTTCCCAACATAAGACCTGCCATCATGATTACATTTTTCATTGTTTTTCTATTTATTGAATTTTATAACGCATTCCTGTATAAATCATCCGACCTACAATAGGCCCCCACACCATGGTGGCATCAAATCCCCGACTAAAAGGATCTTTGGCCGACATAATCGGATTAGCTTGAGTAAAATTAAACAGATTTTCAGCACCTACATACATTTCCCACTTTTTGAATTGGCGAGTGACTTGTGCATATACCGTGGAAAAAGCTGTCGCCGTTAATATTGGACTACCCACATCATGTATATGAGCTAAACTTCCATTCGGAATTCTTCGGCTACCATTCCATTGCCAAGTCAAATCGTACTTCCACTTCTCATAAGGCGTGGAATAGGCTATATTGACCAATACCCGATCCTTATTCAAATAGGCCTTAGATAAGCGATTTAAGGTCCCTTTCAAAGTCAAATAATCTGCCTGAACATCTTGGTAGCGGTAAGCTGCCTTCAACTCCAAACGTTTCGCAGGACTATAATTTAATTCTGCCTGCCAACTGTTTGCAAATGATACTCCTGGATTACTATACATGCGAATCTCACCCCCATTCTCCATATCCACCATCCATTGCTTTTCAAAATCCGTACGGAAAGCATCCAATACTAGACTTCCTTTTCTTGTCCCAATTTGAAAATTCTTCGTCAAAGTAGCCCCAAAATTCCATGCTTTTTCCATAGGATTCTGGTCTCCTAAAACGAGCAATCGCCTACCATTAGCTAGAAAACCCATATTTTCTGCCAATGGATTCACCCGTCGCCAGCCCTTTCCTGCTGATAATCGCACGATCCAATCTTCTGCCGCATCCCACTTCAAATGCCATCTTGGAACCCATTGCGCACCAAATTGATTGTGCCAATCAATCCGATTACCCAACACCATCGTTAGGTGATTAGGTACCGTCCACGTGTATTCGAAAAATGCACCCGGTACTATCTCCGTTCGAGCAAATGATGAGTCAATGTAACGCTCTTGGTAGGAATCATATAAAAAACTAGCTCCTGCTTTCCAGCTATGATTGGTATTATCAAAAATGGATTGATAAATCAAATTGGCATACATGCTTTGCTCTCTGCCCACATAATTTTTGAAGGCAAAATATGAGTCATTTTGATGCTGAGCCGTATTCAAAATCAAACCTAAACCTTGATAAGGTTTATCCGGGAATAAACGGGCAATCTTGGCAAAGGTTTCAAAACGTGAAGTCTTACTGCCAAATCCATATACTAAAAAGCGATTAGACGTATTTTCATCAAAGTTATTTTGACCTGCCAAACGGTTTTCATGTAAATACGAAGCACCCCATTGAACCATCCAACGATCCGTAGAATACTTCCAGCGATTCAGTACATTCCATAAGTCGAAAAGCGGCAAATCCATAAACCCATCTTTATTCCCATCCAAACGAGCTGCTTGCTTCGAATAATGTGTAAAAAGTCCAGTGGACAATCTCGAGTTGAATTTATGTGCCCCCTGTTGATTGATCTCAAATCGACCTTGTGAATTTGTATATACATTCAAAAAATACTTTTCTGATGTATCTGGCTTGGCTAATTCCACATTAATTCCTCCGGTAATCGACTCATAGCCATTAACTACGGAGCTTTGACCTTTCGCCAAATCGATGGATTTAATCCAAGTACCCGGTAAATAATTCAAGCCATAGGTGGTTTTTAATCCGCGAATGGAGGGAATATTTTCCACATTCGTTTGCACGTAAGTACCAGATAATCCTAGCAATTGAATCTGCTTGGCACCAGTTACAGCATCCGCAAAGCTGACGGATACAGACGCATTGGTTTCAAAGCTTTCCGATAAATTACAACAGGCAGCTTTGGCCAATGTCTTCATCGTTAAGATTTCTGTATGAAGCGTCGCTACATCATCATGATTTCCTGGTGCGGCAACAACGCGTACTTCACTCAACTCTTTGTTGGCCGCTTTTAAATGAACATGTAAAAATTGATTGCTCTCCACAAAAATGGAATCACTAATAAAACCTGTTGAGCTAAAAAGCATCCAACCTGTTTTTCCTTGCACATCCAAGGAAAAGGCCCCTTTAACATCGGTTAAAGTTCCTTTTTTAATAGGTCTAAAATACACGGAAGCGCCCACAAGGTCCTCCATATTTCCTTGAGCATCTAAGCTCATAACTCGGCCTTGAACCACTTGTCCAAAGCTATAGGGCAATGCTACCGTGAAGGTAAAAAGCAATCCCAACAATATAATTCGGTGAATTGACATAAGATTACAATAAGAATGAGAAAAAAATTCAATCTGAATTTTTTCCCATCAAATATTGTAACGCTGTATAAAAGCCAGTCGCTCCTGCAATGGCTTCAGATATATAGATGCCTGAATGGGTTTTTCCGAATCAATGGCTATTAAAATAGCTTGACTAGGTAATTTAGGGACGAACACCTCCGAACAAAGCTGCGTTTGATCTAGGGTATTTTGAACCTTTTTGATTTGCTGATCAAAACTAAATTTGACCTGAATATGGGCATATTCATAACAAGCTGCCCGAGAAATACTTGTTTCTTTGGATGAGGAAGAAGATTGGGGAGACGACGGTGCGGACCAAGTCAGCTTCTTTTTTCCTGTAATCAAACAATCTGAGATACGGTAAGCAAAGCCCACATGACCTATCAAAAGCCATGCCGACAAGAGCACCAAGAAAAAACGTTGACTAGCGCTTTTCATCAAATTCTGTTTGAAACAACCAAATTTACACATTAATTAAATATATTAGCTTAATGTCTTGCATTAAACCGCTGTATCTCCTTGTTTTTATCAGTTTACTGTTAACCTGCACCCAGACTTTGGCTCAGAATGACAGCTACCGATACCTCATTTTATTTAAAGACAAAGCTAACTCTCCATATTCTTTATCTCAAGCAGATAAATTCCTTAGCACTCGATCGATAGAACGTAGAAAGAAATTTAAGATTGCCTTACAAGAACAAGACCTACCTGTAAACCCCGAATATCTCATAAACGTTCAAAAAAGCGGAGCCAAAATAGTATTTCCATTAAAATGGATCAATGGTGCTCTTATTCAACAAAAGCCCAAAGATTTGGCCAAAACCCTAAGCCAGGCTGGCGTCAAAGGTTTATATTATGCTTACCCCATTGATTCCAGTTCGAGTTTTCAGATTTTAAAGAAAAAACCTAAACTCCCCGAATTAGCCCAAGCATCCATGACCTTAGCTGATAGTTTAGATTATGGGAATTCAAGCACACAGATTAGTCAATTGGGGGTTAATAACATGCATCTGAAGGGTTTTCATGGTGAGGGCGTCCTAATTACCTTGTTGGACGAAGGCTTCTTAAATGCCAATAATACCCCTTATCTTCAAAAAGCTTTTACCGAAAAAAGAATCATCGCCACCCTAACGACAACGCCTGGTTTGACCGACGTATATAGTCGAGGTTCACATGGAACGCATGTCTTGAGTACTATTGCTGCATATACTCCCGGCAAACTGATTGGCACTGCTTATCAAGCCCAGTTGGCACTAGCCCAAACCGAAG
The DNA here is from genome assembly GCF_045310485.1 of Aquirufa salirivi. Classification (NCBI taxonomy): domain Bacteria; kingdom Pseudomonadati; phylum Bacteroidota; class Cytophagia; order Cytophagales; family Flectobacillaceae; genus Aquirufa; species Aquirufa salirivi. The sequence goes on from NZ_JBEWZH010000008.1 coordinate 131,797, forward strand.
AAGGAGGTACAGAAAAAATAGTGGAAGAGGTCAACTGGCTTCGAGGAGCTGAATGGGCGGATAGTTTAGGAACCGACATCCTTAGTTCCTCTTTAGGCTATACGGTATTTGACCTTAAATTAAGCAATCATACCTACGCTGAAATGAATGGCAAAACGGCTTTAAGTAGTAAAGCAGCGGCTTGGGCTGCGCAAAGAGGTATTATTTGTACTATTTCAGCAGGAAATGAGGGGGCGGCAGCTTGGAAATACATCGCCTCTCCCGCCGATGCCGACTCCATTTTAGCCGTGGCTGCGGTAGACAAATCCATGCTTCGAGCCAATTTTAGCTCTTGGGGACCGAGTTCCGATGGACGAATCAAACCCGATGTGGCCGCCATGGGTCAATCTACCGTAATTGGTACATACCTAGGAACGTTTAGCACCTCCAATGGAACATCTTTTGCGGCTCCCCTCATCGCAGGATTAGTTGCAGGAACCTTACAAGCAAACCCCACCAAATCTCCGTGGCAAGTGATGAATGCCATAAGGCAGTCGGGCCATCAAAGTAACAATCCCGACAATTCTTTGGGATACGGAGTTCCCAATTTTAACCGAATCGATAAACTATTAAATCCCATTCTAAGTACTGCTGCTTTGGAAAAGCCGAAGATTCGAATCTATCCCAATGTGCTGTCCTTAGGAGAAGCTATTCATTTAGATCGAGAACTAGCTACGGAGATCAAAGTGGAGCTAATTAGTAATTGGGGCGTTGTTATTCATGAATTTTTATGGACCAATACCCAACAAGATTTTTATCCCCCTCCCCTCGTTTCTGGCAAATATTATTTTAGATTTACGGACAAAATCACCCAACAAGTGATTCCTTTTTATTTTTCAAACTAAACCTACATGAAAACACGCTTTCTCTCTTTAGACATTTTTCGGGGTATCACCTTAGCCATGATGATTTTGGTAAATACCTCTGGAAATGGGGAGTTTACCTACGCTCCATTAAAACATGCTAGTTGGCATGGATTCACTCCTACCGACCTAGTTTTCCCTTCCTTCTTATTTATGGTGGGAGTAGCGATGCGCTTTGCATTCAAGTCGTTTCAATTCCAATTGACACCGGCATTAAGAAATAAGATTTTAAAAAGAACGGTCTTATTATTCCTGATCAATTACCTGATTTTCTACTTTCCATTCCTCGATTTTTCTTTTGAAAACATGCGTTTCCTCAACGTATTGCCTAGGATAGCACTGTCATATTGTGCCATTTCATTCATTGTTTTGCTTGTCAAAGAGAAGTGGCTTACTGCAGTGAATGTAGCCATTCTATTGCTGTACTGGATTTTAATGCTCGTTTTTGGCGACCATGGGGCGGCCTTTGATTTAGGTACCAATGCTGTCCGTAAACTTGATTTATTCTTATTTGGTCCTTCACATTTATATCACGGAGATGGTATTGCTTTTGACCCAGAAGGACTTTTAAGTACGCTACCGGCCTTTTCTACCTGTTTATTTGGTTATCAGGTAAGCCTATTTTTAGAGAAAAGAAGGTTAGATGGCAAAGAAGTAACTTTCCCATTGGTAATTGCTGGAGCAGGTCTTATTGTCTTGGCTTTGATTTGGGATTTAGCCTTTCCGATCAACAAAAAGCTATGGTCGAGTTCTTTTGTATTACTATGTGCTGGCATCGACTTCCTGTTAATTGCATTGATCTATTGGTGGATTGAAATCAAAGAAAGGAAATTTGCCAATACATTTTTCTTGGTCTTTGGTACCAATTCTATTTTAGCCTATGGTATTTCAGAACTCTTAGCTATCCAATTAAACAAATGGCAAATAGCTGAAGGTGATGGTACTACTTCAGCCAGCAATTGGATGTATTGGCACATTTTTGAACCTGTATTAGGCAAATACAACGGCTCTTTGGCCTATGCCATCAGCTTTGTACTGCTTTGTTGGATCATTTGCTATGTCTTTTACCGAAAAAAATGGTTCTTAAAAGTCTAGAACATGATTTGAAGTTCATAAAAAAAGCTCATTAGTGATTCTAATGAGCTTTTTTTGTGGAGTGGCATTCACTTAACGGTGCGGGGCTTGGCGAAGTGGTGAATTTTATCATCAAACTTGATACGAAGCAAAAAGCTTCATCTAAGCACTGAATCGCCAATTTCTTGTAGGTGCTGTTAGCGGATGTGTCAATTTCTTACATGAATTTCAATTTAAACAAAATAGTTTGCAAATTGCAAACTATTAATTAGGTTTGTAACATGAAAATTCTGGTAAGGAAAACAATTTTATTTTACACCGAAAAATACTCCATTGCCAAAACGCCATTACTCATTTGGTACAATGAATTTTCAAAATTAGATTTTCAAAACTTTAATGAGCTCAAACAAATTTATGGAAATGCAAGTGTTGTAAATAATGAAAGAGTTGTCTTCAATATTAAAGGAAATGATTTCCGTTTAGTGGTTTCCATAAATTTTACTCAGAAAGCTTGCTATGTAATTTGGTTTGGACCGCATAAAGATTACGATAAAATTAATGTAGAAACTGTTGATTTTGATACCTCAATCTTGAACTATAAAAAATGATGATGATGATGAACTGGAAAGTATTAAAAACCGAAGAGGATTACAATAAAGCTTCCATGAGATTGATGGAAATATTTCATGCTGAGCCAAACACGCCTGAAGGTGATGAGTTGGATTTGTTGATTGTTCTTGTAAAGGATTTCGATGAAAAACAGTATGAATTACCTGAGCTCGATGCTTTGGAGGTTATTAAGTATAAGATGCAGGAAATGGGAATGAAAGCAAAAGATCTTGAGCCAATAATTGGAAGCAAAGGACACGTTTCAGCAATTCTTTCCGGAAAGCGTGAAATCACGTTAAAGATGGCTCAAAAACTTAAAAATTATTTCAGTATTCCAGCAGAAGTTTTTCTCCACAGCGCATAGAAAACGTCCAATTTCCACGCGATTTTCAAGGCATTTGCGCTAACGGTTGCAGCTACAAGAAGTTGGCAATTTCGGAGACGAAAACTGTCTGCCATAACTGAACTTGATACGAAGCACAAAGCTTCATTTAACCACTGAACCGCCAATTTCTTGTAGGTGCTGTTATGTGCTGGCTTTCTTGTCATCGCTTTGTTTTCTTGTTGTAGCTAAGTCCGAAAATGCCTTTATCAATTCTATTTTTGTTTCACTTTCAAGGTTTGGGTCTTTAAGAAGGTGTTCTGCAATATAATTCACCGATTCTATTCCAAATTTATTTAGAATAACATTGTATATCAAAAGTAGTCCGTCTTGTTTGTTTAGATTAAGGGATATTAAAAAGCAATTTTTCCAGGCTTCTTTGTCCCAGTCTTGAATACAAGCTGCTGTTAAAAAGGCTGTAAAGGCATTTTCATTGTCATTATTGTCCGTTAGGAATACACCGTAATTGAACCAAGCTAAACCATTTAATGGGAAAGAAGCAATTGCTTCTGTTAACATTTCAGGATTCTTGTCTTTAAATGCCTGCTCGGTTAATTCTCTCGATTTTTCAAAGTCAAATGATATTTTGTCAAGTTTGGCTAGAATAAAATTTTCGCAGACTTGTCGCTTTAAGAATATTTCCTCAAAAGAAAATTCGGATTCAACGTTAAGAAATTTGTCGAATTCATCTTTTGCTTCACTAAATTTTCCTTGAAAAAATAGTGAATCTCCCAGAAGTGAAAAAATTAATGGAGCAAAATGCTCACTATTTAATTCATAACTCCTTTTGTAGAACTTTTCAGAAAAATAATAGTGCGATGAGAGAAACAAAACTCCTGCATATTCAAACCACCAATAGAATTTGTCCAAATATTCCGGTTTATTTTTTCTTGCATTTTGATAAAACTTGCTTGCTAAAAACAATTCGTGAGTTGAACGATAAGAATTTGCAAGGTTATAACTAAACGTCCCAATCAAAGATTTGTCTTTTAGTTTCTCGATTGCATTCAACAAATTGCTTTGATACAAATCAGTTAATCTTCCTTCAGTATTAAAAGTGAGAATTGAAAAGTTCACCAACTGGAAAATATCAAGTCGATTTTGTTCAATTGTTGCCTTTGATAAATTTTGAATTTCAAGAATAGAATTTGATTCAATTCCTTTTTTTATTATTTCAAATAGAAATATAGGGTTCAATAACTGCCCTTCATATTGCCCAATATTTTTGATAAGAAGCTCTATAGAATTTCTAATATTATACTTATGAAGTAAAAATGAAACTAAAATCAAAACCTCATTAAATTGCTTTGGGCAATGATTAATGTCTAAAATAGGTAAATAAAAGAATGTGTCATCTGAAATGTCAATAGCAGCCAAGTCAAAAGATTTTCTTGAGCCAGTGACCGAAATTGATAATGAGTTTTCAGGGTTTTCTTTGTATTCAAATTTGAGTGTTGAAGGAAGTTGACTATTGTCAATTTCTACATATTCACCGTAATAATATTGAATCCATTTTATTAATTGTTGATGATACAAAGTTCCTTTGTCACTTGTCGTAATGATTGAAATGTTTACTTTTTTGGGTAATTCAGTGCTAAAGGATTTTTCTAACACCACAAAAAAACTCTTGTCGATTAAATGACCTTTGTCTAAGTTTAGCTTGAAGGTCTTTTGTTTAGAGCCTTCTGCAATTAGAACGTCTTTAAGCAAGTTTGACCAAAGCCCCCAAAATTGTTTTGTCGTGGTGCTAAAAAGCACGAATAAAACAGGACTGGGAATCGAACTGTAATATTCAATATGTTCTTTTTTGAGTTGATATGAAATTACATTGTCTTCAATAATTTGGTCACTTCCCTTTAGCTGTAAATAAAAAATACTACCTGTTGAGCTTTCGCCTTTGAATATCTCAACCATAAAATCAAGCCCATAGTCAGAAGCCAATTCTCTTGCTACCCAATGGTCAGGAATTATTGAATTAAGATGCTTCTTAGATTCTGTTTCAATTATATGTTGTCTTGGTCTTTTCACTGTGTCATTTTAAGCTTGCCGATAACGTTCCGCGGCCTTGCGCTGTTGCCGACTACGTAACGTTAATTTGTCCTGCTAAGATAAAAATAAATGCGAAACGAAATGCTGAATTTAAGGATGATAACGGCAATGGCGCAAGGCCGCTGTTATGCGCTGCCTTGTCTGTGCAGTCTAGTATAACTGGGGAAAAAATCTGCGACACCTTGGTTTAATTTCCAGTGTAACGTCTTTTTCTTCAGTTTAATAATAGCGGTTCCATAAAGTAATTGTTCTCCATGTCTCACATGAGTAAGTTTGATAACAGCTGATTTAAATTTGAGTTTACCGTTTATTGAACAAAGTGGACTTATGGTTTCTGAATTGACATTACGAGACCTAACTGTTCCGGTTATCTCTCCATCATCAATGTCGAGGTCTATTTCTAACTCAACAAAATGTGTTTCAAATTTACTCTTGATTATATCGCCTTCGTTTCCCCATTGTCCACATATTCTATTTCTTAATTTTCTGCGACTTTCTTTAAAGTTTTTGGTAATAAAAAAAATTCCTGTGCAGATTGCAGAGAGAATTCCTGTCAGTATTCCAATTTGTTCTAGTGTCATTATTAGGCATTTCTTATAGTATTTTACACGTGCGGCTTTATTTTGTTTTACTTTCTGTTATCCTTATAATTTCCGAAAGAAGTAGGTCAATCGGTGCAATAAACTCAACCTGGTTTGCGACAGGTAAGACCTCGCTACTCCTAATTGAAGTATGAAGAAATGAATCAGAAATCTTTCTCATTGATTTTTCAAGTTGCTGCATAGCTTCTTTGAAACTTTTTCCTCCGTTATAATTGTTTGTAACTTCACCAAAATTAGTATAACCAAAGATAGGTGCAACATGGTCGATTAGTGACCGTAACATGCCTCCAACAGCGTAAAAGCAGTCAAGATTATATGTAATATTTATTTCCTCGCAGATTCTAATGAGTTTTCTAAAATCATGTTTCTCACTCTTTACTGTCTTTAGATACTCAATTCTTTCATGGCTGATATATTGTTTTTTTAGCATAAAAATATTTTCACTATCAGATTTCTTTTTCCATCCATAATCACGATTAAAATAATCCTTGGTTACATCAGTGCCTTTCATTGCAAGTGCAGGTATTCCAATTGCAATTTTTCCAGTCAACGAACTGAATTCATAATAAGGCTTAACTTCAACAGAATTTACAAATGCATTCCAAGTGTCCCAAGAATCGTTATAAGTAAAAACCTTAATCTTTACTAATTCGTAGAGCGATCGCCTTTCTCCATTAATAAAAACACTTCCTTCTCCATTATCATAGGCAGTTACAATTTTTTGCAAATCGTCTTCAGGTACTTGAGACATTGAATAAGTATCTAGTCCGTTCTTTATGTATATATTAAAAGATTCCATCTTCTGTATTATTTAAAATTGAGATTATCCTAATTGAGCGGTAATTAGGTTGCGCATAACTAGTTTATAGATCTGACAAAATCAGACCTATCACTCCAATTTGGATGTATAAGTCTGACAGCAATCAGACTTTATCATGATCCCCATGTACTGGCGTCCGAGACATATGTAGGTGGTGTCCCAAAGGTAGCCACTAACTATACAACATCGCCGCTCCAAATACCCCTGCACTATCCCCCAATTTAGGTTTAACTACCGGTGTATGAACTTCTCTGGAATTAAAAATATACTTTTTAATGCGCTCATAGCCTTCAGAATACAATAAATCGACATTGCCAACGCCTCCACCAATCACAATGACATCTGGGTCCATTACATTGATTAAGGTAGAAATAGCCCTTCCGAAATAATCCACCATACGCTCCACGGTCGCTTCAGCAGCTGAATCCGAATGATCCTTGGCAGCCTGTAAAATCTCCTTTAACTTCATTTTTTTACCCGAATGCTTTTCGTAATATTTCTCTAAAGCAGGACCTGAAATGACCGTTTCTACACAACCCGATTTACCACAATAACAGGCATCTCCATCATCCTCTAAAATATTATGTCCCCATTCACCGCCAATGCCATGTAGGCCATTGATGATTTTACCATGAACCACCAAGCCTCCTCCTACTCCTGTTCCCATAATAACACCAAAAGCGACTTCTGCATTTGGGTTAACATCTTGTACTGCTCCCAATAGTGTCTCTGCTAAAGCAAAGCAATTCGCATCATTGGCTAGTTTTACCTCGCAGCCTAAGGTATTGGCTAAATCCGTCGCTAAGGCTTGCCCATTCAAACAAACGGTATTGCAATTTTTCATGGTATTGGTCAAGGGATTTAAAACACCCGGTGTAGCAAATCCAATGGCCTTAGGCTTTTCGCCGATGATGCCTGACACTCGATCAACCAAAATCTTAATCTGTGCAATGATGTGATCATAACCTTTAGCAGATTCTGTATCAATTCGCTCTCTTAGTACTACTTGGCTTGGATTCTTCTTTTCCAAAACCGCGCATTCAATCTTTGTCCCCCCCAAATCAATCCCCCATAATAATTCTTTGTTCATCGTTTTTTAGGTTTAGCGTCTATTATCATTATTTTCAAGCATACTCAAATAACTAAAATACCGAGACTCGGCAATATCCCCCTGCTCCAAAGCTTCCCGCACCACACAGCCCGGTTCCGACAAATGCATGCAATTATTAAACTTACATTGGCCAAGTAGTTCACGCATTTCTGGGAAATAATGCGCCAATTCTTCTTTCTCAATTTCCAAAATCCCCAATTCCTTGATCCCAGGGCTATCGATCAAATAGGTATCTTTTCCCAATTCCCACATCGTAGAATAGGTAGTCGTATGAACTCCTTTTTCCGCAAAATCGGATACTTCTTTGGTTTTGATATGTAAATCGGGAGCTACGATATTCATCAAACTGGATTTACCTACTCCAGAATGGCCAGACATTAGAGATACTTTTCCTTGAAACATCTCGGTAAACTCTTCTATCCCTTGTTCCTTCGGAATGGAGGTAAACAAAATTCCATATCCCAATGATTGATATAATCCTGCCCATTCAAAAACCTGATCTTGTTCTTCCTCATTCAGTAAATCCATTTTATTGAACACGATTTGTACCGGAATACGAAATGCCTCAGCTGTGACTAAAAATCGATCTAAAAAGCCCAAGGATGTTTTAGGCATTTTATAGGTCATAATAAAAATGGCTTGATCGATGTTGGCTGCCAGCAATTGCCCTTGTCCTGTTTTATGGACCGATTTACGAATCAAATAGTTTTGTCGAGGTAATATCTCCACAATTAAAACCGTTTGATGCACCTCATCTTCCATTTCATACATGACCCAATCACCCACAGCTATGGGATTCGAGGTTTGAGGACCTTTCAATTTAAATTTACCTTTCAATCGCCCATTATATACCTTTCCTTCTTCCGAACGAACTTCATACCAAGAACCCGTGGAGCGCACAATCAATCCTTTTTTCTTAGACTCAGTCATGTTGTAAGTTCATTAAAATGTGCATGATGGCATCCGTAGCACCCATATTTTTTGCAATGAAAGCTTCTGATCTAGCCTTAATTTGCGCTCTTTGATCGGGCTTTTCCCACAAGTCTAACCAGTATTTATCTAAGTCTTCGGTAGTAGAAATAGTTTTAGCGATACCCTCTTCCAATAAGGCACAAGCTTCTCTAAATTTCAAATAATTCTGATCTCCAAAAGCGATAACGGGACCAAACACGGCGGCTTCCAAGGTATTGTGTAATCCAGCACCATAAGCCCCACCAATAAAAGCAAAATCGGCACCTTGGTAAATCGAAGATAGGCGACCGACTTCATTGACTAATACTACTTGATGATTAGCTAAGCCTTCTGTTGAACTACCTTTAGAATAAACAGATGGTAAAGTAATAGCACTTTTCCATTGTTCCAATTCAGCTTGATGAATTTCATGTGGGACAATGACCCATTTGATGGGTAACGATTGTTTATTGATCAAAGGTATTATTCGATCCATGTCGGCTTGCCAAACAGAACCTAAAACAGCAAAGGCTTGTCCATCTAAAAATTCATCTAATAAATCCCAAGAACTCACCTGTTTGGACTGAGCATAAACCCGATCAAATCGAGTATCACCTGCCACATGAACATGCTTAATTCCGATTTGAGTTAATAATTCTTTGGACACTTCATCTTGGACAAACAAATGAGTAAACTGCCTCAATAGCTTACGATAAAAACCACCATACCAAGCAAAAAATACTTGCTTGGGTCGAAATATCGCAGATACAAGCAATAAGGGAATCTGTCGTTTGGCTAATCCTGTAAGGTAGAAATGCCAAAATTCGTATTTGACAAAAATGGCTAAAGATGGTTTTACAAGGTCTAAAAAACGCTCACTAGTCTTTGCTCCATCCATGGGTAAATAGGAAACGAAATCCACTCCTGAAAAATTCTTCCGAACTTCATAACCAGACGGCGAAAAAAAGGTTACTAAAATAAAATGCGATGGAAACTGCTTTTTATAAGCTTCTATGATGGGCCTTCCCTGTTCAAATTCCCCCAAAGAGGCTGTATGAAACCAAGCAACGGGTTGATCTTGATGAGCAAACGTTTTTTCAAGACCTTGCCAAACTTCCATTTGACCTTGATTCCAAAGTTTCGCCTTGGGATGGAACTTTGACAAGCCTCTCAGGGTTTGACGATACAAAAACAAGGCAAAAGAATACAGCCAAACTCTCAAGTTTTTCTTAAATTTGAAGGTGAATCTTTAAAATTACGAAATAAGCAGAAAACCTGCATCATTCTTTATGAACTGGAATACATTAAACGACGCTCAGCAAGTAGCTCAAATCTTAGAAGATTCTCAAAAACAACCTGTTCTTATTTTTAAACATAGCACCCGTTGTTCTATCTCCGCAACTTCCTTAAATAGATTAGAAAGGGCTTGGGATCAAGATAATACCCCAGCATATTTATTAGATTTAATTGCTTTTCGACCTATTTCTAATCAAATTGCTGAAACATTTCAAGTAGAACATCAATCGCCCCAAATTTTAGTCATTGATGGAGGTAAATGTACTTACCATGCCTCTCATTGGGACATATCCAATGAGGATTTGAAACCATATACTAGCCGTTAACATGAAGCAGGCTTTACCTCATTATATTTTGGCTCTTTTATTGATGCCCGCGTTGGTGTGGGCGCAACGAAGTGGTAGTACCAGTACCACAACTAGTCCAAATCAAAGCAGCAGTAAAGCCAATAATGCTTCGAGTAAAACAGGTAATATTCCCGCATCCGCTGGTTCACTGGCAGAACGAGGAACTTGGGCCATTGGATTAACCACCACGACCAATTCTGGAATTTTTGGTGGTATCAATTTGCGGAAATCTTGGAATAAGAATCCGAGTCGCCAACCCATCATTGGTCTAGACATTGTTAATGTAAAGGATTATCGCGAGTTCACTTCCCCTTTTTCTTATAACGGACGAAGCTACATTGAAGGTAAGTTAAACAACCTATTGATCGTTAGACCAGAATTTGGGATGCAATGGATGTTGTTCAAAAAATCCAGTGAAGGAGGAGCCGCTTTACGAGGGATTTTGGCTACAGGACCTAGTCTAGGTGTTAAAATTCCCTACTATGTGGATGTCTCTTTTTTAGATCCTGCCACAGGAAGAACCATCATTAAATCAATTCCTTATACAGAATCCATGACCAACACCACTGGCCGCTCAGTAATCATCGGTGAAGGAGGCTATTTTGTGGGTAGTGCTGATGCTAAAATGGTGCCCGGTTGGCATCTGAAATCTGGCTTTGACATAGAACTAAATACGATTAAGCATAATTATTTAAGTTTGGAAGTAGGCTTTATTGTGGATGTATTCCAAAATCCCGTTGAAATACTTAACCAAACAAGTCCTAGATCAGTTTACACAACTGGTTACTTAACTTTTTTCTTCGGAAGAACATATTGATACAAGATGATTGAATTACCTCAGATAAATCCAGCTGCTAACACGCGTAAACCCGATTGGCTCCGTGTCAAACTACCCATTGGTGAGAAATACACGAATGTTAGGAAGATTGTGGATGAATATAAACTACATACTATTTGTCAATCAGGCAACTGCCCCAACATGGGCGAATGCTGGGGTGAGGGTACTGCTACCTTCATGATATTAGGAAATGTATGTACTCGTTCCTGTACTTTTTGTGCCGTAGCTACTGGCAGACCACCCGAATACGATGAGGATGAACCAAGACGTGTAGCAGAAGCCATAAAGTTGATGCAAGTAAAACATGCCGTTATTACTTCTGTCAACCGTGATGAACTGAAAGACAAAGGAGCCGAAATATGGTATCAAACGGTTCGTGCGGTGAAAGAAAGCACACCGCAAACGACCATTGAAACCTTAATTCCAGATACCAAAGGAAATTGGGATGCCTTGATTCGCATGATTGAAGCTGGACAAGAAGTTGTTTCGCATAACATGGAAACGGTGGCTAGTTTATACCGATATGTACGCCCTCAGGCTAAATATGAGCGTAGTTTGGAACAAATCCAACGAACTAAAGACTTTGGAAAAAGAACAAAATCAGGCATTATGCTGGGTTTAGGTGAAACCAAAGAAGAGGTTTTTAAAGCCATGGATGATTTAGTCGCACATGGTTTAGACGTGTTAACCTTGGGTCAATATTTGCAACCTACCAAAATGCATCATGAGGTGATTGAATGGATTCATCCAGACACCTTTGCTATGTACAAAGAAGAAGGTCTAAAAAGAGGATTAGCCTATGTAGAATCTGGGGCATTGGTTCGTTCTAGTTATCACGCAGAACGCCATATTTAATGCCTCATGCGTATGAATGTCCCTTCCAGTAAAACGTATCGATACATTTTCGCTGGAGGAGGTATGTCTGCTCTATCTTTGGTTTATTTTTTAAGTCAAAGTAAGCGAGCGAAAGAGCCTATGTTAATCATTGACCTTTCCAGCAAATCTGAAAATGATAAAACCTGGTGTTATTGGTCAGATAGGCCCGAAGAGTTTGATGATTTGGCACAAAAAAGCTGGAAAAATTTATGGTTTCATGGTCCACATGGAAAGAGCATCGCTTTAGACATTGCTCCATTTCAATACCATAAAATCCGAAGTATAGACTGGTATACTTACATCAAAAAGCAGCTGAGTCAATTCCCCAACATTGAATTTTTACAAGCCGAGGTTCTACAAATTATTCCAGAAGAAAAAGATACCAAGGTCCAAAGTTCCATGGGCGATTTTTATGCCACGGATAAAGTTTTTGATTCCTTTACAGCTTATCCCTGCGAAATCAATAATCCGAAGCATATCAAGCAACATTTTCTAGGTTGGGAGATTGAATCCCACTTCCCTATCTTTAAATCAGATGCGGTTCACTTATTTGATTTCCGAGTGGCACAAGGAAAAGAATGTGAGTTTATGTACATCCTTCCCACATCATCTAAAAAAGCATTATTCGAATATACATTTTTCTCCGCCCATGTGAGAGAAGCTTCCTTTTATCGAGATAAAATCAAATCTTATTTGCAGGCATTTTATGGATTGGGCGAAGAAGACTATCAAATCAAAGAAGAAGAAAAAGGGATTATTCCAATGTGTTTAGATCAAAGGGCTCGTCAAAGGATATCCGAAAAAATCATCCGAATAGGTACTTCGGGGGGCTTTGTCAAAGCTTCCACGGGTTACAGTTTTTTACGCACCCAGCGCATCAATCAAGCCTTAGTCAAAGAGCTTGAAAAGGATCACCCGCAAGGCTTGATTCTTCCTCAACACATTTTTAAAACCTGGCTGGATAAGGTCTTTTTACAAGTGCTTTTAGAACAATCCATGGCAGGGAGTGAGGTATTTGAAGCTTTATTTCAAAAAAATAAAGGAAGTAAAATGCTGCGCTTTTTGGATGAAAAAACCAGTTTTTGGGAAGATCTCAGCTTGATGGCCAGTGTTCCAATCCTTCCATTTATTCGTGCGGTTTACCATTTAATAATTAGCTCAAAATAAGTGTTTAAAAGCTAAAATAGCATTTGTAGCTTCGTAAGATAAATTGTATTTTTGTCAGAATTATAACATCAAACATATAAACTGTTTCGCCAATGGCATACTTATTCACGTCTGAATCGGTATCTGAAGGACATCCCGATAAGGTGGCCGATCAAATCTCAGATGCACTCATTGACCACTTCATGGCTTTTGATCCTACTTCAAAAGTAGCTTGTGAAACATTGGTTACTACAGGTCAAGTGATTTTAGCTGGAGAAGTTAAAACAAATACCTACCTAGATGTTCAAGCAATTACCCGAGAAGTAATTCGTAAGATTGGTTATACTAAATCAGAATACATGTTTGAAGCCAATTCATGTGGTATTTTATCTGCCATTCATGAACAATCAGCTGACATCAACCAAGGTGTAGAGCGTGCCAATCCAGAGGAGCAAGGCGCAGGTGACCAAGGAATGATGTTTGGTTTTGCTACGAAAGAAACAGATAATTACATGCCTTTGGCATTGGATTTAGCCCATAAAATTCTTCAGGAATTATCCAACATTCGTAACAACGAGTCTGGATTAATTGGCTACTTGCGTCCTGATGCTAAATCTCAAGTAACAATTGAATACTCCGATGATCATGTACCACAACGTATTGATACCATCGTAGTTTCAACCCAGCATGATGATTTTGCAGCAGAACCAGAAATGCTGGCAAAAATCAAAAAAGATATTGTTGAAATCGTTATTCCTCGCGTTAAAGCTAGTTTGAAACCTGAATTACAGGCATTATTCAATGATGCGATTACCTACCACATTAATCCAACAGGGAAATTTGTGATTGGTGGTCCTCACGGTGATACGGGTTTAACAGGTCGTAAGATTATTGTAGATACCTACGGTGGAAAAGGTGCTCACGGTGGTGGGGCATTTTCAGGAAAAGATCCTTCCAAAGTAGACCGTTCAGCAGCCTATGCCACGCGCCATATTGCGAAAAACTTAGTTGCGGCAGGTTTGTGCGATCAAGTCTTGGTTCAAGTTTCTTATGCGATCGGTGTAGCTAAACCATGCGGTTTGTTCATTGATACTTACGGAACAGCGAAAGTGAACTTAACAGACGGCGAAATCGCTAGAAAAGTAGAAGAGATTTTTGACATGCGTCCTTATTTCATCGAACAACGTTTGAAATTAAGAAACCCCATTTACTCTGAAACAGCTGCTTATGGACATATGGGCCGTAAAAACGAAGTAGTTAACAAAACTTTCGTTGGACCTAATGGACAAAAAATCAGTCAAGAAGTAGAATTATTTACTTGGGAGAAATTAGATTATGTCGATGCGGTAAAAGCAGCTTTCCAACTTTAATTATACTTAAAATTGCATAAAAAAAAAAGGGGACAAATTGTCCCCTTTTTCATGTTCATATAAAAACTACTCTGATATATCAAGAGCCGTTTTTGCAGCTTTAACTTGCGTTATTTTAGCCTTAAAGCGTTTAATCTGTTCTGCGATGGCATTCAATGCCAAATCTAAGGCTTCTTCAAAGGATCTTGCTTTCTCTTTGACAAACAAAATAGCCCCAGGTACAGCAATTTTTATTTCAAGTAACTTTTCTCTGACTTTCCCCTCCCCTTGTTCTATTTTAAGAAATACCTCTCCGCTGGTTATTCGATCATAAAAGGTTTCTAATTTGTTCAACTTAGCTTGGATACTCTCGACTAATTTACGATCCGCTGTAAAGTGGATGGCATGAACTTGCACTTTCATAAGCTTGAAATTTAAAGGTGAAATAATGCTTTGGGAATCCGACAAAGCCTACAACATAAAGAACGTTCTAGATTCATCAGAAATGTAGAATATTTTCAAAACGATGTCAAGCATTTCAAGAATAATTTTAAAATTAGTTTTTAGGCAAAAATTTGAATAGTTGTGACATGTTTTGAAAATCATTGAATTAAGAAATGATTAAATCCATTCTATTCGGATAAGTCGAACCGCTATTTCCTGTTGCCTAAAAAAATCATGCCAAAAAAACTGAATGGCAGAAAGATGATCGTTGGGGGATTTTACCTCGATAAAGGCATAATCCTCCCCTTTTTGGATAAATAAATCAGGAAAGCCTTTGGCATGTGTAGCCAAATGATGCCACATAAAGCTCACTACTTCTACTAAAGCTGACTTGGGAATCACTTGCACTAAGCGCTGAATCAGGTCGAAATCCAGATTTTGCCAGTCTACCAAAGGATTCATTTTCCCCTGATTTTGCACGGCATTTTGTTCCAGCAAATCCCACCAACTTTTCTCATCATCGAAGAGTTTCAACAAGACATGAAACTCCGATGCTGAATCAATGGCAAAATTTTCACGGGCATAATGGCTAGGAGCATATTGGAATGGATGGTGAAATCCTGATCTATTCTGTTGAAAGATCAATTCCCAAAACCAAAGCCCCATTAAATTCTTCCAAACTCGGTTTTCTGTAAAAGCGGCATAATAGCCTTGGTTTCTAAAATAATCGACCACACCTTCCTCTACTTGATCTTTCCATTCAATAGAAATAGTCAATTTTTCCGCTTCTTTCAAACTGGCTGTCACTTGTTTAATCTGCTTTTTAGAGGCTTGTTTCAATAAAAAGTCTTCAAAAAAATGCATTTCCTTGGGATTGCTAATCAATTCCAAGCCAGTCCTAGCCCACATCAGGGCCTCATCCATTCGTTTAAGTTTTACTAAAAGTCGGACCCGTCTTTCCAAAGATGCTCCCGTTAAACTTTCTTCATACAAGGATAGCGCCATTTCTAATTCACCTTGACGTTCCAGCCAGCGAGCCACATGAAACAAAGTCCTTTCAAAACTACCGATGCATAATTCCAATAATTCAGGAATCAAAGGCCACATATTCGCTTGCCAACTAGCCATCACTTCATCCACGGCATGGTCTTCCTTTGACTTCTCAAAAAACCATTCTCGCCAAATACTAATACGCCATTTCTGAATAGCTTCCTCGCGGTTGGAAAAATATGGGACTAAATCCGCCTCATCAATATCGATGAATTGACGATGCCCCAAATCTCGAACCACAAAATCTGTTAAATCGTGATTTCGACTTCCAAAGAACAAAAACTGAATGAAATGAAAATAGGCGGTCTGCAAAGGCCGGATTAAGCTAATTTGAAGTTTTTCTAAGCGTCGAACCAGTTCATCTTCAGGCAAATTTTCCACGATATATTGAAATAAAACAGATTTAGCTACAGATTTTGCTAGGGGACTTTTTTGACCCGGAATTTGAATGAGGTCGAAACAAATAGACTTATTTAAATTGTTCAAGCAAGCATACACCGATTGACTTTCAGTTTGGCCAATTCTTTCCAATAGGTTCAGGTGAAATAACTCCGTCATAGCCGCTTCCAAGGATTCAATTTCCGAGTAGTGGAGTTGGTCTTCTTGAAACCAAATAGTTCTACGTGAAGCTAGGCGCAAATACAGACATTGCGCTGAAAAAGAAGCGGTTTCAAATTCATGGATAAAAGCCTTTTCTTTTTCATCCAACAATTCCGCATAATGCTTTGTCACATAACGCAATACATATTGGAAATAATCCCAGTAGTAGGTGGGTGATAAATTAGGAATAGGACGATTATCCATATATGGAGGAAGGATCAAAGGGTAAAAATTGTACTATTCGACTATTAATTTCGAGATTTTCAACAGAAAATTAGATTTTTTCAACAATTAACAAAACTTGGGTATATTTGCCTGCCTTATCTGAGGCATACGTATCCACTTACAATTTGAAACAAAAATAGTATGCAAACAGTCGCCAATTTCAATTTTTCTGGTAAAAAAGCCTTAGTTCGTGTTGATTTTAATGTGCCTTTGAACGAAAGGTACGAAATCACTGACGATACGCGTATAAAAGCCACGGTCCCTACGATTCAGAAAATTCTGAAAGATGGAGGTGCCGTTATTCTGATGTCCCATTTAGGTAGACCTAAAGATGGTCCAACAGAAAAGTATTCTTTGAAACACTTAGTGACTCCCCTTTCCATCGTTTTTGGTATCAAAGTAAAATTTGCACCTGATTGCATTGGTGAGGAGGCTGCTCAATTAGCCAGTGAACTTCAGGCAGGTGAAATTCTTTTATTAGAAAATCTTCGTTTCTATAAAGAGGAAGAAAAAGGTGATGAGGAATTTGCAAAGAAATTAGCCAGTTTAGGAAATGTATGGGTGAATGATGCCTTTGGTACAGCTCACCGTGCACATGCTTCAACAGCTGTGATGGGTAAATTTCTACCAGATCGCGTGAGTGGATATGTGATGCAAGCAGAAATTGACAATGCGAAAAAAATCTTAGAATTTGCTGATAGACCATTTACGGCAATTATGGGCGGTTCTAAAATCACTGATAAAATCTTGATTATTGAGCAACTATTAGATAAGGTTGATAATTTGATCATTGGTGGGGGCATGACCTATACCTTTTCATTGGCAGAAGGTGGGAAAATTGGTAAATCCATCTCAGAGCCAGATAAAGTAGACTTAGCTAAAAGTTTGTTAGAAAAAGCAAAGGCCAAAGGGGTTAATCTTTACATGCCCTTGGACAATGTGGTGGCAGATGATTTTAGTAACTCAGCCAATAGACAAATTGTTGATAGAGGCGAAATTCCTGACGGCTGGGAAGGTTTAGACATTGGTCCAAAGACCATTGAATTATTCCAAAAGGTTGTTTCTGAATCAAAAACCATCCTTTGGAATGGACCTATGGGTGTATTTGAATTCCCTAATTTTGCTAAAGGAACCAACGCCATCGCGGATGCTGTGGTAAAAGCAACAGAAGAAAATGGAGCATTTTCTTTAATTGGAGGTGGAGATTCTGCTTCTGCGATTAATAATGCTGGATATGGTGACCGAGTAAGTTACGTTTCTACCGGTGGTGGAGCTCTTTTAGAATACATGGAAGGTAAAGTATTACCTGGCGTAGCAGCATTAGAAGCTTAATACCAATATAAATATTGAAAATAGCGTGAAAGGCGAGGGAACTATTCCTCGCCTTTTCGTATTTTAGCTAATTGCCAATTTGATCTGCATACATGATTCATTTTTCATCGCCAACACAAGTAAAATCAAGCATCTTAAGCCTTGATAGTCGACAAATCTATTTACCCCAACAAACGGCTTTTTTCGCGGTCAGAGGGGTACATCATGATGGGCATCAATACATTGAACCCTTATATCACTTAGGCATCCGCGAATTTATTGTAGAAAGTGCTGCTTGGTCAGGTTTATTGGCTGAAAAAGCAAAAAAATGGACGCAGGCAGATTTTTGGGTGGTTGAAAGTAGCATCAATTGCTTGCAAGAAATAGCCAGCATTCATCGCAAAAGCTTTTCTATTCCAGTAATTGGCATTACAGGATCCAATGGAAAAACTACTTGTAAAGAATGGTTGGCGACCTTATTGCAAAGTAAATTTTCCATTGTCAAAAGCCCCAAAAGTTTTAATTCTCAAATTGGCGTTCCCTTATCGGTATGGGGTTTAAAAGCTCAACACCAAATAGCCATTTTTGAAGCAGGCATATCCCGGGTTGGTGAAATGCAGCGGATTGAAAAAATCATTCAACCAACTTGGGGGATATTTACCCATTTTGGAGAAGCGCATGGACAAAACTTTGAATCAGATCAACAAAAACTACACGAGAAATTACACTTATTTTCACATGTAGAAAAATTGGTTTACCGTCGAAAAAACACGGATCAGAATTCCATCAAAACAGAGATGCAATCCATTAATCCACAAGCTGAGCTCATTGCTTGGAGTACGGAAGACTTGGCCCATTGCCTGTATGTATATTGGAAAATAAGTTTGAAGGAAACCCATATTCGTATAAAAAAACCAGCCCAAAGTGAAGCATTTTTGGATGTCAAAACCGAGCTAACGGATGAAGCCTATTTAGAAAACCTGTGCCATTGCCTCATTATGGCGCATGTAGCAGGTTTGAGTGTGGAAGAAATACAAGCCAGAACCAAATGGATACGTCCAATATCCATGCGCTTGGAAATCAAAGAAGGGCTTAGAAATAACCAGATCATTGATGATTCGTATAATAATGATTTAGATGGATTGCAATTAGCCTTACCTCTACTCAAAAAATACGAACATAAAAAACGTGTACTCATCATCAGTGATTTCATCGAGGCAGGCATAGCGGCACCTGAGCTATATCCTAAAATAGCCATGCTACTTCAATCTCAAAGAATAGACCAACTGATTGGAGTGGGAGATCAACTCATTAAATACCAAGATTCATTCAAAGAGATCGATGTATTTTACAATACGGAAGACCTAATAAATAGCGGCCTATTAAATCAAATCAGTGATGCTGTCGTACTATTAAAAGGAGCCAGAAAGTTCAATTTTGAACATATCACACAAATCTTAGAGACGAAAACACATTGCACCAAATTAGAAGTCAATTTAGATGCCTTACAGAACAACCTAACCTATTTTAAAGAAACCATAGGGCCTGATACCAAACTGATGGTCATGGTGAAAGCATTCGCTTATGGGGCAGGCGCTGTGGAAATTGCACAGGTACTCCAACAACAAGGAATCGATTACTTAACAGTGGCCTACACAGACGAAGGTGTACAATTACGTAAAAACGGCATTTATTGCCCAATCATGGTGATGAATCCACAAATTGGAGAATTAGATACCTTAAGCAATTTTGCCTTAGAACCAGAAGTATATTCCATGTCCATGTTGGAAGCCATTGATGAATATAGCCATGCACATAATAAAAGCATCAAGATTCACATTAAGCTTGACACAGGCATGAAACGACTAGGTTTTAGTCTTGATCAATGCAAAGAATTAACCCAAAAGATAGCTAGTATGCCGCAAGTATGGGTAGCTAGTATACTTAGCCATTTGGTAGCTTCAGAATCAATGAAACATCAAAAATTCACCGAAAAACAGATGCTGCTATTTGATAAAATGACCCAAAAAATCATTCAAACTTTAGGTTATACGCCATTCCGACATATTGCTAATTCAGCCGCCATCAAAAATTACCCGGCAGCGCGCTATGAAATGGTTCGTTTGGGCATCAGTTTATATGGAATTTCAGAAAATAAAGCAGAAAAAAAATCCTTAGAAAATGTATTAACCTTAAAAACCTATATCTCCCAAATCAAGGACATCAAGAAAAATGAAACCATTGGCTATGGTAGAAAGGGTAAATTAAAGTCGAACGGTCACATTGCTACCCTAGCATTAGGCTATGCCGATGGCTACTCTCGAAGCCTAGGAATGGGTAAAGGGATGTTCGAAATCAATGGTTATTTATGCCCAACGGTGGGGGCCATTTGCATGGACATGTGCATGGTGGATATCACTCATTTACCGGTGGTTAAAGAAGGTGATGAGGCAATAGCATTTGGCGGAAAAATACAATTAACTGATTTGGCTCATCAAGCGAAAACCATCCCGTATGAACTCATGACCAACATCAGTGAGCGCGTAAAAAGGGTCTATGTAAAAAATTAAATATTTCGAATTTTTACTGCATTCTTAACAATCCTCATGCTTACAATATCCCATACCTCAGAAGAAATTCTGGGGGTTTTTTTTGTGCAAAATTGGCTCAATTTTAGAGGAATCTATAAAACTGAGATTCGCGTTGGATCAATCATCATACTAATTTGAAATCCTTGAATAATTAAGTCCTAAACCCTAATATAAACCATTTAGCATAATAGCTAAATATAATTAACAATACAACTAGATATTTAGCAATTTTGTAAATTATAATTAGCCGTATTGACAATCATTTGTTTACTATGCTAAATAAGCTTGCTAAACCTATCCCATAGGCTATTTTTGGATAATACATTGAATTATACTAAATTAGCTAAATAGATAAATTTAATATGCAAGTAGAGTCTATAGCCAAAGCATTGGGTGATGAATCGAGGCGAAAGATTGTAGAACTTTTAAAGGATGGTGAGCTGCCTGCCAGTACCATTTTTGAGCAATTTAACTATGCGGCACCTACTATTTCCAGACACTTATCTGTACTCAAAGAAGCGGGTTTAGTGAGTACCCGTCGGAATGGCGTTTTCATCTATTATTCCTTAGAAAAAGAAGCCTTACAAGTCATACAAAACTGGTTAGCTCCTCTCCTAGGCACGGTGCTAGAAAAGCCAAGATCTGCTCCTAGAGAGCGAAGTCAAAAACCAAAAATCAAAACTGAATCGAATCCCTTTGAGAAATTTCAAAGCGAATTTTAATCTTAGAATAATACTAATTTAATGAAACGATTTGTCATCATCATTCGGGGACCAGTAGCGGGAATTTCAGGTGAAAATTCAATGCCAACAGAAGAAGAATTAGAGCAAATTAGAACCTGGCTAAAGGGTTTAAAATCCAGCTATGAAGACATGTTATATCAGAAATTTTCAGGTCAACAAATCCACTTGACGGCGTCGGGAAATTTGGATTCCAAATTAATCAATCAAATTGATGGTGGAGAAATTTCCCAGATTGTCACCCTAATTTTATCCGACTGGGAAGAAGCGCAACGAATAGCTTCGAGTTTTCCATTTGTCAGTCCATTTTATAGCATAGAACTAAGAGAAATGGCATAATAGCATAAAAAATGCCCTATACGAAACGTATAGGGCATTTTTTATATAAATCGCTGAGAATCGCGTATTTAGGAGCTCATTACAGATTAATTTCTCCTACCATATTCTCAGGGCGAACCCACTCATCAAACTCTTCGGCACTTACATAGCCCAATGAAATCGCCGTTTCCTTCAACGTAGAGCCATTTTTGTGAGCCGTCTGAGCAATTTCAGCTGATTTGTAATACCCAATCTTGGTATTCAAGGCCGTAACCAACATCAAGGAATTATTCACGTGCTTTTGAATGTTCTCTTTTAATGGTTCAATTCCTACCGCACACTTATCGTTGAATGCCACACATACATCTCCAATTAAACGAGCCGAATGTAAGAAATTATAAATCATCATTGGTTTGAATACGTTCAACTCAAAATGACCTGAAGCACCACCAATGTTGATAGCGACATCATTCCCCAATACTTGGGCAGCCACCATGGTCATGGCTTCACATTGAGTCGGATTTACTTTACCTGGCATGATCGATGAACCTGGTTCATTATCGGGAATATAAATCTCCCCAATTCCTGAACGAGGACCTGAAGATAACATACGAACATCGTTTCCAATCTTCATTAAACTTACAGCAACTGTCTTTAAAGCTCCGTGAGCTTCTACAATAGCATCATGTGCCGCCAAGGCTTCAAACTTGTTTTCAGCCGTTCTAAATGGCAAACCTGTTAGCGTAGCAATGTGTTTCGCCACATTCTCTGAATAGCCCGCTGGCGTATTGATACCTGTACCAACGGCTGTTCCACCCAAAGCCAATTCACTCAAGTGATCTAAGGTATTATTGATGGCTTTTAAACCATGATTTAACTGAGATACATATCCTGAAAATTCTTGTCCTAAAGTCAATGGAGTCGCATCCATAAAGTGAGTACGACCAATCTTCACCACATCCTTAAATGCTTTGGCTTTCTCGGCTAAGGTATCACGTAATTTAGAGATACCAGGAATAGTCGTTTCCATCAAGATCTGATAGGCCGCTATGTGCATGGCCGTTGGGAAAGTATCATTGGACGACTGTGATTTATTCACATCGTCGTTTGGATGAACCACTTTCTTCTCATCCATCAAATTTCCACCCTGCAACACATGCGCACGGTAAGCAATCACCTCATTGCAATTCATGTTAGATTGAGTGCCTGAACCAGTTTGCCAAACAACCAAAGGGAATTGGTCTGCCCACTGACCGGCTAAAATTTCATCACATACTTGCGCAATGAGTTCTTTTTTAGATTCATCCAAAACCCCTGCTTCGAAATTCGTGATGGCAGCCGCTTTTTTCAAGAATGCGAATGCCCGAATGATCTCTTTAGGCATTTTATTGATATCTTGAGCAATGGGAAAATTCTCAATGGAACGTTGGGTTTGTGCACCCCAATACACGTGTGCAGGTACTTTCACCTGACCCATCGTATCTTTTTCTATTCTATACTCCATAAGGTAGCTTTGTGTTAAATTTGTAAGGAAAAAACAAAAATACCACCAAAACAAACAAGTCGCACACCTTTTTAAAATAAATAGCCAACATGATCGTCATTTACGGAATACCTGCTTGCAATACCATGAAAAAAGCCTTTGAATTCTTAAAGAATCAAGGTGTCACATACGAATTTCACGATTATAAAAAGAAAGGAATTAGTCCTGAAACCTTAGGCTTATTTTTAGAAAAATTGGGGTCTGCAACCATATTGAACAAAAACGGAAGTACCTACAAGCAATTGGATGATGCGACCAAAAGTGAATTAGACAATGCAGATGCACTTTTTAAGTTTCTTAGTCAAAAAACTTCTGCTATCAAAAGACCGATTCTTGTCGACGGAGATAAAATAATCGCTGGTTTTGATGAGGCAAAATTAGCCGATTGGTTAAGGTCTTAAGTCTAAATCCTTAGGACTAAATTTGCCTGATAGTGCTTATTAAATCCCCTACTTGGGTGGTATGGAATTCAGGACAGGCAGGTGAAGATGAAAACGAAATGCCAAAATCCTAACAGAAATGACCACCGAAGCGGCAATTAGCTCCGTCCAAGTGGTGGATAAATGTCCATATTGACAGGCGAAATAAACTAAACCTCCCGCAACGCAGGCTAGGGCATAAATATCTTTCCTTAACAAAAGAGGCACTTCATTCAACAAAACATCCCTCAGCAAACCTCCAACTGAACCTGTAATTGTTCCCATCACAATACAAACCCAAAAGGGCAATTGGGCATCCATGGATTTACTGATCCCAACGATCGTAACCAAACCCAAACCAATGGCATCAAATAAAAACAACATATTCCACCATTTGACCAGACGCTCTTTCAACAAAAGCATGGCAATCAAAGCTATACCCGTGGTTAAAAAATAGCGACCATCCAACATCCAAAATGGTCGGATACCCAACAATAAATCACGTACTGTCCCGCCTCCAATGGCTGTCACAAGTCCAATGATGTAGGCTCCAAACCAATCGATTTGTTTTCCTGAAGCCAAGCGAATCCCACTGATGGCAAATGCAAATGTCCCAATGAAATCAATCAAGATGGTAAAATAATTTTCCAAAGATTACGATGAATTAATGAGCTAAAGAATGCTCAAATTACATAGGAATCAGGTAAAATAAATACAACATAGGCACATAAATTCACGGCAAATTAGAGATTCTGCTCTCTTGTGAATACAAACTTTCTTTGATGTAACTTATTCTGCCGTAGTTGGATCAATAATAGTAAAGACCTCACTGACCAAATTGGCTGGAAAACCGCCCAAGCGAGCATGTTCCAATATCATTTCTGGATTAGGAGCTTTATAGACACAGTAAATTTTGTCATTGGTGACATAACTCTGAAGCCATTTAATGGCTGGCCCCATATTCTTCAATACGCTACAGGAAGTTTGAGAAATGGATTTTAATTGATCATCAGACAGATTTCCTGCTCCAGGAATCTCTCTCTCTATTAGGTAAGTTGGCATAATAAATGATTATAGAACATGTTTGCCTACGCGAGTCGGTTTTCAGCATACCCGGTAATCTCCATTTGCCCTTTAATTTTAAAGGTCAAATATTTTGAAATAGTAACATATATACCTCAAAAACAAGACATTACGTGCAAAAGGTAGAACTCTTTTGCAAAATAAACAAGAGCTTGAATGCCGCTAAAAGCAATCTCTTTTAAAAACATTTTAAAAGTAGCCATATGACCCCCATACCAGCATGTTCAATATTACCGTTAGATAAATTATTATTTTTCCACGACACAAAAAAGAGCCAAGGAATTCCTAAGCTCTTTTTAACCATTGAGTCAAATGTTAATGTATTCGAATTAAATAGATGATTTTTATTAATTAAAAATTTGCCTAAATACCTAATTAGTTTTTATAAAACACCCATTTACTGATCTCTTTCCAGGTCATTTTCTTACCATACATTAAGATACCTACTCGGTAAATTCGAGAAGATAACCAGCTGCAAGCTAAGAATCCACCAACCAGTAATACCATAGAAAGGACAATCTCCCAAGTCGGTACCCCATAAGGCAAACGAACCATCATATTAATGGGTGAAGTAAAAGGAATGATGGAGGCCCAAAATGCAATACTACTATCGGGATCTTGCATGGTAAATTGAGCCAAAATAAAGGCTAAAATGATCGGTATCATGACCGGGAAGGTAAATTGCTGAGCTTCAGCAGCACTTTCCACCGCCGAACCAATAGCAGCAAACAGTGAGCTATACAGTAGGTATCCAAACAAAAAGTAGAAGAAGAATGAACCTAAAATTAAAGGGATGTTGGTACTTTCAATCACCTTGTTTAACTCATCCATAGGCTGTGAGCTAGACGTCTCAACCTTGGCTACACTTTTCTTCAATTCATCAGAATTACTGCTATTAGCAACAGTAGCCATTCTGGAGGGAGCTTGGTACAATTTACTAGTGGCCGTAGATAAGCCTATTGTCAATACGATCCAAAGTAAAAACTGGGTTAATCCCACCATACCAACACCTAAAATCTTACCCAACATCAATTGATAAGGCTTAATGGAGGAGATAATTACTTCAATAATCCGACTACTCTTCTCTTCAATAACCCCATTCATCACCTGCGAACCATAGAGTAATAAGCTCAAATACAATAAAAAACCTAAAATTGCCGCTAATATCATGGCTCCTCCCGAACTGGAAGTCGTTTCCGCTCCTTGCTTGGAAACCGTGATGGTATCACTCGAAATATCCACCTGAGTTTCCTTGTATTTCAAGGTTGAAATCCCTGCATTACGTAGCAAAATCTCACGTACTTTATTTTGAACCATCCGCTCGATATCATTCTTCAACGACAAGCTCAAATTCTTTTCTGAATAAATTTTTAAACTTTGAGGATTTGTTAAAATATCTGCTGGAATAGCAGCAAAAGCACTATAACCTTGCTTATCAAAGGTCTTCTTGATATTGGCTACTTCCCCTTTTACTAATTGAAAAGCAATTTCCTTATCAGCCAAATCTTTCTGCTCAAAAAGCCCACTCCCATCCCAAATGGCCACTTGCTTTACTTCTTTATCACGTGTGGCTAACCAGATGGGAACAGCATAAATAGCCGTTAATAACAATGGCGCTACCAAAGAGGCAATCCAAAAGGATTTCTTACTCACTCGAGTCAAATACTCCCTTTTTATAACTAAAAATATCTTGTTCATGTTGATGCGATTAATTGGTTTCTTGGACTACTTGAATGAATATGTCATTGAATGAAGGTATCAATTCCTGAAACTTCTGGATTTGCACTTGTGGGATTAATTGG
The DNA here is from genome assembly GCF_045310485.1 of Aquirufa salirivi. Taxonomy (NCBI): domain Bacteria; kingdom Pseudomonadati; phylum Bacteroidota; class Cytophagia; order Cytophagales; family Flectobacillaceae; genus Aquirufa; species Aquirufa salirivi. The sequence continues at coordinate 158,275 of NZ_JBEWZH010000008.1, forward strand.
CCTAGCAAGTGATTCGGACTAACTGCCTCTTGCAATTTAAAAATAGCTTTTTTACTAGTTTGATCACCCGACATTTCGAGACTAATCAGATCCACTCCTTTCAATTCTTGCGTCAAATCACCCTCAAATAACACCTCAAATTGATGTGCCTTAAATCGATTACGCACTTCATCTTTTTCACCTGTCAACACCACACGGGAATGATTGATCAAAGCGATGGAATCACATAATTCCTCCACAGATTCCATTCGGTGCGTAGAAAACAAAATACTTGTTCCTCGGTCTTTTAAAGCCAAAATTTCATCCTTCAACATGTTGGCATTGATGGGATCAAAACCCGAAAATGGCTCATCCAGAATCAACAGTTTAGGCTCATGTACCACCGTAGAGATGAACTGGGTTTTCTGCTGCATTCCTTTCGATAAATCATCGACTTGTTTTTCCCACCATTCCTTGATATCCAAGCGGATAAACCAATCTTTTAGTCGAGTGGTAGCATCCTGCCTAGATAGCCCTTTTAATTGAGCTAAATAAATCAATTGCTCTCCTACTTTCATTTTCTTATACAATCCACGCTCTTCAGGCAAATAACCTATTTGCTCTACATGTTTGGACGATAAGCGCTCACCATCAAAAAGGATTTGCCCTTCATCTGGTGCCGTAATTTGGGTGATAATGCGAATTAAGGACGTTTTTCCTGCACCATTGGGGCCTAATAAACCAAAGATTTTGCCTTTGGGGATTTCGAGACTTACCCGATCTAAGGCCACATGGCTAGAATAACGTTTTACAACGTCTTGAATAGATAATATCATGTTAGGGTATGTTAAATTTCATCTAAAATAAAAAATGCGTTCATCCTTTTTGTCTAAAAACGGATGAACGCAAAATTATAGGGATAAACGAAATAGCTTTATTTAGCTACAACAGTTCTCTTTTTTCTAACAGGACTAGCAGCAGATGCTTTTGATTTAGCTGTTACTTTTTTAGGACTAACAGCGGCCGTAGATGCTGGCTCAGAACCTGCCGTTTTAGTCCCTTTGGTCAACAAGGCTAATTGCTTGTCCTTCGATGCTTTTTTGGCTAATTTATCTTTCTTTTTAGCCTCTTTCTCCATTTGCTTTTTCGCTTTTTTGGCTTCCTTCTCTTTCAATTCCGCCAAGGCTTTTACTTGTTGGTCTTTCAATTTTTGGAATTTCTTCACTATTAATTCAATAGCTTTATCCGCGGTATTGACCATTTTTTTAGCATTCTTATCATTCAAGCCACTCAATTTTGGCAAAATAGATAATGCTAGTTGTTCCATTAATGATTTGTCAGCTTTGCTCATACATGTTTATAACGATAGACCTAAATCTAGAAAAGATTTACAGGAATAAAAATTTATTTGTGTTAAGTTTTTCTCCAAAAAGAAAAATAAGAATAAATCTTAGTTAAACTGGGTTTTTGAGACAAAATCCCAAACCACAATTCCTAAGCTCACTGATACATTGAGCGAATGTTTGGTGCCAAATTGAGGAATCTCTAGACAAATGTCGCTAGCAGCAATCCACTCATCTTGAACTCCAAATACTTCATTCCCAAAAACAAAGGCATACTTCACACCAGTTTCAGGTTTGAAATCTTGAAGCGATTGAGAAGCTTCCACCTGTTCCACAGAAACAATCTTATAGCCTTGAGCTTGTAATAGCGCGATACAATCAGATGCTGTTGAACAATATTCCCAGTTGACCGATTCATCGGCACCTAAGGCAGTTTTGGTGATTTCTCGATGCGGAGGCTGCGCACTGATGCCACACAAATAAATCTTCTCACATCGAAACGCATCTGCCGTTCGAAAGGCAGAGCCAATATTATTCATACTACGAATGTCATCCATGATAAGCACATAGGGGAATTTTCCCAATGCTTTAAAAGCAGGAACATCGAGCCGATTAAGCTCGTCCATGGATAACTTCTTTGACATGTTTTATTTCGAATTATTTAGGCAATCCAAGTAAATGGATAAGCCAATTCTGGAATTTTGATACGATCCGCCAAACGCTCTAGTCGAGCCGGTAAAGCAGCTACATAATCCCTAGCCTTTTCAGCCGCATCATTCAAGCCTGTGATTTTTTCTACTTCCCAATCTTGAATCAAACCTTGCATGATGGTCACGTAATCTTGTGTGGTATACACGCCGATTCGCTGTGCCGCGTCCGAAAAATGCTCAAATAAAGAACTTTTTTGGCCATTAATTTCACGTAAGAAATGGGCTGGCATCACAATTTTCTTTTTCATCATGTCAGCAAATGCCAACATCATTTCGGAAGGATCTAATTTGAAAATTTCATTCACAAATCGGCGATATGCTTTGGCATGGCGCAATTCATCCGCAGCAATCTGAGCACACATACGAGACAATTGTGGATTCCCATGCTGCTTAGCTAACGAGGCTGTTCTACGGTGAGAAACATTGGTTGCCATCTCTTGAAAAGAAGTATATACAAAGTTTCTGTATGGATCAGAAGAGGTTCCAATATCAAAACCATCTGCAATTAAATACTGGGTTGAAACTGCCATAGCACGCATATCCACTTTACCAGAAAGGTATAAATAGGTACTAAGCAAATTACCATGACGGTTTTCTTCGGCAGTCCAGCTACGAATCCATTGAACCCAACCTTGACCTTGATCCTCAACTTGGTTCACCGAATCCATCGCCATTAACCACGATTCATAAGTAGGCAAAGCTTCCTCTGTAATCGTATCTCCAATCAATACTGCCCAATAATCATAAGGTAGCTCCTGTGCAGCTTCTTGCAATAATTTTACCTCACTCAAAAAATTTTCTTTCGTTGAATCAGGTAACATATCAGAAGGCTGCCAATTGGATTCAATTGGATTCAAATACTCCTGGACATAAGCGTCCATGTTTTTGGCAAGTTCAGACATGACCTCCACACGATTAGCAAATTGAGACATGAGATGTGTTTAGTTTGAGTTATTAAATTAAACGAAGATACAAAAATAAAATGTGCTAATTAACCTTACTTCACCTCCCAAATCGTAATTTGTTTTAAGTCTAATTTACCCTTGTCCGAAAAAATAGTTAGATTTTCCTTGGCAGATACTGGAAAGCGGAGCGATGAAATGGCTACCGTACCATCTTGAGCCAAAAGCTCTAGCATGGAATGATCAACCCAAACGCGCATATGGCGAGACCTTCCTTCCACCCATGGGGCGGAATCTACCTTGAAAAATCCAGGACTTAAAATCTTCCCAGAATGAGAGCGATCAATGAACCATTGTTTTTTAATTTCATCAAAAGCTACCAAAGTATACTCCTGAGGATTATCCACCGATTGCCACTTCAATCCCCAGCGATCGGCATTGGTCTCCTCTACTTCCACGTCAATCATGTAAGATTTCCCCTGCAGCATTTTAAAGCCATTCACAACTTTTGGTTTTGAAATCGAGATATCTTTTGCCATAAAAGTGGGCTCCATTTGATTGAAATCAGGTTGGAATACCTGTTTTAAGCGTAAACCATCCTGAGTATCCACTAAACTTAGTTTTCGAACAGATGACATTTGCCCTTTCCAAGGATTGGTTGGCTGCTCTTTGGCATATTGCCAACTCAAGGCCCAGGCTAACCACAACACCTCTTTTTCTGGCGTATTGTAGAAGGGAATTGCGGCATAAAAATCCTTTCCAAAATCAACGAATAATTTTGTATCACTCGAATTTTCATTGGTAAAGGTCTTGCCATTAAATTCTCCAACAAAATACTGCATCCCGACAAAACCTTTTTGAACTCCTTGGGATGAATTAAATAAGACCCATTTGCTTTCCTTTTCCCGCCCCTCAATCGGCAGTTCTACCAAGGATGGGCATTCCCAAATCATCTCCAACTCTCCTTGATTACTGAATTCACTGAGTAAATCCCATTTCAATAAATTCTTTGAACCATAAAACTGAACAGATCGCTCTAAGGGTTTAGCAATCGACATCACGTATTGCTTGCTGGCTTCATGCCAAATAATATTGGGATCACGGAAGTTCAATAATTGTATATCCAAAATCGGATTATGATCATATTTCTTCCATGTCAAGCCTTCATCATTGGAATAGGCCAAATGTTGCTCTTGCTTCTTATTAGGATAATCTGCCGTATAAATAGCCACTAATAGCTCTTTCTTGGGGTCTCCTAATCCTGACACGTGGTCTTTATCCCAAACCACACAACCTGAAAAAATGAATTCTTCCCCATGTGGAATAGCCAGGGGCAGTTCCTCCCAATGCAACAAATCTTTAGTGCGAGCATGCCCCCAACTCATGTTTCCCCAGTCGTTCCCTTGGGGGTTATGTTGGAAAAATAAATGATAATAGCCTTTGAAAAAGATCAAACCATTGGGATCATTAGTCCAATTCTTGGTTGGAGAAAAATGCACAGCGGGTCGCCAATGTTCCGTGGAATTTTGAGCGGTTGAGTAGAAAGAAATGCTAAGAAATAAGCATACTAGACAACTAAGAAGCTGAATATTTCTGGAAAGAGTTTTCATGGGCGTCAATACGTAGAAAGTAAGCATTACATAATGCTGGACTAAACCAATCCCCTAAATTATAATAAGTTGCATCATTTCCTAGTTCCCACGCGATGGGATGATGCCGATGTCCGAAAATATAACTAGAAGCTACTTGATGATGATTCAGGTCTTGTTGGTATTGTTCCTTCACAAATTGAAGAATATAATCTGTTTCAGGATGAAAGGGAACTACTCCTTCAGTGATGGCATTCGTCTTTCGGGTATTGGACCAAGCATGCGCCAATCGAATCCCCAAGTTTGGATGTAGCCATTGAAATAAAAACTGAGCAACTTTATTAGTAAACACCCGCTTCAAGGCCTTGTATCCGTAATCTCCTGGCCCTAATCCATCCCCATGACCTACGAATATCGTTTTGTTAGATCCGTCGCTGAATAATAATAGAAAGCGTTCAGGGTGGCGGTATATCTTAGCTGCTAATTCTTCATGGAAATAGTCATACATCCATAAATCGTGATTACCCACAAAAATGTGTAGTTCTATACCTGCATCCGATAATGCAGCCAGTTTACCTAAAAAACGAACAAAACCTTTAGGAACAGCTTTTTGATATTCAAACCAAAAATCGAATAAATCACCCAATAGAAAAATGGCTTGGGCATCCACTTGAACTTGATCCAGCCAGTTTAACAAAAAAGCTTCTCGCTCCCTACTTTCTTTTTCATTCGGGAAACCCAAATGGAAATCAGAGGCGAAATAGACTTTTTTACCCTTTGCTACCTGAATATGTTCCATAAAAAAAGGGGTGGACAAGCCACCCCAACATTAGTTAAACGGCCGTTTCGCTGGCAATATCTTCGGAAGCTGTGCTTTCTTCCTTTTTTACCGCTTTTGCTCTAGGCTTTTTAATCGTTTTTTTGACTTCTTCCAATGGAGGTGCAGATTCTGCTTTTTCAGCTAAATCACGCTCATCCTTGGCTTCCTTACGCTTCTTTTCCGTCTCGCCTTTGATATACTCCTGATAAGAAGTTAATTGTTCAAATGGACGAGGACCGACCAAAGCTTCTAAATCACTTTGAAACAATACCTCTTTTTTCAATAATTGCTCTGCCAAAATAATCAATTTTGACTTCTTAGAACGCAATAAAGCAAGCGTTCTCTTATAAGCTTCCGCGATAATCTTACGTACTTCCTCGTCAATTTCACGGGCTGTAGTTTCAGAATATGGCTTATTAAATTGGTATTCCGTTCCTTTGGAATCGTAATAAGAAATATTACCCAACTTATCGTTCATCCCATAAACAGTCACCATGGAATAAGCTAATTTGGTAATTCGCTCTAAATCATTTTGGGCACCCGTAGATATTTTTCCAAAAATAATTTCTTCGGCTGCTCTACCACCCAACGTTACGCACATTTCATCCATCAACTGCTCCGTACGATACAAGAACTGTTCTTTCGGTAAGTATTGAGCATAACCCAATGCCGCCACGCCACGAGGAACGATAGACACTTTTACTAATGGATTGGCATGTTCCAAGAACCAACCCGCAATAGCGTGTCCAGCTTCATGGTGGGCAACTATGTTCTTCTCTTCTGGAGAAATCAATTTGTTCTTCTTCTCCAAACCACCAATCACACGATCCATAGCCTCTTGGAAATCAGTCATTTCTACCGCTACTTTATTTCTACGTGCTGCAATCAAGGCGGCCTCATTACATACATTGGCAATCTCCGCTCCAGCAAAACCTGGAGTTTGAGCTGCTAATTCTTTTACATCAACTCCATTAGCCAATTTTAGTGGCTTGATGTGTACCTTAAAGATAGCCTCACGACCAATGATATCGGGTTTGTCAATGCTGATGGTACGATCAAAACGACCCGGACGTAATAGTGCTGAATCCAATACATCAGGACGGTTAGTTGCCGCCATGATGATAATTCCTGAATCCGTAGCAAAACCATCCATCTCCACCAATAGGGAGTTCAAGGTATTTTCTCTTTCATCGTTAGCACCTGGCATAGAACCACGTCCACGAGAACGACCTACTGCATCAATTTCATCAATGAAAATGATACATGGTGCTTTTTCTTTGGCTTGCTTAAACAAATCACGTACACGAGCAGCTCCTACCCCAACAAACATTTCTACAAAATCTGAACCTGAAAGGGAGAAAAAAGGAACCCCAGCTTCTCCAGCTACAGCTTTAGCCAATAAGGTTTTACCTGTTCCCGGAGGGCCTACCAATAAGGCGCCTTTTGGAATTTTACCTCCTAAATCCGTGAATTTTTTAGGAAACTTTAAGAATTCGACAATCTCTTGAATCTCTTCTTTCGCTTCATCCAAACCAGCAACATCGTTGAAAGTAACACGTACTTTCGACTCCCCTTCGATCAGCGTAGCTTTACTACGACCAATATTGAAGATTTGTCCACCGGCACCGCCACCTCCTCCCATGCGGAAGAAAAGGAAATAAAAACTTAAACCCATTAGTATAAAGAAGCCCCAAGTACCCAACCAATCCAATGGACCGGTGCGAGTTTCTGGCTTAGCCATGATCTGCTCATTACGAGGAAAGGCCTTTTGTCTATCTTCTAAAAAACGTTCAAAACCTTCTTTTGAAATAATTTCAAACTCAAAATGTGGACCTTGTTTCACCGAAATAAGTCCTTGCGGTGAGTTTTTAAAGTACTTAGTAACAAAATTCGGTTTCAGATTCACTTCCACCAATTTATCATTGACGATGGTCACGCCTTCTACTTCTTTTTGAATCAACATAGACTCAAATTGCTTCTGAGAAATCTCTTGAAGGGTACGTTGTTTGGTAAAGAAAAACATACTTACTACGGCGATCATCAAACCAATGACCATCCAGCTTTGCATGCCTCCAACAGGTTTTTTAGGTAATCGAGGGGGAATTCCTGACCTCTTTGTATTCTTTGAATTGTTTACTTGTTTTGCCATTGGTTATCTATTTGGGCTTGTAACAATGTAGTGGTGTGATTAAGTTTCTTTTATTGGAAAAAATCTACAATTTCCAAATAATCAATCAGGAATGATGGTGAATTTAGCGTCTCCCCACAATTCCTCTAATTTAAAAAAGGATCTTTTGTCCTTTAAAAATACGTGAACGATGACGTCGTAATAATCCATCAATATCCATTCGCGATTCGCTTTTCCTTCAATGGAATGAGCATGCAGTTTACCTGCTTCCCATATTTCTTTATCAACAGAGTCGGCAATGGCATCAATTTGGGTATCTGAAGTACCGGAACATATCACAAAAAAATCCGTAAAGGCATTTTGTACACCGCGTAAGTCCAATACCATGATTTCCTGTGCCTTCTTTTCTTGCATCCCCTTGACTACCCAATTCACAATTTCTTCTGATATATCTTCTTTGGGGGACTTAATGGAACTTTTACGCATATATTATTTTGATCTAAATGTTTATAGAGAACTATCTTAACGATTAAAAATTTAAATTTGTTCTACACAAGCTTAAAATTACAAATAAATTTGAACAATTACCACGCACCAACCCGGTTCATAGGCAAATTGGCGAAATACATTCCCACCTGCCCATCCACCAATTCCATGGCTTTTCAAGAGTCATTGGAAAGCAATATTCCCGAGGGATTTGCGTGGGTAGCTGGGCATCAAAGTGCGGGTAGAGGACAAAGAGGGAACACTTGGCAGGCGGAAGCAGACCAAAACTTGTTGCTGTCTTTTTTGCTTAAGCCACCCCACTCCCTATTGGAAAACCAATTCTACCTGAGCAAGGCGGTAGCGCTAGGTATCCTGAACGGTCTTCAAAATTGGGCCAACGAAAACTATGGCGAAAAACTCCCACTGAGTATTAAATGGCCCAACGATCTGTATTTAGATGGAAAAAAATTGGGGGGTATATTAATCGAAAACAATTTCCAATCGGGCCAGTGGACCTTTTCCATCGTGGGGATTGGGTTAAACATCAACCAAACCAATTTTGCAGATTTACGCGCTTGCTCCCTCAAATCTTGGATGAAATCACCTCAATCCTTTGATTTACTAGACATCTACAAGCACATCTCGGCAGGAATAGAACAAGAATATTTACATTTTTTAGCGCAAAAATTCCATTTTTTAGATGAAGCATACCATCAAAAACTATTTAGATTTCAAGAATGGCATAGCTATCAAGACAACCAACATGAATTTGTTGGTAAGATTCTAAGAGTCAATGCACAAGGCCTTTTAATCATGGAAAAACCCGTTGGTGAACAAGTCTATGAAATAAAGGAATTAAGTTTTATTTTTAAGGACTAACCTTAGAAATAGCCCCTGTTCATGATTGACAACTACCGCAGTAACCTGGAGAATTTTCTTTATTGGGCAGAACATCAGCCAAACGCTGTTTATTTAAAGCAGCCTGTCGGACCCCATTTTCAAGATTATACCTATCAAGAGGTAGCTATCCAAATCAGTAAAATAGCTAACTACCTGCGTCAAAATTTAGATAATCAGCGGCCAAAGCACGTGGGCATTTTGTCGAAAAACTGTGCCCATTGGATTATGGCAGATTTAGCCATTGCTGCCGCAGGGGCAGTTTCGGTTCCCTTTTATCCTACCCTAACTGCCGACCAATTGAATCAGGTATTGGTACATTCCGACTGCCGAATTCTCTTTGTTGGAAAATTAGACCATTGGAAAAGCCTACGAGAAGGCATTCCGGCCAACATGACCTTGATTTTTACTCCTGAACACGAGAGTACAATATCGGAATCTCATTGGACTAGCATAGAAGCCCAAACAGAGCCTATTGAGAGCTACTATCAGGCAGAAGCTGATGAATTGTGTACCATCGTGTATACATCTGGTACAACAGGTTCTCCCAAAGGCGTTATGTTGCAGCATGGAGGTGTAGCCCAAGTCATCAACATAGCCAAAGAAGCGGCATTTTTACAAGAACCTAATAATCGATTTATATCGTATCTTCCTTTATGTCATATTGCTGAACGAAACTTTGTGGAGTTCGCTGGCACTGCATCAGGAGGAAGCATCTATTTTGTGGAAACCTTAGACAGCTTTAAGGATAACTTAGTGGCTTGTCGACCTACCCATTTCTTAGCCGTACCTCGTATTTGGTCCAAATTCAGGGAAGGCATTTTGCAAAAAATAGGAGGGCAAAAACGCTTGCAACTTTTACTGGCAATTCCCATTCTCAATATTTTCATTCAAAAGAAGATCAAAGCTGGTTTGGGTTTAGATCAAACCAAACTGAATGTGACTGGCGCGGCACCCATGCCCACGGAACTATTGATTTGGTTTCAAAAACTTGGATTAAAGATTCAAGAAGCTTATGGCATGACAGAAAATATGGGTTTTAACTCCTTGATGCCAGGAGATCAAATTCGCTTGGGGACCGTTGGGAAACCTTGGCCTACTTGTGAAGTTAAATTAGATCCAGAAACACATGAATTATTGATGAAGGCTCCATACAATACTTCTGGTTATTACAAAGAACCCCAATTAACTCAGGAATTATTTGATGGCCCATGGCTAAAAACTGGCGATATGGCGGCCTTAGATTCGGAAGGATTTATCTCCATCATAGGTCGGGTCAAGGATAATTTCAAAACCAGTAAAGGTCAGTATGTGGCCCCTGCTCCGATTGAAAACATGATTTTATCGCATGAATGGATCGAACAAGCTTGCGTGGTAGGCACCAATTTACCTCAACCTTTGGCTTTAATTATTTTGAATGCAGAAGGCAAAAAAGCAGATAAAAACAGCGTAGAAATGGCTTTGGATGAAATTAAAAGCAGCCTTAAACCTCATTTCAAAAACTATGAACATTTGTCGAAAATGGTCATTTTGAAAGATGATTGGACCATCGAAAACCAATGCATCACACCCACTTTGAAAATCAGAAGACAGGCGATTGAGAAAAAATTTCAAGAAAAAATAGAGGCTTGGAGTCTGCATCCAGCCAGCATACTTTTTGAATAAATCATACCCTGGTAAAATAATAGCTGTGCTTTTTGACTAAATTAGATGCATGAGACGTTTTTTGCCGCCTAATGTTTTCATTTTCAGCATCTTCATTTGCCTTGGACTAGGATTATCTACTGGTTTATGGGGGCAAATGGTTGAAGTGGATAGCATACAATTCAAAGGTAATGAGCGCAGTAAAAGAAGTATCCTGAGTCGTGAATTGGATTTCAAAGAAGGCGACCTACTGGATTTAAATGAAATAGATAAAAAACTGGAATTCAGTCGGAGAAAACTCATGAATACCAATTTATTCATTTGGGTCCGTTCGGAATATCACCTAACCAAAAGCGGAAAATTATCCATCAATTTTGATGTATTAGAACAGTGGTATTTTCTGGCATACCCCGTTTTTCAATTGGCAGACCGGAATTTAAATGAATGGTGGGCCCGAGGGCATCCTTTGGATCGAGCCATTTATGGAGTCCATTTATTGCATACCAACTTTCGAGGGAGGGCTGAAAAAGTGATGTTAAAAGCAGAAACAGGATTTTCTCAGCGATTGGAATTTTCATATAACAATCCCTATGTAGACCGTAAAAAAACATTGGGTATTGGATTTAATCTAGATTATTTAACCAGCAAAAACATCGCTTACAAGACACAAGCAGATACGCTGGTCTATTTAGGTACTGAAAATATTTTACGTGAAAAATGGAGTGGCGGAATTAGCTTCAGAAAGCGATTTCGTTTTTATGATTTCCAAACCTTTGAAGTCAAATACAGCCACAATTTAGTGGCAGATACCATAACGAAACTCAATCCTGTCTATTTTCAGGGAAGATCCAATGAGCAAAACTTCATGCAATTGGGTTATACCTTTTCCTATGATTTCCGAGATTATGTCGTGTATCCTTTGGTAGGTAAAAAGATTGATATTAGTTTTCAAAAATTCGGTGTTCTACCCCAAGATGAAATAAATTTCTGGGAGATGAATGCAGGTCTGTCCTACTATTTTGATTTAGGCAAAAAATTTTATTTCAGCAGTCAATTTAAAGGAAAAATAACGCAAGAAGGCGCTACTGTACCCTATGCCAACCAAAGGGGCTTGGGGTATCGAAATGAGGTCGTGAGAGGTTTCGAACTGAAAGTAGTGGACGGAACCGATTATTTCTTGTCGAGAAACACCTGGAAATACCAATTGTATAAACAGATTATTCCCCTGTCCTTCATACCGTACAAACAATTTAACCAAATGCCCTTATCCATTTATCCTACTGCCTTTTTGGATTTGGCTTATGTAAATCAAGCGAATCGACTTGAGACTAAAAGTCATTATGCCAACAAATGGTTGTTTGGATACGGAGTTGGACTCGATATCGTTACTTATTACAACTTTGTGTTGAAGATGGCGCTGCCCTTTAATAATGGAGGCAAATATGGCTTTGTGGTGGGATTAGGACGTGAATTCTAAAAAAAAAGCCAGTCAAAGACCGGCTCCTTTTTAAAATACCTAACCACTAATAATCTTAAATATTGTTAGTTTGACGTATCAAACATAAAAATCTTTGAACAAAAATAACACTATTTTTCTAAAAACAGAATATATCAAATTTGAATTTTTTTAATTTTAGTAATTCAAATACTTCACCTTGTTGATTCTCCCTCAAATGAACCCTAAATCAAGCGTATTCCTGAACTTTTTAGTATTTACACTCATTATCAGTTTATTGATAATTACAAATGCTTGTCAAACTACCACGGATAAACAGGAGGCAAATCAGCATTCTCAGGAATCAAAAAAGCAAGCCAAGCAGAAAGCATGGGATGAAAGTACCCCATTATTGCAAAGAATCACCTTGGGTTCTGCAGGTATCATCCGGAATGTATCTTGGGGGCAGGATATGTCGACAATTGCTGAAAAAGTAGAATTGTCAGAAACTCAACCCAGCGTGGGAAAATCCTATACTCAATTCTTCGATGACACGGATTTAAACTTTGTGGACATTACCTATTTGCCCGATGAGAACAACCAAGTAAAAGGTATCCTATTGAATATCTTTCTGGAAGAACAAGATGAGGTATTGGATTTGACCGCCAATTTTAAAGAATATTTGGGCAATATATATGGAAATGGCCGAGGAAATGCCAAAAAAATTGTTTGGAAAAATGAAAATACCCAGGTCATTTTGGAAGATGTGGGTACTCCCAAAGACCCAGGTATTCAATTAGTATTTTCTAAAATAAACTAGACTTTCCAAATCCACTGGCGGGTATCAGCTACCTCACCTAAACGGATGTGATTAATTTCATGAAATACTTTGGAAGAAAAGTCACTTTCTTTTCTGGCAGGTAATTCATAATCTATCCCTTCAAAAGCAATGACTTGAATCGGGGCAATCACAGCGGCTGTTCCAGCACCAAATGCTTCTGTCACAGCTCCTGATTGGATTCCTTCCACCAATTCCTTCACAGAAAGAGGTCTTTCTTCTACTTTCACACCCCAGTCTTTGGCTATTTGCAAGACTGACTTTCTGGTGACACCATCTAAAATAGTATCATCCGTAGGAGCAGTCACAAGAGCGCCATTCACCACAAACATCAAGTTCATGGTTCCCGCTTCCTCTACATATTGATGGGTAGCGGCATCTGTCCAAATGATTTGATCGTAACCTGCTTTATTGGCTTCCTGCGTTGGGTATAAAGATCCCCCATAATTTCCAGCGTTTTTAGAGAATCCTACGCCACCCTTAGCTGCGCGAATGTATTCTGTTTCCACACGAACACGCAATGGCTTGGCATAGTAGGAACCTACTGGACAAAGGAAAATGATGAACTTATAGGTATTAGAAGGTGAAACCCCCACATACTCATCCGTAGAAAACATGAAAGGGCGAATGTATAAGGAACAACCTTCTTTAGCTGGAACCCATGCCTTATCCATTTGCAATAATTGCCTCAATCCACCTAAAAAAATCTCTTCAGGGACTTCTGGCATGCACATCCGAAGGGCAGATTTATTGAAACGTTTGAAATTCTCTTCTGGTCTAAAAACCAAAATATCATCTTGCTTGGAGCGATAGGCTTTCATTCCTTCAAAAATAGCCTGTCCATAATGCAAGGACATCATGGCTGGCTGATAGCTCAATGGGCCGTAAGGCTGAATGCTTACTTTTTGCCAAGCGCCATCGGCATAATCCGCTACTAACATGTGGTCAGCAAAACTGCGACCGAAAACTAAGTGATCAAAATCAACCTCATTGATTCGAGATTGGGCTATGGGTTTTATTTCTATTTGCATCATATTAAATCTTATTGGCTACCTACCAGAGTTCCAAGGGATTTCAGGAATTCCTAAAGAATGATGGAGATAACGGCACATCATGAATAAATAATCCGATAATCTATTTAAATAAGCGATGGATATTTGATAAGCTTCTTCTTTTTCTTCCGCTTGAACCCATCTAATAAGGCTGCGTTCTGCACGGCGGCAAACAGTGCGGCAAACTTGTGCCAAGGCAATTGTCTCGTGACCACCGGGCAGAATAAAGACTCGCATGGGTGTTAGTACTTCATCCATCTCATCAATTAATCCTTCCAGCGCTACAATATCATGAAGCTCAATGAGCTTCATATTTCCTAAAAATTCGGTAGAATCACTGGCCACATGAGCCCCGAGAACAAATAAACTCGTTTGAATACCGAGTACTTTGGTATTCAAGGCATCCGACAGCTGTGTATTCAATAAACCTAAATAGGAATTCAACTCATCGATATCACCAATGGCATCAATTCGCAAATCCGATTTAGATACACCATTTCCATCAGCAAGCCGTGTAAAACCCTTATCTCCGTTTTTAGTATAGATTGCCATGGCTCTTTTGTATCAGGTACAAATCTACTTTTTTCAAGCCTGAATAACAAGAATGAGGTATAATTATCATTTTCCCCATGGAAAGAAAACAAAGATTAGGTCAGTTAGATTTTCAGACCTAATTTTGTGGACATTTTAATCAACGTATGTCGATCGATCATTTCTTTTCTCGAGTATGGCGCATCATTTCCATCATTGGATTTGGGGTCTCTCTTCTATTTATATACCGTGGCTTACCCGATCCTACAGCTGTACATTTTGGCGAGACCGGTCGTGGCGATGGATTTCTACCTAAAGAAGAAGTATTTTATTTGACGGCAGGCATCATGACCCTGATTAATATGCTCGCTTTGCTTTTAATCAAAAACATCCAGAAAATACCGGATTCCCAATTCACTAGCTTATTTTATACCTTTAAGAAAAAAGGCGGAACCAAGATCAAAGAAACTTTGGGGCATTGGTTGCACCTGTTGCCCGCTTTGATTAATACCTACATGATTTTGGTATTAAGAGCCTTGCTTTTACTGAACGACGAAAGAACTTATAACCAAGACTTTTCCTATTATCCCATCATAGGAATCATCGCATTGGTTATTTGGATTGCTTATCTACCTGTTCGCTTACTGACCTATTCGGATTATTTGGAAGAATAATGAAGCTTACATTAGCCCCTTTATCGATTCAGGCATTTGATTATCATTTACCTGAATCCAACATCGCTTTACATCCTAGTCCTAGTAGAGATGCTTCTCGACTATTGGTTTCCCAAAACGGCCAGATTTCGCATCATCATTTTTATGATATTTTGGATGTCATACCAAACAACAGTTTACTTGTTTTTAATAATACTCGGGTAATCCCTGCAAGAATACATCTCAAAAAATCAACGGGAGCTACGATTGAGCTTTTTTTATTGAAGCCTTTGGCATCTCAAATGGCTACTCAAATCACCATGGAAACCCAGCATGAGGTGGAATGGGAATGTTTGGTTGGAAATAAAAAACGTTGGAAAGAAGGTGAAATCCTGCAACAAGTAATCAAGATGGATGATGAAGAAATCCAATTGGCATTACACTGGATAGACCGAGAAAAAAATTGGGTAAAAATTACTTGGAACAGCGCACATTTATTTGCGGAGATATTAAATGCCTTTGGTCAAATCCCTCTCCCACCCTATTTGGGTAGAGATTTAGATGAAGAAGACCAAGAACGATACCAAACCATATTCTCCAAAGAATTAGGTGCGGTAGCAGCTCCCACAGCTAGCCTTCATTTTACCCAAGCATTATTAGATCAAATTCCAAACAAAGGACACCATAGTACTTTCATCACCTTGCATGTGGGGGCAGGAACCTTTCTTCCGGTCAAAGAAGAAAATGTAGCTAATCATCCCATGCATCGGGAACAATTGATCTTTTCCATTCCTATGATGGAAGACATCTTAAATCATGTGGGTCCTATTGTACCTGTTGGCACTACCGCCTTACGGGCATTGGAAAGCTTGTATTGGTCGGGGGTGTATTTAATAGAAGAAAGAAAAATACCTAAAGAGGGTTTTATCTTAGCCAAAGAATTTGCTTATCAGCCTAGATCGAAAACATATACTGTCAAAGAATCATTGGAAAGCGTCATCAGCTATTTACAAGCCAGTGGGCAAGTACAATGGATAGCGGAAACGGAATTATTGATCATGCCGGGCTATGAATTACACCTATGTGATGCCTTAATAACCAATTTTCATCAGCCTAAATCGACGCTATTGGTGTTAGTTGCGGCCTTGATTGGCGACCATTGGAAAGAGGTATATGCGGAGGCCCAAGAACAGGGATATCGCTTTTTAAGTTATGGAGATACGTCATTGTTATTCAAACAGTAGACGAATTCAAGCAAATATGTTTATTTTTGCGACCATTTTATTTATGACAACCCAAGAAAATGCAAGGTAATTTTATCGAGGAATTGAGATGGAGAGGCATGTTACACGACATGATTCCCGGATTAGAAGAGCAATTAGCTAAAGAAATGACGACGGCATATATTGGCTTTGACCCGACTGCGCCCAGTTTGCACATCGGAAACTTAGCCGCTATTATGTTGTTAAAGCATTTCCAATTAGCAGGTCATAAGCCCATTGCCTTGGTGGGAGGCGCTACAGGAATGATTGGGGATCCATCAGGAAAGAATGCCGAGCGAGAGTTTTTATCCGAAGATACCTTGCGGGAGAATCAAGTTGGGATTCAAAAGCAATTAGAGAAGTTTTTAGAATTCCATGCAGGAGCTAATTCGGCGGAAGTAGTAAATAATTACGATTGGTTTAAAGAATTTAGTTTTTTGGGGTTTTTGCGAGAAGC
>NZ_JBEWZH010000009.1:0-161305 GCF_045310485.1 Aquirufa salirivi
CTGCTCCACTTAATTTATTGGTACCAGATAAACCTGTAATACTTCCTGTTAAGCTAGCTGTTATTGTTACATGATTCGTAGATGCATCAAAACCTGTTACGGTATTGCCATAGGCATCCTGTGCGGTAATGGTATTTGTTCCTGTAAATGCCACTCCACTACTTTGTGGGGAATTAAAATTCAAGGCAAATTTACTCAAGCTGGATGATCCCACCGTAATGCTTAATCGATCAGAACCAGCCGCTGCCAATGAACCATCATTAACTGCCACCGTAGCGGATTCAGCATGGTAAAGACCTAAAGTAGCCGTGGCTACTCCATTGCTGAAAGTCACGGATGTTGCTGTACCAAATGCCGTAGAATTTACGGTTGGATTTGTGGTAGGAGAAGAAGAACTAGCTGCACCTGAGAACGTTAAACTCTTGGCTCCGGTGTAAGTTGTTACCGTATTTCCTTGTGCGTCTTTCGCGGTGATCGTAATTGTTTGTGTAGTACCTGCGGTTTGTGTACCTGTTCCAGTGATAAGCAATTTTGTGGCTGCTCCCGAATTCACAGAAATCAATCCAGAAGTAAAGGGTGGCCCAGTAATTGGACTAAAGGTAAACGTGCCTGAACCTGAGGTTCCAGTAAAGTTTAAACCTAAGTTGCTTAGGTTCGCCACTCCATTCACAAAGTCTCCTGCTCCATTCAATTTATTCGTTCCAGATAATCCTGTGATACTTCCTGTTAAGCTAGATGTTACTAGTACATTATTCGAAGATGCATTAAATCCTGTTACTGTATTTCCATAAGCATCTTGTGCTGTTAAACTATTGGTTCCAATGAATGCTATTCCATTGATTTGAGGACTAGCCAAAACTACACTAAACTTAGCAAAGGCCCCTACCGTTACGCTTACAGCTAAATCTCCAGCACCACTTGATGTTACGCTTCCGTCATTTACATTAATCAGAGCCGACTCCACTTTGTATAAGCTCATGTTTCCTGTCGCTACTCCATTGCTGAAGTTAATACTTGTTGATGTGCCAAAGTCCGTACTTCCTAATTGGGGTGCAGTTACTGGTGAAGTAGAACTATTTGCTCCCGAGAAAGTTAAACTCTTCGTTCCAACATATGAGGTTACGGTATTTCCTTGCGCATCTTTCGCTGTTATTGTAATCGTTTGAATGCTTCCTGCTGTCTGTGTTCCGCTCCCCATTATGACAAATTTATTGGAGGAACCCGGATTGATGGTGATGGTAGAACTTGTTACTGCTGTTCCTGTTGTTGGAGTGAACGTAAAAGTTCCTGTACCTGATGTTCCTGTGTACTTCAAACCTAAGCTACTTAAATTAGCTATTCCATTCATGAAGTCCCCTGAATTACTTAATTTAGTTATTCCTGACAATCCAGAAATACTACCTGATAAACTTGTCGTCAGGCTTATATTATTTGCACTCGCATCAAAGCCTACTACTGTATTACCATAATTATCCATGGCTGTCAAGGTGTTCGATGCTGTAAAAGCCGCTCCATTAATTTGTGGACTAGTTAAACTAAGTGCCAATTTTGTCATAGATGATGATCCAACTGTCACATTCAATGTTCCACCTATATTCGAGTTAATGACACCATCCGAAGCATTAAGTGCTGCCGATTCAGCTTTGTACAAAATAATAGAACCTGATGCTACACCCGCGGTAAAAGTCAAGCTCACCGCTGATCCAAAATTCGTAGCATCTAGGGTTGGTGTTATGATTGGACTATTGGATTGATTTGCTCCACTGAACGTAATCGACTTAACTCCAGTATAGCCTGTTGCTGTGTTGCCACTCGCATCTTTTGCTGTAATCGTGATGTTTTGACTTGCTCCTGCTGTCTGGGTGCCTGTTCCTGTAATGATGAACTTGCTAGCAGAACCTGCGCCTATCGTAACATTCGCACTCGATACTGCTGTTCCTGTGGCTGGAGTAAATGTAAAGGTTCCTGTTCCAATGGTTCCAGAATATTTTAATCCAAGACTGGTCAAATTCGCCACACCTCCAGAGAAGTCAGTATTTGCATTCAATATATGGGTTCCTGATAAACCAGCTACAGATCCCGTCAAGGTATTGACCGTAACAGTAACATTATTTACTGCCGCATTGAAAGTCGAAACTAAATTACCATAAGCATCCAAGGCTTGTAAAGTATTTACTCCTGTAAAGAATACTCCACTATTTTGTGGACTCGTTAAGCTAACGGCCAATTTACTGAATGATCCTGCGCTTACTGCTACACTCAAACGGTCAGCCCCTGCACTGATGCTTCCATCCGTTGCTGCTACGACCGCTGATTCTACTTGATACAAGCTCAGGCTCGCTGTGGCTACTCCATTGCTGAAGCTCACGCTCGTGGCTGTACCAACGTTCGTGCCCCCCACCGTTGGGTTCGTGGCTGGGCTTGATGAAGCATTCGCTCCACTGAACGTGATCGACTTGATGCCTGTATAACCCGTTGCCGTGTTGCCACTCGCATCCTTGGCTGTGATTGTAATCGTTTGGCTTGCTCCCGCTGTTTGGGTGCCTGTTCCTGTGATAATCAATTTAGTGGCTGCGCCTGAATTCACCGTAATCGCTCCAGATGTTACTGGTGCTCCAGTAACTGGACTAAAGGTAAATGTGCCTGAGCCGGAAGCTCCCGTGTAGATTAAACCTAAGTTCGTTAAGTTCGCTACACCGGATGTAAAGTCGCCCGCATTGTTTAATTTATTCGTGCCACTTAAGCCTGTAATGCTTCCTGTTAAACTAGCTGTTACTGTTACGTTATTGCTGGCAGCACTAAAGCCTGTTACCGTATTGCCATAAGCATCTTGTGCCGTTAAGGTATTTGTTCCTGTAAACGCTGTACCTGAAGTTTGTGAACTTGCTAAGCTGACTAAAAATTTACTTGCACTAGATGGGCTAGCAATAACTGTCAAACGATCAACCCCTGTTGTATTAATTGCACCTTGAGAAGCAACAATAACAGCTGTTTCAGCTTTATATAATGTTAAAGTAGCTGTTGCTACTCCATTACTGAAGGTCACACTAGTGGCTGCACCAAAGTCGGTACTTCCTATTTGGGGTACAGTTATTGGTGACGAAGCACTATTCGCTCCAGAAAATACTAAACTTTTAACACCTGTATATGCTGTAACGGCATCTCCCAAAACGTCAACAGCTGTGATGGTTAGATTTTGTGATGTACCAGCTGTTTGAGTTCCAGTACCCGTAATAATAAATTTTAAGGCAGCACCTTGAACAACTCCTAGATTTAGATTAAATGTAGTAGAACCTCCCGAATTGGTGGCCGTTACCACATAAGTAGATGAAGCAAGAATACTAGTGGGTGTACCACTAATAATACCAGTATTAACATCTAAGGCTAATCCTGTTGGTAAAGCTGGGTTTATTGAATAAACAATATTTGATCCTGTGACAGTAGGACTGATACTTGTTGCATTCTCTCCCCGATAAAAAGTAGCTGGAGTAGAATAAGTCAATCCTGAAGGCGGAATGTCATTTACCACCATATTAAAAGTCGACGTAGGAGATATACAACCTGTACCTGAATTCCTAACTGAAAAATTAAAATTATATGTATTTAATGCTGAATTAAGGGGAATACCGACGGAAATTGGGCTAGAAACCAAACTCGAGTTTGTCAATGCCATAAAGCCACTTAATGCGGTAGTTCCAGTAGTTAATGAATACTGATCAGGGGAATTAGTCGTGGCAGAATAGGGAATTAAAAAACTGCTTGCAGATCGATAAACTGAAGCAATGGCGGACAATGTAATGCTTGGACGTGGAATGCTAGTAGCTATAACCGCAGTTCTGCTACTTTCTGAACAACTAGTAGCAGCTGCTTGTGCATAAAAAGTTGTAGTTGCTGAAAGTGAAGGAGTAGAAAAGGTTGCTCCACTACCCAACAAATTTGTACCACTTAAAGCATCATACCACTTTACTGTACCTGTGGTACCTATGGCAGCTAAATTAGCCGAAGTTGTTTCACAAGCACTTCCTGCTGTTATACTTTCAAGACCATTGACAGGGGCAACAATTTTTGTTCTAGTATTGGAAACACATCCAGTTGTACTATTACGGCTTTCTACATAATAAATAAGTGGGGTACTGGTAGATGGAGTGGTTATTGCATTAGTTCCTGTAAAAAGCGCTGAGCCGCCAGATGAATTTGAATACCAATCGCCAACTAGTCCACTAGTAGCGGAAATAGCTAAATTCATGGTACCAGAACCACAAATAGAATTGGGACTTGGGGGAGTTAATTTATAGATGCTTTTAGTAGAAGACCCATTGCCTGCCACATAGATTGATCCTTGTGCATCAAAGGTCATGCCCTGTGGAGTTGTAATACCCGTAGCATATGATGAAATTGTTCTATCTGTTGCTACTTTTCGTATAATAGAACTCGCAAAAATGGGATAATACAAATTTCCATTAGAATCACGAATTAGGTCAGCAATGTTGGTATTGACCGAAGTGGCATAAACAGATACACTAGTACCTGAAGAATTAATTTTTAAGATATTGGCCGCACCTCGGTTCGCCACATACATATTTCCATCAGGATCAAAACATATACCAAAAGCATTATTTATTTGTGAATCATTACAAAAAGTTGAAACTATCCCACTTGGTGAAATTTTGTATATAACATTCCCTGTAGTGGTTACATATACATTATTATTACTGTCAACAGCCGAGCCTTGCGGACTGGTTATAGTAGCAAAAACACTCAAGGTATTAGTACTATATTCCATTTTAACAACACCATTGGCTTGGGGCATAATGACATACACATTTCCCAAATTGTCAATTGTTAATGAAGAGATAGCACTATTAGAAAGTCCCCCAATCGGCATACTACTTGAGGCTGCAATAAGTGTTCCTGCGGTAGAATAAATTTGAATTACTGGGGCATCACTTACTTTGGGGCTATACAAATAGGAATTTAGAGGATTAAAAACCAATCCCCTCGAACTGTTTGATGAAGCGTATGAAAATTGTAGATTGTTGGATACACTACCAACAGATTGAGTTGGGGCGTTTGGAATGGCATTAACTATGGCTAAATTTTGACTAGTAAAACCGGTAGAAGAGATAACTACATTTCCAGCTCCTCCTGATGTTTGCTTAAGATAAATGGTAGTTTCATTTACAATTCCGCCTGATTGAGTTAAGGTTACAGAAGCGGTATATGTTCCAGAAAGGCTAGTAGAAACTGTATATCCTGTAGGTGCTGTGATTACCATATTTGCCGTTAATCCTTTACCACTAACCGTAAATTTTTCAGAACAAGTTGAAAACCCCGTTGAATTTACTTCTAAAACAGGAATACCAAAATAGGCGTTTTCTGTTAATTCAACTTTAATCCGATCTTCCATACTTAAACTGGACGGAAATGATAATAGCTCAGACCAACCGCCACCTCCAGTAGTGTGTTCATTCAAGCGATCTCTACCAATATTGTCCCAAGAAGTTCCTGAATTAGCTGTTTGGGCTTGTACTGAATTTATTCCCAATGTAGTATTCCAAACAGCCGAAGCTAGGGGAATATTGATTCCATTTTGATAAATCGATCCATTTCTAATGGAACTAGAAGCTAATGTAGCACTGAAAAGTAAATTAGTGGAAGAACTTGAATTCCAATTATTCGTTGTCGCATCTCCCAATAAAAATCCATTTCCGCTAGATTGAAATTTATTAACGCTTATAATTTGTCCGTTGGTCGTCACAGCACTTGAAAGAGCTAATGATCTAAAATCATTACCAGAAACTGTCCCTGAAAAACGAATAAATGGTTTATTGCTTTCCAAAATGATGCTTCCTGAACTCACAATTTGAGGCTGATTGGCCGAGCTTGACTGAGTTAAATTATTTCCATTACCAGATTGATCATACCAAATGCTTACAAATACATCTGTTCCAGCAAAAAAAGTAGAAAAAGATAAGGTTGCTCCTATTGATAATCCAGAAGTCCCAGTAGATACCACAGTACAAATACTTGAACCACTCAATTCATTATTTGTATCAAAACCAATATCGACAGTTGCTTGATCACTAGCTCTTCGAACTTGCATGATCTTTCCTGTATAAGAAGTACTTAATTTTCTAACAGAAAAAGCCACACTTGCGGGTGAAGAGGCCGTTAAATTTAGGACATCAAGGGGAAATTGTGCAAAAGCCGGAACAAAAGAAGACAAAAACACAAAATACAATATGGACAGCGTCCGTACTGATTTTTGCAACATACATTAAAAATTTACAAGAGAACGACAGGTAATGATATTTAAAATTATTAAAATAATTTAACAAAAAGGCCTTCAATTATAAACTAAGAACATTCTTTTCTAAAAAAAATAAAAAATATTATTTTCGATTTACCACCAAATAAACGAAGCAAGTAGTTTAATCATGGATTTAATTATAATTGAAAAATGGCATCGTTGAAGAAATAGTTTTCCTCTTATTTCTATTTCAAAATATTTTTTTGGTGGAAGAAGGAATCAGAATTTAATCGATTTAAACTAAAAAAAGCAATACCCCGTTTCCAAGGTATTGCTTTTTTGTTGGGGTGGACCAGCATGGGCTCGAACCATGGACCCCCTGATTATGAGTCAGATGCTCTAACCAACTGAGCTACAAGTCCGCATTGAATTGCTTCAACGAGCTGCAAAATTAAATAATCAAGAGCTTTTTAACTAATTTCCTTTATAAATTTATAATTTGAGGTTCAATCTGGATAGCTAGACTCCAAGTTTAACAATGAAAACAAAAACCTTTATCAGCGATTTATCCAAGAAAATTTACCCAATCTCAGAAATGATCAACGGGAATAATATACAAGAAGGGATTTTACAACTTATTCAAAAAGATTACCCAAATTTCAAATCAGAGAGTAATTTAGCTCTAACAGAATTGAACATTTTTCGTCAAATCTATTTGTCGGACTTCCTCAAAAAAGAAACGGGCGACTTAACCGCCTTGGAACAAGTAGTTTTGAAAAATGAAGCTGACCACCGACTAATTACCCAAGCGGTGGATATGGAGGACTTCGGGGAATTGACTATTGGTCAAAAAATTGCCGATAAAGTAGCTTCCTTTGGAGGAAGTTGGCGTTTTATCATTTCCTTCTTCGTATTTTTAGCCCTGTGGATATTGGCTAATGTCTATTTGTTTTTAAACCAAGGCTTTGACCCCTACCCTTTTATTCTATTGAATCTAATTTTATCCTGTATTGCGTCCCTGCAAGCACCAGTGATTATGATGAGTCAAAATAGACAAGAGGAAAGAGATCGAGAGAGATCCAAAAAAGATTATTTAATCAATTTAAAATCAGAACTGGAAATCAGGTTATTGAACGAAAAAATAGATCATTTGATGACTCATCAGCAACAAGAATTACTCGAAATACAAAATATCCAAGTTGAAATGTTAAATGAAATAACCAATTTGGTAAAAGATAAGAAAGTCCGCTAAACTATGTACCCAACTAAAATTATCAATGACCCTATTTATGGATTTATTAAAATTAATAATCCGTTCATATTAAAACTCATTGATCACCCCTATTTTCAGCGATTAAAACGCATCAAACAACTAGGTTTAGCCGAATTTGTGTATCCGGGTGCACATCATACCCGTTTCCACCATGCCTTGGGAGCCATGCATTTGATGGACCAAGCTTTAAATAATTTACAGGCCAAAGGTTACTCCATATCAGATGATGAAAGAGAAGCTGCTGAAATTGCTATTTTATTACATGATATAGGACATGGTCCATTTTCTCATGTATTGGAATATTCCTTATTAGAAAAAGTACACCATGAGGATATTTCCCAATTATTAATGGCCACTTTAAACAAACATTTTGAAGGTAAATTAGATCTTGCCATCCAAATGTTTTCAGACAAATACCATCGTCCATTTTTTCATCAATTGATTTCAAGTCAATTGGATGTAGATCGCTTAGATTATCTAAGTAGAGATTCTTTTTACACAGGAGTAAGAGAGGGATTCATCGGCTCAGAAAGGCTATTATCCATGTTGGATTTAGTGAATGAGAAGCTCGTTTTGGAAGAAAAGGGGATTTATTCCATTGAAAATTTCTTGATGGCCCGAAGACTCATGTATTGGCAGGTTTATTTACACAAAACAGCTATTGCCGCCGAAAGCATGTTGATACAAATACTAAGAAGAGCAAAATATTTAATTAATTCGGGTATACAATTAGAATGTTCAACACCCCTATTTACCTTTTTAAGTAAAGTATATACTTGGGAAGAATTTTCTACCAGAGAATCTCTTTTGGTCGCTTTTACTGATTTAGATGACCACGACGTTTGGGCTGCCATAAAAAGCTGGAAATCTGCCGAAGATATTATTTTAAAAAACCTTTGCCAGCAATTTTTAACAAGGAAACTGTTTACTTGTAAATTAGGGAGTCAACCTATTCCAAGAACGAAAAAACAGGAAATAGAGCAAATGATTCAAAAAAGCCTAGGTATTAGTGCAGATGAAGTGGGATATTTTGTGGTAGATGGCTCAACGAGTAATGCCGCCTATATTCAAGGAGACAATACCATCAAAATGGTCGATAAACAAGGTCATGTGGTCGAGTTACTCGAAGCTTCTGACTTACCGACCATCCAAGCATTAAGTAAGATTGTAAAAAAATACTATTTTTGTTGCCCAAAGAGCGTATATTTGCAAGGCGAACTACGTTAATTGTGTACCTAATTCCATTATTACCTGAAAATCAATTCATCCCTGCATGAAATTTACTGTTGATCAAATTGCCGGACTAATTCATGGAACAGTAGATGGGAATGGAGCTGATATTATATCTGATTTCAGCAAGATAGAAGAAGGGAAATCAGGTACTATTTCATTTTTAGCCAACCCCAAATACGAGGCATTTTTATATGATTCTAAGGCCACTGCCATTATCATTTCAGAAGATCAAGTACTCAAAAAGAAACCTTTAGCTACTTTAATTCGCGTGGCTAATCCCTATTTGTCATTTACGGTATTATTACAAAAATACCAAGAAATGATAGCATCTAATGAAACGGGGATTCAGCAACCTTCTTTTATTGATCCTAGTGCTACTTTAGGTGAAAACCTATATGTTGGTACTTTCTCCAGTATTAATCGGAATGCGAAAATAGGTTCAGGTACCCGAATATTGAACAACGTCAGTATAGGAGCTAATGTTGAAATTGGGGAAAATTGCGTCATATACCCAGGAGCAATCATTTATTCAGATTCGAAAATTGGGAATCACTGCATCATTCATGCGAATGCGGTCATAGGTTCAGATGGCTTTGGATTTGCTCCTCAACCTGATGGTACCTTTACAAGCATTCCACAATTAGGCAATGTACTCATTGAAGATTATGTCAGTATTGGTGCGAATACCACCATTGACCGTGCTACCATGGGCTCAACCAAAATTGGTCAAGGTTCCAAAATTGATAATTTAGTACAAATTGCCCACAATGTAGAAATTGGCAAAAATACTGCCATAGCCGCTCAAGTGGGTGTTTCGGGTTCCACAAAGATTGGAGATCATTGTTTAATAGGTGGACAAGTTGGCGTAGCAGGACATATTAGTATTGCTTCCAACACCATTGTTACAGCACAATCTGGTGTAACAAAAACCGTTAAAACTCCTGGTCAAACACTAGGAGGCACTCCAGCCTCCCCTAATGTAGATTATTTAAAAAGAAATGCACTTATTCGTCAATTACCAGACTTGTTTGAAAAAATAAATCAAGCAATGAAAGTTGAGTAAATGGACATTAGATTCGTATGAACAATAAGCAACACACCATTAGTAAATCTGTCACTCTAAGCGGAGTGGGTCTCCATACAGGCGTAATAGCCAATATGACATTTTTACCAGCACCTGCCAATCACGGCATAAAGTTTCAACGTATTGATTTACCTGATCAACCTATTGCAGATGCTGATGTTGACTATGTTGTAGATACATCAAGAGGTACCACAATCGAGCATAACGGGGCACGAATCAATACGGTTGAGCATGTTTTGGCCGCTATGGTGGGTATGGAAATAGATAATATTCTGATACAATTAGACGGTCCTGAACCTCCGATCATGGATGGTAGCTCCATCAAGTTTGTCGAAGCTTTAGAAGACGCAATTCCATTAGAACAAGAAGCTCATCGAAAATTCTTTGAACTACCTGAAGAAATTCGTTTTAAGGATTTAGATAAAGGAATTGAATTGGCAGCACTTCCCTTGAATGATTACCGAATTGCTGTCATGGTGGATTATAATTCTAAATTTCTTTCCAGTCAACACGCAAATTTGACACACGTTTCTCAATTTAAGGAACAATTTGCTATGTGCAGAACTTTCTGTTTTGTGCATGAATTAGAAGTCTTATATAAAGCAGGTTTAATAAAAGGTGGAGATTTAAATAATGCCATCGTCATTGCTGATCGCGACTATTCAGAAAATGAATTATCTCATTTATCAGAAGTTCTGGGAAAACCCAAAGTAAGCATATCCAAAGAAGTAGGTATTCTCAATAACACCCAATTATACTATAATAATGAAATGGCACGCCATAAATTATTGGATGTAATGGGCGACTTAGCCTTAGTGGGAAGACCAATTAAAGCGCAGATTCTTGCCTCAAGACCGGGACATGCCTCAAACGTTGAATTGGCCAAAAAGATTAAGAAATTAATGCTTGAAACAGAGAAAAATAAAGTACCTGTTTACGATCCTAAACAACCTCCTATATGTTCTCACGAACGTATTTACGAGCTATTACCTCACCGATATCCATTCCAAATGATTGATAAAATCACTTATTTGGATGAAAATAGTGTGGTGGGTATCAAAAATGTAACCATGAATGAAAGCTATTTCATGGGCCATTTCCCAAATAATCCCGTTATGCCTGGTGTTATGCAGGTAGAGGCCATGGCACAAACTGGAGGCATTTTAGTGTTAAGTTCTGTTCCAGATCCAGAAAACTATTGGCCTTATTTAGTGGGCATTGAAAATTGTCGATTCAGAAGAAGCGTAATTCCTGGAGATACTGTTATCTTTCGCTGCGAATTAATTTCACCAATAAGAAGAGGAATTGCTAAAATGACAGGAAAGGCTTATGTAGCTGGACAAGTTGTTTGTGAAGCAGAAATGACCGCTAGTTTAGTTAGAAAATCATAATTTTACCTATGACATATCCGCTTACACATATAGATCCATCCGCAAAAATTGGCCAAAATGTGACTATTGATCCATTTACCATGATACACGGAGATGTGGAAATCGGTGATGGAACATGGATTGGATCCAATGTAACTATTTTTCCAGGTGCTCGCATCGGTAAAAATGTACGCATTTTTCCTGGCGCTGTGATATCCGCAATACCTCAAGACTTGAAATTTGGGGGTGAAAAAACAACGGCTGAAATTGGTGATAATACCACCATTCGAGAATGTGTCACAATCAATCGGGGTACTGTAGATAAGGACCGAACCGTGATAGGGAAAAATTGTTTAATCATGGCCTATGTACATATAGCTCATGATTGCCAAATTGCAGACAATTGTATTTTGGCCAATGCTGTTCAAATGGCAGGACACGTCACTGTAGGTGAATATGCGATTATTGGTGGATCTACTGCCATTCATCAATTCGCCAGTATCGGTAAACATGTGATGATTTCAGGGGGCTCACTCGTTCGTAAAGATGTTCCACCTTATACCAAATCTGGTAGAGAACCGCTTACATATGCTGGCATCAATTCGGTAGGTTTACGCCGAAGAAATTTCACAGATGGTCAAATAGCTGATATACAAGAAATCTATCGGTATGTCTATCAAAAAGGCCTGAACATCCAAACAGCCTTAAGTGAAATCGAAGAACAAATAAGCCCTTCTTTAGAAAGAGATGAGATACTTTCCTTTATTCGTAGCTCCGAACGTGGAATCATGAAAGGATAATAATTCAATTCATGAAAATTCTTGCCGAACATGTTGAAAAAAAATTCCGTCAAGAATGGGTCGTTCGCTCCTTTTCCTTTGAATTTGAATCTGGCCAATCTTATGCTCTAACAGGACCCAATGGTTCAGGAAAATCTACCCTACTTCGAATTTTAGCACAATATTCCCTCCCAACAAAAGGTAAAGTTAACTTTCTCCAAGATAACCTTAGCAGCTTTGAAGCTGAACAATGTCATTCACTTGTAGCTTATGCTGCCCCCTATGTCGAATTAATTGAGGAATTTACTTTATCTGAATTAATAAGCTTCCTCATTCAATTAAAAGCATTACCTGCCCAAATTAGCTTAGATCTCTTTCAGCAATATATTGAATTACAACCAGACAAGAATAAATTCATTAAGAACTATTCCTCAGGTATGCGGCAAAAAATCAAATTGGGAATAACCCTATTGGCCAATAAACCATTTTTATTCTTTGATGAACCTACGACGAATTTGGATGAAAAAGCAAAAAAATGGTTTTATCAAAAAATCAAGGAACAAAGCAATCGCTTGATCATCATTGCATCAAATGAAGCAGCTGAGATTAATTTATGTCAACATCGTATCTCGATCCTAGACTTTAAATAAATTTCGTTTCAGTCGAAATAACAGTAGGCCTAATACTACGAAATTGAATCCCAAAAAATAAGCTATATCAGCTAATCCAAGTACTCCTTTAGAGATATTTCGATAATGAAAATTCAGACTATATAAATCAATATCCAAACTTGCGAAAAATGGAATTAAAGCTAGTTCTTGAGGACCTTGCCAAAAAACAAAATTGAAAGCTACGCCCAATACAAATGCTAAGGCTTGTTTGTTAGTTAAAGAAGATGCCAAGGCACTTAAGCACACAAAGGCTAATCCCAATAAGCAAATAGAAATATAGCCCCCTAGAATCAATGTTGAATCATAATTACCAACAGGACTTCCTAAATGGCTCAAAGAATACACAAAAAAGAGCGTAGGAATAAGTGAAGTAAGCACGACAGCAAATGTTCCTAGGACCTTTCCTACCAAGATATCCCAATCTGAAACGGGCAAAGATCGAAGCAAATCATATGTTTTCAAAGCATATTCCTCCGAAAATAAACGCATGCTCAATGCTGGAATAAAGAACAAGAAAAACCAAGGTGCTAATTCAAAAAATACACTTAATTCAGCAAATCCAAAATCCAATACATTTCCTTCAAATACCCAGGTATAAAGGCCTGTCAGCATATAAAAAGCTAACATAAGCCCTAAGCCAATAAATGAACTGAAAAAGGATAGATACTCTTTTTGAACAATAGCCCACATAAATTTTACTCAAAAAATGGTTTTTCTTTCTTTAAAATGGCAGAAACAATTAATCCCAATAAAAATAAGAATAGAGTAGACATGAATACAATTAACACAAATTGTACACCTGGTCCCATCATCATAGAGGACACTTTCATCGCTTCAGAAATTTGACTTTCACTTAATCCTTGCTCCTCCATCTTTTCACGAGCAATATCCATTTGCTTTTGAAGTACCGTTGTATCAATGAAATTCAAATAAATATAATTATAAGCTCCAGCAGCTAAGCCCCAAATAGCCCCTAGCAAACTAGATACTCCCAAACCCTGACTATACCCTAAGTATCCGCCATTTTGCTCTCTAAATTCCTTCAATGTGAGGAATAAAATAGAGATATTTATCACTAAAGTGGACAAAAATGTTATCCAACCTAGAGATTCAGAAAATTGATCTTCTAATCCAATATACTTGGTTAATAAGGTAAATAAAAAACTTAATGTTCCTCCAATTAAGCCCCATTTTAAAGCAAGAAGCGAGGATGAAGGTGTAGATTCGGATTGATTTTCCATAGATTTAAGAACGTTTGTAGTATAGAGAAATAAGTAGATTGGGTAAAAATGATAAAGCTATTTTCTGAAAAAAGTCATCCTTAGCAATGCTAAATGCATTAATATGTGATATACTATTTTTCAATTCTAAAAAATAAGTTTGTCCTTCTTGTTGAACGATAACCTCTTGATATTGAGCTAGTTCAACTAAGCTTAATCGAATATATTCATTTAATATATCTAAACCAGCATTTGATTGAAAAAACCAATGAAAAAAACTAAATGTTAATATACCGACTATGATCACAAAGACATATTGAAACACAAACAAGTGCAGAAAATGAACGGAATGATTCGTATTTTGCTTTAAGGCCCTTTGCACCAAAAACCACTGAAATAATAAGACAATCACATAACTAGGTGCCTTTTTACCTCCAATTGGTATAATTTCATTTTGGTATAATACATAACAATAAACCAAAATTAGGCCCAATACAACAAGGGCAGCTATGACCAATTCTGGCAAGCGTTTAAGGTTTAAAAACATATTAAAATGAGGTATAAAATGAACCATTAACCACTCCTACTATTTGGTGGTCAAAAGAGTGATTCAAAAATCCAGAATTTTTCGATTTACTTAAAATCATGGATTCCTGGTATTCGACCTTCTTCTCTGCTACCAAAACACCCTTACAAACCTGACCCACAGACAATGTCGTAGCATCAATTCCTACTAATTTAGCTGGTCTATGATGAATCCACGAATCAACGCTAGAAATATTTCTATGTGTTGCAGCTTGTAAAAGTGCAGGCAAAAGTGTTTCTAAGCCTACAATTCCAAAACTTGCTTGATCAAACTCAATCGCTTTCAATTCTATTTCAATAGGGTGATGATCAGATACAATAGCATCTATTGTTCCATCTTGTAAACCATCCCAAAGTGCATCCTGATCATCATTGGTTCTAAATGGAGGATTAACCTTTTTATTCGTGTCAAAATCAGCTAAATCTGATTCTGTAAATATCAATTGATGGATAGCTACATCTGAAGAAACTGGCAATCCATCTTGTTTTGCTTGTCGTATTAATTCTACGGATTCTCTACTTGATAAACAGGAAAAATGAAGTCTAAATCCTTCACTACCATTCCCGAAACTATTACTTTGTACATATCTTAATAAATCCAAATCCCGATTGATGGACAAGGTTTCCGCTAAAACAGGAATACCTTTTAATCCCATCAATGTACTTTGCAAGCCCTCATGAATTTGTCCATAAAGAGATAATCCATCTGTATTAGGTCTGGTAACCATGGTTACAGGTAATGTTTGTAGATACTGTAAACATTTGACCATCAAATCTGTATTCTGCAATGAACCCGTACCGTGGCTAAACCATTGTGCGCCCGCTTGGTGTAAATCATATAGATCCGTAAAATTCTCACCTTGATTATCTAAGGTCAGTGGTGCTATAGGATAAAAATTTACCTCAGATGATTGATTCCCAATAAATTGGATCGCTTCCGCTTGTTGAGGCACTGGATTTCCAGTAGGTAATAGAGCCAAATCCAAAACTCCACCTCGCAATGCGGCGGATTTCAAGGAATTCCAATCTTCTTTAAATTCTCCTCCGGGTAAAGTATGATGTACACGTAGATCTATGACAGAAGGATACCAACTCAAATTTTCACCATCTACCTGTGTATTAGCAGGACCAGAGATAGTCGGTGCAATTTCCTTCCAAAATCCATTTTCAGCCAATAAATCAACTTTTTGTTGAAAATAGCTCGAAGTACTATCTAAAATTAAAACGGACTTAAATAAAATGCGCATGGCTTTTGGTATAAAAAAAAACCCTGAAAATCAGGGTTTTAAAATCAATGTGCAACGAATGATTTATAGGTGGCCACATCCATTAATTCGGATAAATCACCAACATTACTTGGTTTTAATTTCACGATCCAACCTTCACCATACGGATCTGAGTTGATTAATTCTGGGCTATTATTTAATGCTGTATTAAACTCGATTACTTCTCCTGCAACAGGTAAAAACAAATCAGAAACTGTTTTCACAGCTTCCACTGTTCCAAATACACCATCTTTAGCGATATTCTTGCCTATTGTTTCCACTTCAACAAAAACGATATCTCCTAATTCACTTTGTGCGAAATCAGTAATTCCTACGACAGCTACATCTCCTTCTAAACGAATCCACTCGTGCTCTTGGGTATATTTTAATTGATCTGGAAAATTCATATTCTTATTTTAATTTGTTACACAAAGGTCAATAAAGTTATCATTTTTTGCAAATCGAATTTACATCCTTTTTGCTATTCAGATAAACTATATCGTATCTGGAATCCTCCAGCCACTGTAGAACGATAAAATGAATTCGAAACCAATGGATTATTCATCATCTTATCGAAGTAAGCCGTGACTGATAACTTATTATTGATGGAATAAGTTATCTGAGGTCTAAATTGGAAATTGATAAATCCTTGGGTTACAATCGTCTCTGCATCCAATTTTCTTTGTAAAGTCCTGGTATCTCGAATGGTTAAATTCATATTAAACCTCAAATCATTCGGTAGTCGAACAAAAGCACCATTGATTTTAAAAGGTATCAACATATTCGCTCTGGTAAAACCGATGGAAACAGTAAAGTCTTTATTGGATAATTCTGCTACCTGAGAATTCGACAAATTCAACCCGACATTTCGGTCTTGATTATATTCCAAACGCAAGGATACCCTACTTTTAGTAATGGCATTAAAGCCAATTAATGGCGAAAATCTTTCTGAGAAAGAGATCGTGCTCATCACATAAACTGGAATTAATGTATTGGTTTGGGGATCAAAACGGGACGATAATGGATACAATAAACTATTTAAGGTTAGGTTAACGTAGTCATTTTCGAATTGACCATATTCCAAAGAAGAAATAAAATTACCCACATTATACGTACTAGAATACATGTGTGTTATGGTAAATGAGCTGAATTTCTTTTTCAACCAAGGCATTAAATTTATACCGTTGTAATCCACTTTCCAGTTAGGTAATGGAATATCATAAAAAGGTGAATATTTAACTGTTTGTGCTGAAACTCCAGAATATGCCGCAAAAAAGGACGGAATCAATACATCTTGAGAATTGATATTATAACTACCATCCGCCGCCTTGGCTCTATTTAGACGTGCCAATAAAACTTCTCGGTTACTTCTAAATTCATCAAAAACCAATTGGGGGTCTTTGAAAGCAGTTAAAAAGGATAAAAAGGACATCGAATAATTACCCGATCTTAATGGATTCTGACTTACAAACTTACCTCCTACTGCGGTAGGTCTAAAAAACTCCTGATAATTATCACCTCGATTATAATTACCTTCCAATTGAATACGTAAATCCTTATTGGGTTCCAATTGAGTGATATAACTAAATTTAGTATTTCGTAATTGAGTAAATGGTACATTTTGAACGGTACTCTTGGTTAACCAACCTTCCTGAGCTGCTTTAAAACGAATACCATCATCTTGGCCACCACTAACAAAATCCAAACCAGGCGCTGAGGTATTACCATTCAATCCAAACAGCCCTGGTTGCTGTAAGAAACCAGGTAATGTCGTAGATTCATTGACAGAATAATTCACCTGAATACCCCTTAGCGTTAAAAATAAACGAGCAAAGGTTTTTAAGACCGATTTACTTGGAATGGCAATTTCTTCCTCATCACCGGGATTTCTAGCCACATTTTTTCCCGTTGCTGCTGGTGTATTAGCCCAACGTAATGCTCGAATTCGATTGTATAAAGACACAAAATCCACTTTTCCACTAATAGCTCTTTCCCTCGTATTTTTAATAATATTTCCAAAAGGCAAATCCAAGGAATCACGTATATTGAATGAATTGGCATAATAATTATAACCAATTCGGTGTGTATAATCAGCATTCATCCAATCCGTCAACGGAAGCTTTTGTAGAGGTAATCGCCAAACGATACCAGCCTGCTGATCAAAGTTCTTCGCTCTTCCAAATGACTTAATGTTGTTCATCACAGAATCTCGTTTGGCTTGAGTATCAATATCACCGAACGGCTCATCGATGATGGCATTAACCATCGTATTATAATTAAAAATGATGCTTTTGGTCAAATTCCAATTCAAAGCATATTGCCGATTAAAGAACCAATACTTTTCAAATTGAGGTGCTACACCATTGATATTTAAATCTTGATTTCTCAGTTGAGTTTTGACAAAACTACGATCCATTTCAGCCCTAACAGTAAAAGAGCTAGGCTTCCAGTTAAAATTAAAATCTTTGATGATATCCAACCAAGAAGAACTCGTATTCCATTTGTTAAAGGGCTCCCAAAATGCACTATTCGTTGTGAATGAATATAAGATACTAGCTCGTTGGCTGTACTGCTGGTAAGAATGTATCATCGTACTCGTTCTGAGCATCTCCGAATAGGCATAAGAGAATGTGAAATTTGAAAAATCCCACAAATAGGCCCGTTTAGATAAGCTATTCTTGACTTTTCGCACATTGGTGAAGTTAAAACCTCGACGTTCAGTATTGTCTTCCACCAATTTAGCATAGCCCGCACCTTTAGTTTCCAAAGCATTAGATAAAAATATATCTGGATCTAATGGATCAAATTGAGGCGAGATATTGCGTTTATCGTAGGTTATAAAGAACGGAATTCGGAAACCCCAATTGGCAGGCAAAAACTTCTCCAAATTTAAATTTGCGGTAATTCCATATTCGATGTAATTCTCTCTAGAACGTTCAGATATCTTGGATTGAACTCCTCCAAAACCATAATTCTTGAAACTTCCGTTTAACATGATGGTTCCTAAATCAGCCAATTTTAATCCTAATTTACCTACTGCAGCTTCTCCCGATGTTTGATCAAAATCTGAAGCTCTTAATTCATTCACCCATATACAAAAACTCTTTGGCCCATCCGTGCTGATGTTACGCATACCAATCATCATGGTCATACTAGCACTTTGATCTGGTCGGCCCATAACAGTCACTAGATATTGCTTTCCTGATGAACTAGTCATAAGAATGGAGAAACGTTCATTCAACGTTTTCCCTTGCTTATCTCGCTCCATTTTGGCACGCTTTAATAAGTCAAACTCAATATCAAACTCATTTTCCATTGGCCAAATTTCCAAGTCCAAACTTTGACCTTTTTGAGTTTGAGTCAATCCCACAGATTGAACTTCATAGTAGTTATCCGTCAAATCCGTACCAATTCTTATAAATGCAGCAACTTTGCCATTGATTTGTTCTTGACTTTGCATGGATACAAACATGCGTAGTCGTTTATAATTGATGAAGTCAAAACTGGTATTTTTAAATACCGCTCGAGCATCCCCCGGACGTAAATTATCCACACATAAACTCATCGATTGCTCATTTAAACGAGCATTATTTATGGTCGTGATATCTTGATCACGTACAAAACCTGGTGGAACGACATAAGGAATCGTGTTAGTTCCTTTAAAAGCAGGTCCGTTTTCCTCAATATTCACAGAAGAAACTTTAAACTTAGCATCATATGGTTCAGGAAGATCCACTCCATTTTTCTTGTCCAAATCACCTAAAAACTTACGGTAAGAATAGCCAGAAAGCTGTAATTGAGCAAAACGCAATACCACTGGCTCTTGGAATTGAGTCAGCAACATGCGGAAAAAACGAATGGATTTAAAACTGTTCATTCCACCTACTGCCGTAGGTTTATCTTTGATTGGAATACGGAATAAATACCAATCGACCCCATTTTCAGTCACACGATCCACAACGTAGCCTTTACCCACTTCCAATTGCCCTGGTTTCAAATCCACTTCATATTTGAAGTACGATTCTACTTCATTCACCGTATTATCGGTATTCAAATCTTCTCGATCTGGAACCATACTATTGGCTTCCGTAAAATTAGTATTACTTGGGTTATCCGTTGTGGGAGAGTTATTTTCAAGCCCCATAAAGTTCTTGTAGCGCTCAATTAAACTTTCTGTTCCGTTAAACTTCTCATTCAAATAGTAATCAAAATCGTCACCTGCCGGATCTTTAACTATTTTAGTAAGAGCAGTTTGATCCGTAACTTTAGTTCGTACTTGATTTAAATACTCTTTGAAATAAGTTTCCTCTGAAACAGTGGTCCCTTCAGAAACCTGATTGGATAATCCATCCAACCCAACATCTTGCGTAGACCTACCTGCTTGATTATCAAATGCATTGATGACAAATTGCCTTTTGGGTGCTATCCCCCATTGGGTAACCTCGACATTCTGTGAAGGGCCAGAGGTGATTTTTTCACCTGCTGGAATTCCATTTTCAAAGTTGGAAAAACCATCAGGAATAAAGTCTTCTGAAATATCTCCTAAATGAAATACAAGCTTCCCGCCTGTTTCATTATTTTTGTTAATAATACCATCACGTACCTTCCCTTGTTCACCGGCAACAAATGGATTCATTAACCAAAATTCAATCTGCTCTACATTGGCATTATCAAAATCTGTATCTGAATTGATAGCTCGAGTGATAGCCCCAAAATTATTCTTAGGATCTCCTGCCAACAATCCTTTGGCTGTCATGTCTGTATTGAAATTATAGATACCTCGCTCTTGTGGGAAATAAGCAACATCTAATACCCCTAGAGGTAAATTGGTAATATTGTTAGCAAAGTCTTTATTGGGAAATAATCCTTTCGGAGTAACCACCCTTTCATAGGCATAGGCATTTACTTTATTAGGATCTATACCAGGAACATCTAAACCAAAGCCTCCTTGGCCATAAATACTAGCGTCTACATTGTAGGCTGAAATCTTAGCACGCTTAAAATTTGAAGTTAAATCTCGTGGATTACCAACGATAAATTCCTTGGGTGTTGAAGCTGGTTTCCAAAGTGTCGGTTGAGAAGAAAAATTATATACCACACGTGCTGCCTCAAAATCATCAATAAAAGCATTTCCTTGAACGCGATCATTAACATTAGGAATTAATTTGGCTACCTCTCCTTGAAAATCAATGACCGATGCCTCTTTTGTCGATACAATCGGCAAAGCATCTAAAGCTCGGGTTAGCGCCATCGATTTACGAAATAAACTGGCATCAAATCCAATCAAGGTATTATTTACCGGTTCATTCCCAATAGCCACACGACGAAAAAATGCCGGTGGACTTTCACTCATATTTTGGAAGGTGGCTCCTAAATGAAAATCAGAACCTAAATTATAATCCAATCGAGTACCCAATAAGGTACGCACTTGATTGGAAAACAAATCAGGCTTTTCATAACAAATCTTCAACTCTCTACCTGAAGAAAAGATACTTTCATTGATGATTTTCAATCTTCCAGACATTCCTTCTACAATGAAATCTGTACCTGAAGTAAGTAATTGACCACCGGCAGAAACCGTAACCGATTTCGCTTCCACACCAAATGGTAACATGATATCGCTGCCCATCCCAGACTGGAATGACCCTTTTAGAAAAAATTTATTTTTTCCTGCTAATTGTAAAGCATCGGACTGGGTTTTTCGATATAACTCATCAAAAACATATTTACTTTCCAAATTAGATTCTGAAGGTCCAAAATTAGATTTTAAATTCCGACCAAAGGGTTCTAAAACAGGAAAAATAATACGTCCATTTTTAGCATCAATGGTTAATTCATCAACAAAGTCAAAATTTCCATCGGGTTGCGGATCACCTGCAAAATTCAGTTTGTCCAATCCCAATACTTTCACCAAAGGAATATCCTTCAATTTTTCTCCTTCAATCAAATTGGAATTGTCTATACCTGTGGCGTCATCCTTATAAACAATCCGTAATTGAAAATTTTGCTTAGCTAAACCATTGGTATTCAATGAATAAATATTCTTCATCATTAAATCCCACATAGGGTGATACAAATTATTACGGATGGTAGACGACTTTAACATTTTAAGTACCAACACCTCATCATCTCTACGAGCTTGATAATCCTCTGTTAACTCGCCAACTTTGTACTTTCTCCCATTCAAGGTGTACTCATAAGCTACAGCCAAAACTTCGTCATTTCTTAAAGGAGAAACCAAGGATAAATAACCTAGGGTTGGATGAAATTTAAATTCCCTTTCATTCAATCGCTTGGCTCCCTTCAACATATCAAAGTCAGTCCCTCTCTGTAAATTATAGGCTGACTCCAAACGATAAGAAGCCTGATCCGATTTTCTTATTTCAGCGTCATTCACCAACTTAGCATATAATCCATTATTTCTATTGTCAACAGGTTGATTGGGAATAATGGGACTTAAAGTTAGGTTATTGGCACTATATGGAGCAGATTCTCCTAAATCTGAGAGAGAAATTAAGTTTCGAAGCGTCTCGGTACTTTGTGTTCTATTGGTAACATATACTTCTACACGAGTAATAGAAATTCCAGAAGAAAGCATGGGCACATTCTTCAATGCTTGCTCATATTGATTTCTAAAATAGCTTGACAAGAAGAAATGTCGATTTTCATCGTATTGATCTGCTCGTATTTCAAAAGATTTACCTTGAGTTCCTCCTTTTAACGTGATACAATCTTGTTTGGAACGTTGTTGAGCTGCAACAACCGTCACATCCAAATTTCCAAATCTCATTAATGTCTTTAAACCAAACAAATTTTGAACGCCAGGAATCAATTGGGAATTCAGTGTCCACGATGTATTTCCCAATTCAATATTTTGTAGAATATCTTCTTCTTGAGTTTTCCAATTTAGTTTTAATTGATTTTGAAAGTTAAAACTTGCTTTAGTATCAAAATTGGTATTAAGATTCAGTTTTTCTCCAATTTTTCCTTGAAAGTTAATTTGTGCTTGCTCATTAAAAAATAAATTTCCGACATATCGCAATTGGACTGGAATAGCAGGATTATCCACAAACTGTCCCATATATCCAATATCCAATAACAAACTACCATTGGGCTTAAAATAGACCTCGTTTCCTCCAAATATTCGGTCAATAGCCGGAGGTAATTCTATTTTAGGAAAAAGACCGCGGGATTGTAATGAACTACTTCCGTCTAAACTTTTGGAATAGGCATTCCAAAAACTGCGGTTGACTTGCCCATCTTGCTCTCGGGCATATTCTTGAAAAGAAAATGGCCTGATAGGTTGAACCGCTATATTCCCTAATTGCTGAGATTGAACTAACTGATTTTGTTCCAGAAAAGATAAAGTACTTTTAGCTCCTTTAATGGAATAGATCGAAAAAGGAGATTTTGGGCTTTGTTGAAATATACTAAATGGAGTAGGTGACTTGAGAGTGAACCTAGGTCTTTTCCCACTTTTTTCTAAAGTAGTATCTTCCTCAATAAATGCACTCTTATCAGCATAAGCCCCATTTACTACCCCATTAAGTAGCAAAAATGCTATGCAAGTAATCAGAACACGAGATGCAAAATGTTTATGCACAATTATTCGGGAAACAATTTTAAACCAATTTAACGAAGAGCCAACTTAATTAATTGCTCAATTGAAGCATCTGGATTACTTTTTAGTAAACTATCCAAACTTTTCTCAGCAACACCCCTAGCAATTCCCAAGGTAACAAGCGCCGCTAAAGCTTCTTGTTTAACCCCATATGTATGATCATGAGAAGCTAAACCAGCTTCAACAAATAGGGCATCCTTTTTGCATTTGTCTTTCAATTCCAAAATAACACGCTGTGCCGTTTTAGAACCTATACCTTTAATCGATTGAATCAAACCAATATTTTCATTCATAATGGCTGCTCTAATTTCCCCAGAAGAGAATGAAGATAACATGACCAAAGCCGTGCTTAAACCAATACCTGAAACACTAATTAAATCTAAAAACAAAAACTTTTCGTCCATACTATGAAAACCAACCAAAGTATGGGAGTCTTCTTTTATCTGTAAATGGGTAAAAAGCTTGATGGATTCATGTCCATTTGTCAAACTGTCATAGGTTTGAAGTGATATCTTAACTTCATATCCTACTCCATTCACATCAATAATGACATGTGTACGATCTTTATGGGCTAATTTACCTTGCAAATATGCAATCATCTTTAGGATATTCTAAGTCGCATTCCTGGTCGTAATACCGCTGAACGCAATCGATTTAATTTCTTAATTTTAGCCACTGTCAATCCTTCATGCCTTTCTGCTATGTCGGATAAAGTATCTCCAGATCGAACTAAATAGTACTTGACTTTTTTCTTTTTAGAGACTAATTGCTTAGTCGTTAATTTGATGGTTGAGGTATCCGCTACCTTAGCCACATATTTTACTGGAAACCATTGCTTTTCCAAAACAAACAAATTTTGACCTTTTTTCAAGCGATTTCTCCTTAAACGGTTAATCCTTTTTAA
Organism: Aquirufa salirivi; assembly: GCF_045310485.1. Classification (NCBI taxonomy): domain Bacteria; kingdom Pseudomonadati; phylum Bacteroidota; class Cytophagia; order Cytophagales; family Flectobacillaceae; genus Aquirufa; species Aquirufa salirivi. Next base: position 24,256 of record NZ_JBEWZH010000009.1, read on the forward strand.
TTCAAAAACAGATATTTCAAATTTGCGTGCTACTTCATAAATAGTTTCTCCCTTTTTAACCTTGTAGCGCACCTTAACCATACGCATTCTCATACTTGCACTGGTATCTGTTGCAAAAACGGGTTGTATGGAAATTGACGCTAGTCCAGCAGAATCAAGGATTTGCTTTCGATTTACTTGGAAAAAGTCAGATCTATTTTTAGGGATTTTTAATACAAACGATTTTGAATCTTTTGGCAAATAATGGGTTAATACATGTGGATTTAGCTTTTTCAACGTATCCATGGATATCTTGGCTAAAGAAGCAAATACACTTAAGTTCAAATATCCATTGATTTGTAAGGTATCAGAAGGAACATGACTCGCCCAAGTTTCCGGATGTATGGCATGATCCCAATGATAATTCATCATGTAGGCCATAGCAATAAACTGGGGGACATACGCACGTGTTTGTTTAGGCAAACAGGGATAAATCCCCCAAAAATCATCAGAACCTTTGCAGTTTCGAATGGCACGTTTCACATTTCCGGGCCCCGTATTATACGCTGCCAAAGCTAAATGCCAATCGCCAAAAATTCGATACAATTGCCTTAAATACTTACTTGCTGCTTCCGAAGCTCGTTCAGGATCAAATCGTTCATCAATGTATGAATCTACACGAAGACCAAAATCACCTCGGGCGGTATAAGGCATAAATTGCCACAATCCACCAGCTCCTTTATTGGATAAGGCTTTAGGATCAAGACCTGATTCTATTAATGATAAATATTTAAGTTCATCAGGAAGGTTATATTGCTTTAAATATTTCTCATAAATAGGAAAATATAAATCACGCTTTTCCAACATGCGCTGAGTAAAGTCAGACTTCCTAAAAGCAAAGTACTCAACAAACTGATGCACGTAGAAATTATAAGGCAGCGGAATTTGATTCTTCATCTGTTTCAAACGTCCCTCAATCAAAGCTGGATCAATCATCCAAGCTGTCGGAGAACCTTGTTCATATTGAGCTAAAGAATCAATGACACGCTCATCTAATATAGGTTTGAATGGATTCCATACTTGAGCCTTCCCTATTGAGCTAACAATAAGTAGTAAAATGAAAATAATATGTAAGATCTTCTTATTCAACGTATTAAACTAATTCCTTGGCTAATATTAACATTGCTTCTTCTTGGAAAACATCAGCCATGATTTGAAATCCCATGGGTAAAGATTGTGTATCTTCACCCATAGGTATAGAAATAGCAGGTAAACCTGCCACATTGGCCTGAACGGTAAATAAATCTCCTAAATACATTTGTAGTGGATCTAGTGTTTTCTCTCCCAAACGGTAAGCGGTAGAAGATGTTGTCGGAGAAACTAAAAATTCATTTTCCTCCAATAAGCCTTGCGTAAACTCTTTGATCAATCTCCGAACCTTTTGCGCCTTGGTATAATAAGCATCATAATAATCGGCACTTAGGACAAATGTTCCCAGCATGATTCTTCGCTTGACTTCTTCTCCAAATGCTTCATCACGCGTCTTTTTATACATGTCCAACAAATCTTTGGTGGAAACAGATGTTCTATGACCAAATTTGACACCGTCAAATCGTGATAAATTAGAGCTCGCTTCTGCAGTTGTAAGGATATAATATGTAGGCAATAAAGCATCTACAAAAGGAAAATCTACCGGAATAACCTCATAACCTTTATTTTTCAATCGTTCTAACTTCTCAAAAAAGGCAATTTTTATATCAGCTTGCAGACTTGGATGCTCAGCCATTTCCTTGATGTAGGCTATTCGCTTACCAGAACTTGGCTTTTTAGCTGAAAACTGGGACATAGAAATAACCGTACTATCTTGTCCATCAGCCCCTGAAATATATCTCAAAACTAAAGCTAGGTCATCTACATGGCGAGCTATAGGACCAATCGTGTCAAAAGAGGAGGCATAGGCAATTAATCCCCAACGAGAAACACGACCGTAAGTGGGTTTCAAACCAATAACACCACAGAAAGCAGCTGGCATACGAATAGATCCCCCAGTGTCTGTACCTAAAGAAATATGGCACATGTTGGCTTGGACGGCTACAGCAGAACCACCCGAACTTCCACCAGCAACGTGGGTTGTATTTTTGAAATTCAGGACAGGACCAAAAGCCGAGTTTTCATTGGTAGAGCCCATACCAAACTCATCACAATTTTGTCTACCAATTACAATGGCATCTTGATCTAGTAGTCGCTGAACAGCAGTTGCAGAAAAAGTTGATTTAAAAGAATGTAAAATTTTACTTCCGGCATAGGAATGATGATCTTCATAACAAAGTAAGTCTTTGATTCCAATGACCAAGCCGGCTAATTCACCTGCCGTTCCTGATTGGAACTTATTATCAATGTGCGCCGCTTTTTCTAGTGCTTCCGAAGCATATACTTCTAAAAAGGCATTCAGCTTGGGATTATGTGCTTCAATTTGGGACAAATAATACTTCACAATGTCCACACAGGTCAACTGACCTTCGTCCAACAATTTCCTTAAATCACTGTATTTTAACTGGGATATATTCATCCAAATGGGGTATTCAATAAAACACAAAAGCATAGTTGGACAAGTCCAACTATGCAGATAAATAAGTAAAACGAAGAATTACTTCTTAGTCTCGTCTAGTTCTTTATTGATTTGATCTTTCACTTCATTTTTAGCATCCTGAAATTCACGGATACCTTTACCTAGTCCACGCATTAACTCAGGTAACTTCTTTCCACCAAAGAACAATAGTATGGCTAAACCGATTAATAAAAGTTCTCCACCACCTAAACCGTTCAAAAACAACAATATACTTGCTATGCTCATCATTTTCTGTATTTAAAAATTTTGTAAATATATTCAATACTAATTAAAAATCCTTCTCTAAGGGTCAAAGATTACATTTGTTTTTCAAATTCATCTAGTTCTTGTTTAATTGATTTTCCTACCCATAGGACTAATGCCAAATCATCTGTAAAACCAACAATGGGCAACAAATCGGGTATAAAATCAAAAGGTGATATAAAGTAAATCAACACGGCAGCAATTTTTGCTAGAGTTATCGCAGGTAATTTCCGATAAGTTCCTTGTACATACGCCTTAATCAACTGACTAAACAATACAATGTAATGATTTAATAAACGAACCACAGAAAGATTGCTTTGAGCAGCAGTTTCATTCACTTTTTGTAAAGATTGTTTCACCAAATTTAATAAACCATATTTATTGTTATCCATTAAGTCTTCCCCTTTATCCAAAGCTTCTTTGAAAAATTGGGAGCTTATAATGCGATCAATAAAAGTGATTTTTCTAGTCATAAACATTGATTTATCCATAAATATACAAATTGAATACCAAAATCTAGCAGGCCTTGCCCTTATTTATATAATCCGACTACTTTTACAAATATGTAAGTGTTTTATCGTAATTTAGGGGAGTTTTTTGCTCATAAGAATCATTAAAATCACACAACAATGAAAATTACCGTAGTTGGAGCTGGTGCTGTAGGTGCTACATGTGCTGACAACATCGCTAGAAAAGAATTAGCAGATGAATTAGTTTTATTGGACATCAAAGAAGGAATTGCTGAAGGCAAAACCTTGGATATGTTCCAAACTGCCTCCCTATTAGGTTTTGATACCAAATTAGTAGGTTCTACCAATGATTATGCTAAAACAGCTAATTCAGATGTGGTAGTCATTACTTCTGGCTTACCAAGAAAACCTGGTATGACACGTGAAGAATTAATTGGGGTTAACGCTGGTATCGTTAAGAGTGTAGTAGAAAATATTTTGAAATTTTCTAAAAATCCAATCATTGTGATTATTTCCAATCCTATGGATACCATGACTTATTTAGCGAAGTCGGTAGCTGGATTAGACAAGCACCGTATCATTGGTATGGGTGGTACGTTGGACTCAGCTCGTTTCAAATGTTATTTAGCAAAAGCTATGGATGTCTCAATCAATGATATCCATGGAACTGTCATAGGTGGTCATGGAGATACTACGATGATTCCGTTGAAACGTTTAGCTACTTACAATGGCGTTCCAGTAAATCAATTCCTATCCACTGAAACATTGGATAAAGTGGCTGCTGATACGATGGTTGGTGGAGCTACATTAACAGGCCTATTAGGTACTTCTGCTTGGTATGCACCTGGTGCAGCTGGTGCTGCATTGGTAGAAGCTATCGTGCGTGATGAGAAAAAAATCATGGCATGCTGCGTATCTCTTGAAGGAGAATATGGCCAATCAGACATTTGCTTAGGTGTCCCCGTTGTTTTAGGTAAAAACGGATGGGAGAAAATCGTTGATTATCAATTAACAGAAGATGAGCAAGCTGCTTTCAATAAATCAGCTGATGCTGTACGTAATATGAACTCCGTTTTAAGTACCTTGAGTTTATAATACCATCAAAATATAAAATTAAAAAGGCCATCTCTCGATGGCCTTTTTCTATTTAGAGCGGATTGCAATAACAGGATCCATCTTAGCTGCCACCCAAGCTGGGATAATACCAGACAATATTCCAATAAAGCTTGATATCATTAAACCACTAAGAATATTTTTAAAACTTAAACTTAATGGCAAGGCCTCTTGTGGGATGAGTGTAATTAAGACCACCAAACCGATCCCCACTATCCCTCCAATTAAACTTAAGAATACAGCTTCAAATAAAAACTGAAACATGATGAAATAATTTTTAGCTCCTAAAGACTTTTGAATCCCGATAATATTAGTCCTTTCTTTTACCGAAACAAACATAATATTGGCAATACCAAAACCTCCAACTAATAAAGAAAAACCAGCAATTAAAGCTCCTGCTATATTGAGAACAGAAAAAATTCCATCAAAAAACTGATTCAAACCATCCATTCGATTGATAGAAAAAGAATCCTCTTGTTTAGGTTTAATCGAACGCAAACTACGCATCATCCCCGAAATATCTCCTTCCAAATTTTGCTGATTCACATCATCCTCAAAAGCTTTAATGGATATATCTGGCTGTGGTCGATCTTTTTGAAAAATAGTTGCATAAGTAATGTAAGGAATAATAACTTTCTCGTCTGGAGTACCACCAAAACCCAACATATCATTTCCTTTCTTTTCTATGACGCCTATCACCGAAAATTTAATTCCATTTAATTTTATTACCTGACCAATCATCGACTCCCCATTGGCAAGGTTTTCAGCAACCTTGGAACCAATAATGGCCACATTCAGTCCATTATCTGATTCAATGGGTAAAAAATACCTTCCTTGATTAACAGGACAACTAGTTACTTGATTATAATCATAACTTGCCCCTGTGATATTAACATCCATACTACTACTTCCGCGATTGACTGAGGCTGTTCTACCTCCATCAATAATTGCCACCGCTTGTGCCGAAGTTAGATTTTCCTTCAAGTACTTAAACTCCGAATATTTCATCTCAGGGCGATTCAAATATTTCCACCAAGGATAATTATTTTGCATCAACCAAGGCCATTTGCCTACGTACAAAACTCCTGAACCTGCAAAAGAATCAATCTCCGAGCGAATTTTGCCATTCAATGAATCCACTGCAGTAAAAACAGCGACTATGGCAAAAATACCTACACTAACTCCTAGCAAGGACAAGGTGGTACGCATGATATTAGAACGAAGTGCCTGGTAGGCAAAAACTAAACTTTCAAATACTTGTCTTAGAAATTTCATAGCTATGAATTTGGGCAATAAGCTTAAAGTTACTAAGCTATTTCAATTTATATTCTTCTATTTGTATGAATAGATGGTATAAACTTTGAATGGCAATATGATGGTAAGACTGGATTTTTGTAATTTTATATCTTAATTCATACCCATGGCTTGGAGTCAACGAGAATATCACCTATTATCTGCTCATTTTGAGGGTAAATTGTATTTCGATACCTCTCAATCTTCACAAATAGCCCGTAAAATTTATGCCACTGACGCTTCGGTATACCAAGTCCAGCCGAAGGCCGTTGCCATACCAGCTTCTCATAAAGACATTAAACGTCTCATTCAATTTGCTAAAAATAATAAATTAGGCATCATTCCACGCGGCGCAGGTACATCACTGGCAGGCCAAGTCGTAGGTGAAGGTATCGTGATGGAAGTTTCTTCTTCCATGAGTAAAATCATTTCGCTTAATAAAAAAGAAAAAACGGTATGGGTAGAACCTGGTATGGTCAGAGATGATTTAAATACATCCATAAAAAAAACAGGCCTATTCTTCGGACCCGAAACCTCCACGGCCAATAGGGCACTTTTAGGTGGCATGGTGGGCAATAATTCCTGTGGATTACATTCCATCGTTTGGGGAAATGTTCGTGATCACTTGATTGAAACAAAAGCTATTTTAGCCGATGGTACAGACATATACACTCATCCATTAAGTAATGAAGAATTCTATAAAAAAACGAGTCTTCAGAATTTAGAAGGTAACATATACCGGGAGTTACATCGGATTTTGAATAATCCTGCTTTGCAAGAATTAATCAGAAACAAATTTCCCAAACCCAGCATTAAACGTAGAAATACGGGCTACGCTTTAGATGCTTTGGTGGAAATGCAACCTTTCAACCCTACTGGAAAGCCATTTAATCTTTCCACATTAATAGCTGGTTCTGAAGGTACCTTGGCAGTGGTTCACTCCCTTCGTCTACAATTATTAGATATTCCTTCTGCGGATGTTTGTTTAGTATGCGTACACTGCCATTCCATTCAAGAATCTCTGCAAGCCAATTTAGTGGCATTATCTTGTCTTCCTACTGCCTCGGAATTGGTAGATGATTTCATACTATCTTTTACAGAAGGTCACCCTCAATTCGAAAAAGATCGAGATTTTATTCAAGGTAAGCCCGAGGCAATTTTAATGGTGGAGTTTCGAGGAGACGAAGCGTCTAGTAGTGAAAATAAAGCCAATCAATTTATTGAAAAATTAAATGCTCAGAACATAGGATATGCCTGTCCTACTTTATTTGGAGAAGAAATTTCCAAAGGATGGGATATCAGGAAAGCTGGACTAGGCTTGATACGGAATATTCTTGGCGATAAACAAGCTGTCAATTTAATTGAGGATTGTGCTGTAGATCCAGAAGATTTGCCCAATTATGTTGCTGATATTCAAAATCTTCTAGAACAACATCAAGTACAAGCCGCATTTTATGCTCATGCGGGCGCTGGAGAATTGCATATTGAGCCATTTCTTGATTTAAAATCGGAGGAAGGGAAAAAACTTTTCCGCCAATTATTGCAAGAAACAGTTCAGATTCTTAAAAAATATCAAGGATCATTAAGCGGCGAACATGGAGATGGCAGACTTCGGGGAGAATTTATTCCTGAAATCATGGGTCCCGAAATTTATGAGCTTTTTCAAGAAATCAAACATATTTTTGACCCAAACAATACCCTTAATCCAGGAAAAATAGTCCATACTCCTCCCATGGATGAGGCATTTAGAATTCAAGCTAAAATTCCACAAAAAAGACAGTATTTCTTTGATTATGGTGCGTTAAATGACCCACTGACCTTAGCCGAAAAATGTTCGGGTTCAGGCGACTGTAAAAAAACAGCCCTATCAGGTGGAACCATGTGTCCTAGTTTTATGGCTACCCAACAAGAAAAGGATAGTACCCGAGCAAGAGCCAATATGCTGCGGCAAATTCTCAGTTCTGAGGTAGAAAAACCCTTTTCTGATCCACAATTGAAAGACATATTGGATTTATGTCTTTCCTGCAAGGGATGTCAAACAGAATGTCCTTCGGGAGTTGATATTAGTAAATTAAAAGCAGAAACTCTTCAACAGAGTTATATCGAACAAGGTACTCCATGGAGAACTCAATTAATTGGTCATTTTCCTCGAATACAAAACTGGGTTAGAAAAATTTCTCCCCTATATAATTTTGCCATCGAATTCCCTTTAAGCAGCATCATCATCAAAAGCATCATGGGATTTTCTTGGGAAAGAAGTATTCCCAAAGTATCATTTACCAGTCTCGAAGAATGGTTTTCAACCTACAAAAAGAAAGTGAGCCAAACAGAAATGCCTTTGGGGATGGTTTACTTTTTTGCTGATGAATTTACCAATTACAATGATGTTGGGATCGGCAAAAAGGCCATTGTCTTATTAAATGAACTTGGCTATGGTGTAGAAATACCCAAAGGAATCATTAGCGGCAGAAGTTATTTATCGAAAGGCATGCTCATTGAGGCTAAAAAGCTTGCTAACCGTAATGTAGTGTTACTTAAAGAAATCATTCGTTCAAACGCACCCTTCATTGGCTTGGAGCCAAGTGCTATTCTAAGCTTCCGTGATGAGATTCCAGAATTAGTTGACCCTGAACTCAAAAATGATGCGCTAAAATTAAAAGCAAACTGCCTATTGATTGACGAATTCTTAGCCCAAGAGATCAAGTCTAGAAGAATACAAAAATCATCATTTGGAACAAAAAGCAGGAAAATAGTCTTGCATGGGCATTGCCATCAAAAATCCATTGCTGGCTTAAGCTCTACAAGACAGGTTTTGTCATTTCCAGAAGGACATGAAGTAGAATTAATACCTTCAGGATGTTGTGGTATGGCAGGTTCATTTGGTTATGAAAAAAAACATTTCAAGATTTCTAAACAAATAGCCAACTTGGTATTATTCCCAACAATATTATCCAAACCAAGTTCAACCATTGTGGCAAGCAATGGTACTTCTTGTAGGCATCAAATCAAAGATGGTATTGATAAAAACGCATATCATACTGTTGAAATTCTATACCAATCCTTGGCCAATCCCCAGATAAAAATATGATTCAATTTAATTTATCGCTCTTTTTTGAAAATTCAACTGAAGAAAAAGCTCTTATTGCTTTACAAAAAATCATTGTACCAGAAATAGAAAAGCAATCATTTATTTCTCGCGTATATTTATTTGAAATCACCTCACATCAAGAACCTGACTCCAAAGGTTTTAGCTTACAATGCTGGGTGGAACCAGAATTTGAAAAACAATTGGCTATTATAGAGACCCTTGTATCCGGGTTTTTATTGGAAGAATTCCCCAATCAACATGTCTATTTCCCAAGTCAGTTGAAGAAGTTATAGCCAGTTGATCGCTTTCTTTTGATGGGCGATCAGGTAGTCATTGGTTTTTGAAAACACCTTATTCCCAAACCAACCTCCCCTGTTAGCCGATAGTGGCGAAGGATGAGAAGATTTTAAAAGCAAATGCTTTTTCTCATCTACATTTTTGGCCAATTGCTGCGCATAATGACCCCACAACAAAAATACCACATGTTCTTTTTCTTTACTGATTTTTTCAATGGCTAAGGAAGTTAATTTTTGCCACCCTATATCTTCATGTGAACCAGGTCTAGCCTCAGAAACTGTTAAAATCGAATTCAGTAATAGTACACCTTGTTTCGCCCATAGACTTAAATCACCATCTTGATTTGTCAAAAACACATCTAAATCCAGATGTAGTTCTTTTTTTATATTTCTCAATGAGGGAGGAAGTGGTAAACCTGATGTAACCGAAAAACACAGGCCATGAGCTTGACCTTTCCCATGATAGGGATCCTGACCTATAATAACCACTTGAGTATCGGCAAAAGAACATAAATTAAATGCTTGAAAAATAGCATCTTGAGGCGGAAAAACTTCATCCGATTGCATTTTTTTGGACAACTTCACTTGCATCGATTCAAAATATGATTCACCTAATTCAGAAAGGAAAATATTTTTCCAATCATTCATTAGTAAATCAGGTAATTTTCGAACTATTTTACTCTCAATTTGATCCATACTTATGACTGAAGCTATCACGAATGGTTTTTATATTGCTGTAGAGACACAACATTTGTCGGAATATGAAATTCAAAAACCATACCAACATTTTTTCTCTTACCAAATTACAATCAAAAACCTCAGTAAGCAACCTGCTCAATTAGTCAGTAGATTCTGGAAAATACAAGATGGCTCTGGAAAAACAGAACATGTGAATGGCTTAGGTGTGGTAGGTCAACAACCCATTCTTGAACCAAACCAATCCTTTACCTACACTTCAGGCTGTCCTATTATCGGCAATTTGGGCAAAATGAGTGGCCATTACACTTTTCTGAATTTAGAAAATCAATCCACCTTTTCAGTTAAGATTCCACCCTTTGAATTAGCACCTACTTATATTTTAAATTAATGCGTTTATTTCAAAAATTCTTCTTTTTAATACAAGCTCAAACAAGTCATGGATTACACTCCCCCTCTATATTTAAATTATACACCGAGGTAATCAATCCGATATTACAAAAGCGAATTTCAACGAACGATAAAACCAATGAACTCATCCACGAGGTGAGTCAATTTTATGCCCAAGAAATTGATTCTGGGGAAGTTTTTCCTTTGGTTATTCCACATTTAAATCCAGAAATTTACCAACAAATTGATCAAGATTTAATTCCAAAGGCCCAATCTAATTCCATTTTATTTATTCTACATCCCTATGAATCTACACTAAGCCAAGATATTTGGGATACTTTAGTAGATGACCCACGAGTCATTCACAGCATTGACCTATTTGATATAGGTATATTACGATTTAATCAGCTAGCTAGTAAACAGCATTTTATGCTGAAAAAATCTTAGACATAAAAAAAGGCGACCGAAGTCGCCTTTTCCATGTATTCTCAAAAAATTATACGGGCTTAGCAATTTCTACTAAAACACGTTTTCCTTTAATTTGAGCTCCAGCCATTTTTTCTAAAACAACATTCGCATATTCTTTAGGCACATCTACATAGGTATGCTTATTTTCAATTTGAATTTGCCCTAATACATTACCAGGGATTCCAGATTCACCTGCAAAAGCTCCTACGATGTTAGAAGGAGATATTTTCTCGTTGAAACCAATGTTAACAAACATACGAACCATATTTTCATCGGAACGATAAGGCTTACCTTCTTTGTCACTTCTTGGTCCACGTGGTCCACGATCTCTATCGCCACCACGGTCATCACGTCCACCATAACGAGAATCTCTCTCGAAACGACCAGCGCCACGACGGCCATCACGTTCACCGCCACGATCACCACGGTATCCTCCACGGTCTCCACCGCGATCACTACCACGGTCATCACGACCATATTTACGAGATTGACGTTCTAATTCTCCTTCGAGATTTTCATCACCAAACTCATTCTTTTGAACTCCCATGCTAATTTTCACTAAAGCGGCAACAATTTGCTCCGTTGTAAACCCAGCATGATGTAGGTTTGTCAATGCATCATTAAATACATCTAAATCTCCTTCTTGAATTGTAGCAGCAACACGCTCAATAAACATGCCTTTTTTAACACCTACTACATCCGTGAACGTAGGAATAACTCCTTTTTCAATCTTTACTTTAGTGTAATTCATGATTTCGCGCAAGCGATTTCTCTCTGAACCAACGACTAAAGTGAAAGCTTTACCGAATTTTCCAGCTCTACCAGTACGACCGATACGGTGTACATAATATTCTTCATCCAATGGGATATCATAATTAATAACCGCATCTACATTTTCTACGTCCAAACCACGAGCAGCTACGTCAGTAGCTACTAAGAACCCTACATTTCCGTTACGGAAACGGTTCATCACTTGTGTACGTTGAGATTGACGTAAATCACCATGTAAACCTTCGGCAGCATATCCACGTATCACCAATTCTTCAACCACTTCATCAACCCTTTTCTTCTGATTACAGAAAATAAGAACCAATTTCAGGTTGTAAAAATCTATCAAACGTGTTGTTACTTCCATTTTCGCACGTCCTTTGACATCAAAGTACAATTGCTCAATGTTCACATTCGTAATTTCGTTTTTAACTACCTTAACTAATTTAGGGTTAGTTAAATAACGGTTGGTTAAAGCCAAAATCGGCTTTGACATCGTGGCAGAAAATAATACCACTTGGCGCTCTTCTGGAATTTCTTGCAAGATACTTTCAATATCCTCTCTAAAACCCATGTCTAACATTTCATCTGCCTCATCCAATACAATCATGGAAGCTTGACCTAATTTCAATGCACGTCGTTCGATTAAGTCGATAACACGACCAGGAGTACCCACAACGATGTTGGCTCCAGCCTTTAATGACTTGATTTGACGATCAATGGAGTCTCCTCCATAAACAGTTGTAACCCAAACACCTTTAGTAAACTTGGATAATTTCTTTAATTCTTCAGTCACCTGAAGAGCTAATTCACGCGTAGGACATAACACGATGGCCTGCACATATTTCTCGAATGGAGCTACATGCTCGATCATTGGAATACCAAACGCGGCAGTTTTACCTGTACCTGTTTGTGCTTGGCCGATTACATCACGACCTTCTAAAATAAATGGAATAGCTTCTGATTGAATGGGAGAAGCGAATTCAAAGCCCATTTCATTAACAGCAGCCAGGATTCCTTCCGAAAACGGAAGCGAATCAAAGCGAATTTGATTACTCATTTGTTGTTTTTTAATTACGTTGCCCGAACACATCCGTAATTAACTCTTGCCGATAGCCCTTTACCAGGGAAAAGAATTTTACAATTAATGTAAAAAAGAGTTGTGAGGATGTATTTGTATTTCTAAAGCACAAAAGTACTTTAATAAAAAATGAGAAGCAAATAAATTGTATTATTTTAATACAGACTTCTTAGATAAGACCAAAAGTACTTGTGAATTGATTGGAACAGATGCCTCGGGATTGATGTTATTTCCTGCTGCTTTTACTTCAATACGATTGGGGGAAATCCCTTCACCGACTAAACGATTTTTGACTACAAAACCACGTTTCAAGCCAGATTTAGCATCATTTTCAGCAAATGCAAAGATACGAATTTGGACATCTTTGTACTTATTTAAACCCTCTGCCATCTTCTTAAAAAAGGCATCAAAAGGTGAAACTAATTGATTGGTTTCTACATCAAAAGAAATTTCACTTACTCGCAATTCGCTGGATTCTGTATTCGTAGTATCCGTTAAATACTCAAACATGGGAACTAAGGCGGAGGATTTAGGCACATCATAGGCCTTACCGTCGGGCCAACTCAAATGCGTCAATGAATCCGATGCTATTCTGGCAGAATCTGCAGTCAATTTAGACAAACTATCACGTAGCTTAGCCAAACTGTCAATGGGTATAATTTCTTCGGTATCAGCACTAACTACTTCATCCTCTTTAGTCATCTTGGTATACACAAACCAAGCTATAGCCGAAGCTAACAAAACGGAACCAATAATCAGCCCAATTGCTTTCCAATTAGTAGTTGAACCACCTTCTTCATCAGAATTCAAGTCAATTTCATCTGCATTAATTTGAAACGAACTAGATTCATGCTTGAATACATCGGATAAAAGTAAAATTTCAGAAATCTGGCCTTGTAATTTAGGAGGACACAAAGACGCAAAATCATGCTTTTGAGCAAAAAAATGTTCCCCAAAGGAATTCCAATCCTTCATAATAGCTATATCAACTTGCTTCAACCGATTTCCGTACATAGCGAAACAAATACTCAAGCCTTTTACTACCAATGAACTTTTACACTTCAATTCACGAGAAACCAATAAGGCAATTGCACTTTTTTTATCGGGCATTAATATGCCAAATAATCCTTCTCCATAGGATATGATTTCATCCCAGTTTACACTAGCCGTTGAACTAGAAAAAATTACTTCTATCTCTTTACTGGGCACGGACTTGTGCTGAATAAAATTGTATAAAGCATTGAAACGAATCTGATTTCGTATCATCTTTAGGGATGAACCTAAAATAATGGATTCCCAAACAGGTACTAATTCCTGTATTTTATCAACATTCTCGTTGGTTAATAGTGCTACACGTTGAATAAAAATCTCTCTCTCGCCAGCTTCCAAAATTGTAAACATCTGCCTCTTTGGGTATAATTATCCCCTAAATTACATTAGTATCATCACTTTTAGCACATATTGATTCGTATTTTTTTCATATTTCTTACTTCCATGAAAATGTATCATTAACTTTGCCGAATGAAGAAAGTATTATTCATTGACCGTGATGGAACCATTATCATTGAACCCATCATTGACCAGCAGGTGGATAGCTATGAAAAACTAGCCTTTTTGCCTCAAGTCATTTCCAATTTGAAAAAAATCACCGAGATCACTGATTATGAATTGGTGATGGTGACCAATCAAGATGGCTTAGGAACCTCTTCATTTCCTGAAGATACGTTTTGGCCTGCTCAAAATAAAATGTTGGAAATTTTAGCTTCTGAGGAAATAACATTTTCGAAGATTCACATTGATAAGAGTTTTCCTCATGAAAATTTACCGACAAGAAAACCAGGGATTGGACTATTAACAGAGTACTTTTCTCCCGAATACGATTTATCGAATTCTTATGTGATAGGTGATCGCCTAACGGATATACAATTAGCTGAAAACTTAGGATGTCAGGGAATTTTAATTGGAGCATTGGAAGTCCCATCAGCATTACAAGCTTCTTTGGCTCTACAATGTGAGGATTGGAATCAAATATTCCATTTTTTCCAATTACCTGATAGAAAGGTATCTCACCATAGAAATACGCATGAAACGAAAATCCACATTGAATTAAATTTGGATGGAAGTGGTCAGGCTAATAACCAAACTGGCCTAGGTTTTTTTGATCATATGTTGGATCAAATTGCGAAACACGCTAATATGGATTTAGCAGTCCATGTACAAGGAGATTTACACATTGATGAGCACCATACAATTGAAGACACGGGTATTGCCTTGGGAGAGGCTTTTGCTATCGCCTTAGGAAATAAGCGAGGAATCAATCGTTATGGTTTTTTATTGCCCATGGATGATTGTTTGGCTCAAGTGGCGATTGACTTCTCTGGCCGTAATTGGTTGGTTTGGGAAGCCACTTTCAAAAGAGAAAAAATTGGAGAAATGCCAACTGAAATGTTCGCTCATTTTTTCAAATCTTTTTCCGATGCATCTAAGTCCAATATAAATATCAAGGCAGAAGGA
The DNA here is from genome assembly GCF_045310485.1 of Aquirufa salirivi. Lineage (NCBI taxonomy): Bacteria > Pseudomonadati > Bacteroidota > Cytophagia > Cytophagales > Flectobacillaceae > Aquirufa > Aquirufa salirivi. The sequence continues at coordinate 39,284 of NZ_JBEWZH010000009.1, forward strand.
GAAAATGAACACCATAAAATAGAGGCCATTTTTAAAGCTTTTGCTAAGTCAATTCGATTAGCAGTCCAAAGAGACGTAAATAATTTAAATTCTTTACCTAGTACTAAAGGCCTGCTTTAATTTTTTTAGTATTTTTGCACGTCATTAAACATACAACTATGGGTTATTCAGGAGCAGCATTTTTTATTATTTTGTTTGCAATTTCAATTGTTATTGGTTCAAAACTTCAAAAAATTTATAAAGAGAGAGGTAAATAAGCCTCTTTCTTTATAAACAGCCTTCATCGGCAAAACTGAAATAGCCCTGAGCAGTAATTATTACATGGTCCAAAATCTGGATATCTAACATCTTACCTGCTTCCACAATTCGTTGCGTTAATTCTCGATCTGCCTTACTTGGTTTTAATTGTCCAGATGGATGGTTATGAGCAATGATCAAAGAACTAGATATCGTGTCTAAAGCGGACTTAAATAAAAGTTTTAAGTCGACGGATGTTCCTGCTACTCCTCCCATACTCAGTCGTTGCATTTTCAATACACTGGATGCCCGATTTAAATGCATGACCCAAAACTCTTCATGATTTAAATCAAAGAGATGGGGATGAAATAAGCGATAGGCATCCTTTGAGCTTTGAATCACTTGGATGGCTTGAGAAGCCTCATACGACATTCTCCTCCTCCCTAATTCCATAGCTGCTACTAACATGGTTGCCTTTGCATTTCCAAGTCCTTTAAATTTCATGAAATCACTCAATGAAAAACGACCTAGGGTACTTAAATTTCCTCCAATGGAATTTAATAATTCATTGGCCATCTGCAATGCGGATTTATTGGGAATCCCTGAATGAATCAAAATAGCAAGTAACTCATCCACACCTAATAAATCCTTACCAACTAAGTTCAACTTCTCTCGAGGGCGATCTTCGACATTTAGCTCTTTAATTCCTAGCTTGGGGCCTTCGTATTCCATTGGCTTTTTTTAAGCGAATGTAAGACCCATAAACGAAAAAACCCCGCCATAGGCAGGGTTTATCAAGTATATGATATTCGCGCGATTAAGCAGCGACTTTGTTAACCAACTTAGCTAATTTAGACTTCTGGTTGGCTGCTTTATTCTTGTGGATGATGTTCTTCTTCGCCAATTTATCCAAAGCTGAAGAAACTTGTTTGAACAAATCTACCACTACAGATGTGTCCGTAGTCAATCTCAATTTCTTGATCAATGTACGAGTAGATTTATGCTGATAACGATTGCGCAAACGCTTTGCTTCATTTGCCCGAATACGCTTTAGTGCTGATTTATGATTTGCCATTTTTAACTAAAAAATTTCTATTCTTTTGAAAATTGAAATGCAAAAGTAAACAATATGATTTATACTCACAAGGTTTTACCTAAAAAAAGCCAGATAATTTACTGGATTTTTAGCCTCTTTTTATTCTTCAGTCCTAATATATCCGCAAATCCGTGGGGATTCTTCGTTCATAAAAAAATCAACAAGCTGGCAATCTTCACCTTACCTCCTACTTTAAGCAAGTTTTATAAAAGACATATATCCAAAATGGAAGATTGGGCCGTGCTTCCCGACCAAAGAAGGTATATTCTAGATGTAGAGGCAGCTCGTCATTACATTGACCTAGATCAATATCCAACATCTTTACATCATACTTCATGGGTACAAGCAATGAATCGAATACCTGAGGACAGTCTTCAAAAACATGGAATCGTAGTTTGGCATATTCCCAAAACACACCAGCGATTGATACAGGCCTTTAAAAACAATGATACCATACAAATCATTAAATTATCAGCAGAATTAGGCCATTATGTAGCAGATGCTCACGTTCCCTTACATACTACCTCCAATTACGATGGACAAAAAACAGGCCAACAGGGCTTACATAGTTTTTGGGAATCTCGTATACCAGAATTACTTGGAAACGCATTAGAAGATTGGGTAGGACCAGCAAATTATGTGGAAAATACCCAACAATCTGCCTGGGAGTGGGTATTAAATGCAAACCAATTAATTCCAACTTTATTGAAAAAAGAAAAAGACTTAAATCAAATAACTGCGGAGAACAAAAAATACAGCTTTGAAAAAAAGGGAAATTCCTTGATCAAAACTTACAGTAAATCCTACAGCTTAGCCTATCATCAATCCCTAAATCAACAGATCGAAAATCAATTTAAATTTGCCATTCAACATCTAGGAGATTTACTATTTACTGCATGGATATTAGGTGGACAAAGTGATTTCAAATAAAAATGTGCAATTTTGCAACATGATAACAGAGCAAAGCATACATTTGAAACGAGGCAAAGATGCCCCCGTTAGAAGGTTTCACCCATGGATATTTTCTGGTGCGATTTTCCAACAAAGCCCAAACTTGCAAGATGGGGATTGGGTCAATGTATTAAGTGACAAAGAGGAATTTCTTGGTTTGGGACATTATCATGCAGGAAGTATCGCAGTAAAAATCGTATCGTTTGCACCTGTAGAAGACTTACAAGATTTATGGGTTCATAAAATAACCAGAGCCTGGGAATTAAGGCAACAATTAAATTTTACCGATACCAATGCTTTTCGTTTAATTCATGGTGAAGGCGACGGCTGCCCTGGATTAATCATTGACGTGTATCAAGACGTATTTGTTTTTCAAGCTCATACCATTGGAATGTATCGAAATAGAGAAGCGATTGTAAATGCCCTTAAAATTGTCTTTGGGGACTTATTGAAAGCGGTATATGATAAAAGCAAAGAAACATTACCCCCTAACTTTGCCGCAACTTGTCAGAATGATTATGTACTAGGCACGGCCTCAGTACCCTTTAATATTCAAGAAAACGGCATCAAGTTCTCCGTGAATTGGGTTACAGGTCAAAAGACTGGCTTCTTCTTAGATCAAAGAGATAATCGTGCTTTATTAGCACATTACGCCAAGGATAAGCATATACTAAACACATTTTGTTATTCAGGGGGCTTTTCCATGTATGCATTAAAAGCAGGAGCGGCTTCTGTTATATCCTTAGATGCATCTGCTAAAGCTATTGATTTGGTCAATGCCAATATTAGCTTGAATAAGTTGGGAAAAAAGAAACACGAAGCTATAGTAGGAGATACGCTTCCCTATCTTAAAAACAATCAAGATGAATTTGATATCATCATCCTGGATCCTCCTGCCTTTGCCAAGTCCATTAGTACGAAGCATAAGGCTCTTCAAGGATATCAAAAAATCAACCAGCTAGCGATTCAACAAATCAAGAAAAATGGTCTTCTTTTTACCTATTCGTGTTCGCAAGTGATAACGAGAGAATTGTTCTTGAATATGTTAGTGGCTGCGGGAATAGCGGCAGGAAGAGAAATTCAAGTGATTCATCAAATGACCCAAGCACCTGATCATCCTATCAACCTGTTTCATCCAGAAAGTAATTACCTAAAAGGATTTGTTTTACGAGTAATATAAAAAAAGCCATCTGAAATCTAATTCAGATGGCTTTTTTCTTAAATAAAATCTACTTAGTTAACAAATCGAAAGATTCTACTCCAACGAATTTTGCCAGAGAATAAGCCTTTGTTGGGATCCAAGGACATCCACACAAATACCGCCTTACCCACGATGTGATCAGCAGGAACAAAGCCCCAAAAACGTGAATCCGCTGAATTATGGCGATTATCTCCCATCATGAAATAGTAATCTTGTTTGAAGGTATAAGATGTCAAAACCTTGCCATCTTTCATTAATTTCCCACCTTCCATTGTGATGTCCTTATTTCCTTCATATGTTCTGATAGCCTCCTGATACAAAGGAGTTGATTTCGAATCTAATTGGACTGTCCATCCTTCCTTAGGAACCTGTAAAGGTCCAAAGAAATCACGGTTCCATTTAAACCGGGTGGTATCGTGAGGGAAGATGTCTAAATAGGTTACACCTTTGGGATCTTTAAATGAATTAGAATCAATTTCCTTTTTGAAAGGTAATTTCATGATTTCTTCTAAATGTTTCTTACTGGTATTGAGCTTATAACCTACCAATTGATTTGTAGAATCTGCTAATGGCAACCAGTCTGAAGATTCAAAACTAGCATCAGCCGAATTTCTGATTCCATATTGATCAAAAAACGTTTCATCCAAATCTTCTTTTGTCTTTAAGAAAACGGGATGCTGCATTCTTTCTGGATTATCTAATGCCTTTCCGTTAATAAATACTTGTTGATCTCTGAGCTCTAAAACATCTCCTGGAGTAGCCACACAACGCTTCACATAAAAGGTACGTAAATCTAAAGGAGCATCTCCATCTTCTTCCCAATTAGGTGCATTAAATACGACAGCATCCCCTTTCTTAACTTCGGTAAATCCTGGAAGGCGAAATACGGGTAAATCCAACCAACGTAGATACGAAGGTAAATTGGTAAACCAAATTTTCTGATGAGTCAAAGGAAGCTGCAAAGGCGTTTTAGGAGTTCGAACACCATAATGCATTTTACTTACAAAAAGGAAATCACCGACCATCAAAGAGCTTTCCATGGATGGTGTGGGAATCGTATAGGCTTCAAATAAGAAGAATCTGATCAGGGTAGCAGCTACCACAGCAAAGGCTACAGAATCAAGCCATTCTCTAAAAGCTGACTTTTGTTTAGGATGTTTAGTTTCCTCTTGTTTCATTTTATTTCTTTTTCAAAAATTTATCAATCAACTCTTGCGATGGTTTATGTATATATGGATGCGGAAACCCTCTTTCTATAAAGTCAGGATCAAGCATGTTCGTATAACGGAAATGACAAGACCAGCGTATTTCATTATTAGTAATTACACCTGATTCATGTACTAACATGGTTGAAAAAACAGCAATATCACCCGCTTTCAACTCAGGTTGTAGCCTTGGGTATGAATTTCGATCAAAAGGCACTTCTGCAAAACCATTATCGATTTTATCTGTCAAAGGACCTAATTTGTGGGATCCCGGATAAAAAATGACAGGTCCATGTTCTACTTGAACGTCCATCAAAGGTATCCAAACGACCACAGAATCAGCCGAGGATAACATAGATACCCAATCTTGATGCAAAGGAGTTTTATAAAAATGCTCTGATTTAGCTAGTGATGGATGATTAAAAAACAAAACTGGACGAGTACACATATTAGGCACTTGCATCCCTATTTCATGCATCAATTGAACTAAATCAGGATGAACAGCAATTTGATATAATTCAATCAAACCCGTTTGAATCAATTTTCCACAATTGATAAATTCGTCCAAATGGTTTTCAAACAATTGTACCATTTGGCTCAAAAAATCCCCTTGAATACCAAAATAATCAAATTGGATTTGAAAAATTTGTTTGGCCGCCTCCTGCAATTTTTGAATTAATGAAGGATCAAAGAAACCAGGTATCACCACTACGCCTTGTTCGTCTAATTCCTTTTTTATGAATTCGATATCGTGCATATTAATCTAATTTTAACATATCTTCCATACCCAAAACACCTTTCTTATCTTTTACCCATTCCGCAGCAATGACGGCACCTAAAGCAAATCCTTCCCGACTAAATGCCTCATGAGTAATTTCAATTTGATCCACTTTGGATATATACTTAACTGTATGAGTTCCTGGTTTGGTGGATTCTCTTTGTGACCAAATGGCCACTTCATTACTTTTGGGAATCTCATTATTTACCCAAGAATCTTTGGCTGGAAAAGCCGAAATAATACCTTCTGCAATGGTAATGGCCGTTCCACTTGGCGAATCCTTTTTCTCAGTATGATGAATTTCATTCGTATAAATATCATATTGATTGTGAGGAGCCATTAATTTGGCCAAATGTTTATTTAAAGCAAAAAATAAATTCACTCCAATGGAATAATTTGAGGCATAAAAGAAAGTAGCCTTGTTTTTTTGAGCTAATGCCTCTACTTCTGCCTTTTTTTCCAACCAACCTGTAGTACCACAAACTATAGGAATTTGCTTTTCTAAACAAACTAAGATATTGGTATAGGCCGAAGTTGGATTTGAAAATTCAATGGCTACATCCACATCTTGATTGCTTAAATCAAGCAAATCATTTGGGTTATCAATATCAATTTTAGCTACAATTTGATGGCCTCTACTAAGAGCTATACGCTCAATTTCCTTACCCATCTTACCATAACCAATCAAAACTATTTTCATTCCTTTACTTTTTAAAATTAAACGACAAAGATACACCAGAAACCAACCCATTTGAATGCGACTGATATTCAAAAGTGGGTTTTATTTTCAAAGTGATATCATCCGATACATCAAATGTCTTTAAATGGGCACTTACGTTGGCATCTACCACATTAAACGCCCAAGCCAAAACCATCCCAATATAAGTATAATCTCTATTCCTTCGATAACCGTCGTTTAATCGCTTTAATTGATTGACATCTAAATCACGGACTAATCCATCTTCATATGGCACTGCTAGTGTAGCTGGAGGTACATAGCTTGGATCATCTGGATGTGGCGAAGCCAAGTAATAATAGGCTCGATACTTTTCATATCGAACATTGTTATAATTAGCAATAATTCCTAAGGTAATAAATGCTCCTGCGACTAAGGGTAATTTCCAATATTGACGATTATAATACTGCCCCCAACCTGGAATCATCAATGATTTTAAGGTCGCTTCTCTTGGGATAATTTTATATGGAACCGTTTTTTTCTTTGGTAAACTATCCACCTTAACTTCTTTTACTTTGCTTACAGAATCCAATGCTATCACATTAGCCTTGGATACCCAAGAGCAAAAGAATAAAAGAGTAAAATACATAAAAGCCCGGAATACGGGAATAATGACATGCCTCATGGGTCTACTATTGTACTGCTTTCAATAGTTTTAATAGCTCTTCTTTCGATTTAAAACTAACTTTCAACTCGCCTTTCCCTTCTTCATTCATTTTGAAAGAAACAGGTGATTGAAAAAAACTTGCAAAGGATTGTTGAATTTGTTGCATTTCTGCCAGTGGAAGTGTTTTAGATTCATCTGGTTTACCAAGGCTAGGGTGGGCTGACTGCCTAACAGCATCTTCTAATTTACGAACGGACCACTCTTCTGAAATGGTTTTTTGAAAAAGCACATGTTGCAATTCAGGATTTTCAACAGACACCAAACAGCGGGCATGACCCATCGATAATTTAGCATCACGAATCGCAGCTTGGATAGCAATGGGCAATTTCAACAAGCGCATGTAATTGGTAACATTAGAACGACTCTTTCCAACTCGATTACCTAAATCTTCTTGTTTTAATTGGCATTCATCCATCAAGCGTTTGTAGGATAATGCAATTTCAATAGCATTCAAATTTTCCCGTTGAATGTTCTCAATCAAAGCCATTTCGATCATTTGCTGATCGTCTGCTGTTCTTACATAAGCAGGAATGCTCTTCAATCCCGCTAATTTAGAAGCTTGTAAACGGCGCTCTCCTGAAATCAATTGAAATCTCTTAGGAGCTATTTTTCTAACCGTAATTGGCTGTATAATTCCTTGAATACGGATAGATTCCGCAAGATCAGCCAAGGCTTCTTGTTCAAAATGCTCGCGAGGTTGATAGGGATTGGTTTCAATGTATTCCAAAGGAATTTCATCCATTAAATTTACCCCTTCTAAACTTCCAGCAAACTCAGATGAATGCTTGGATGTATGGGACACATTTTCAGAATCTTCAAGCAAAGCGCCTAAACCTCTACCCAAACCTATTCTTTTTTTTGAATTTGATTCTTGCTTTGCACTCATATGATATAATCTGCTAAACAGCCTGTAATAAACCGTTTTTGGTGATAATTTCTTTTGCCAAATTGAGGTAGCTTATAGCTCCTTTGCTTTCTGCATCATGCAAAATAGCAGGTATTCCAAAACTTGGTGACTCCGACAAACGGATATTTCTTGGTATAATCGTCTCAAACACCATGTTTTTAAAGTGACTGTTGACTTCATTGACCACCTGATTCGACAAACGTAAGCGTAAGTCATACATAGTCAATAAGATACCCTCAATCATTAAATTAGGGTTTAAACGAGATTGAATAATTTTTATGGTATTCAGTAATTTACCTAAACCTTCTAAGGCATAATATTCGCATTGAACTGGGATAATCACAGAATCCGCAGCCGTCAGGCAGTTGATCGTAATCAATCCCAAAGAAGGAGAACAATCCATGATGATGAAATCATATAAATCCTTGATTTCTAGTAATGCATCGCGCATTCTGGCTTCCCGATTATTCAAATTGATCATCTCAATCTCCGCTCCTACTAAATCAATATGTGAAGGAATAATATCTAAAAAATCAAGCTCTGTGGATACAATGCTTTCTTTCACTTTTGCCAAACCCACCATGCACTCATAAATACTTTGAGTGATATCTTTGGGGTTTAAACCTAAACCAGAAGTTGAATTAGCCTGAGGATCAGCATCTATAATCAATGTCTTAAATTCTAAAGCTGCTAATGAGGCTGCTAAATTAATAGCTGTGGTCGTTTTACCAACTCCACCTTTTTGATTAGCGATAGCAATGATCTTACCCATGATTAAAATCTGAAGAATTATACGGACAAATGAAGGACAATATTACAAAATATGTTTCACATCTGAGTTCATTTTTTTATGTGCGGTTTTAAGATTTAATCAATTGTGGTGTATCAATTTTTGCAACATTCTTGTAACTTGGTATTTGTATTCATCAACCTATATGTCCGAAAACACAAGCAGTCATCCGAAAGGCCTTTATGTTTTGTATTCCACTGAAATGTGGGAACGATTCAATTTTTATGGTATGAGAGCCTTGCTCTCTCTGTTCTTAGTAAATGCCCTTGCTTTCAAACAAACCGACGCTTCCATCCTTTACGGTGGATTTTTAGGTTTAAGCTATTTGACTACCATGGCTGGTGGATATATATCGGACCGTTACCTAGGTAATCGAAATTGTATCCTTATTGGAGGGCTTATCATGGCAATTGGCCAAATATTCATGTTCTCATCAGCCAGTACTTTTGAAATGGATATAAGTCTTGCTCAAAATTTAATGTGGGGAGGATTATTCTTTTTAATCATTGGAAATGGTTTTTTTAAACCTAATATATCATCCATGGTAGGGCAATTGTACCGTAAAGGGGATAATCGACTAGATGCAGCTTTTACCATATTCTACATGGGCATAAATACGGGTGCCTTATTAGGTATGTTAATTTGCCCTTTTCTTGGTGATGTAAAAGTTGACGGAATTCGCGTATTAGATGCTTTTAAATGGGGTTTCTTCGCAGCAGGAACCGCTATGTTAATAGGAACTGTTTCCTTCTATTTTCTTAAAAACAAATTTATTGTTGATCCAGATGGATTTCCTGTAGGAGAAAAACCATTTTCCAATCATGATGCTATTAACAAAGATGGAGAAACAGAAAAAGCAGAATTCAGCTCAAAATCCATTTTTAGTGCCGTAATTATATTTATCATTTTGGTCTTCACATTCCATTATTTATTCATCACAGAAGAGCCTAATATCATCAAAGATTGGATTTACCCCGTCATTTATTCATCCGGGCTAAGTTTGGCATTTTTGATAATTACCGATAAAACCATTACTAGTATTGAAAGAAACAGGATTTTAGTCATGTACATCATATCCTTTTTTGTCATCTTCTTTTGGGCATCTTTCGAACAAGCCGGTTCTTCACTTACCTTCATTGCAGATCAACAAACTGATTTACATTTCCTAGGGATTGAACTTCCACCTAGCTCCGTTCAAAATGCCAATTCATTTTTCATCATATTACTTGCCTTTCCTTTTTCATGGCTATGGATTTGGCTCAATAAACGAGGTTTAGAACCCAATTCCCCTGCTAAACAAGCCATTGGATTATTATTACTTTCCATGGGATACTTCATTATAGCTTCACAAATCAAGGATTTAGGAAATAACAAATTAGGTGTCATTTGGCTGATTGTCATGTACTTATTTCATACCATGGGTGAATTATGCTTATCTCCTATCGGCTTATCCTTAGTTTCTAAATTAGCTCCTAAGCGCTTTTCTTCTTTGCTAATGGGAGTTTGGTTTTTAGCCAACGCAGCAGGATATGCGCTGGCAGGAACTTTAGGAGCCTTATTGCCTCCAGCCGAATCAGTTGTTGGACAAATGAATTTTCCTAGTTTTTTAGGATTTGAAATTCATAACCTCTATGATTTCTTTATGCTATTTGTCACATTAACGGGCATAGCAGCTATTATACTTTATATTTTAGCCATTGGACCTTTAAAACGTATGATGCACGGCATCCGATAATTCTATGCATGGACCAGATCACCACCTTCACGAAAAACATTTAAAAAGTTCCGATTTTCTGACCGATGTAGTCATTGGTATGTCGGACGGCTTAACGGTACCCTTTGCTCTAGCAGCCGGACTTTCTGGCGCAGTTTCCAGCAATGATATTGTCACCACGGCGGGAGTTGCTGAAATTGTTGCAGGTTCAATAGCCATGGGATTAGGGGGATATTTAGCTGGGATGACAGAAAAAGAGCATTATGAAGCCGAATTAGCTCGAGAATATGACGAGGTAGAACGTGTGCCAGATCGAGAAAAGGAAGAAATCAGAGAAGTATTTGAGGATTATGGTCTAAGTCCAGAAGCTCAAGAAATAGTAGTTAATTGCATTGCTAGCGACAAAGACAAATGGGTAGACTTTATGATGCGATTTGAATTAGGCTTAGAAAAACCTAATCCAAATCGTGCCAGAAATTCAGCATTAACCATTGGTATTTCCTATGCCATTGGTGGTTTAATTCCGTTGATCCCCTATTTTTATTTAAAGAAACCTGAAGATGGATTAATCTATTCGGCCATCATCACCTTGCTAGCCTTATTTATCTTTGGTTTTTTCAAAAGCAAAATGACAGGCCAGCAACCTTTCGTAGGAGCTCTCAAAGTGATGTCCATTGGGGCTGCTGCAGCTGGTGCCGCCTTTATGGTTGCCAAACTTTTTTAATAAGCTGAAACAGTATCATCTCCTCTGGAATCTGCACCTCCTTGCAGTTTTCCAGAGGGTAATACTAAAATACCTTCTACTAATCCCAATCCATTGACAGGCATCATTTTGTATTTCTTTTCGTTCAAACGATTCAATTGTTCTGAACTAAATCGATTTTTTTCAAATAATACTTGATCTGGTAGCCATTGATGGTGAAAACGAGGATACTCGACAGCTTGTTGCATATTCATACCCATTTCTAGCGTATTTAAAATCACTTGAAAAACCGAAGTAATAATGGTAGCCCCCCCCGGTGTTCCTACCACCATCTTCAATTTTCCATTTTCTTCTACGATCGTTGGTGTCATACTAGAAAGCATCCGTTTACCCGGTTGAATCTCATTGGCTTTTGAGCCAATTAAACCAAACATATTGGGCGATCCAGCTTTAGCAGAAAAATCATCCATTTCATCGTTTAAAAGAAATCCAGCTCCTCCGACAAATACCTTACTTCCATAACTATTATTCAAGGTGGTTGTAATAGAAACCGCATTCCCTTCTTCGTCTACAATTGAATAATGTGTGGTCTCTGGACTTTCATAACCTGGAAATTGACCTGCTGAAATGGAAGTACTTAAGGACGCTTTAGCAAAACTAAAGTCCGTCATTCTCTGTTGAATGTAAGACAGATTCACCATTTCAGTCTGTGGAACTTTCACAAAATCAGGATCACCTAACCATTTAGATCGATCAGCATATACCCTTCTTTCTGCCTCTACCATCACTTGTATCGTAGAATCAGACTGTGGCCCCCATTGGGAAATCGGGAAAGGTTCTACCATTTTCATCAGTTGGTTCAATGCGATGCCACCACTAGAAGGAGGAGGCATACTGATGATTTTCTTTCCTTTATAGTCAAAATTGACCGTATTTCTCCAAGCAGCTTGATACGATTTCAAATCTTTCTTTGTCATGATTCCTCCCTGATGCTTCATTTCTTTAACTAAAAGTCTGGCGGTTTTACCACGGTAAAAACCTTTTGATTTTCTTTTAGCAATACGTTCCAATGATTGTGCCAAATCCTCTTGAACAAACAAATCTCCCTTTTCCCATTTTAGATCCTGGGATTTAATCATATAATTTTTACCCACATTAAATTTCTGAAAATCAAGCTTTTGACTATTCAATCCTCTGGCCTCTTTTTCTGTTAATACCACTCCATTTCTGGCTAAATCGATAGCCGGTTTGACAAGCTCATACCACGGTAATTTTCCGAATTTCTGATGCATTGCTTCCATGCCAGCAACCGCTCCTGGTACACCAACTGAAAATATACCAGCCAGACTTTTACCAGGAATAATAGCCCCATTTTCATCCAAATACATATCTCTGAATGCTTTCAAAGGAGCTTTTTCTCTAAAATCCAATGCAAAGGTTTGAGCTTGTTTATCTCGATAGACCAAAAATCCTCCTCCTCCAATATTACCAGCTGCTGGGTGACAAACGGCTAAGGCAAAATTGACAGCCACTGCCGCATCAATGGCATTCCCCCCTTTTTTCAAAATGGCTAATCCCACTTCACTGGAAGCAGGATGCGTAGATACTACCATTCCTTTAGATGATTCCACTAATGGTTTACTAGTTTGTGCATAAGTAGCATTGCCTAAAAATAAGGCAATAAGAACAATAAGCTTAGGTTGTTGCATGATGTTGAATTAAAATTGAAAACATTCAAGTAGTAAAAGCTCTTTGGGAGCGTTGTCATAACAAAAATATAATTTAACTTTGTGAATATTTTAAGTTTTTTTAATTAAAACAGATACTTACAGTGGATATTTTCGAGAAAGTTGTTAAAAACATGGGACCGATCGGTGCTCATGCGCATTACTCCCACCATTATTTTTCATTTCCAAAGTTAACTGGAGAACTTGGCCCAAGAATGACCTTCATGGGAAAAGAGATGCTCAACTGGTCATTAAATAATTATTTAGGCCTAGCTAATCATCCTGAAGTAAGAAAAGCTGATGCTGATGCTGCAGCCAAATATGGTTTAGCTTACCCTATGGGAGCTCGAATGATGTCTGGTAATACGGACGAACATGAAGAATTTGAAAGACAATTAGCTGAATTCGTTGGAAAAGAAGATTGTTTTCTTTTAAACTATGGATACCAAGGTGTTATGTCCATCATTGAATGTATGGTAGATCACCGTGATATCATAGTATACGATGCTGAGTCACATGCTTGTTTGATCGATGGTATCCGTCTACATAAAGCTAAAATGGGCGATTATTATAAGTTCAACCACAATGATATGGATTCATTGCGTAAGAATTTAGAACGTGCTACGAAAAAGACTCAAGAAACTGGAGGTGGAATTTTAGTGATTACAGAAGGTGTTTTTGGCATGTCAGGAAAAGTGGGCTCCTTGGATAAAATTGTGGAGATGAAGAAAGACTTTAACTTCCGTTTATTAGTGGATGATGCACACGGATTTGGAACTATGGGTGCACATGGTAAAGGAGTAGGTGAATTTTTAAACTGTACGGATGGTATTGATTTATATTTTTCAACGTTTGCAAAATCCATGGCTGCTATTGGAGCATTTGTAGCTGCACCTAAGGACATCATCATGTACTTAAAATACAACATGCGTTCTCAAACCTATGCCAAGGCTTTACCCATGCCTTTTGTGATTGGAGGGATGAAGCGTTTAGAATTAATTAAAAAACACCCTGAATTAAGAGAACGTTTATGGGAAAACGTCCGTTCTTTACAAAAAGGATTAAAAGAAAAAGGATTTGATATAGGTGAAACTCAATCGCCCGTTACACCTGTATTCTTACATGGTGAATATGATATCGCAGCCGTTACATCTTTGGTTAGAGATTTACGTGAAAACATGGGTATTTTCTGCAGTATTGTGGTATACCCAGTGGTTCCTAAGGGGCAGATTATGTTGAGAATTATCCCAACATCCTCACATACACAAGCCGATATTGAATATACGACGGATTGTTTTGCTGAAGTTCAAAAAAGATTAAAAGACGGTTATTATAAGGTTTTAAATGCTGCAAAATAAGATTTATGAATCATTTTTAACTTTTTTAACTTTTTTTTGGGTTTTTTCGTAGAAATAGTTTGTATGGATTAAGTTTTTTGTTAAATTTCGCCTTATAAGCGCTTCAAACAGCGAAATAAGACAATCTATTTTTACAACCTACAAAATCAAATTATTATGAGCAGATTTGCACAAGTGAAAGACCTCGTTTTGTCATTAGAATCAGATTTCGAAAAATTCTACGATAAAGGAAACCAAGCAGCAGGAACACGCGTTAGAGGTGGCTTACAGCAACTAAAAACTTTAGCTCAAGAAATTCGTACTGAAGTTCAGAATCAAAAGAACTCAGGAAAATAATTAGTTTAATTTCTTGATTAAAAAAAGCCCGTTACTAAGTATCGGGCTTTTTTATGTTAAAATTTTTCTATGTTCATCGCTTTGGCTATGCCATCAACCATTAATTTACCTCTTTCCTTGTCAAACACTTGGGTTTGAATTTCAGCTGTGTGCTTTACAGGATCAATACTGCTTACTGTAAACTTTGCTTGATATACTAGATCAACAAACAGAGGTCGCTTAAATTCCGACAATTGGCTTAAATATACACTGCCTTGCCCAGGAAACTCCATACCCATAACACGAGAAAAAACACTGGCAATGAGCGCGCCATGAATAATGGGCTTTTTAAATACTGTTTGTGCAGCAAATGACTCATCCCAATGCAAGGGATTAAAATCTCCCGATATTTTACAGAAGTCATTTACTTGCTCCTGATTAAAACTAAATTCAATTTCGTAACTATCTCCAACAGAATACATATTGTAGGTATATTAATTATTAATAAAAAATTGAGGCTAACTTTGCAATTGAAATTAAAAGGCATGATCCACTTTATTTACAATCCCAATTCTGGAAGCAAAAGTAATGCAAGTAAAAAGCAAATGCTTCAAAAATTAGAAAAGATTGAAAATAGTCAGCTTCATTTGACAGAATATGCAGGTCATGCACATCATTTAGCACTACAAGCCCTACAGCATGGTGCTAAAAAAGTAATTGCCATTGGTGGAGATGGTACTATTCATGAGATAGCCAGTGCTTTAGTAGGAACTAAAACGGCATTAGGAATTATACCCATTGGTTCAGGAAATGGTTTAGCAAGGCATTTAGGCCTTCAATTGACCTTTTCTAAGGCATTGCAACAAGCCATTCAGGGCCATGAAATCTCCATAGATGTAGCATATTGGAATCAAGATGCTTTTTTCTGTACCGCCGGTATAGGCTTTGATGCTTTTGTTGCACACCAATTTGCCCAAGGTAAAAAAAGAGGTTTGGTCAATTATATCAAAGCTTCTTTTAATTCCATCCTGAAATACGATGCCATCGATGTTCAACATACTGATTCAAGTAATGAGTCTATTTTTTCCATGACTTTTGCTAATGCGAATCAATTTGGCAATAATGCCTTCATTTCTCCATTTTCCAATTTACAAGATGGAAACTTTGAAGTAGTGAAGGTAAAACCTCTAACTGTTTGGGAATCAGCCCAACTTGGAATTAGCCTATTTTTTAAAAATATTAACCAGCAAAAAAAAGTATCGATACAATCCTATCAAAGATATGAATTCAGTGTTCCTTTAGGCACTTTATACCATATGGATGGAGAAAATTTACAAACAAAAGAATTACAACATACCATTAAAATAATTCCAAATTATTTGCGAATTATTGTGTAGAACAAAAAACGCTAACATTGGGCCTCTTTCTAAACTCAAACACATAAGTAATTGATTTACAACAATTTATACTAAATTTTTGTAAATCAAATTTAGACCTTGTTTAAATAACTACGTTTTTGATTCAAAATAATTTTATTTTTTTTTCTTATATTTTTTCAAGGCAAACTACACCTGAAGTACATAAAAATTGAACAATTTTTAGTTCCAAATTTTAATACACTTTTTTTACAAAAAATAAGTTGAAAATATTTTTTTTTAGATTTGGAACGACCTTGAATTTTACTATTTTTGTCTCCCCGCTTTAGTGAAGCTTTATCGTTCCGCTAGGTACCCAAACCATTATTTGAAATTTAAACATTTGAAGTATGTCTTCTATGGCTAATACTTCAACGAGGAATTTTTGACCCTAAAAAAAGGATTTTTATATGCAAATGGAAGTAACTCAATTGTGGAATAAATGCTTGAATATCATCCGTGATGATATTTCTGAGCAAAGTTTCATGACTTGGTTCAACCCAATTGTCCCTTTAAAGTTTCAAAATAACACGCTTACGATCCAGGTTCCTTCTCAGTTTTTCTACGAATGGTTAGAAGAAAACTTTGTTTCTTCATTGAGAAAAGCGATAGATCAAACCATCGGTCGACAAGGCATGTTGGAATACTCCATCATCGTTGACAAAGGGGATCGTAAAAACCCTCCTTTATCTTTTAATTTACCGACAACTAACCAACAGAATACAAGTAAAGATTTCAATCAGAATCAAGCTGCAAAAAGTCCATTTCAGTTTAAAAATCTAGATTCATTAGAATTAGATTCTTACTTAATTCCCAAATATACCTTTGATAAATTCATTGAGGGTGATTGTAATCGCTTAGGACGTGCAGCTGGAATGGCAGTGGCCAATAAACCTGGTTTGACCTCTTTTAACCCTTTAATGATTTACGGAGGTGTAGGTTTAGGTAAGACTCACTTGATTCAGGCAATAGGAAATGAAATTAAACAACAGTTCCCTGAAAAATTTGTTCTTTACGTTTCTACTGAGAAATTTACCAATCAGTTTGTCAATGCCATTCGGAATAATTCCATCGAAGCATTTACCAATTTCTATTTGCAAGTGGATGTCCTAATTATTGATGACGTACAGTTCTTATCGGGAAAAGAGAAGACACAAGAAACATTCTTTAATATCTTTAATCACCTGCATCAATCAGGAAAACAAATCATTTTGTCGTCTGACCGCGCTCCTCGTGATTTAGCAGGTATGGAAGATCGTTTATTAAGTCGCTTTAAATGGGGATTAACAGCTGATCTTCAACAACCCGACTTCGAAACGCGTATTGCTATCATTCAGAAAAAATTACAGGACGATGGCATTCAAATTGATTTCGAAGTACTCGAATACTTAGCTCATTCCATTCAAACGAATGTGAGAGAACTAGAAGGAGTGATTATATCATTGATGGCACAAGCATCATTAACAAGAAAAGAAATTGATTTAGATTTGGCAAAAGCTACCTTAAAAAGCATTGTCAACGAACAAGAAAAAGAATTAAGTGTTGAAAATATACTTGAAGCGGTGACTCATCACTTTTCGGTTGAATTAAGCACTTTACAAGGTAAATGTCGTAAAAAAGAAAATGTTTTCCCTAGACAAGTAGCCATGTATATGTTAAAGGAATTAACCAACCTTCCTTTGAAGTCGATTGGTTATCATTTTGGCGGGAGAGATCATAGTACGGTCATTCATGCTGTACAATCCATTTCAGAGGCCATGGAAACGGATAAAACCGTTGAAAAAACAGTTAAAAAACTATTTAATCGTTTTAATCTTAACACCAACTAAAAAAGTCTCTCAATGATTGAGAGACTTTTTTTTCACATTAATTTATTTTTCTACTCTTCTTTAACTCCTTCTTTATCTAACAAGACAGAGTCATTCCCTTTCACTTTTTCTTTAATTTTTGCTTCCAATTCATCCATCAATTCTGGATTATCTTTTATTAAATCTTTCACAGCATCACGACCTTGACCTAAGCGGTTTCCGTTGTAAGAAAACCAAGATCCTGATTTATCAATTACTCCTAAATCAACTCCTAAATCTAATATTTCGCCAGCTTTTGAAATACCTTCACCATACATAATATCGAATTCGACTACTTTAAATGGAGGGGCTAATTTGTTTTTAACCACTTTTACACGAGTACGATTACCTGTGATAGAGTCAGCACTTTCTTTGATTTGACCTGCTCTACGAATATCTAAACGTACAGAAGCATAAAACTTCAATGCATTACCCCCTGTAGTTGTTTCCGGGCTTCCAAACATCACCCCGATCTTATCACGCAATTGGTTAATGAAAATACAGCAACATCCCGTTTTATTGATGGTACCTGTTAATTTACGTAATGCTTGAGACATTAAACGAGCTTGTAGACCCATTTTCGAATCACCCATTTCACCTTCAATCTCCGCTTTAGGAACCAATGCTGCTACGGAATCAATTACGATGATATCAATCGCTCCAGAACTAATTAAGTGTTCCGCAATTTCCAAGGCTTGTTCCCCATTGTCGGGTTGAGATATTAATAAATTTTGCGTATCAATTCCCAATTTCTCAGCATAAGAACGATCAAATGCATGCTCAGCATCAACAAATGCAGCAATACCACCAGCTTTTTGCGCTTCAGCAATGCAATGCAAAGTTAAGGTTGTTTTACCAGAAGACTCGGGACCATAAATTTCAACAACCCTTCCTCTAGGTACTCCGCCTATGCCTAATGCCAAATCTAAACCTAAAGACCCTGTTGAAATAACAGGTACATCCATGACTTTACTGTCTGAAAGGCGCATGACCGTCCCCTTTCCATAAGCTTTATCTAATTTTTCTAAAGTGGTTTGTAAGGCTTTTAATTTCTCAGATGTTATTCCTTGAGCTTCGCTCGCTTGTTTTGCCATGGTATGTTGATTGATAAAATTGTATTTGTCGCTTCTACTAATTTGTTTTGTATTTAGCTAAACAAAAATAGGAAATAGCCACTAATATTTAATCAAATTACTTGATATTCTATACTCTTATTTCATTAATACTTATCTTGCCAATAATTGAGCCTTCTACCCTTTGAAAACAAACTTTTTTGCCTTATTCTTTTTATTATTTTGCCTATCCATCACGTTAAAAGCACAAGATAAGGACGTACTTTTAGGTGGAGAACAGTTAAAATACCGAATTCACTTAGGTTTTATTAATGCGGCAGAGGCCAATATAAAAAGTAGTCCCAATTTGGGTTCGATTCGTCAGATTCCTACTAGAAAAATCGAGATTGAAGGGAAAACAGTTGGCATATTCAACGTATTCAGTCCACTTCTAGACATATGGGTTTCCTACATGGATCCTACTACTTTATTGCCCATCAAAGCCGAAATGAATAAGCGAGAAGGGCGTTACAAGAAACAAGAAGTAATTGATTTTTACCATGACAAAGGATTAGCGCAAATTTCCTCCCCTCAAAACACTCCTAAAGACAAAAGCCTAAGTATTTCAAATTCCATGTTGGATTTAATATCTGGGTATTATTTTCTGCGTAAAAAGAATTTACAAGAATTAGAAATTGGTCAAAAAATGAGTGCTAAAATACTTGTGGATGGTCAAATTTATGAAGTCTGGTGTATTGTAAAAGGCTTTGAGAAAGTGGATAGCAAATTTGGCAGTAAAAACTGCATCCGTACATCATTAGTCTTACCAAAAAACAATTTGTTTCAAGATAAAGACGCGATCCGATTGTGGATTAGTCAAGATAACTACCAAATTCCATTCAAAATGGAAGTAAACTTAAAAATTGGTTTCTTGAGTATCGATTTGGAAGATTATAAAATAGCGGGTAAAACCATTTACACTGCTTTACCCTAAAGCCTCTTTATAAGCGGCTAACACTCGTTTTCTGGCAAATTCATGATCTACAATGGGCTTAGGATAATGTAATTCTTGAAACTCAGGAACCCATTTCCGAATGTAACTTAAATCTTTATCAAACTTCTGAGTTTGTAAATAGGGATTAAAAACTCGAAAATAGGGAGCGGCATCGCAGCCTGAACCTGCTGCCCATTGCCAACCACCATTGTTGGCAGAAAAATCAAAATCCAATAATTTTTCAGCAAAATACGCTTCTCCCCAGCGCCAATCAATTAAAAGATGCTTAATTAAAAAACTAGCTACAATCATTCGAACGCGGTTATGCATGAATCCTGTTTGATTCAATTCGCGCATACCTGCGTCCACAATTGGATAACCCGTTTGACCGCTTTTCCATGCCACAAATTCTTGCTCATTATTACGCCAATTCATCCGATCATACTCTTTTCGAAAGGCAATTCCTTGACTAATATGAGGGAAATGAAACGTGATATTAAAGTAGAAATCCCTCCAAATTAGTTCATTTAACCAAGTTTCGGATTTCCCAAGCGCCCTTTTTACTAGATTACGAATTGAAATGGTTCCAAAACGTAAATGAACAGAAACATGGGAAGTGGCATCGAGTCCAGGAAAATCACGTCTTAATGTATATTGTTGAATTAAGTCATCCGAAAAATTCAAAGACGGGAATTTTATCCCAGTTGGTTGAAAACCCAATTCACTTAAAGAGGGCATTTCAAATGAGCCATTGGCATAATTCGCCAAATTCTCTGATTCAAATTGCCTCCATTCAGTATTGGCAAATTTTTCTTTCCACTTTCTTGAGTAAGGAGTAAAAACCGTGTAAGGTGTATTCTGACCAGATAAAACCTCGTTCTTCTCAAAAATGACTTGATCTTTAAAACTATGAAATGCTATTCCTAGATCCTTTGCCCATAAATTAATGGCTGAATCCCTATGAATGGCATAATTTTCATAGTCATGGTTGGTAATTATCTGTTTAATCTGGTATTGTTGTGCCAATGATTTAAATGCAGCCAAAGGATTATCATGTAATATCAACAAGTCCCCACCACGTTTTTGGATTTCACTTTTTAAATCACTGAGCGCTTGGCGAATAAATTCTACTCGGGCATCTTTTTTATTTTCTAATTTATCTAAAATAGCAGGATCAAAAATAAAAATTGGTAAAACTGGAAACGGACCACTTAAAGCAGCAAAAAGCCCAACATTATCCTCTAAACGCAAATCGCGACGAAACCAAAAGACAGAAATCTCATTCATAATTTTCAATATACTCATTTAAACCACCTTTGCTTTTGATTGTTTCGAAAAATTACCTTGACAAGCCCCCCTTGAAAAGTGTATATTTGTAAATTGTTTTTTTAGTTCAAAAATAAATGAACGATTGAATTAATTTTTTGTATTAAATAATTCAACGTTTTTCATTTTCAAACCCCATACGAATGAAATTATCTGAATTCAGATTCGATTTACCTCAAAGTTTAATTGCCTTACATCCAACTGATAACCGAGAAGACGCTCGCATGATGGTTGTAAATAGAAAAAACAAAACCATTGAACACAAGAAATTCACTGATATCGTTGATTACTTCGGAGAAGGAGATGTACTAGTAACCAACAACACTAAAGTTTTCCCTGCTAGATTGTATGGAAATAAGGAAAAAACTGGTGCTCAAATTGAAGTATTTTTACTTAGAGAACTTAACCGTGAACATCGTCTTTGGGATGTTTTGGTAGATCCTGCTCGTAAAATACGTGTAGGGAATAAATTATATTTTGGTGATTCTGATTTGGTTGCGGAAGTTATTGACAACACGACTTCACGTGGAAGAACTATCCGGTTTTTATATGATGGAGACCATGATGCTTTAATGGCCGCTATTCATGAATTAGGAGAAACTCCACTTCCAGAAGAAATTCGTTCGAAGAGAGAGGCTACTCCCGAAGATGCTGAGCGCTTTCAAACCATTTATGCTGAGCATGTGGGTGCTGTGGCTGCTCCAACAGCTGGATTACACTTCTCTAAGATCATCATGAAAAGAATGGAGTTAAATGGCTCGCAGTTTACTCCTATTACTTTGCATGTAGGTTTAGGTACTTTTCGTCAGGTTGATGTGGAAGACTTGACCAAACATAAAACAGATTCGGAGCATTTTATCATCAATCAAGATACTTGTGATTATGTGAATCAAGCGATTGACAACAAAAAACATGTTTTATCAGTAGGTACAACGGTAATGAAAGCTTTAGAGTCATCCGTTTCCGCTAGTGGCCATTTAAAGCCTATCAATAGCTGGACAGATAAATTCATTTTCCCTCCTTACGAATTTAAGATTCCAACGGCCTTATTAACTAATTTCCATTTGCCAGAGTCTATCTTATTGATGATGACCTCAGCGTTTGGAGGATACGAATTAATTCATGAAGCATACCAACAAGCCATTAAAGAGAAATACCGTTTCTTTAGTTATGGTGACGTGATGTTAATCATTTAATTAAAAATTGGGTTTGTTTTGAAGAAATATGCCATTATTGTAGCCGGAGGTACTGGACAGCGAATGAAAAGTGCCGTTCCTAAACAATTTTTGCTCCTTCAAGGCAAACCTATTTTATTCCATACACTTTTACAATTCAAAAAAGCATTTGCTGACATTGAATTGATTTTAGTATTGCCACTGAATCAATTCCCAACTTGGAATTTACTTTGCCAAGAACATCCTGAAATACTCCAAACGTGTCCACATCAATTAGTGGAAGGTGGTGCCACTCGTTTTCATTCAAGTCAAAGGGGTATTCAAGCTATAGCGATAGAACAGCAGGCTCTGGTAGCTATTCATGATGGTGTTAGGCCATTGGTATCTGTAGAAAGTATACAACAAGCTTATCAACATGCCCAAGAGTATGGCAATGCCGTATTGGCTGTTTCTAGTAAGGATTCTATCCGGCAGTGGGATCATCATAAAAACGTATACCTTCCTCTAGATCGTACGCAAATCAAACTGATTCAAACACCCCAGATCTTTGAAATTTCCCTCTTAAAACGAGCTTACCAACAAGAATATCAGGATTTATTTACGGATGATGCAAGTGTCGTTGAATTATTAGGCATCGACATCCATCTGGTGGAGGGAAATTATTCCAACATTAAAATTACAAGCCCTGAAGATATGCTGATTGCAGAAGCACTGACTCAAAAAGTATAAACATGAAAAACGCCTGGGATTGGATTGGATCCAATATTTTAAAATATAAAATTATCATCATGTTGGCATTAACTCTGCTAACAGCTGGACTCATCTTTAAGGCTTCTCAAATTCAATTAAGTTATGAATTAGCCAAAATTTTACCCAAAACAGATGAGCGATTTCAACTTTACGAAAGCTTCAAAAAGAAATATGGGGAAGATGGAAACGTGATGGTGATAGGTTTAGAAAACCCCCAACTTTTCACTCCTGTGGAATTTGATGCTTGGAAAAATCTAAGTACAGATATCAAACAACTAACAGGAATTAAAAACATTTTATCCTTATCTAATCTTCCAGAAGTCTATATTGACAGTATCGATAAAAAATTCAAAACAAGAACCATATGGGATGCCAATTTACCAACTACCCAAGATCGTTTAGATACATTAAAGAGCAAAATTAGTCGTTTACCGATTTTTACTAATTTCTTATATACGGATGATTATAAGGTTCATTTGTTACTTATTACATTGGACCAGAAGACCATAAATGATAAAGGTCGAATCACCTTGGTCAAAAAAATCAAACAATTAGGAGAAGAGTATCGCTTAAAAACAAAGCGAGATATTCATTATTCAGGTATGCCATTTATTCGTACGGAATACACTTCTCAAGTAACCAAAGAACTGATTATATTTCTCGGTTTAGCTATTCTAGTTACTTCGCTCATTTTACTGTTCTTTTTCAGATCCATACAAGTGGTATTTTTCGCATTAATTGTGGTATTGATTGGTATACTTGCCTCCTTGGCTACCATTGTAATTTTAGGATTTAAAATCACCCTACTTTCTGGTTTAATTCCTCCGCTGATTGTGGTGATAGGTATACCGAATGTCATTTTCTTATTGAACAAGTACCATGAGACATACATCGAGACACAAGACAAGCTCTTTTCTTTGAAAGAAAGTGCCTCTAAAGTGGGAAGAACCTTATTTTTAGCCAATTTAACGACTTCCATTGGCTTTGGTGTATTCAGTTTCACGGGTTCTGGATTATTGGTTGAATTTGGAATTGTGGCTTCTATCAATGTCATGATTACTTTTTTATTGTCCTTACTTTTAATCCCGATTTTCTTCAGCTACTTGGCTCCTCCCCGTCCAAAAGACTTAGCTCATTTTGAATCAAAAAGAGTCAATTTATTCTTAATTCGAATTGAAAATTGGGTTTTAAATCATAGAAAATCCATTTATGGAACGGTACTTGTATTGCTGATGATCTCTGTTTATGGCCTATTACAAATTAAAGCCATAGGATTCATTGTCGATGATTTACCCAGAGAAAATGCCATTTACTCCGATTTAAAGTTCATAGAAAAACATTTTCATGGGATCATACCTTTTGAAATTTCGGTAGATGCAAAAAGTCCAGGAAAGGCCTTAAGTCCTGAAATTTTATCCAAAATGAAAAGAACAGAAAAGCTCATGGCTAAATACCCTGAATTTACGGCTGGTCTTTCTATTTTAACGGCTACCAAATACTTGTACCAAGTTTATCGAGGTGGAGACCCTAAATATTTCACTCTTCCAGGAATTGATGAATTGAATAAATTGAAAGACTTTCAATCGAGCTTATCTGGAAAGAGTAACCTATTTGCGGGTTTCATAGATAAGGAAAAGCAGTATACCCGAATTTCTTACCAAATGGCCGATGCAGGAACGGTCAGAACGAAGGAATTATATCAACTATTACAACCAAAAATTGATAGTATTTTTAGAACTGATCCCGAAACTGGGGAAATATTAACCAAGGGAAATCCAAATGCTTATCAAGCAGATGTCACCGGAAATTCGGTTATCAATACATTTAACACAGAATATCTGCAGAAAAATTTAATTGAAAGTACCATAACGGCCATTGTATTAATTTGTCTTTTGATGGCATTTTTATTTAGGTCTTGGAAAATGGTATTGATTTCGACCTTACCTAGTTTAATTCCATTGATCATTACAGCAGGCTTGATGGGCTATTTTAACATTGCATTAAAACCAAGTACCATACTTATCTTCTCCATTGCCTTTGGAATCTCCAGTGATGGGACTATTTATTTCTTAACTCGGTACAAAGAAGAGTGGTTGAAAAATCAACAAAATGTCAAAAGAGCGGTACAAATAACCATTCAAAAAACAGGTGTTTCGATGTTCTACACAGCCATGATCTTGTTTTTTGGATTCTTCATTTTTACGGCTTCTACTTTTAAGGGAACTCAGGCATTAGGTATATTGGTATCCATAACCTTATTGATGGCCATGATATGTAATCTGATTTTATTGCCAGCCTTTTTGATGGGATTAAATAAAAAAGAAGTTGATACCCTAATAGAAGAGGAGATTTAGCATGAAAATTCAAGAGGAAAAAATCTACACAGTTCCCTTCTGGTTATTATGCTCGAGTAACTTTTTATTTGCCGCAAGCTTTTCCATGATCATTCCTGAATTACCGGACTATTTGGCAGCTATGGGAGGCAGTGAATACATTGGGTACATTATAGCGCTGTTTACTTTAACTGCAGGGCTTAGTAGACCATTTTCAGGAAAACTAACCGACCATATTGGTCGTGTACCCGTTATGGCATTTGGTTCTATTGTATGTTTCATCTGTGGAGGTATATATCCCATGCTACATACTGTTCAAGCTTTCCTATTCTTACGTTTTATCCATGGCATGTCAACTGGTACCAAGCCAACTGCTACGGCTGCCTATGTGGCTGATATCATACCGGAACATCGACGCGGAGAAGCGCAAGGAACTTTAGGAATATTTACAGCCACAGGTATGTCCATCGGTCCTAGTATAGGTTCTGGATTGGCAAATTCCATTGGCTTAGATCCCATGTTTTATGTTTCATCTCTTTTTGCTTTAGCCTCCATTGTCATTTTAATGAAATTGGAAGAAACATTGCCGAAAAGCATGAAAAGTAAATTTTCATTGAAGCTATTCAAAATCAATTGGAAAGATGTTTTTGAACCCAAAGTGATACAAGTATTTTGGATTATGGTATTGATATCATTTTCATATGGAGTGGTATTAACTTTAATACCAGACACGACCAAATTGGTGGGTTGGCATAACAAAGGACTATATTTTACTATTTACACCGTCGCTTCTATATTTATTCGTTTTTTCTTTTCAAAAAGCTCTGACAAACATGGTAGAATTCCAATTTTAATCATTTCTTGTTTCTTTTTATTTGTTTCAATGTTTATTTTGGCATTTCCAGTAAATGAAATTACTATGGTAATATCAGCCATTCTATTTGGCATTTCAGCAGGATTTTCAACTCCAACGCTTGCGGCTTGGACTTCAGATTTGGCTGATAAGAATCATATGGGAAGAGCCATGGCCACCATGTATATTGCCTTAGAAATTGGTATAGGAATTGGAGCTCTTTTTTCAGGTTATATATATAAAGGATTAAGCCAAATGATACCACTCCCCTTTTTCATTGCTGGATTATTTTCTACTATTGCATTCATTGTATTATTGAGCTTTAGAAAAAACTGGACTAGAAATGGAATTTGAAACCTATTTATTAAGTAAAAAAATAGATGCCTTGGCTTTTAAATCCAATGACATCGAACTCTTTTCTACCTGGCTTTATGAATTTAGTCAATTGCATGAAACCAGTTTTACAGATCAAAAGCGATTTCAGATTAATCGAATCAGGAGAAAGTATCCCTTGAATTCAGAAATTAACTAATAGCTATTTTGCTATTTTTATAATAATTTCAAAATATAGTATTACTATTCAAATAATACATGCCATGAATTCTTTGAATAGTTCAAATAGCTGAAATTTGCGACCATAAAAATATAACCTATGCAATCGAGTGAATTAGAAAAACTGTTTCCAAAAGAAGGAGAAATTCCGAAAGAATATGATTTGATCAAACCGATCGAACAAAGAGAATATTTAGTGAATGGAGAGATGCGCCAATGGAAAGGCAAAACTCAAGATGTTTGGTCTCCCATTTATATCAAATCAGATAAAGGTTTTGAACCTAAACGTATTGGATCCTATCCCATCACGGATGCTACAGATGCCATGGAGGTGCTTTATGCGGGTGTAAAAGCCTATTCCAATGGACGTGGTGAATGGCCATCTATGTCAGTAGATAAACGCATCGAATGTGTGGAGAGATTCACGCAGAAGATGATATTAAAACGTGACGAAGTTGTCAAATTATTGATGTGGGAAATCGGAAAATCTGTGACTGATTCACAAAAAGAATTTGACAGAACGGTTCAATACATTTATGATACCATTGGAGCTTTAAAAGATATTGATAGAAATTCTTCGACTTTTTTAATCGAAGAAGGAATCATTGGTCAAGTTCGTCGTTCCCCGTTAGGTGTGGTATTATGTATGGGACCATTTAATTACCCATTGAACGAAACCTTTACCACCTTAATCCCAGCTTTAATTATGGGTAATACGGTTTTATTCAAACCACCGAAACACGGTACATTATTACACTACCCATTACTAGAAGCATTTAGAGAATCTTTCCCTGCAGGTGTAATTAATACATTGTATGGTCGTGGAAATTCCATCATTCCTCAATTAATGGAATCGGGTAAAATTGATGTGTTAACGTTAATTGGTTCATCAAAAGTAGCTGACAAATTAAAGAAAATGCACCCTAAGGTGAATCGTTTGCGTGCTATTTTAGGTTTAGATGCTAAAAATGCAGCCATTGTGACAGAAAGTGCGCAATTGGAAAATGCGATAAATGAATGTTTATTAGGTTCATTGTCTTTCAATGGTCAGCGGTGTACTGCAATCAAAATCATTTTTGTACATAGCAGCTTAGCTGATGCATTTAATAAAGGATTAGCAGAAAAGATTGAAGCTATCAAAGTAGGAATGGTATGGGATCCAGGGGTACAAATCACTCCTCTTCCTGAGCCGAATAAGCCTGCCTATTTGAAGGAATTAATTGAAGATGCTAAATTACATGGAGCTAAGGTATTGAACAAGCATGGTGGAGAAAACTCCAAATCATTATTCTTCCCTGCTTTATTGTATCCAGTAAACAAGAAAATGAAAGTATGGTCTGAAGAGCAATTTGGACCAGTGGTTCCTGTGGTTCCTTTTGATGATATCAATGTACCTATTGACTACATACATGAATCCTCACATGGACAGCAAGTAGCCATATTTGGAACAGATCCGAACCAAATTTCGGCTTTGATTGATGAAACGGTAAATCAAGTTTCTCGTGTCAACATCAATGCACAATGTCAACGTGGTCCTGATTCCTTCCCATTCACTGGTCGTAAAGATTCTGCTGAAGGTACACTATCCGTTACAGCGGCATTACGTTCCTTCTCGATTCGTACGGTAGTGGCGACTAAAGCGACTCAAGCGAATAAAGATATTGTGAATCAAATTGTTGAAAATCAACAGTCTAACTTCTTATCGACTCGATTTATTTTATAAATAGATTTCGAATGTTTTCCTAAACCCTAATTTTTCCTTATCAGGTTAGATTAGGGTTTTTTATTTCCAGATAATTTGTAATTTGGAAAACACAAAAGCTACAAACACATGGAAAAAAGTAGACGACAATTTATTCAATCGCTAAGTGCTAGCACCTCGCTCCTATTGGGAGGAATTCCTTTACTTGGGGCTGATGAAAGACCATTGTCACAGATATTAGAAAAGATTAAAGTTAGTCCAAACGACACCATCCGAATAGGATTAATTGGATCTGGTATCATTGGTCATTATGACGCCACAACTGCCCTAAAAGTACCTGGAGTAGAATTAGTTGCCGTAGCCGATTTATACCAAGGCAGGCTAGATCGAGCACAGGAAAAATGGGGCAAGGATATTTTTGTCACTAGAAATTACAAAGAGATTTTAGCCCGAAAAGATATCGATGCTGTGTTAGTTTGTACTAGTGATCATTGGCATGACCATATCACCATTGACGCTCTTAAAGCAGGTAAACATGTGTATTGCGAAAAACCCATGGTACATCATGTAGAGGAGGGCTTAGCTGTAGTAGCTGCACAAAAAGCAAGTGGTAAAGTTTTACAAGTTGGATCTCAACGAGCAAGCTCGGTTGTATTTCAAGAAGCCCGTAAATATTATCAGCAAGGGACCATAGGTGAGATTACTTATGTAGAAGCGTATACTGATAGAAATTCCGCTAATGGGGCATGGCAATATTCCATTCCTACGGATGCCAGTTTGCAAACTGTATCTTGGGATATGTTTTTAGGCGATGCACCTAAAGTGGCATTTGATCCTGTACGGTTTTTCAGATGGAGAAATTATAAAGCCTATGGAACAGGTGTTGCAGGGGATTTATTCGTTCATAATGTCACAGGATTGCATACCATAACTAATTCCTTAGGGCCTGAACGAATTTATGCTCAAGGGGCTCTTAATTATTGGAAAGATGGACGTGATGCCTATGATTTATTGACTGGTTTTATGACCTACGGTAAAACAGAAAATCATAATGCATTTCAATTCATGACCCGTGTTAATTTAGCTGATGGTGCAGGTGGAGGAGAAGGAACTCGGTTAATAGGTACGGAAGGGGTTATTGAAGTAAAAAATCGCGGTATAAAAATCAAGCATTTTAAACGTGCCAAAGTAGCCAGTATGGGAGGTTATGATTCTTTAGAAAGTTTTCCAAAAGCTATGCAAGATGCCATGTTGGCTGATTATAATGCGAAATATAGTCCTGATGATCGGAGAATGAAAGTGTTGGATGAAATAGAGTTCAATGCCCCACAAGGATATGATGAGCGCTTAGATCATTTTATTAATTTCTTTGATTCGATTAGAACCGGTAAACCAGTCTTTGAAGATGCTTCTTTTGGATTAAGGGCTGCTGGTCCTTCGGTATTATGTAACACTTCTGTGGAAATTGGGAAACCAATAGAATGGGATGCATTGAATATGAAAGTGAAAAAATCCAAATAACAGATATTGATTATCAATAAGTTACATTAAAATTATCGAAGAGATTGATAGCTTTGATGACTTGAATTTAAATTTAACAACTTAGAGAACTTAGTGGACTTAGTGAACTTAGTGAACTTAGTGGACTTAGAGATTTGTCAACTTTTAAAAAGTTGACAAATCTAAGTTGACATCTAAGTTGACAAAACCGAGCTTACAAATTATCCCGTTGTGATTTTACTGTATTATCACTAATGAATTCATCATAGGTCATTAATTTATCCAAACAAGATTTTGCACCTAGTTCAATGACACGACTCGCCACTGTATTCGTTAATTGGTGGTCATGACAAGTGAATAAAATAGTACCTTGGAACTCAATCATTCCGTTGTTCAATGCCGTAATTGATTCTAAATCCAAGTGATTGGTTGGTTCATCAAACAATAGGACATTCGCTCCTGATAACATCATTCGAGAGAACATACAACGTTGCTTTTCTCCTCCAGAAATTACCGTACATTTTTTCAAGGCTTCGTCGCCCGAAAACAACATTCGTCCAAGGAAACCACGAATAAAACTTTCATCTTTTTCAGTAGAATATTGACGCAACCAATCTACTAAATTCAAAGAATCATCTTTGAAATAGGAAGCATTATCGTTAGGCAAATAAGTTTGAGAAGTCGTTACTCCCCATTTGAAATCTCCTGCACTTGCTTTTCTTTCTCCCATCAAGATATCAAATAAAGCGGTGATAGCTAGTGAATCTTTCGCCAAAAAGGCCACTTTATCTCCTTTATTAATGGTAAAAGACAAATTAGAAAATAAGGTAATTCCTTCCTCGGTTTTATATGACAAATTGTCAACACTCAATAACTGATCACCCGCTTCACGCTCAGGTTTAAAATTAATGAATGGATATTTACGGGATGAAGGTTTGATATCATCCACTTGCAACTTATCTAACATTTTCTGACGTGCAGTGGCTTGCTTAGATTTAGCCACGTTAGCAGAGAATCGACGAATGAATTCTTCTAATTCCTTACGTTTCTCGTCAGTTTTTTTATTTTGATCAGTACGTTGTCTAGCAGCTAATTGAGAAGATTCATACCAAAATGTATATGTTCCCCCATATAATTGAATCTTACTAAAATCAAGGTCAGCAATATGCGTACAGACATTATCCAAAAAGTGACGGTCGTGAGAAACAACAATCACTGTATTTTTGAAATTTTGTAAATATCCTTCCAACCACATGATAGAATCAATATCCAAGTTGTTGGTAGGTTCATCTAACAATAATATATCCGGGTTTCCGAATAAAGCTTGAGCTAATAGCACCTTCACCTTCTCCGATCCGTTGATATCTTTTAACAAAGAATAATGAATATCTTCTTTAATCCCTAAACCACTCAATAAGGTAGCTGCCTCTGATTCTGCTTCCCAACCGTTTAACTCAGCAAATTCTGCTTCTAAATCAGCCGCTTTGTTTCCATCTGCTTCTGTAAAGTCCTCCTTCATATAGATGGCATCCTTTTCTAACATGATATCATACAAGCGCTTATTTCCCATGATCACGGTTTGTAAAACAGGGAAATCTTCGAATTCAAAGTGATTCTGTTTAAGAATCGACATACGCTCGCCAGGATTCATACTGACACTTCCTGTCTGAGAATCAATTTCACCAGAAAGAATCTTTAAAAATGTGGATTTTCCAGCTCCATTGGCACCAATTAATCCATAACAGTTACCTTCAGTAAATTTGATATTTACTTCTTCAAATAACACTCTCTTCCCAAATCTTAGGGAAACATTCGACACCTGTAACATAGCGTAATTAATTAAATAAGGCGCAAAATTACTCATTTTGCACCTAGAAAAAAATGAATATTTTTATTCCTATCCCATATTTTTTTTGCAATTTCGACCTCTATATCAAGTAAATGCTTTGGAAAATTTGAATAATGCTAATGCCGACAACTCCATGAAAACGCTACAAGTGTATTTTCATGAAGATGGATTGGAATTCAATGATGCCTTAGGTGTTCATCAAGGCCATATTGATTGGAATAAAGCATCCAAAATACAAAAGGATTTTTGGGAGAAAAAAGGCATCTCACCTACCCAAGTGGCTTATCTACAAGTTCATATTTGTCATCCACATTTTTTACTAATACCACAAAAATACGATAGCCCGATCTATCGAATTGGTTTTTTAGAAAAAGCCTTAGGAGAAGAAGCTTTAGTGGGTCGAGAAATTCAAGTTCAAAAAATACCGTCAGAAGCAGCCAATTTGCTTTTTTTAGTTCTAAGTGAGTGGAAGGATTTACTAAGTTACTGGTTTCCCTTTTCCCAAATTTCCTACCAACATCCCTTAGAAACCCTAATTATACAATCTCAGGAAAATGGATTAAGCATATCGATACATCATCAACAAGCTTGCATGGTGCTTCGGAAATCTGGCATTTTGACATTAGCTAATATTTTCCCTTTTGCCAAGGCTACCGAGCTCGCTTTTTATATTCATTCCATACGAGATAGTTATTTTATAAAATGGAATCCATCTAGCATATACTGGGTAGGTGAAATTGATGCTAAATGGGTAGAAGAATTAAGTTCATTAAAGATTTACACCCCAACCTTTTCACATGAAGCATAGAACAGCTTTTTTCCCAGGTTCTTTTGATCCTTTTACCAAAGGACATGAAGATATCGTATTAAGGGCTCTAGCTCTATTTGATGAAATCGTAATCGGTATAGGACACAATTCAAGTAAGGCACGCTATTTTTCATTGGAAAAAATGAAAGAGGCAATTGAAAAAACATTTGAAGGAAAACCCATTCGGGTCGTAACCTATCAAAATTTAACAGCTACCGTGGCTAAAGAGGTAGGAGCTAGATTCATTATAAGAGGGTTAAGAAATACCACGGATTTTGAATATGAAAACTCCATTTCGCAAGTAAATAGGCATATCAATGAAGAATTAGAGACCGTATTTTTAATTACATCACCTCATTTAGCTCCCATTAGTTCTACCATTATTCGGGATTTACACCGTTATGGAAGCTCCATCAACCAATATTTACCTTACAATTTGGAAGAAGAGCAAAGTAATTGAAATCGGTGAATCACATAACGTATTGAACTATATGTATTTGTCATCGCTTTATTCATAGCTGCTGTTCCCAACCACTCTACTTTTTCTATATTTTCCTCTTTTTGAGGAATTAATTTAGAGTTCCCTATCGAACTCATTAAATACCATTTCGTTTTCTTTAAAATACGTTGATTTTTATGGGTATAGGTGTGATAAGTTGTACAAAGTTTTTGCTCTAAAACCGCTTTTACATTACATTCTTCTTCCACTTCCCTCACAGCTGCCTTTTTAAATTTCTCTCCTTTTTCCAATTTCCCTTTCGGCAAATCCCATTTGCCTAAACGTAACATCCAAAGCACTTTATCGTCTGAATTAAGCACAACACCTCCAGCAGCTTCAAGCAATT
The DNA here is from genome assembly GCF_045310485.1 of Aquirufa salirivi. Classification (NCBI taxonomy): domain Bacteria; kingdom Pseudomonadati; phylum Bacteroidota; class Cytophagia; order Cytophagales; family Flectobacillaceae; genus Aquirufa; species Aquirufa salirivi. Next base: position 72,670 of record NZ_JBEWZH010000009.1, read on the forward strand.
GATACATACCAAAAATTCGTTGCTTAAAGGGTTTAATATCTTGCACTAGGATATATACTGAATCAAATGTCGCTCCCGATTTCTGATGAAGTCCATGTATCAACTTCTCCATTTGATCTAAAGTCAAATTCAAAATACAGGTATGCCCTTTGAAATCCGCTAAACGAACTGGTTGTAATCGAGCATCAATCACTAATTCAAATTCATCACCCACCGGAATGGCATGTTTTTTAGATTCCTTGTAAATGCGAATCGGACGGTCGTCAATAAACAGTATCATGTGTTGAATTCAGAATTTAAGTTGGCAAAAATAGAATTAAATAATGAAAGATAACTTGAATAAACTATTTTTGTACATATAATCTTTGAAACAAATTCGTATGCCTGATTTTACCATTTCACAAGAAGTAGCCCAACATTTATTAAGCGTAAAAGCGATCCAATTAAGACCTGATCAACCATTTAAATGGGCTTCTGGATGGAATTCTCCAATTTATTGTGACAATCGCATTTCTCTTTCCTACCCTGAAGTCAGAACTTACATTAAAAACTGTCTCTCCGCTGCCGTTAAAGCCTATTTTTCCGAAGTAGAAATCATCGCAGGAGTAGCCACCGCTGGGATTGCACAAGGAGCATTGGTTGCCGATTATTTAGATCTTCCATTTTGTTATGTTCGACCAGAGCCTAAAAAACATGGCATGGGAAATCAGATCGAAGGGCATATTGAAAAAGGTCAAAAAGTAGTTTTAATTGAAGACTTAATTTCTACAGGAGGTAGTTCCTTAAAAGCTGCGGCAGCCTTACAAGAAGCAGGCGCTGAAGTTTTGGGAATGGTAGCCATCTTTACCTATGGTTTCCAAATTGCTGAAGATAATTTCAAAAACCACGGGATACCTTGTATCACACTAAGTAACTATGATGTTTTAATTGATGAGGCCGTTAAATTAAATCACGTCACTGAAACTCAATTAATGACATTACAAGATTGGCGAATTAACCCTAGCGAATGGCGCAAATAAATCATTTTAGGCCATAGCGATGTCCTGGCAATGTTTTTATAAAACCTTGGAACTCCAAGTTTAATAAGAGCATTGCCAGTTGATTTACTCCTTTCTGCAACTTCCAAGCAATTTCATCCAAAGCCAAGACCTTCTCTTGGTGTAGCAAGGATAAAATTTGACTTTCATCATCCGTCAATCTACTCCACAGTAAGCATTTATTCTTGACTATTTTATCTGGATTGGATTGCCAGTTTAGCTGCTCTTTACAAGTCTCCCAATCCGTATAAATGGTCGCTTGATTTTTTAGAATCAACCGATTGCAGCCTTCCGAAAATATTTTTTGCAAATTCCCTGGAACCGCAAACACATCACGATGATAATTATTGGCATATTCCGCAGTGATTAAAGCTCCTCCCTTTTCCGCTGCTTCGACCACGATGGTGGCATCAGACATTCCCGCAATAATTCGGTTTCGCAAAGGGAAAAATCGGGGGTCGGGCTTTTGATGAAATGGATGTTCTGACAAAATACCTCCCATTTTCATCATTTGATGGGCATATTTAATATGTAAAGAGGGATAAATGCGTTGAAAGCCTCCTGCCAAAACTGCAATGGTAGGGACATTCAATTCAATGCAAGCTTGATGTAAGGCGATATCGATACCATAAGCTAAGCCACTCACAAAAATCACTTCATCATCTACAGAATCCTTCACAATTTGATAGGTCATTTCTCGACCATATTCGGTGGCTTTCCTTGTCCCCACCAAAGCCATCACTTTATCATGTTGAAAATTCACATTCCCCTTAAAATACAGCAATAAGGGAGCGTCGTATAATTGCTTTAATCGATCTGGATATCCTTCGTCCAAATAAAAAAATAGCTTTATTTGCTCCTTTTGACAATCCGAATATATCTTTTCTGCCTCTTTCAAGACCTGATTGAACTTGATTTCATGTGCAATCATAGGTCCGATATGCGGAACTTTCTGCAAAGTGGAAGTAGTTGACAGGAAAACTTGTTTGGCAGAACCAAGGTAGGAGATTAATCGTCGAGCATGTACGATTCCAATCTGAGGAACTAAACTAAGGGCAATTTGGAATACTTTTTCTTCTTCCATCGGGCTTTAAATGAAACATTTCCCGAAAGAAAAAAATCATTCACCCAAATCCTCGCGTAGCCCTTGTAAAAACTGTCGAATTTCAGTTAACTGATTAATTAAAGGCGTATTGATATTTTTTGCTTCTCCTCGATGGTTGATAGCTTGTTTGGCACCTTCGATGGTTAAGCCTTTTTCTTCGATCAACTGTATGAGCACTTTGATCTTTTCAATATCCTCTGGTGTGTATTTCCTAATACCACTGGATCGTCGTTTCGGCAATAAGTGAGGAAATTGCGTTTCCCAATACCTCAATTTAGAAGTTTTCACCTTGAAAATCTCGGCCACCTCTGAAATTGTATAATACTGCTTACTAAACTGTTCCATCGAATAAATTAACACCTTGTTCTATAGCAAAATCAAGAATTTGAATAAAATCATGTAATTTTGCACTTCCTTTGATTAGAAAAATCAGGAAAAATAAAATTACCCATAATTTCGATATTAAACCAATGACTTCAACGGAGATCCGCCAGCATTTTTTAGCTTTTTTTCAATCGAAAGGACATTTAATTGTACCATCAGCCCCATTAGTAGCCAAAAATGACCCTACCTTATTATTTAATAATTCAGGTATGGCCCAATTCAAGGATTTTTTCTTGGGAAATGGTACTCCCCCATCGAAAAGAATTGCTGATACACAAAAATGTTTGCGTGTTTCTGGAAAGCATAATGACCTTGAGGATGTCGGTTTTGATACCTACCACCATACTATGTTTGAGATGTTGGGCAACTGGTCTTTTGGAGATTATTTTAAAAAAGAAGCTTTGGCATGGTCTTGGGAATTATTAACAGAAGTTTTTAAACTACCGAAAGAACGTATATATGTTTCCGTCTTTGAAGGAGATGCCAAAGATGGGGTTCCTTTTGATCAAGAGGCTTTTGATATTTGGAAAGCCATCGTTGGAGAAGAACGAATTATCCTAGGTAATAAAAAAGATAATTTCTGGGAAATGGGAGAAACGGGTCCATGCGGTCCTTGTTCCGAAATACATATAGACCTTAGAAATCAAGATGAAGTAGATCGAATTCCGGGTAAATCATTGGTGAATGCGGATCATCCTCAAGTAGTTGAAATATGGAACAATGTATTCATGCAGTTTGAGCGTATGGCAGATGGTTCTTTGGTTTCTCTCCCATCTAAACACGTAGACACTGGAATGGGCTTTGAACGTCTATGCATGGCGATTCAAGGAAAACAATCCAATTATGATACCGATGTATTCCAAGGTAGCATCCAACATTTAGCTAAGAAAAGTGGAATAGCCTATGGACATGATCAATGGACGGACATCGCCATGCGAGTTATTGCTGACCATATTCGGGCCATTGCCTTTTCTATTTCCGATGGACAATTACCATCCAATGCCAAAGCTGGCTATGTCATTCGTCGTATTTTACGTCGTGCCGTACGTTATGGATACACCTATTTAGGCTTCAAAGAGCCTTTTATGTATGAATTAATTCCGCTATTGGCTCAACAGTTTAGCGGTGTATTTGACGAGCTTATTTCGCAAGAAGCCTTTGTTGCTAAAGTAATATATGAGGAAGAAGTATCATTCCTAAGAACGCTTTCCACTGGGTTAGTACGCTTGGATAAGTTAATGGAAGAAACTCAAGCCAATGGAACCCAAATTTTAACGGGTGAAGATGTCTTCGAACTAAATGATACATATGGATTTCCTGTAGATTTAACTGCCTTAATTGCCCGAGAGAAAGGCATGGATATTGATGAACCAGGATTCCAACAAGCACTGAATGCGCAGAAGAATCGTTCCAGAAAAGACGCTGGAGCAAGTGCCGAAGATTGGGTAAACTTGTTTGATAATGATGATGTTTCTTTTGTTGGATATGACCATGCTACTTGGACAAGCCGAGTGGTGAAATACCAAAAAGTCCAAAATAAATCTGGAATCCAATATAAAATCGTGTTAGAAAGTACTCCATTCTACGCTGAGTCGGGAGGACAAGTTGGCGATTCTGGATTTTTGTTTTTCAAAAAATCAGGAAAACGAATTGCCATCTCAGATACTAAAAAGGAAAATGATTTAATTGTTCATTGGACCACAGATGCGAGTATTGAGGAGCTAGCTCAAGAGGAGGAAGTTGTGGCACAAATCGATGAAAGCCGTAGAAAAGCCATAACGAATCATCATAGTTCCACGCACTTAATGCAGGCTGCATTACAACAAATTCTTGGTAAGCATGTAGCACAAAAAGGTAGCTTAGTCAATGAGCAATTGTTGCGTTTTGATTTCTCTCATTTTCAAAAAGTAACGGATGAAGAATTGAAGCAAATTGAAGATATGGTGAATGCCAAAATTGCTGCTAATATTCCATTAATGGAAGAAAGAAATGTACCGATATCACAAGCAAAAGAAAAAGGTGCTATGGCATTATTTGGTGAAAAATACGGTGATTTTGTTCGTGTGATTACATTTGACCCTACTTTTTCCGTTGAACTTTGTGGAGGAACCCATGTGAAATCCACCGGTGAAATTGCCTTATTCAAAATATTATCAGAGAGTTCAGTCGCTACAGGAGTTAGAAGAATTGAAGCTGTAACTTCTCAAAAAGCCTTTGATTTATTAAATCAACAAGCGAATCAATTAGATCAAATTAATGAGCTTTTAAAAGCCCCAAAAGATATTATCAAAGCAGTGGCTAGTTTGATCGAACAAAATTCTAGCTTGCAAAAAACCATTGCTCAATACCAAGCAAATGAGATAAAGTTATTGAAAGCGGAGTTGACTCAACAAATTTTAGGTAGAGGTGAATTGCTCTACTTGATTCAACAAGTGGAGGTTCCTCAGGCAGATGCCTTGAAAAATTTGGCTTTTGATTTGAGCAATGAACATCAAAATTTATTCTGTCTATTGTTATCGGAAATAGATGGGAAAGCCAGTTTAGCCCTAGCTATTTCCAAAGAATTAGTCGCAAGTAAATCATTGGATGCTGGTAAAATCATTCGTGATTTAGCAAAAGAGGTTCAAGGTGGCGGTGGAGGACAAGCCTTTTTGGCTACAGCAGGTGGTCAAAACCCCAAAGGAATACCACAAGTAATAAAATTGGCTCAACAATTCATTTAAAATTGCCATGAAGGACATCCCTTTTATCTCCTTAGATCAAGCTGTTGAAGGTATGGATCAATGGGGTTTGGAGGGACGTCCATTTGTGTTTATTTGTGATTACAAAGGAGAAAAAGTTTGGTGGGGCAGCGAAGAAGAAGCAAAAACTTGGGGTATTTCATTGGAATTTAACAATAACCAAATCCCTTATTTCCCAGGCCATATCCATTTTGAAAAATTCCCGATAAGCTATCCAGAATACCTAAGTAAATTTTACCAAGTTCAAGCTGGATTAAAACGGGGTGATTCCTTCTTGGTTAATTTAACTTTTCCAACCCCAATTCAAACCAATCTAAGTTTAGAGGATATTTATCGACACACCAAGGCTAAATATAAATTACTCATTCAAGACCAATTGGTTGTATTCTCGCCAGAACCATTCATACATATTGAAAATAATAAAATTCAAGCTTTTCCCATGAAAGGGACATTGGCGGCCAATGAAAAAAACCATCCTGAAGATTTACTAATTGATGCAAAAGAGCAGGCTGAACATGCTACTATTGTTGATTTGATACGCAATGACATCAGTCGGGTGGCATTTCCAATACAAGTTGAAAAATACCAGTACATCGAACAAGTAAAGACGCATAGTCAAGATTTATGGCAAATGTCTTCCCTGATTTCGGGAGAATTAATGCCACATTTTAAGCATAAATTTGGAAGTATTTTAAAAGCCCTGTTGCCAGCTGGTTCCATTACAGGCGCTCCCAAGCATGCTACTATGGAAATGATTGAAAAAGCGGAAGGATATGATCGTGGATTTTATACTGGAATAATGGGTAAATTTGATGGAACATCCTTATATTCAGGAGTTTTAATTAGATTTATAGAACAAATTAACCAAAAGCTAGTTTTTAAAAGTGGTGGAGGAATTACCGTCTTTTCAGATCCAGAAAAGGAGTATTTGGAATTAATCCAAAAAGTTTATCTAGCTATTTAAAAAATGCCCACATTTTTAGAGACTGTTCATGTATTGAATGGCGAAACACTTCATCTAAATTATCATCAAAAAAGAATTAATGATGTCTTTCATTATTACTTTCCCGATACTCCTGTTTTAAACATACATGATTATTTTGCAGGTTTAGAATTACCCCAACAAGGTAGCTTTCGAGCACGACTAGTTTATCGAACGGAATGGGAATTTCATGAGTTTATTCCCTATAAATCGAAAAATATCAAGCATTTAGCTATCGTCAATACCGATGATTTTGAATATTTTTTTAAATATGCTGATAGATCTCATATCCTCAAAAAAGTAGCTGAACATCCAGAAGCTGATGATATCATATTTTCCAAACATGGAAAATTACAAGATTCAAGTATAGCAAATTTGGCATTTAAAAAAGGAGATACATGGTATACGCCAAAAGACCCTTTACATTGGGGTACTACCCGAAGAAGATTGATTGATGAACAAGTTTTAGAAGAAAAAGACATTTGGATATCGGAGTTAACAGAATACAGCCACATCTGTCTCATCAATGTATTTAGGCCGCTTTCAGATAAAAATGCTCTTTTGCTTCCCAATGCAATTGTGTAAATTGTGTCTTCTTTAAGACATGAATCCTTCCAAAAGTCCCTCCTTTCTGTTGCATCAAAAGTTTCCCTTTGAGCCCACTCCTTCTCAAACGGCTCTATTTCAGAAATTGAATGATTTTATTGTGAATAAAGATGAATGGGGAGCCCTCACTTTCATCATCAAAGGATATGCTGGAACTGGGAAAACGACGGTTATTTCCACCCTCATAAAAATTTTATCAAGTTTCGGTTATAAAACTCAATTACTAGCTCCAACCGGTCGGGCAGCAAAGGTCATGGCCAATTATGCCAAGAAAAAGGCCTTTACGATCCACAAGAAAATTTACCGACAAGTCAGCAATCCTAATTCAGGGGCACTCGTATTTCAACGAATGAATAACTATGCTACCAACACCGTTTTCATTGTGGATGAAGCTTCCATGATAACCGATGAATCTGATTTTGGTACCAATAGTTTATTAACGGATTTAATTGAATATGTATTTACAAATCCAGAAAATGGCCATACCGGTAATAAATTGATATTTGTAGGAGATACAGCACAATTACCACCAGTAGGAAAAAGCCTTTCTCCTGCCCTTTCTAAAGATTATATCAGCAGTGAATTCCATATGGAGGTATTGGACCATGAATTAACAGATGTGATGCGGCAAGACATACATTCTGGAATTTTATACAATGCCACTAATCTTAGAGAATTATTGAATCAATCTTCTCATCTTATCCAATTTAATACCAAATCATTTAAAGACTTTTTCAAAATGACAGGTGAAAAAGTAGAAGATGGTATGCAGTATGCGTATAGGAAATTCGGAAAAGAAGAAACCATTTTGCTCACAAGATCGAATAAAAGTGCCGTTCAATACAATGAATTTGTTCGGAGATGCATTTTATATCAAGAAGATGAAATTAGCAGTGGTGATTTATTGATGATTGTTCGAAATAATTACCATTGGCTAGATGAAGATTCTCCAGCTGGATTCTTAGCCAATGGGGATTTTGTGGAAGTGATGAAAATCAAAAAGCAGGAAGACATGCATGGTTTTCGATTTCTGAACGTCAGTCTTCGTTTGTGTGATTATGAAGATCATCCTGAGGTGGAAGCCAAAATTTTATTAGATACACTTCATTCAGCTGAATCGGCTTTGGGGAAAGATGCCAATAAAAAATTGTATGATTCTGTTTGCGAAGATTATGCCCATATAACCAAGAAAAAAGAAAGAATGGAAGCCATTCGAAAAGATCCTTTTTTAAATGCGCTTCAAGTAAAATTTGCTTATGCATTAACCTGCCATAAATCTCAAGGAGGACAATGGAAAGCTGTTTTTGTGGATCAAGGTTATCTAAAAGAAGAACAAATTGACGCGGAATACATCCGATGGTTATACACAGCAATTACTCGAGCCACTCATGAACTATTTTTGGTCAATTTTCATGAGAGATTCTTTCCATAAGCTAGAGTTTAGTTCCCACTATCTTATCATTAATCGTATCTAAACTCTCAATATCATCGTAGTGAGAAACGATTTCAGATAATAATTGATTTAGCTCCACCAATCGCTCTTGGCCAACTATTTCAGCAAATTTTTGTTCAATATGCGCCCTCGATTTCATTAAATCTTCCAAAAAATGATTACCTTTCTCCGTACAAAATAAGAGAGAAGAACGTAAGTCTTGAGGATTATTCGTAGAAATGATGTATCCTTCTTGGATTAATTCATTCACCAACTTACTCATAGCTTGCTTACTTACTTTCGCTTTTTTGGCCAAATCAGTCATCGTTACTCCCTGTTCATCAAGATTCATTAAAACAATGATATGCCCAATTTTGAAGTTTTCATAGCCTAAACTTCTTAAAAATGTGCCGTTCATTGATTGTACAATGCGATAAGACTTTACCAAAAGCCTGGATAAAAACATGTGTTTGGAATAATCTGTTGGTGTATTCTGGTACATAATAAGATTTTTCAATCATACAAAAATACTAAAAATAAATAACTAGTCAACTAACTTGACTTTATTGTTTATGCTTCTTTACTTTGCAACAAAATAATGATACTATGTCTACTTCTCAAAAACCAAAATCTTATCTCCCAAAAATCATTTTAGCTGTAGTTTTACTCATTGGAGGATATTTCGGTTATAAAAAATACCAATATGCCACTTCTCATGAAGACACTGATAATGCTCAAATTGAAGCCTATTTTATTCCAGTCTTACCTAGAATGGCGGGATTTGTAAAAAAAGTATATGTCAATGATTATGACCAAGTAAAAAAAGGTCAATTGATCTTAGAAATTGATTCAGATGAAGCAGCATTGGCATTAGATGAAATGCAAGTAGAGGTAGAACAAGCGCAAGCTGATATAGAAAGTGCAAGAGCTAATTTAACGAATCTAAATAAAAGTATTGAAGCCCAACAAAGTCTTGTCAAATCAGCGGAATTGGCGAATAATAAGTATACACGAGATCTCACTAGAAATGCAGCTTTAGAATCTGCCAAAGCCATAACACGTCAACAATTGATTGATAGTCAAGATTTGGCTGAACAAGGTGCAGTTAAATACCAAGGAGCAAAAGCGGAATTAAGTAGTACACAATCGAGAATTGGCATCTTACAAGCTACCTTACATAAAGCTGAAATAGCTTTAAAGTTGAAAAAAGTAAAGGTTCAGCAACAGAAACTGAAACTAAGCTACAATAAAGCATATGCACCTGCTGATGGAAAAATAGGTAAAAAATCCGTAGAACCAGGTCAATTCATTCAAGTCTCCCAGCCATTGATGACCATCATGGATGATAGTCGGTACTGGGTTGTGGCAAACTACAAAGAAACCCAAGTAGAATCTTTAAAGGTAGGAATGTCCACAGAAATAAAAATTGATGCGTATCCAGAAATCACCTTAAAAGGCCGTATTTTATCAATTTCAGAATCTACCGGGGCAAAAACCACCCTACTTCCTCCTGATAATGCCTCAGGAAACTTTGTTAAAGTTACTCAACGTATCCCAGTGAAAATTGAAATATTGAATGCCGATAAATACAAAGATATTTTACGTGCAGGATTATCATTGGATGTATCAGTTCCCATAAACTAATACAATGCAAAGACCTCAGGGATTCGCAAAGATCATCATCGTACTCACGACGATTACCGCAGCTGTCATGGAGTTGTTGGATACCACTATTGTAAACGTGGCACTCAACCAAATAGCCGGGAATTTAGGAGCTACTATTGAAGATATTGCCTGGGTGATAACGAGTTATGCGATTGCAAACGTTATCATTATCCCCATGACGGGATTTTTAGGCGAATATTTTGGTAGAAAAAACTATTACTTAGGCTCCATGATTCTCTTTGGAATAGCCTCTTACTTCTGTGGGATGAGTGATAGTCTTTGGGAATTAGTCTTTTGGCGATTTATTCAAGGAATTGGTGGAGGAGCTTTGCTTTCTACTTCTCAAGCCATTTTATTTGACGCATTTGAAGTTAAAGACCGACCAACCGCCTCTGGTTTTTTTGGTATGGGAATCATCTTGGGGCCATCTTTAGGACCTGTTTTAGGTGGGTATTTAGTGGATAATTATGAATGGAATGATATTTTCTATGTCAATATCCCTGTGTGTATTTTGGCATCCATTCTGACAATTGTATTCATTGATCGTAAAGAAGGTGAAGGTCAGCATCGAAAAAGTATGAAAATCGATTACATCGGAATCGCATTGCTAGCTGTAGGGATTGGAAACTTACAATATATCTTAGAAAAAGGAGAATCGGAAAGCTGGTTTGAATCAAGAACCATCAATACCATGGCAGGATTGTGTGCCATTGGCCTCATTGGTTTTATTTGGCGAGAGTTAACCACGGAACATCCTGTAATCAACTTGAAGATTTTCAAGAATAAGGTATTTGCCATGAGTACCATCTTTAACCTAGTCAGTGGATTTGGATTATTTACCTCGGTATTCATTTATCCCATCATGGTGCAGCGGATTAACGGATTAAGCTCTACGGAAACGGGATTATCATTGATGTTTCCAACATTATTGGGAGTACTATTCTTTCCTATGATTGCTAAATATCTATCTCTAGGAGGCAAACCCATTCCCGTGATGGGAGTAGGTATTTGCATTTTCATCATTTTCGGATTCATTGGTGGTTCAGCCACTCCAGAAATGGGTCGCTGGGATTTCTTTCCGATGCACCTCTTGCGTATGATGGGGGTAGCTATGTTACAAATGCCCTTAATTAATCAAGCTGTTGCGGGACTACAACCAGCTGAATATCCGGCAGGAATAGCCTTGAGTAATATGATTCGACAATTAGGAGGGGCTTTTGGTATTGCGGTGGCCAATAATTACGCCACTCATCGAGCTGCCCAACATCGAACCGACTTATTAGCGAATATTCAAGTGGAAAATCCTTTGTTCCAACAGAGAATTCAAGGCTTAACACAGAACATGATGCAAAAAACGGGAGATTTCGTCCGAAGTGGGGAAGCTGCTTATCGCCAATTGGATGCCATGGTCAATAAACAAGCATATTATTTGGCCTACTTAGATACATTCCGATTGGTCTCCATTTTATTCTTGTGTATACTACCCTTCTTGTGGTTATTACGTACCCCAAGGAAAACCAAAGCAGAAATTGAAAAAATCATGAAAGCGAGTGAAGAGGCTCATTAATTATATGAAAAAACACATCCTACTCCTATCCTATTCCTTGTTGAGCAGCACCATGCTAGCCCAAACCAAAGGTCTTCCCGAATTAATCCAAGGAATTTTACAGCATTCGCCTGCATTAAAAGGACAAAGAAACCTGATTAAAATGGGTCAAGTAAAAACACAAATTCAAGAATCATACGCTAAACCAATCATTGGCGCCGAAATTGGGATAACTCGAATCGATCCCGTGGCAAAAGCTAGTTTTAACTTTGGTGGAGGCAATTCAACTTTACAATTTCAACCCAACATGAATTATAATTCTCAATTTGTGGCTAATCATGTATTGTATGATTGGGGAAGAAATGCGATGGCGATAGAGAAAACACGATTAGAAACTCAATTAAGTCAAGCTCAGGTTGAGCAACAGGAATTCCAAATGGGTTTTCAAATCGCCAATCTTTACCAACAAATTATCTTCAATAAAAAAGCGATTCAAGTTCAAAAATCACAATTGAAACGTTTAGAAAACAATTTCCAAGTAATTCAACAACAAATAGCTCTAGGTGAGGCTATCGAGTATGATAAAATCAGCCAACAAGTTAAAATGGCGAATCAAGAGAGTAAAATCTTGGAATCGGAAAATCAAGTAGCACGTATGTTGGACTATTTAAGCACTTTATTGGGGGCAAATGCCGAGGTTTATTTAGTAGAAAATCCACAAATCTGGCAAGCTCAAACGGCCAAACCGATTGAATCATTTACTAATCCTGAGATTTCTCAGATAAAAGCACAAGAAGAAATCATTAATAAGAGTATTGAATTAGCCAAGTCTGAAAATACCCCTACTTTGGCAGGATTGGCTACATTAGGATTAAAAAACGGTTATGTTCCTAGAATTAATGGAGAAACGCCCTCCTTTGGAGATGATTTTAAAGTGAATAGTGTTTTAGGTCTAAAGCTCAGTATACCTATATATGCAGGAAAAAGAGCTAGCTATCAAACCGAATTAGCCACCATTCAAAAAGAGCGTGTTGCTTTTCAATTGGAAGATGCTCAAGAAAAATTAGGAACAGATTGGAGACAAGCACAATTGAATCATCAAAACTATGTAAAGAAAGCTGCAACGCAGAAAGAGGTCGTTGCACAAGCACAATATGCGTTAGAATTAGCAAATACACGATTTAAACAGGGATTGATTCGCCGAATTGAATTAGATCAGGCAGAATCCATCTTAGAAGAATCCCAATTGATGCAAGCTCAGTTTGATTATCAAGTGAACCTACAACAATTGGAATTATATAGAATACAGGGAATAAAAATTTGGTAATTATAAATCAAACAAGATCGCCAAAGCAGGATTTTGCAATTTACCTTCATAAATCGTCAATCCATTGGCTAGTGCTTGGTTATTGGTACAAGCCAAATTCCAACCTTCTTTGGCAATTTGTTGTACATAAGGTAATGTCGCTTGGGTCAAGGCCAAAGTAGATGTTTGTGGCACAGCTCCAGGCATATTGGCTACACAATAGTGCAGGATTCCATCGATTTCAAAAACAGGATTTTCATGGGTAGTTGGCCTACACGTTTCAATACATCCCCCCTGATCTACGGCAACATCGACCAACACTGTTCCTGGGCTCATTCGTTTTAAATCTTCTCTTTTAATTAGATGTGGAGCCTTGGCTCCATGTAAAAGCACGGCACCTACAATTAAATCGGCCTGAGGCAAACATTCCTGAATGGACAAGGAAGTAGAATATTGAGTAGACACATTGGCAGGCAATATATCTTCCAAATAACGTAATCTAGCTAGATTTGTATCAAAAATGGTTACATTAGCTCCAAGACCAGCGGCCATTTTGGCAGCCTGCGTTCCTACTACTCCTCCACCTAATATGACCACATTAGCGGGTTTGACACCGGGTACACCACCTAACATCTTTCCTTTTCCGCCTTGTGCCTTAGCCAAAAAATAAGCACCCACTTGGATGGACATTCTACCGGCTACTTCCGACATCGGAGTTAATAAAGGAAGACTCCGATCAGGCAATTCTACTGTTTCATAAGCTATGCAAATTGCTTTACTAGCTATCATCGCCTGGGTCAGTTCCTTTGAAGCTGCAAAATGAAAATAAGTAAATAAAATTTGACCTGCTTGAATCAGAGGAAATTCTTGTACCAAGGGTTCTTTCACCTTTACAATCATCTGAGACCTTGAATAAACTGAAGCTGCATCAGGAAGAATGATAGCTCCAGTTTGCGTATAAAACTCGTCCGAAAAACCAGAACCTACACCTGCTTGACTTTGTACATACACTTGGTGACCTTGAGCCACCAAAGATTGAACTCCTGCAGGTGTTAAACCTACTCGGAACTCTTGTTTTTTAATTTCCTTAGGGACGCCAATAATCATGATAGTAGATGTTTAGCTTGTTGAAAAAAAGAACAGCCAACGAAAAATTTCGCTGGCCGTTACCTTTGATGAAGTATAATACACTGCAAATATAAAAAAGACAAAAAATATTTATGCATATCACTAATAAAAAAGGAATTATTTCTGTAAAAATGGATTTTGTAGAAAAATATTCTATAAATTAACTTTCTGTTAATACAAATCCGAAAAAAATATGGCTTCCAAACTTAATTTAGACGCACTTGATTTAAAGATTCTAAAAATTATCCAAGGAAATGGGCAAAAAAAACTCAAAGAAATAGCTTCCCAAGTCAATCTATCCCTATCTCCGACTCATGATCGAATTAGAAAAATGGAAAAAGATGGATATATCATGTCCTATGTAGGACTATTGAATCGAAAAATGTTAGACTTAGGGCTATTGGTGCATTGTCAGGTAACCCTTGAAAAACAAAATCGAAAAAATTTCAAAGAATTTGAGCAGGCCGTCCAAGCTTTTCCTGAAGTTCTATCTTGCCATTTGGTCTCAGGGAACTTTGATTATTACTTAATGGTTGTCAGTGCAGATGTAGAAAGTTACAACCGATTCTATCAAGAGAAGTTGGCTGTACTACCTACAGTGGCCCACATCAACAGTTTATTTGTGATGGATGAAATAAAACAAAGTACAGAATTACCCATTGCTTGACAATGGCTTGTATAATGTTGTACCTTTGTATTCCAATAATGGGGTCGACCGGTTTTGACAGCTTATGTCGGTCGGTGGTAAGCACGTCGGGAGTTGTAGGCATTTCCTGTTAAAAAAACCTTCGAATTATAACTGGCAATACACAGTATGCCATGGCTGCTTAATCTTAGAGATTAATCAATTTGCCATCGTTCAGCCTTCTCTAAACTCTGCCGAGGAGGGCATCTGAGCGTCGACACGCAGAGTCGATAAGTTCGAATTTCTCTACGGGCTTGTTAGTATCCAGAGGATAAGTTGAAAGTTTGGGTCTGATGTGAACCCGCTTTTGAACGAAAATGAATCACCTCTAAACGTGTAGAAAGCTATTGTTCGCTAGGTTTGGACGAGGGTTCGAATCCCTCCGACTCCACCATTTGCCATCAAGGCATAAAAATCAAAATAGACCCGGTCAATATTCGGGCCTATTTTTGCTTTTAAAACCCCAATTTCTCCATAAATCCTTTCCTTCTGAAATATTTAAAAATATAAGCAAGAGATTGTTTCTGAAGTTCTTTTGATTTTTTTATTCTAATAAATCAGTCAAATTTTAATTTTTTAACATATCAATGGGGATAACATCATTACAAATTCATCCTTTATAACCTTGGCAGACATATTCCCATAAAAAGACTTCATGCATGGATAAAAAAATAATCATGTGGCTAAGGATGATTTTCAATTACCTGTATATTTAGGAACCGTAAATTTTATACAAATAAAATAATACCAACATGCAAAAACTTCTCTTTACATATTTGCTACTGTTTATTAGCTTATTCACTCAAGCACAAAAACCCTTGGAAGACACAGTTGCCAAGGCCGCTCTTAAGGTAGATATGCATTCTAATTTTAAAAGAGAGCTGTCTTTAGAGGCTAAAACTGAAAATAAAGGAGAAATCAATATCAAAGGACAAAAAGTAAGTTATAAAGTGATAACAGGAACTATGCCTGTTTGGGATGATCAGGGAAAAGCTATTGCTGGATTATTTTATGTGTATTATGAGCGTACAGATGTTAGCAATAAAACAGAACGTCCCTTAGTCATTTCTTTTAACGGAGGTCCAGGAACTGCCAGTGTTTGGATGCATTTAGGTTATACTGGCCCACGGAAATTGAAAATTGACGATGAGGGATATCCAATACAACCTTATGGATTTGATGAAAACCCACAATCTATCTTAGATGTAGCAGATATTGTGTACATCGATCCTGTGAATACCGGATTTTCACGTATTCTAGATAAATCAGTCCCAACTTCAAAATTCTTCGGAGTCAATGCAGATATAAAATATTTAGCTGAATGGATCAATGCATTTGTGGCTCGTCAAAAAAGATGGGCTTCGCCTAAGTTCTTGATTGGTGAAAGTTATGGTACAGCTAGGGTGGCAGGCTTGTCTTTAGAATTACAAAATAAACATTGGATGTATTTAAATGGTGTCATCTTGGTTTCTCCTACGGATTTGGGCATTGAACGTGGTGGAAATATGAGTGCGGCCTTGCGTGTGCCTTATATGGCAGCAACTGCTTGGTACCATAAAAAATTACCTGTAGACTTACAATCAAAAGATTTAACAACATACTTACCAGAGGTAGAGGAATTTACTCTGAATGAATTATTACCTGCTATTGCCCAAGGTGGTGCGTTAAGTAAAGAGAAACGCGCATTGATGGTAAAAAAATTAGCACGTTATACTGGGCTAAGTGAGACAGCAGTCATGAATCAGAATTTAGAAATTCCATTAGACTTTTTCTGGAAAGAATTATTACGAAATCAAGGTAAAACGGTTGGACGATTAGATTCAAGATATATTGGTATAGATAAAAAAGATGCTGGGGACAAACCAGATTATAATTCGGAGCTAACCAGTTGGGAGCACTCATTTACTCCCGCAATAAACATGTATTTACGAGATGAATTAGGTTACAAAACAGATTTACCCTATTATATTTTTGGACCAACATTCCCTTGGGATAGAACCAATAACCATACAGGTGACGATTTACGTCAAGCGATGATGCAAAATCCTTACTTGCATGTGTTGGTACAATCAGGTTATTATGACGGTGCATGTGATTATTTCAACGCGAAATACAATATGTGGCAAATGGATCCCGCTGGAAAAATTCAAGATCGAATGTTTTGGGAAGGATACAGGAGTGGACACATGATGTATTTACGAAAAGAAGATTTAAAAACCAGCAATGATCATCTAAGAACTTTTATTAAAAAGAGTATTCCCAAACATGGTACACCCGCAAAATTTTAAATGAACAAATAATCCAGCTTAACCTAGAACTTAACAATTGAATGCATGCTGAGTGCCAAATATGGGACCTGTATTCCTATTTAATCATGTTAAATTCAACTGATTTCATTCCATCATTTTACTATTTCTAATATTCCCCTTCTTTCAATCAGGACAGAACCGATGTGGGAGCTTTTTTTATTGATTTCAGAATGATAACAATGAAAAAATCGTAAATTCATTGTTCAAACAATACTCAATTTTACTATGAAACAAAGATTCATTTCATTCATTAAGACCTCATTCTTGCTCTCCATTGTCTCTTTATCCTTTAGTACCTTGGCTCAAGTTCCAGCTGGGCATTCTGTGATAGAAGGAAGGTGGGACATCACCATTACAAAAAGAAATGTGACCACTCCGGCCTGGCTAGAAGTGACGCACTCTGGTTTAAAAACATTGACTGGTCATTTTGTAGGCGATGGCGGTAGTTCTCGACCTATTTCCAAAGTAAATTTTGCAAACAATATCATTTCATTTAGCATTCCTCCCCAATGGGAAAATTCCGAAAAAGATTTAATGCTAGAAGCCGAGTTAAAAGATGATAAATTAATGGGCACATTAACGACCCCATTAGGAGAGAAATTCCGAATTCTAGGGGTTAGAGCACCTAAATTATGGAGAGAAAAAGCACCTGTTTGGGGTACTCCTATCAGTCTTTTCAATGGTAAAAACATGGATGGCTGGCAGACTTTAGGGCCCGATAACCAATGGGTAGCTGAGAATGGAATCATGAAAAGTCCTAGAACTGGGGCAAATATACGTACCGTTCAAACTTTCCAAGATTTCAAATTACACGCAGAATTTCGTGTACCTAAAGAAAGCAACAGTGGTTTATATTTACGCGGTCGTTACGAAATCCAAGTGGCCGACAGCAAGGGCTTAGAACCAGCCAAAGATCAGTTAGGTGCCGTATATGGATTTATAGCTCCTTTAGAAAATGTGGCTAAAGAAGCTGGTGAATGGCAAACTTATGACATTGAATTAGTTGGCCGTAATATCACGGTTACTTTAAATGGCAAAACAGTTATTTATAAAGCAGAAATTCCAGGAATTACGGGTGGTGCTTTAGATAGCAACGAAGGACAGGCTGGTCCAATCATGATTCAAGGTGATCATGGCCCAGTAGAATACAGAAATTTGGTAATCACCCCAGCGAAATAAATGTAGAATGAAGAATGTAGAATTAATTGACTATTCTACATTCTTCATTCTACATTCTTCATTCAACTCTTCTTGGCAAGTACCATCCTAACCACAGGCCACATAAGCCCCAAGAAACGATTAAATCAATGAGTTCTGCCCTCAAATCAAACACAGGGTACCAAATATGTTGGGTATAAGGTGAATTAGTAAATACCAATACGCCTATCACCAAACACATACCTAAAATTGTCTTCATGGTAGGCGTTTTTAATTGCCTAATCAGATAAATGACTAAGAATACCAAGAATATATCCACGATTAATCCTCGAATCATATTTTCCTGCATGGAAATATTATAGTTGGAATAATATTGTATTCTGGCCCATGGCTTTCCAGTGACAGATTTAGTAAACTCATCTGCTTTGGCCATGTCTTGCTCATTTTCCATACGAGGCAAAATATATCCTCCCTCCTTTTTGAGATGTTTCGTCAGTACGTTCAATACACTATCCTGACTAGCAGTGTACATTTGGGAAGGCTCATGCAAGTTGAATGCCACATGGGAAGCAGCTTGCCAAAAGAAAATAATTAAGCCACCTACTACAGCTCCTATGATTGTTCTTTTCATGGTTTTAACATTTAGTGTGCGTTAAATGTATGAAAAAAAATAGAAAACATAGAATTAATTTGATTTTAACATTTCTGAGCCTGCCAAAAGGAAACAACCTAATCCAAAATCTTCAAAATTAGGTACCGTAGTAAATGTCACGGGTTGTGAATCTTTCGGTTCTTTACCTGTACCTTGAACAAAGCCTAAAAATCCATTGGGATGAACACAATGGCTCATCGCTTCCCAAGCCTTATCGGCTGCTTTATGGTATTTTTTATCCTTTAATATTCCATTCCTTAAAGCCCATTTCATGCCATAAACAAATAATCCCGTGCCCGTTAATTCAGGACCGCCAAAATTGCTTTCATCTTTTAAACTCACATTCCAAAACCCATCTTTCCTTTGTAAAGGGAGCAAGGCTTCCGTCATATCTTTAAAATCTTGAATGTATTCCGCACGATGGGGTGCATGCGCAGGCATCACTTCTAATGTTCTAATGAGAGCTGCATAAACCCAGGCATTACCTCGTGACCAATAACAGTTTTCCCCATTGGGCTCCTTATATGGAGGAATGAAATCCTTATCTCGCCACCAAAGATGCTCTTGTGCGTTATATAAACCTTTTCCGCCGTGTTTATATTTAGTAAAGGCATATAAATCATACATTTTTTCATAATATCGGTTATCATGAAATCGAGTTCCTAATCTAGCAAAAACAGGCATACTCATTTGTAAACAATCAATCCAAGACCAATCATCCGCTTTTTCACTGGCTAACATGTAATCAATATTAGCTTTAATGGGTTTTATCCTCGCAGAATCACCCTGTATATCAAATAAATCTAAATAGACTTGTCCACAAGCTTGGTTATCCGCATTTCGAGTTTTCAAGCCATCTCGTAAACCCCATTGATGAAAAATACCCCAATCTGTCATATAGGACAAATCAGATTCTTTGGGATCTAGTTTATACAATTCCATCAGTCCTTCATAATAAACGGCCCTTGTCCAAATATTGGATGGACGCGTTCGATCAGGGCTAACAATCACCTGTCCTACCTCTGGCCACTTTTGTTTAAAGTAGCTGTTTGCTAAATGCATTTGAGATAAAATCAGCTTTTTATTAGGTTTAGCCCAAATGGAAAAAGCCACAAAAAGTAGAATAAGGAAACTAGGCAAGGAGTATCTAATTCTCATCAGAATAGGATTAAGCTAAGTAAAATACAGAAGGAATTTCAACAGATTTAGGTGAATGATCTGGATTGCTTTCCATGATATCCGCCATGTAGGCCCACCATTTTTGCATAATAGGTAATTGGGGCAAATGATCTAATTGGCTTAGACCCTCTGCCTCTAAATAGGCAAAAAGCACTAAGGTTTCAGGGTCTAGAAATATGGAATAATTTTGGACACCTACCGATTTTAATAGTTCAACCAACTCTGGCCAAATTTCATCGTGACGTTTTTTGTATTCAGCCTCTTTCCCTGGAAGAAGAAACATTTTAAGGGCTTTTCTTTGCATATTTTAGCGAATCTAATTGTTGAAATAAGTCAATGAATCAACAATTCTACTCAATCAATATGATTATGCCAAAGAAAAGAATTGAACTAAGCTTGGATGGCTTTTTCAAAACGATTTAAATCATCATCATCAAAGCCTAGGTGGGTAACAAATCGGATGTAATCCACACCAAATGGGGAACATTTAATACCTTTTTGAGCTAATTCAGCCACTTTAGTGGAGGAATTCAAACCTGCTTGAATCTTGACAATCACGATATTGGTAACAACAGGTAAAGTCATGGCTACCCAATCCAAAGTAGAACAAATTTCTGCAATAGATTTCGCCCTTTGGTGGTCTTCTTGAAGTCTTTCCACTTGATGATCTAAGGCATAAATCCCTGCAGCAGCAAGCATTCCCGCTTGTCGCCAACCTCCTCCTAATCGCTTTCTAACCCTTTTTGCTTTTTTGATAAAGGCAGCATTCCCCACCAATACAGATCCGACTGGTGCTCCTAAGCCTTTGGATAAACAAATCGAAATGGAATCAAACCAATGGCCGAATTGAGCAGGAATTTGACCCGTTACAGCCATAGCATTAAATATTCGTGCTCCATCTAAATGGAGTGGAATAGCTTTAGCTTGACAAAAACTTGAAATTTCTTCTAGACTTTCACTGGTATAAACACTTCCTCCTCCTTTGTTTACTGTGTTTTCTAAACTCACCATGGCACTTTCACAGGCATGAATGTCGTCTGATGAAATTGCTGCTTCTATTTGAGATTTAGTTAATCGACCTAAATCCCCTTTCAATAATTTCACAGAGGCACCCGCATTGGCCATGATTCCTCCGCCCTCGTACAAATATATATGAGATAGCTCATCGCAAATCACTTCTTGTCCTTTAGAAACAGTCGCAGAAATGGCCATTTGATTACTCATCGTTCCTGATGGACAAAATAAAGCCGCTTCTTTATGAAACATATTGGCCAATTTATACTCCAAAGCCAAAACACTAGGATCTTCTCCAAATACATCATCCCCCAATGGAGCAGAGAACATGGCATCTCGCATTCCTGGAGTGGGTAATGTAAAAGTATCACTTCTTAATTCAATGATTTTCATGGAGATTATTTGGAATAAAAACGAGACAAAAAGAACAAACGAATTAAAATTGGGAGGGCAATAATGAATAGGCCATAAAAGAGATAACCTGAAATAATGCTAGCTATCAACCCAACAATAAGGGCAAGTCTAACATATTTGAGCCAAAATCCACCAGATGGGTTTTTAGCAAACCAAAATACCAAAGGAAAATGCACAGGCCATAAAATTAAACAACTCACATTATATGACATTACTTCATGGTCAGTAGCCGTGGCCAAAAAGAATATCAAGATTCCAAATAATCCATATATCAGAAAAAGAGCTATATCTAAGCCATAAAGCAAGCCTCTTTTATGAGAAAAACGCATAGATAAAAACACTAAAACAAATGATAATGTCAGCAAAACAGGTAATGGACCTAACGGATCAAATCCCTCCACTAGAATCGGTTGAGCTTCAAACAAAGTTAGGGATGGTTCTACCAGTTTTTGATTATTCAGACCAGCTTGTGCCGTGGCTATTTCCAAATTATCTGGCAAATAACAAGATTGCGAAGCATTGGTGGTAACATCAGAAGGTAAACCTAAAGCCATGTTCATACCAAAGGTGACCCAAGCAGTAGCAGGCAAGTAACGGTTCATCCAATCTCGGTAAGATAAGCCTTCTAAACGAGTCATTTTATCCCAAGGATATGCTCCAGGAGCAGCCTGCTCAAAGATATCACGTATGCGCGTAGCACAGTTATCGTAGAAAAACTTGTATTGGTAATAGCGGTTTTCAGGCAAGTAATTCTTTTCTAATGCTTGAAAAATTTGATTGCGCTGAGTATCATTCAAAGCCAATACTTGTTCCCTAAGGGTCCTGTTTTCATATTGTGAATAATAATTCAATACGTCGGACATACTATTGTACGACAAAGAATAAGGTAAAGTACCTTTCAAAAATTTCCAGTAAAAATTTTCCGTTTGAAAATCGAAAGTACCATAACTATAGGCTCGGTCTAAACCCGTGGCTGGATCATATACCCGAATCAAGGTATGACCAAAATAGGAATACAATTCTGTTCCAGGAGCAATGGTCACTAAGGATACCCGAGATTGTGTACTTAGACTATTTTGAGCCAAAGCTGAGCTCATCAGAATACTCAGAAACAAGACATACAAATACTTCATAAAAGCTTATTTACCAGCAATAATTAAAACCATTTCGCCTCTTACTTTATCAGGATGTTGATTCAAATACAATAATACTTCAGCCGCCGTTCCTCGAATCATTTGCTCATGCATTTTGGATAATTCCCTGGCAAGCATCACTTGTCTTGATTCCCCTAAAAACTCTACGGCTTGTTCCATCGTTTTTACTATACGATGAGGGGATTCATATAATACTACGGTCTTATCTTCATCTGATATGAATTTCCAACGAGTCTGTCGGCCTTTTTTATGGGGCAAAAATCCTTCAAATATAAATCGATCACAAGGGAATCCAGAATTCACTAAAGCTGGTACAAAGGCTGTGGCTCCTGGTAAAGTCTCCACCTCTATTCCTTGTTCTACACAAGCTTTGACCAATAAAAAACCAGGATCTGAAATCCCAGGAGTACCTGCATCGGATACTAAGGCCATCGACTTCCCTGCTAATAACATTTTGATAACTCCTGCTACCCCAGCATGTTCATTATGTGCATGATGTGCAAATAAGGGCTTATTGATGTTTAAATGTTTCAATAATTGACCCGTATTACGCGTATCTTCTGCCAAAATACCATCCACTTCCCCTAAAATCCGAATAGCTCTTAAGGTAATATCTTCTAAGTTTCCAATAGGTGTAGGAACAATGTATAATTTCATGCCATGAAAATACTACATAAATATGAATTTCTTGGGAGACCATTCATAAGTCAACAATAATTTCCAAAAACTGAACGACTAGATTTTGTCGTCAAATACAGTAAAAAAGCTGCGGAATTTCCGAAAAAAGAAAGGGCTAAAAACAAAAAAAGCGCAAATTTCTTTGCGCTTCTGGTAGAGGGTGAGGGATTCGAACCCCCGGGCCTGTAACAGCCAACAGTTTTCAAGACTGCCTCGATCGACCACTCTGACAACCCTCTGTCTCAAATTGAGAATGCAAATTAAGGCCTTTTTTCGATTTTAAGCAAATCCTTTGTCAAAAAATCCTTAAAAATTAATTGAGAAATCATCCAATCGACTGCTTCTGACCGCTTTAAATTTTCGGGAATCCATCGAATCTCAATCCCCGATCGTTCCATTTTACGGAAAAATGTCATTTGCCTCTTGGCAAATTGATGAATAGCAACTTCAAGGCCTTTTTCTAACTCTTCACTACTAATTTTCCCTTCGACAAAATCCGTTAACCATTTGTATTCCAGTCCTAACCAACGTAAATCTGCTGGCATGACACCTTCTTTTAATAGATTTTCTACTTCTTCAATCATCCCTTCATCCAAGCGCTGAAACAATCGTTTCGAGCAATTTGCTCTTCTGCTTTCCCATGTAGGCTGTAATCCAAAAACGATGCTTGAACGATCCAATTCTAAGGGTGAATCTAAAAAAGGAGGTAAACTGGAAAATTGATAACTGGACAATACGGCATCAATGTACAATCCCGTACCTCCACATAGTATGGGATATTTTTCATGAGCATCTATTTCCTTCAGTGCATCAAAAGCATCCTTCTGAAAATGTGCCACCGAATAAGTATCGCCCACTTTCAAAATATCAATTAGATGATGAGGAACTGCATTTTCATTTGATCCATATTCCAATAAATCTTTGCCCGTTCCAATATCCAAGCGTCGATATACTTGCCTAGAATCCGCTGAAATAATCTCCCCCCCTATTCTTCTAGCCAATTCAACTGCCAAAGCTGTCTTCCCACTAGCGGTAGGTCCAAGAATGGTAATAAGTGGAAGTTGCATGAACTTAGATCAAGTTTGGGGTCTATGGGCAAAAACGTTCACAAAATTGCGTCAATTTTCTGAAAAATAGATGCGGAGTTTTTTATTTCCAGCAGTACAAACCTTGGCTTCTTCCCAAGTTGGACAAATTACTCGTTCTCCTTGGTCATTGAGCGTATATAAAATCGGTTTAGTCACTTGGACCTCTTGAAATCCAATCGATTGATAACCTTGACCCCTATTCCATTCCAGGTCGATGTAGGTCATGATATTATCTACCTTTTCTTCCTGGTGATAATATTGAATCACCTTACTCAAACCTCCAACAATACGTGTTCCTAACATGGAACAAAAGCGAATCAGCTCTCCAGAAAGTTGACCTTCAAATCCCATTTCCTTCATGAGCATAGGTTTGGCAAATGCTGCCACGCCCACCAATTTTTGTTC
This sequence comes from Aquirufa salirivi, assembly GCF_045310485.1. NCBI lineage: Bacteria > Pseudomonadati > Bacteroidota > Cytophagia > Cytophagales > Flectobacillaceae > Aquirufa > Aquirufa salirivi. The sequence continues at coordinate 97,338 of NZ_JBEWZH010000009.1, forward strand.
TCCGATGAAGTATTCACTGGTGATATTTCTAAATTGACGGTGTTTAGGAACAACTAAACCATAAAAAAATTTAGCTTGTACTTTTCCCAAAAGATGTTCAGCATCTAAAAATGTATTGGCTTGCTCTTTAGTCATGTGTACAACACGTAAATCTCGAGCAAAAATGGCCTTAGTACCTAATTTTCGGTATTGAAAATAGGACTTAATCCAATCGGAATGCTTGAACCATATATCTTCCCAAATTCGGATGAATTCTACCGTCCCACTCACTAAGTTTAAATAATCCCTTTGCCAAGTCTCCGGATCTACTTGTTTCTTTGCTATTTCAAAATCTGACAAGGAATAACATTGAACAAATAAGGATAATTCAGGTAAATACAAGGTGTTGGGAGCTTTATCCAAAGCAATTTCTACCGTTAACTCGATTTCCTTGAAAAAAGAGGACACATCATCATAGAAATTAATAGGATATACCGACATGCCGTTTGAAATTGCGTCCAAAGATAGTTGCATTTTGAGTAGAATATCACCTGTCATCTCTTTCTAAACTAAAAATTAATCATATGAACTATCGATTTGAGGCGAGTAGAAAAGAAGTTTCCACCTTTACTAATCAAGAATTAAGAGACCATTTTTTGGTTGAACATATATTTGAAGCAAATCAAATTCACCTAACCTATTCCATTTATGATCGCATGATTATTGGTGGGGCCATGCCGGTATTAGGCGAAATAAAATTACCTAACCCAGAAAAATTAAAGGCCAATTATTTTCTAGAGCGTAGAGAATTGGGAATTATCAACGTGGGTGGTCCGGGAATCGTAAAAGCAGATGGACAAAGTTTTGAAATATCTAAATTAAGTGCTGTATATCTTGGAAAAGGAACACAAGACGTTCATTTTAGTTCGCTTTCAGCTAATGAACCAGCACAGTTTTATTTACTTTCTTCTCCAGCACATGCCACCTATCCGAATGAAAAATTAGACCGCGAAAATGTGGTGACAGTGAATGTCGGTACACTAGAAAACTCCAATCATAGAACCATCTATAAATACATCCACCACGATGGTATACAATCCTGCCAATTGGTCATGGGTCTAACCATATTAGAACCTGGATCCATCTGGAATACCATGCCTGCTCACGTGCATGACCGCAGAATGGAAGCTTATTTGTATTTTGACGTAAAACCTGGTCAAGCCGTTTTACATTTAATGGGCGAAACCAAAGAAACAAAACATATCTGGGTACAAAATCACCAAGCCGTAATTTCCCCACCTTGGTCCATTCATAGCGGTGCAGGCACACAAAACTATTCCTTTATTTGGGGAATGGCTGGTGAAAATAAAGACTATACTGACATGGATTTTTCTGAAATTACTGAACTACGTTAAATATGAAAAAAGCGCTTTTAGGTATACTTTGCTATTGTTTATTAGCTACAGCATGGGCACAAAACACTCCTTATTCTATCCAAATGGCTCAATCTTTGATGCATACCCATCAAGATTCCATTCAAGTTAAAATAGGGAAGTCTGCTACATGGGATTATGAACAAGGCTTGTTCCTAAAGGCGCTTGAACATGTTTACCAAAGAACAGGCGACGCAAGCTACTTCCAATACTTTCAGAAGAATATCAACAGCTTCATCAATGAAAAGGGAGAGATTCGTACTTATAAATTATCCGAATACAATTCAGATAACATTACCACAGGACGACTATTACTATCTCTTTATCAGGAAACGGGCGAAGATAAATATCGAATAGCCGCGGAGCAATTACGTTTACAAATCAGCAAGCAACCTAGAACAAAAGAAGGTGGATTTTGGCATAAAGACCGCTATCCGGATCAAATGTGGTTGGACGGCTTGTATATGCTAGAGCCCTTTTATGCAGAATACAGCCAAGTCTTTCAACAGAATAATTGGGATGACATTGCTCTACAATTTGAATTGATGTATAAAAATGCTAAAGACCCTAAAACGGGGCTTTTGTATCATGCTTATGACCATGAGCGTAAACAGGCTTGGGCAAGTAAACAAACTGGTTTATCTCCAAATTTTTGGGGAAGAGCCATGGGCTGGTATGCCATGGCCTTAGTGGATGTGTTAGACTATTTTCCTCAGCAGCATCCTAAAAGAAATATGTTAATCAGACAGTTAAATGAATTGAGCGCAGCGCTTATTAAGGTACAAGATCAATCTACTGGACTTTGGTACCAATTACCCACTTTAGGTACTCAAAAAGGGAATTACTTAGAGGCCTCTTGTGCCAATATGTACGTATACGCCTTTGCAAAAGGGGTTCGCAAGGGCTATCTTCCCTCTTCTTATTTGGCAGCATCTCAAAAAGCTTATGCCTCCATCATCGAAAAGTTCATCACCAAAGATCCTCAGGGGTATATACATCTTGAGAAAACCGTTAGTGTGGGTGGATTAGGCGGTACACCTTATCGAGATGGCAGCTTTGCTTATTACATGTCGGAACCTTTAAAAACAGATGATTTAAAAGGTGCTGGGCCATTTATTATGGCTTCATTGGAAATGGAAATTGCCAAAGAATTGGGTATAGGAAAAGGTAAAAAAGTGGTATTAGATTATTATTTCAACCATGAGTTCCGTAAAAATAAACAAGGAAACATAGAGCGCTTCCACTATACTTGGGAAGATAGAAAAGACTCAGGATTCCAATTATTAGGAGTTCAAATTGAACAATTGGGTGCTAAAATTGATAGTTTAGCGCAAGCTCCTACCCTTAAAAACTTAGCTAGAGCCCAAGTTTACATCATCGTAGATCCAGATAGTCAAAAAGAAACAGCTAAACCTAACTACATGCGTAGCCAAGATGCGGATGAAATCGAGAAATGGGTAAAAGCGGGTGGAACATTAATTCTATTAGCCAATGATACCACCAATTGCGAAATACCCAAGTTTAATACCTTAGCTAAAAGGTTTGGTATGGAGTTTGTTGGACCAAATTTAAACATGGTTCAAGGTAAAAACTGGCATCAAGGAACGTTGAATATATCAGCCAATAATCCCGTATTCAAAGGATTGAAAAAAATCTATATCAAAGAGATTTCAACCATTAAACTTGCTGGACCAGCCAAATCCTTAGAAGATCTAAACGGCTTTAGTGTCATGGCCATGGCCCAAGTCGGGAAAGGACGGGTATTCGCTTTAGGTGATCCTTGGATTTACAATGAATACACGAATAATCGCCGCATTCCTTTGGAATACGAGAACTTCCCTGCTGCCAAGAAACTCATGGAATGGGCCTTAAAACCTTAAGGAAAACGCAAACCTGTCATTTTTTCTAAGGTAGATTTAGAAACGGCAAATGTTTGCCAGTTGGGATGTAAATCATGCACATTGGGAAACAATAAATACCATGATTTTTCGGGACCCACAACTACTTTCCAGCAATATTTGGGGATGACAACTTCATTCCCAATTTTGTCAACCACTCCAATTCCACCGGCATAAATAGTTAATTTTTGTCCTCTTTTGGCCAATTTCCTACAATAAGCTTCCAATCGCTCCCAAGGCCCTCGATTTAATTCAGGAGTCTGTGGTATCATGTTGGACATGAGGAATGTCTCCGCATTTAGATAAGTACTAGACGAGCGATCTTCTGAATTACACAAATGCCCACGGTCATAACCACTATATTTATAATCATCCGAATCGATACGCTTAAATTGCCTGGGCAAGTCCTCGTCTTGTCTAAATCGGTTGGATCTTGGTACATCACCCATATCTGAAGCGGTCAAGGTCCAAGCCACCCAATTCGCTTTCCCTTGTAGTCCATCATAAGACATAACATAACCCTTCTTTACCAATAAATAGTTGGTAGTAGAGGCCGTAGATGCCCCTGATACATTAAAAATACCTCCAGGTAATAAAGCGACCTGGAGGTATAATAAGATGCCTAAAAGCATAATTTAGGTATTATTTTTTGTGCGAAAACATCCAAGAAAACAAGTTTGGCTCTTTGAATACATTATCCCAAGAATTATGATTGACACCAGGATATTCGGTATAAGTAGGATTAGCCCCAGCTTCCTTTAAAGCAGCTACGGCCTCTCTGGAATGTCTGACAGGCACCACGGCATCAGCATCACCATGGAATACCCATAAAGGCATTTTTTTAGCATACTTTTTTACAAAATGTAAATCAGCTCCACCGCAGATAGGAGCCGCTGCCGCAAACAATTTAGGATTTCTTGAAATAGCTTCAAATGTACCCATTCCTCCCATGGACAATCCCATGATGTATAAACGCTTTTTATCAGCTACTTTTTCTTTCACCAACGACTTTACAATACTAACAGCAGCTGCCAAAGGCCAATTGGGATCTTTCGGATACTCGAAAACAAAAGTAGTAGGTTTCGTATTTCGATCAATTTTGACCGTAGACCAATAGGAATTAGCAGGGCATTGAGGCATAATTACAATGGCAGGGTACTTAACTTGATTACTAGGATCCAAAAACAATTTGGATCCATGAGTCAACTGTTTTTCATTGTCACTTCCTCGTTCACCAGCCCCATGTAAAAACAAAATAACGGGGTATTTCTTTCCTTTTTCCATATTGGAAGGATAAAGAATCTGATAAGGCAAAGTTTGGTCTGGACCAAAAGCCAATTCTCTTTTTTCGAATTTTGCTTGTGAAAATGCACCAAGGCTAATGAATAAGCCACATAAAAGGAAAAGTATTTTCTTCATGGTTTTATTTCTTTACACGTTTTTTCAAATCTTCAATAGAAACTGTCATCATACGACCTATTTTTTCTTTACCTCGGTAGGAAATCATCCGCATCACCAAGGCATCCTTCGGAATGATTACTTTACCCGATGCAGCAGGATAAAAATTATCTGGATACGAGTAATCAAAACTATAATGAATAGATAAAGGATTGACTTCAGTGCTTAATTCTACCCACATTTGACCTTGCTCATTTTTCCCAACCTTGATAATGGCATCATACATACTTGGAGCATATTTCTTTTCTGCCTGATCAAAACGAGCAAAATGGTGTTCGACACGACCTACAAAATTATCCCAATTTCTGTTTTCTTGTGGAGACCAAAGAGCTTCGGATACAGCCCAAGCACGAGGAAATAACATGTATTGTAAATGACGGTAGGTAAATAATTGCTCCGACCATAAATTGGCTTGACCACCCTTAACAAGTTTAGCATCTACCCCTTCTGGCACCGGATTGAAAGCATAAGAATCACGCAAACGTACTGTTTCATATACCGGAGGTTCGATAGCGGCATCACCTTGCATCAAATCCACATAAACATGATTATTAGGAGTCATCACCACTTCATGGCCGTCTTTGGCTGCTTGAACGCCACCTGCAATACCTCTCCAAGACATCACAGCCGTATTTTTAGGCAATCCCCCTCCTTCTAAAATCTCATCCCAACCCATCATTTTCTTACCTTTGGAAGTAATGATTTTTTCCAATCGACGGGTGAAAAAGGCTTGAACTTCTTGAGGAGTTTTTAAATTCTCCTTTTGCATCAAGGCTAAAATTTGAGGATTCTTTTCCCAATAGTTTTTTGGGCATTCGTCTCCTCCCATATGTATGTATTCAAACGGAAACATTTCAGCCACTTCCGTAAACACTTTATCTAGGAAAGTATATACTTTTTCATTGGCAGGACATAAGGTATTGTCTTGCAAGGCTACGGCATGTCCTTGTGACCAATCGATGAAAGGTTCACCCGAAATCACTTGATAATTAACCGCTTCTGGAGTACAAGAAAGTTCAGGATAAGAAGCAATAGCTGCCATGGAATGCCCAGGCACGTCGATTTCCGGCATCACATTTACAAAACGATCTTTGGCATAAGCGACGATATCTTGGATATCTTCCTTCGTAAAGAAACCACCTTGGGTACGCGGTTCATTGGCTTCTGGCTTAGAAAATTCCGTAAAACGACCTACCTTAGGTACATTCCAAGCACCCTTTTTTGTCAAATTGGGGAAGGATTTAATTTCAACTCTCCAGCCTTCATCATCAGTTAAGTGAAAGTGTAAGATGTTGTATTTGTAAGCGACCATCTCATCGATGAACTGCTTCACTTGGTCTTTATTGAAAAAATGTCTAGCCACATCGAGCATTAAGCCCCTCCATGCAAAACGTGGATAATCTGTTATTTGAGCAAAAGGAACTTTCCAAGCTGATTTAATGACTGTTTGCTTGGACTCAATTTCTTTTGGCATTAATTGTAATAAACTCTGAATACCATAAAATAGCCCAGCAGGTTTATTAGCCGTAATGACTATACCCTTGGCATTAACAAGCAAAGTATAGCCTTCATTTCCTAAATTAGGGATGGACTGTTTAGCTAATATCAAACGAATTTGTGCCAAATCAGCCTGCGAATTCGCATCCCAAAGCATCTGAACCTTGCGCATGGCCGTATTTTCTAAGCGATTTGTTAGGTTTTTGACTGCAACTAATAAGGCCTCCTGTTTAGGTGCGGCTATAATAACTCGACTAGGTAAACTATAAAATCCTTGGGGATATTCAGCTTTTACGGGTATGGGAATTAAAGGTGCTTGTTGGGCCGTAATTACCAAGCTTAAACCTTGCAGAAGAAAAACTGCAATTGCAACAAATTTGAATTTCAACATAATTTTTAAATAGATTTTAGGTAAAAAATGTAATTTTTAAATTTTAAAGGTTAAAAAATAAAGCCGTTTTCGAAATTTTAATATAATTTCGCAGCAATAAGGTTAAAAACAGAAACAAAACCATGAATAATACCATTTCCCTTGCGGCACAGCAAGTCGAACTCACGCATGCTATTGATACTGTCTGGGTGGCTCTTTGTGGAGCGCTCATTTTTCAAATGGAAGGAGGCTTTGCTTTATTAGAAGCAGGCTTTGTCCGTTCAAAAAACGCAGTTAGTATCATTGCCAAAGTCATGATTGACATCATGTTTGGCGGAATAGCCTTTTATGTAGTAGGGTTTGGTATAGCCTACGGAACAGGTTTATTCGATTTCGGAATCAATTTAGGAGATTTAGGATTAGGTCTCACCATTTCCAATAAATTATTTTGGTTTATTCAAATGGGATTTGCCATTGCAGCTATTTCCATTGTATCGGGTGGTGTAGCTGAAAGAATGAAAATGTGGGCTTACGCTATTTATGTAACTATATTTTGTGCGTTTTTATATCCTGTGGTGGCACATTGGGTTTGGAACCCACAGGGATGGTTTGCAGTAAAAGGATTTAATGATTTTGCAGGTTCGGCAGCTGTACATGCCATGGGTGGATTTGCCGCTTTGGCAGGAGCCATTGTTTTGGGACCTAGAATTGGAAAATACAATGAGGATGGTAGCATCAATGCCATTCCTGGTCATAATTTAACGCTTTCTGCCGTAGGAGCCTTTTTGCTTTGGTTTGGATGGTTTGGATTTAACCCAGGATCTACCCTAGCGGCGGTAGGCAAATGGGATTTAATTGGTTCCGTAGCGACCAATACCTTTTTAGCGTCGGCAATGGGGGGTATTTCGACCATGCTGTATACCTTTTTACGCTATAAAAAAGTAGATATCACCATGGTCATCAATGGGGTTTTGGCAGGATTGGTTGCAGTAACAGCTGGTTGTAATGTGGTCAGTCCAGAAAGTGCTTTACTAATCGGTTTCATAGCAGGTATATTGGTAGATGTGGCTGTTGTATTAATCGATAAAATGCAAATTGATGATCCAGTAGGTGCTATTGCGGTACATGGAATCAATGGTTTTTTTGGTACAGTAGCTGTTGGCCTTTTTTCAGAAAAGAATGGTTTATTTACCACAGGTCAAAGTGAGCAATTGCTGATTCAATTGATGGGTGTAGGAATTATCAGTTTGTTTTCATTTGGCGCAACATTTGCGATATTTAAAGTATTAAAGAGCACCATCGGTATCCGTTTAAGTTACAAAGAAGAATCGGCAGGTATTGATGCTGTTGAGTTTGGAGTTGAATCATATACCACATTTGAATAAGCTGAAAGGGAAAAACACATGAAAAAAGTAGAAGCTATCGTTAAGCCATCCAAATTAAAAGCCATTCAAAAAGGGCTTATAGATGCCAACATCCCTTGTATGACAGTGGTTCCCGTGCGTGGAGCAGGTTTACAACAAGGCTATTCTGAAATTTACCGTGGTACGGAGAAATCGTTGATATTACTTCCCAAAGTGATGATCATTTGCGTGGTGAGTGATGAAAATCTTGAAAAATGCATTGACGTCATTTTAGATAATGCCTCGGAAGGCAATACTGGAGATGGCAAAATATTCATTTATGATGTACAAGATGCGATTCGCATCAGAACTAGAACTCGCGGGGTGGAAGCAATAAGGTAATTATAAGTTATAATTTATAAATTATTGATTATAAGATGTTAATGGTGAATTTATAGTTGTTAATGATCGATAAGTAACGGGTCAATTCAATTCTGAAAAACAATTCATTTATAAACTATAACTTATAATTTATAATTTCTTTGGTTTTCATCCGCACAAACATCTCCTCTGTATACCATTGATACTGCCTCGTTTTTTTAATCATGGGGGCATGAGATCGGGAACGGTAAGCAAAGGCATCCAAGACCTGCACGTTTTCCCACAGACTGAAAGTAGCCTGTTCCAATAAGGGAATCTCTCCTACTCCTTTGGCAAAAATGAGTCCTGCTTGATTTTCAATACCCCGACTAGAGGAAGGAACATTCCACCAAAATCTGATGGCTTGAGAACGACGGATACTAGCACGGGTGATTACGGCCACAGGGCCATCCCAAGACTCATTGGTATCTTCAAATTCAAAAGGTTGTAAGTTATTCCAAGTACCATGCCCTTTCCAAGGCGTGGCATCCCACCCTGAAATGGAATAGCTTAAACTTGAAAATTCAAGCCATCTTTCGTCTTGCTGAAAAAATACTTTTGCGTCTTCTTCTTTCTCCCAAAGACCTAAAAAAGCATAAGTGCCCCAATCAGGCCAAATGGAAAAGCCTTTTCCTGCTCCCGTGCCTAATTGTTTGGCAAATAGCATACCATCAGCTTTCCAAGCTTGATTCCTTAATTTCCCCATCAAGGCAAATGCTTTGAGCTTTTTCCCAAAACCTGCTACATGAAGAAATCGAATGGTGATGAATTGCATGTGTCTATTTAAAAGGAGTAATGTAGATTATTATTTGTTGTCAAAACTAATATTTACATATCGTGATCTAAAATCTGGCAACTTCGTTTCCTCAGTCAACCTTTAAAATAACCAAAGTCACCGTGAAGTACACTTACTATTTAGCCGTAAATGTAATCATCCAATTGATACCAAACTGATCGGTTAAGGTACCATAATAGGCGCCCCAGAACATATCTTGAATGGGCATGGAGATGGCTGCTCCTTCCGACAAGCCATCAAAAATTCGTTGAGCTTCTTCTTTACTTTCAGGCTCCACACAAATGTGCATGTTATTTCCAGCAGTTACTGTAAATCCCAACTCTGAAGGAGCATCACTAGCCATTAAAATATGATTATTTAGTAATGGCAGCTCAATATGCGAAATCATATTTTTAACAGCATCAGACATAGGAGGCAAATTACTTTCTGTTGCAATATCAGCAAATCGCTGAATTCCATTCACAAACTCCGTTTTAAAAATCGATTGATAAAACAGAAAAGCCTCTTCTGCATTTCCGGGGAAGTTGAGGTAGGTGCTGATTTTGGGCATGTGGTTATCTTTTAATACTTAATATTAAAAGATATAGAAGAAAATATTTTAATATTAACAAATAAAAATAGATTTCGTTTCAAAAGAAATAATCCAATTTTTAAAAAGTTATTGAAAGTTTATAATACATTTATCATATGTACAAAGAATTAATTTAATAGATGTTTATCCTTATTAAAATACAAGAGTCAATAATTATTGAAGACATGTATTCAAATGAGTATTTGTATTTTAACTCTTTGGAAACGTTTAAAAAAAGTATTGATTCCGACCAATCTGGTAGAAATGACCCTCTTGAATTAGTTGTTAATTTGGAACAATTAAAATCTTTGTCAATAAAAACAAATAATAAAACTATTCTTTCAGATAAAAATTCTAAAAATTTTAGTGGTCAATATATTACTCATCTTGAAAAATCTAAAATAAACTGTTGTTGTCTCTATTGGACGGAATTAGAAGTAGGTAAGAAAGCCCCTACATTTAATGAGAGACTTTTACAAATGGGTGACAAAATGCTTATAATTTATGACTGCCAAAAGTTTTTTGAAATTTTAGACGAAAATTTAGAAAAACTAAACTATCAATATTCAAGAAAAAAAGTATCATATTTTGACCGAAAATCTTACAATGGAGAATTAACACTTCACCAGAAAGATAATGATTTCAGCTACCAAAATGAGTATAGAATTCTATTTAAACAACCAAATGACAAAGCCATTAAAATATACATACCAGGCTTGAGAAATATTAGCACAATAATTAATTCGAAAGATTATGATAATCTTAAAATCCAAATACAGTAATAGAATTTAGATAAAAAGTGATTAAATAGATTTTCTTGATTTTGTATTAATTTATCAAAGATATGTTACGACATTCATTTGAACAGTTTTAAAAAATTGCTGGGTTATTTCAGCTTCCTTATTGTAATCAATGCTGCACTGCTCGTATATATCCGTAATTTTAAGATAAAAGCGTCTTTCACTCGCTCGGATTTCTCTGATCCGATCTAAGAGTTCATCAAAATAATCTTTTCCAAAGCGTTTACCTTGTTTCAGACGTTCATCGTCTAATACAAAACCTTTTATAATGAACTCTTTAAGGGTTTTGGTAGCCCAAATGCGGAATTGGGTTGCATTGATGGAATTGACCCTGTATCCTACAGCAATTATGGCATCTAAGCTGTAATAGGAAGTTTTGTAGTTTTTCCCATCGGGAGCAGTTGTTTCCAAAATGGAAATAACTGAATTTTCATCTAACTCGTTGGTTTCAAATATATTAGTTAAATGTTTACTAATGGCTGGTACTTTGACACCAAATAATTCCGACATCGCTTTTTGTGTAAGCCAAAAGGTTTCGTTATTAAAAACAACTTCAATATTCACATGACCTGTTGGGGTAGTGTAAAAAATGATATCGCTACTTTGCATTTTCTCTGGCATAATAATTTGAATCCTAAGACTAATCTGCAAGTATTAAAATTTGTGTAGATATACCAAACAGCGGTAATATTAATTATGAAATCACTTTCCAATACAAAACTTCCCAAAGATGTTTTTCAAAAGGTCGTCGTTGGATATGGCTCCTGTGATCTCGCCTAAATGATGTAGGGCGTAACGTAGGTCTTGAGCAATTAAATCTCCCGTTAAATTGATTTTCAAAGCGTTCAAAACCTCTTCCAAGGTTTCCTGTGTCTGTTTTAATTTTTCGTAATGTCGTAAATTGGTTACCATAGTTCCTGAGTTGGACACCTGATTTAATCCGACCACCTCCAATAACAATTGCTCAAAATCGGCTAAACCTTGACCAAATTTGGCCGAAATGGCAACAGTAGGAAAACCTATTGCTTCCCAATCTGTAATGGCTGGCTGGTTCTCATCGACTTTGTTCAATACCAAAATCAGCGGAATATCTAATTCGGCCATTTCCGACAATGCAGCTTGAATATCCATAGGATTATTCTCACTCACATCGACCACATATAAAATCACTTGAGCCTTCTTTACCCAAGCTTGCGTTCGTTGAACTCCCTGCGCTTCGATAACATCCGTAGTATCACGCAGTCCTGCTGTATCCACCAAGCGGAATCGAATACCCCCCAATACCCACTCATCTTCTAAACTATCTCGGGTAGTGCCCGCAATATCAGACACTATGGCTCTCTCCTCTTTCAATAAGGCATTTAACAGCGTGGATTTTCCTGCATTGGGTTTCCCTACTATCACGGTAGCCACGCCATTTTTAATGGCATTTCCTGCCTTAAAACTAGCCACCAAGGGTCTCACTTTATCCAAGAGCTTATTGACTAAATCTTCTAAATCTTGTCGATCCGCAAATTCTACATCTTCCTCTCCAAAATCCAACTCCAGTTCGATCAAAGAAGCAAAATGAATTAATTCCTCTCGTAAGGCGGCCAATTCCTGAGAAAAACCTCCACGCAATTGGTGTAAAGCAGCAGAAGTAGCCGCTGCTGAATCGGCTGCAATAACATCTGCTACCGCTTCGGCTTGAGCTAAATCAAAGGCTCCATTCAAAAAGGCCCTTTGTGTAAACTCACCTGCCCGGGCCAATCTAGCCCCTTTCTCTACAAATAATTGGATGATACTTTCTTGAATAAAAGGCGACCCATGACAAGAAATCTCTATAACATCCTCTTTTGTATAGGACTTAGGGCCCTTGTATAAACTAATGACCACCTCATCATACACGCGTCTACCCGACTCAATACGTCCATAGTGCAAGGTATGTGGGGCTTGTTTGGATAAATCTTTGTTTGGGAATACCTCATTGACCCAAGCTATGGCCTTGTCGCCCGACAAGCGGATGACACCAATAGCTCCTACACCCAAAGGTGTCGCTAGGGCAATAATTGTATCCTTAAAATCCATTATAACAAGTTTTGTAATTTCATGGCTACTGACATATCACCAGAAATTTTGATTTTTCCAGTCATTACGGCCATCATCGGGTTTAAGTCGCCCGACATTACTTTACTAAAATTTTCTACCGTAGCGGAGATAGTACAATCTGCCTCTTCATTTTCATTCGTTACCGTTCCATCGTTTTTAACGACAATGATTCCTTCTGGGAAGGCAAATTTAAATGATACACCTAAGCCGCCTTTTTGTGCAGCCATGGTAGCAATACGATCGTTGATGTCTTGAAATGTCATATTATTTTTCTAAATGTGTCAATGAAATAGCAAATTTAAGGCATTTATTTCCTTAAAGAAATTTTACATTAGACCTCTCGGTGACAAATCCCCTTGAAGTCACAATATTGGCAATCTTCCAAATTAGCCGTTTTCTCAAAAGGCTCTGAGGGGTCTATTAGTCTGTGAACCCAATGGGCAATCAATTGTTCAGATTCTTTTAAAAAATCTACTAAGGGTTGATTCTCCCTAAATTCAATATTCTCCGTCAATACCGTGGCGGATAAATTCCGAAAAGATATAATGCCTGGTTGAATCTTTGCTGAAGGAGTATGGATATTTTTTAAATAATCCACTCGCTCTTCTTGAGGTTTAGATAACTCTTTCCCTAGTAAAAACTTATATAGCCATAATTGAAAAAGCTTTTCCTTGATATCCTCGGAGGTTAATTCTGACATTAAGTCTTCTCCAATTTTCAAATCCTTTTGCTCTACTTTCCCCGTTTTATAATCAATAATCCGAAGGGTATTTGCCCCTAAACGATCTAATCGGTCAACGCGACCTTTGATTTTCACTGGCCAAATTTCTCCATCAATTGGTATACCAACTTGAGTTTCTAAACTTCCTTCGACTTCTAAAAGTTCAATGGGCTCATTTACCCATTGAGGAGATGCCATTAAATAATTTTCTAATATCGTTTTGGCTACTTCTTTTAACACATAATTAAAACCTTTTTCCAGCTCAAATACCCCTTTCTCTTTTTCAATTTCTCGAATGGCTCGATTCAAATAATCATCCAAATGAAAAATTTTATCATTCCAATCGACTAACTCCATTCTCCCAGCATGTTGCTCTTGAATTTCTGTATCGAGTAATTCCAACACTTTATGAATCCAAGTACCAAAAACATCGGCCCCCATGTCGTCATCACTTTGTTTATCATCCCGCAATCCTACAATTTGGGAGAAGTAATACTTCATGGAACAGGTCACCAACATGGATACCGAAGAAGCAGATAAACCTCTTTTCAAAAGAACCTCCTTGATCTTTTGTCGCATCTCCCCCGTTTTTTCTATGCTCGTTACATGTTCTTCCTGCTTTTTGTCTGATTTGCCTAATTCCAAAATTGGTTCTTCTAAAACCAGCTTAGGATTCTTCTTTTTCCAATCAAATCGTATTTGCTTAATAAAACGACTCATTTCCTTGATACTCGATTTTTCGGAGGGATGTACATAACAGAGTATCACTTCTTGGGCCCTCTGCAACAAACGATAAAAGTGGTAGGAAGTAACCGCATCTGCTTGTGTAAAAGTGGGTAATGAGAAATACGACATATTGGCGATGTCGGTAGGAATCAAACTTTCTCGCTTTCTGGTTCCAGGCAATGAACCTTCATTCAAAGACAACACAATTACTCGATCAAAATCTAAGGTTCGCGTTTCCAATAGACCCATCACATGCAAGGTTCGCGAACTATGATCTGGCCCTTCAAAAGTCAATTTTTGTTGCTGTAATAATTGCATCAACAAAATTTTTCCACTGGCATAAGATATTGAAAATCGATCAAATATAGCTTTTTCTAACGTTTCACAAACATCAAAAGCTTGCTGAACGGCTTGCGCTTGTTCATCCCATTCATTGCGAGGATAAGCCAGCATAATCTGATGGATAAAATTTTTGATATGCCCTAAAATTTCTGGAAATTCAGCTTCAACCTGCACCAAAACGTGATTCAATAATGGAATATTCATTTCCTTAATCGAATCGAATGACACATAAAGGCTATCGCTAGCAAGCTTTGAAACAAATAATTGTTGGACATCTTTGTGTTGATGTTTTGACCAATACTGGGCATAAAGTTGAACTAAGGGATGTTGCCATAACTTCATCAAATGGGAAGTGGGATATCGTCCATCAGTACCTCTTTTGGTCAAGTCCCACCAAAGGTTAATCAATGAAAATATTTGTGTCTTTTTGATGGAAAAACCCATCGTGATGTTCAAACGATCTTTAAATTCACCAATATACTGAGTCACTTGATCCAAAAGCGATTCATCCCCCAGCACCAAGGCTACTTGCTCTTGATCCCCATAGGTATATGCCCATTTTCTGATAGCTTCTATAGCCACATAAACTTGAGCTGATGGATTGGCCAAACCTATGATTTGAACTTTTTTAGGATCTTCGAGTAAATGCTTTTCCATCCAAAGGAAAGGACCTCTCGATAAATAATCTTGCGAGGCAGGGTGAGAATAATTTCTTAACCAATTACCTGCTCGATGAAATTTATTTTTTACATAGTATTCATCCGCATCCCAAAGGGTTTCGGCCACTCCTTGTTTGAGTAGGGTCCTGATAATATCTTCTTCGGCTTTCGAAAGTGCATTAAAACCAACAAAATATATTTTTTTGAAGTTTTTGGCTAAGGGTATTCCTTTTTCTAAATTTTCTACCAAGTTACGGTAAGCCATTCCCCGGTAAACCAAACCTAAGGATTCTAATCTGCTTTTGAGTCGAATATATACCTCTAATAAATGCTCATAGAGCTTAAAATAGGCCTTGGTATTTTCGGTAATGAATTTTTCAGGATGCTCTTCTCCATATTCTTGTCCCCATCGTTCTAGGGATTTGGCTTCCGACAAAAAAGAAAATAATTGAACAGGGTCTACTAGATATAGATCTAGCAAATCAAAATCTTTCAACATCAATTGTCCCCAAGAAACAAATCGGTCAAAATCTACCTTGGTATCCACTTCCTTGAAGCAAGCAAAAGCTTCCATCAATAAAGTAATAGGATCTATAAGCTCAGAATTTGTCATTTGTAAGGCAAATTCCTCGATGGTCATCACTTTAGGGGAAATAAAAGGTCTTTCTCCCAATTGTGCTAATTGAGTTTTAAGGTAAAGTGTACCCCTTTGGGAAGGCATCACAATAGCGACTTCCCTCAGTTCATCAAAGCCATGTTGGGCTATGAGATGTTCGGCTGTTTTCCTTAAAAATGATTTCATACTGTCTTACAGATTTCCCTTTTTCATTTCTTTGACAGCATAATCCACGGCTCTGGCAGTAAAAGCCATGTAGGTTAAGGAAGGGTTTTGGGTAGAAGTAGAAGTCATACAAGCCCCGTCGGTTACAAATACGTTTTTTACCTGATGCATTTGATTCCATTTATTCAAAAGAGAAGTTTTAGCATCCGCACCCATGCGCACACCACCCATTTCATGAATATCTAAACCAGGTGCTTGTTTGGTATCTCGGTGATGAATATTGGTAAAGCCCGCTTTGGTATACATCTCTGTAAACTGATCAATGAAATCTTGTACCATTTTATCGTCATTGTCGTCATATGCCACATTCACATGCAAAATAGGCATGCCATTCTCATCCTTTTTCAATTTATCCAATGTGACTTTATTGGACTCTTTAGGTATCGTCTCTCCCATCATGTGCGAGCCAGCATACCACATTTGGTTTAGCTTAGGATTTAATAGAGAATTTTTCAAACTCTCTCCTAAACCTTCTCGATCAGTACCTGATCCTCTACCAGCATTCATACCAGCCGCATAGCCACGTAGAAAATTTGTTTCTTGTTTGTACAAATTACGGAAACGAGGGATATATCCTGAATTAGGTCGACCACCTTCTGTTTTAAAGTCCAAATAACCTTCATATTCGGCAGAAATTGATGCGCGATAATTATGAAAGGCAATGTGTGTACCCAATAAACCAGAATCATTACCAAGTCCATTCGGGAATCGATGTGAAGTAGAATTCAATAAAATTAAATTGGTATTTAGAGCCGCAGCGGTAACAAAGATCACTTTAGCATAATATTCCACCATTTCTTTGGTATATGCATCCACCACACGAACACCTACGGCCTTTTGTTTCTTTTCATCGTAAATGATGGAATGAACCACCGAATCAGGACGTAAAGTCATGTTACCCGTTTTGGCTGCCCAAGGTAATGTCGAAGCATTAGCTGAAAAATAGCCTCCATAAGGGCAGCCTCTTTGACATAAATTTCTACCTAAACATTGGGCTCTACCTTGCTGATAATGTATTTCCTGAGGCTGAGTTAAATGCGCACACCGACCAATAATCACATGGCGGTCATTGTATAGTCGTTTTATTTCCTTTTGAAAGTGTTTTTCTACACAAGTCAATTCATGTGGAGGTAAAAATTCTCCATCGGGAAGTGCATCTAAGCCATCTTTATTCCCCGATATACCTGCAAATTTCTCTACGTGGGAGTACCAAGGGTCTAATTCTTTATAGGTAATTGGCCAAGGTGTGGCAAAACCATCACGTGCAGGTCCATCAAAATCCAATTGAGACCATCGCTGTGTTTGTCTAGCCCACAAGAGGGATTTCCCTCCTACTTGATACCCACGAATCCAGTCGAATGGCTTGTCTTGTTCATATGGATGCTCCTTATCTTTTACAAAAAAATGTTTGGCATCCTCTTTGAAGGCATAACATTTAGATATAATTGGATTTTCTTTGATTTCCTCATCAGTCAAGCGACCACGATGGGGGAATTCCCAAGGAGACATTAAAGTTGTAGGATAGTCTTCATTGTGAGTCACCTTTCTTCCTCTTTCCAAAACAAGGGTTTTAATCCCTTTCTCACAAAATTCTTTGGCAGCCCATCCTCCTGCCATTCCTGATCCAATTACAATAGCACCATAGGTGCGCTTTTCGGCATTCGTTAAATAATTCATTGAAATAAAACTTATGATTTTTTGACAGGAGCACAGCCATTAAAAAAGCCTGGTGCCATAACATAATGATAGTATTTGACCATGATTTCTTCCGAAGAAGTATAGCCTTGAATAGTTAATCCCTTCAGGGTAGACATCGCTTTTTGTGCATCTGGGCCTAAATTTCCTTTGGACATGGTAAACAGGAATTGTTCCTTTTCTGCTTGATTAGCCTGTACCCATGGCTTTTTCAAATAGGATTCCAAAGAAGTTCTAAAACCATCCAATACCTTACGAAACGCCTCCTGAGCTGCTGGCTGATAGCAATCATCCAACATAGTTTTAACAAACAAAGGAACTCCTAAACTAACAGCTCCGGGGATTGTCGATTCGGGGATAATGATTCCAACCCAGTCACTTAGTAGTTGGTCTTGTTCTTTAGTCCACACCATGGGTTTCCATGATGAAGGAAAAACTGGTTTTATTTGGGCGGTAAGGTCATAAAAAGCCACGGATCCAAGGGTAGCTAAGGCCATTCCTTTTACCCATTCGCGGCGAGAAATTGTTGTCATTAGAAATAGAATTTAAACAGAGTAAATCTAATGAAAATTCGGGAGCTTGTTATGCTGAAAAGCTAGGTAAAAGGAAAATGAAATACACTAAGTTATACTCGGCTTAGTACGAGTTCGCTTCTTTCTCCAGTTTTTGGGATTGTTGATTGGATTCCTGAGGGTGGTTCTTTAGTCAAACAACAGCCATTTTACCCCATAACCAAAAACCCTTGACATAGCAGGATGAAGGTAAGCCGTATAATAATTGTTATTCAAAAGGCCATAATTGGCATGTGACATTTTGAAAAATAGACGAACCCGATTAATCCGCAAGGAAACATAAGGATCTATTTGGACAAAAGCCGGTATTTGATAATTATTCTGTAAATGGTACTGTTGCAAAGCAGGCTGATAAGCATCCGCATAATAGGCCGATTGATGATGAATATCTATTCCAAATTGAACATACAATAACTTCTTATATTGCACATCCAATGCCAAATTTGCATCAATCAATAAGTTGGGCATGCGGAGAACATCGGGCCCTGTTTGAGTATTGGCATACACCTTAGTAAACCAAGAAAATTTCCGCCATTGTCCACCCAAATCCACCGAAGTTCTAAAAACCCCAATACCCAATTTTGTTTGGGTTGGCGTTGCCAAGGAATCAAAATATACCCAATCTGAAATTCGCTGAATCGTGATGCCAGGTTTGAAATAAATAAACCTAGACTTCAAATTAATACCTCCAGAAATTTCATCCATAGAAATATTAGCAAAATCATTTTTCCACCGATAAGACGTATTGTAAACCCAGTTTTGAGCTACACTTGGACTATACGAAATTCGTTGGGCACTAACTTGGAAAATAGGAGATTGAAAACTAGCTTTTAATCGATAATCTGATCCTAACAAATATTCTCCTTCCGCAGTAAAATCTATATTCTGATTAAAGGACTGATTAATCCACAAACCAACATAATTCTCAAATCGGTCTAACTTACTCTCATTCATTGGATTATAAACAGACCAATATCGTTGCTTTAAATAAGTTCGGTAAACAAATTGTTTATAAATTCCCTTTAAACCTGTTTGGTGACTGTAGGACGACCATTGATTTTCATTGTACAATGAATCCTCAGTTGGAGCTTGAATGTACTGAATATAGGTGCGAGGATAAAATCCATCCGCTAATGATTGTTGGAATGCCTTATCTCTAAACTTCACCGTTCGATTTTCCACATCCAAGGATTGGAATAATTGTAAACCTTTCCAGCCTACATATTCATGGTAAACGTGAAACTTAATGAATTTGTCATTGGATTGAGATAATGAATTAGACAAAATAGCGGTGTTATCAATGTATTTCAACGCTTCATCAGCTGTCAAAGTCTTTGATAATTTCACTCCACCTTGGTCATTTGTACCCTGATCAAAATAATTAATATGCCCCAATAAGCGGTATTTCTTATTTTTTGATTGAAAATTAGTATGCAACATTAAACCCCATTGACCCAATAAACTCTGCTCACCCGATTTAAATGCGGCATCTGTCAAAACTTTGTCGGCCACCATACGCTGCAGAGCAATGCCTATATTCCAAAGGGAATCTACGTTTCTGGCAAAATTAAAATTCAAGCGAGTTTGGCCTCCCCCACCCAGGTTATATTCCACTTCGGAATAAGGCGATTTGGAATTAAAATACCGTACTTGATCCGACTGAAATGCGTATGGAGAATATACCGAATAGCCTAATTGGGTACCTAAGCTACCCGGAGATTGGAAAAATACATTCCGAACTGCTGTACCATCATTCCCTAAATTAGCTGTCAAAAAACCACTTTTCTCTTGAAATAAATACCGATGAAATAAACTAAGTGTGGTATCTACTCGTCGTTTTGTATCTCGAGAATTAACTACATCAGATTCATGAACATAATACATGGTATTAGGTCCATACACTTGCTTCGTTGAATCATCTAAAGCAGCTCGACCGTTTTTTTGAGGTCCTTTACTTTTACCTTGGTTATTTTGAGTCGCTGGATTAGGGAAGCCATTTCGATCATTTGGGTTTTGTGTACCGGGAAAACCAGAGGTCGTTCCAGGTGTCAAAACTTGAGCCCAAATCGAAAATGGAAGCAAAAAAGAAATAACAAAAAGTAAGGTTAACCGATGTTTCATCGCCGCAAAGGTAGCTTAAAATAAGGAAATTATCTTGACAAGCTTTGGTTCAATAAGCTCCAAAAATCAGCTTCCCCCTTCAAAAAATACATCTCCATAGGCAGATAGGCTATTTTTTTTGCTAAGGCAGGATACTCATGATATACAGATTGAAAGCGAACAAAATCCTTGTGTGTCGTGATAAATGCCTCTTCCTCCGCCATTTTGACTGCCTTTGTATTTAAATCCTGTAGTTCAGCTTGAGTAAAATGATGGTGGTCTGGATAAGATTGTGTGCTTTTCAAGGCTCCTAAATTTTTCACTTGTTCGAAAAACAACGAAGGATCAGCAATTCCTGCCAAAGCGTGCCATGAATGACAGCTAAGCTTATGTATACCTTGTGGTTTACCATATTGAATGGAAGCAAAAAAAACTGGTTTAGGGATTTCTGATTCAAAATAGTCTATTTGTAGCTGATCCAAAGTACTAGGACAACGAGTCACAATGACCACATCAGCCCTTTTTATACCCTCTCTCCATTCCCTTAAGCGCCCCATGGGCATCAAATGGTCTTTGAAATAAGGCTTATCAAAAGTGGTACAAATGATATTAAAATCCGCTTTCAAAGCTCGATGCTGAAATGCATCATCTAAAATGACAGTATCGATGTCAGGGAATTGTGCCGTCATCTGTTGAATACCTTCAACCCTACTTTCACAAACAGCCACGTGTAATTTAGGAAATGTAGTCTTGTAAGTTAGTGGTTCATCCCCAACTTCGCTAGCGCTTGAACCAGGCTCTACCCATCTAAATCCTTGGGTAATTCGGCCATAACCTCTACTTAAAATACCTAATGATTTACTCAAACCGGCATGCTGAATCAGATAAGCCACCATGGGACTTTTACCTGTTCCTCCCACTGCTAAGTTTCCAACAACAATGGTTTTGGGTTTGTTAAAATGATGAGATTTGAACCAGCCCCAATCATAAAATGCATTACGTAGGGAAATTACAATTCCATAAAGTAAGGCAGGAAACCAGGTGATTATTTTTTTCATATCAAGTTTAAAGCTAAAAAGAATCGTCGAGGCGGCAAAACAGCCAAGAAAATAATAACTTGCGACTATGTTTGATATCTCCGTTTCATACCAAAAACATTCCTTACAATTTCACTTTGAAGCAGGTACTTCACGTGGAATATTGACTGAGAAAAACTCGTATTTCATCCAGATCAAAAACAAGAAGAATCCAATACAAATAGGAATTGGTGAAGCTGGCCCCTTGAAAGGCCTGAGTCCAGAATTTGAAGATGAAGGATTAGCGGGGTTTGAAAAATACATCAAGAGTGCGAAATGGGAGTTATTTCCTGAAAATCTAGAAGAGATCCCTTTATTTATTTCTCATCTACCCTTAGGCTACCCCTCTTATAAATTTGCCATTGAAATGGCTGTTTATGACTATATCCAAGCTAAAAATGGGATATATTTCAATAATCCATTTAGTCATGGAATAAAGGCTATTCCCATCAATGGATTGATTTGGATGGGAAAACCTGATTTCATGGAAGATCAAATCGAACAAAAGTTAGCACAAGGATACACTTGCCTCAAATTAAAAATTGGTGCCATTGATTTTGATCAAGAACTCGCCATTTTAAAAAATCTCAGAAGTCAATTTCCCCAAGAGAAATTACTTATTCGAGTGGATGCCAATGGAGCCTTTAGTACCCAAGAAGCGGCACATAAATTAGAGCAATTGGCTAAATTGGATATTCACAGCATTGAACAACCCATTCGGGCGGGACTTTGGAAAGCCATGGCTGAATTATGCCAAGAGAATATTTTACCTATTGCTTTGGACGAGGAATTGATTGGATTAGAAAGTGAAGAGCAACAAAATCAATTATTAGATAAAATTCCAGCTGATTACCTCATCATTAAACCTAGTTTAGTAGGTGGCTTTTCTGCTAGCCATGATTGGATTCAAGCAGCAGAAAAACATGACATGGGTTGGTGGATAACATCAGCTTTGGAATCAAACATTGGTTTACAAGCCATAGCACAATTTACGGCAGAATATACTCCACAAATTCCTCAAGGATTAGGAACAGGTTCTTTGTATACCAATAATTTTGCTTCAGGTTTATCGATTCAAAGAGGAAATTTACATTTTAACCCAAATTTCGTTCGTGTCAATCCATTTCACGAAAATCATGTTTAGGAAATACATTTTAAGGCCTATCTTTACAAAAAATTAGAAAAATACTTCATGAATACCATTGACGCGGCAATGATTGCCATCTTAGAAAAACGCTTAGAACTCTCTAAATTGAACTATTCTGACGAAAGTTATGATGATGTAGAAGAAATTTTGCACGATTTAGAAGATGATTTTAATGAAAAATACGGTGATCAATTAGAAGAAATTCTGGAGAAAGTCCACCTTAAACATTGCCCAGAGTCTGACGTTCTTTTACCAACAGCTTACTTAGCCAAGAAATTTGTAGAAACCGAAGATGGTGGAATTGAAATAGGCAAAAAAGAAGGTGTGGAGGTTGAATGGATTGAAAATCCAGCCGTAGGTGCTAGATTGGTATTGCTGCCTTCTCCAACACGAATTCTTTTAATGACTCCTAAGGGTATCAGCGTTGTTTGGGAAAAAGCAATTTAGCATTTAGCTATCTCAAATCATATATTTGGATAACATTAAAAAGCCACTAGAATTAATTTCTAGTGGCTTTTTATATAGATACGATAGGAAGAAAATACTACACCCAATCGACTCCTTTTACCAACAATTTCTGCGTTTCTAGACCCAAAGGATAATCTGAATAATCGTGCATATAATCCCAACTAGCCAAAGGAGGCAAACTCATTAAAATGGATTCAGTTCTTCCATTCGTCTCAAGACCAAATTTGGTACCACGGTCATGGACTAAATTAAATTCCACATATCTTCCACGGCGGAGTAATTGAAATGCCTTTTCTGCTTCTCCGAATGGACGAATGGCATTTTCCTGCATCAAATGACTATAAATTGGAACAAATGCCTCACCTATTGCCTTCACAAACTCAAAATTGGCTAATTTTTCTTCCAAATTTTTGGCCTTGATATAATCAAAAAATATTCCCCCTATTCCCCGCGTTTCTTCTCGATGTGAATTAAAGAAATAATCATCTGCCCATGTTTTATATTTTGGGTAATACAACTTATCAAATCGATCACATACTGCCTTAATCTGTTCGTGAAACCATTTTGCTTGCTCAGGTATAATGATGTGCGGAGTCAAATCTATTCCACCACCAAACCAATGATCCCCATTGCTTAATTCAAAATACCGAACGTTCATGTGAATAATAGGAACCCAAGGATTAATAGGATGCATAACAATGGACACGCCAGAAGCAAAAAAATCGACTTCTTCTTTAATGTCTAAACTCTTCACCATTTTGGGATGCAAAGGTCCAAATACTGCCGAAAAATTAACACCCGCTTTTTCTAAGATATTTCCATTGATGATGACACGAGATCTCCCTCCTCCACCTTCTTTACGCTTCCAATTGTCTTCTTTAAATCGACTTCCGCCATCCACTGCCTCAATACCTCGACAGATTGAATCTTGCAAACCTTTGAAATAATCAGCTATGACTTCCTTGCGCATACTTATTGAGGAGATTGTTGATTGGTATCGGGGACTTCTGTTGGACTGCCTAACAACGAATTAAGTGAATCCAATTCCGAATCACTTACTTGAAGTGAATCAGGTAGGGTACTGTAAGAACTCTGGCAATTAAAATCTTTTTTAACTACCCGTTTATCCAGCTTATCAAATGGTACAGGTTTATACGTAGCCAATAATGGGTCATTGACCACTTTAATCATGAAACGTTTATAAATCGGTAAGGCTGTTTTAGAACCTTCGCCCAAGGCTCCCGTTCGAAAGTGAATAGACCGGTCGTCACCACCAACCCAAACACCTGAAATCAAATTATGGGTCATCCCTATAAACCAGCCATCTGAGTGATTGGAAGTAGTACCCGTTTTTGCAGCAAATGCAGGAGCATACCGATTATTGCTAGGCAATAAGACTTCTCCTTCATTCCAAAGCAAGGAACTTCCTGTTCCTCCTTCATATACTACGCCTTCTAACATAGAACGAACCAGTTGGGCCGACTCCTTTTTAATCACTCGGTAGGAAACTGGATCAAATCGTTGTAAAACCTTTCCGTTTTGATCTTTTATCTCTTGAACAATCATCGGTTCCACATGAATACCCTCATTAACAAAAGCCGAATAGGCTCCAATCATTTCATATAAAGACACATCAAATGAACCTAAACCTATGGAAGGAACTGCTTTTAAGGGGCTCTTAATTCCCATTTTCTGAGCATAATACATGACGGTATCAGCGCCCACTTCATTGGTCAAACGCGCCGTAATGGAGTTGATGGATTTTGCTAAAGCTCTTCGAATCGGCATGGCTGAATAGGAAAATGTACCATCGGCATTCGATGGACGCCAAATTTTCTTTTCTCCTTTTTCTTCAACTTCTAACTCAAATGGCTCATCAGTCATCATAAAACATGGCGATAAATCCTTAGGACCATCAATGGCAGCCGTGTAAACAAATGGTTTGAATGTTGAACCTGGTTGACGTCTCGACTGTTTGACGTGATCGTATTTAAAATACTTAAAATCTAATCCCCCTACCCACGCTTTAATATGTCCCGTATATGGATCTAAAGTCATCATGCCCGACTGTAAGAATCGCTTGTAATATTGTATGGAATCATATGCACTCATGGTCATTTGTTCCTCGCCTAAGGTCGTTCTCGAATAAACCCACATTTTCCGTTTCACATTTTTCATGTAATGCATGACAGAATCTGGATTCTTTGGATATTTATGCACCAAGGCCTTATAATATTCCGTACGTTTGGCGACTGTATCAATGAAACCTGGAATTTCTTTACCATGTTCATCTACCCAAGGATTTTGTCCAGTCCAATGATTATCAAAGGTCTTTTGAATGGAACGCATACCTGACTCGACGGCTTGTTCTGCATGTATCTGCATTCTTGAATCTATGGTGGTATAAATTTTTAAACCATCACGATACAAGTCGATTTCCATATCATTCGCTTTGGCCCATTCATTCAAATATTTGGCAATGGCTACTTTGAAATAATTACCTGTACCATCGTAAGGAGACTCCTCATTGGAATGCAACTCAATCGGCATTTTTGCTAAGGAATCATAGCTGTTTTTCTTTAAATATCCAGCTTTCACCATTTGGGCTAAAACCACATTGCGGCGCTTCCAAGCCCTGTTTTGCTCGAAGGGTTTACCTTCATACCTTTTAGGATTGTAGGTGGTTGTGGCTTTCTGAAGGCCTACTAAAATGGCTGCTTCTTGAACATTCAATGAATCTGGAGACGTGTTAAAATAAGTTTTGGATGCCACTTTGATACCATAGGCATTGTTTCCATAATCTACTGTATTTAAGTACCAAAGGATGATTTCATCTTTAGTATAAAATCGTTCTAGCTTAATAGCAGTAACCCATTCTTTGGATTTATAGATCAATTTACTCAGTCCTGGTACATAACCGAATAAACCCGTTTTAGTAAAACTCTTTTTAGTCCGAGTTTTGAATAAATTTTTAGCTAATTGTTGAGAAATAGTACTTCCTCCTCCACGATCACCTCCTTTTACTAACCCAACAGCTACACCAGCCCAAGCTTGAAAGTCAATACCCGTATGCTCATAAAAACGCGCATCTTCAGTGGCAACTAATGCCTGTACCAAATATGGGGAAAGCAATTTATAATCACGTATGGGGGTTCTATTTTCAGCAAAATACTTACCAAGCAAAACTCCATCAGCGGAATAAATTTCTGAAGCTTGGGACAATTTGGGATTTTGTAATTCATCGACACCCGGCATTTCACCAGTCAACCAAAAAATATTGGTTTCGATCACAAAAAGGTAAATGAGCACATATATGACCATTTTACCTGCCACCTTCCACATGGTCACGATGGGCTTGTAATAAGGTGAATTGCGATCTACATGCGCTTCATAATAAGCCTCAATCAAGCGCCATTTTGTTCGTAGAAAAAAACGGGTCATGGCCACTTGGCCGACTAACCAAGAATATTTTTTTTCACCCAGTACACGGGCAAATAAGGGCAATAAGAAAGCAGTTAAATGCTCCAATCCTGTCCAGAAAAGGCTTTTAAGCTGTTGAACGATTGCGCGAATTCGTTGTAGCATAAATGGATTGAATTATTCCGTTTCTAATTTTTCTAAGATACTCATTAAATCCGTAAAATCCCTAAAACCTGGCCTATCCTCTTGGCCTGCTGTGAGCCCAATACCTTGGATTGAACTTTGTTCCACCCATTCTTCTAAATCTTCCTCAGGTAGCTCCAATCCTAATATAACGGGATATTGAGCAGCCCAGGTTTCTATTTGAGCTTCCATTCCTTGTAAAGAATCTGGAGAATCCGCTACTAATAAAAAGTAATTCACATAGGGGGCAGCCGTTGCAAATAAAGCTGGTAAATTATCCGCATCTATGTTGACACGCATCATTTTAGGAATATCCAATTCCAATAAACGAGGTAATTGAGCACGAGAATCCACTTCGATCCAATCCGGAGCATAGTTTTGAACAATCTCTTTCATTTGGTCAGCAGAAAGACCAGAAAGTTCAGCTACGATTTCCACTCCACTTAACCAATTCCTAATTTCTTTGTATTTATTTAAGGGCATTTCATGTAAGGCAAATCCTAACCAATCAACCCCCATGCCGGCACAATAGCGAGCGTCTGAAAGGTTATCTATTGAGGAAACCTTAACGCGTGTTTTTAACATCATATTCTCTTCTAAAACAATTGGCAAAACTACGGTTTAGGACGTGAATTACAAATAAAATTGACTTATTGGAGAAATAAATCACTAAATTGCGGAAAATTTCTGCAGGCTTTGAACCTGAACTGAATATGAAAACAAAAGGACGCGTTCTCGTCGCTATGAGCGGCGGCATTGACAGCTCAGTCGCAGCTGTTTTATTACACGAACAAGGATATGAGGTAATTGGCATGACCATGAAAACATGGGACTATGCTAGTTCGGGAGGAACCAAAAAAGAAACAGGTTGCTGTTCCTTGGATTCCATCAACGATGCCCGACACATCGCTGTATCCTTGGGATTCCCACACTATATTTTGGACATTCGTGAAGAATTTGGGGATTCTGTCATCGATTATTTTACGCATGAATACATAGAGGGTCGTACGCCTAATCCATGCGTCATGTGCAATACCCACATTAAATGGGATGCACTTTTACGAAGAGCAGATCAATTGGGTTGTGATTTTATAGCTACGGGTCATTATGCCCAAATACGCCAAGAAAACGGCAGATACATCATTTCTAAAGGAGTGGATGCCCTAAAAGATCAAAGTTATGTGCTTTGGGGTGTTTCGCAAGATAGCCTTGCCAGAACCATTTTGCCTTTAGGACATTTAACCAAGCAACGCATCCGAGAAATGGCAACAGAGCGTGGATTTGTCGACTTAGTCAACAAGTCAGAAAGCTATGAAATCTGTTTTGTTCCTGATAATGATTACCGTGGTTTTCTAAAACGACGTTTACCTGAATTGGAAGAGGCTGTTCATGGTGGAAATTTCGTGGATCAAGCTGGAAAAATCATCGGTAAACATGAAGGCTATCCTTTTTACACCATTGGTCAAAGAAAAGGACTAGGTAAAGCCTTTGGGTTCCCAGCCTTTGTCACAGAAATACGGAAAGAGACGAATGAGGTGGTGATTGGTCATTTAGAGGATTTAAATAGAACAGGTATGTTTGTAGGTCAATTAAACCTGCAGAAATACGCAGAAATACCTGCAGGAGGATTAGAAACAATCACCAAAGTTCGCTACAAAGATCCAGGTACAGAGGCCAAAATTGTGCAGTTTCAAGGTAAAATCAAGGTCGAATTTCACGATGAAGTTTCAGGAATTGCTCCTGGGCAAGCAGCGGTATTTTATGAAGGCGATGATGTCATTGGTGGAGGATGGATTTTAAAATCGTTTCAAAAAGGAAGTGTATTTGAAAATATTCAATCTTTTGAAGTATGAAAAAAGTAAGTTTAATTGGATTTATAATTCTTCTATGCACACAAGTCCATTTTGCTCAATCAACAAAAAGCTATCCAAAAGCGGAGATTAGTTTTTTGGTCATGGGAGATTTTGGTCGACAAGGTGAATACAACCAAAAAGAAGTAGCCAAACAAATGGCTATAACTGGAACTGAAGCCGACATTGATTTCATCATTACCACGGGTGACAATATTTATCCCAAAGGCGTAGCAAGTCCATTAGATCCAGCTTGGAAAAGTAGTTTTGAAGATATTTACACTGGACATAGTCTGCACGTCAATTGGTATCCTGTATTAGGAAACCATGATTATGCGGGCAACCCACAAGCAGAAATAGACTATTCTCAAATCAGTCGAAGATGGAATATGCCTGCCCGATACTATTCTAAAAACTATAAATTATCAGATGGAAGCCAATTGTTGATTGCATTTTTAGATACATCTCCTTTTGAACTGGGGTATTATCAAGATGAAGACGAACCATTCAGAACCCATGTGGCTTCACAAGATACCATTGCACAAAAAAAATGGTTTACTGATTTAATGACTAGTTCCAAAGCCCAATGGAAAATTGCGGTAGGTCATCACCCATTGGTAACTTCGGGACCACGAATGGACAGGAAAAACCATGTAGCAAACTCATGGCAATCCTTATTGGAAAAGGTTGGAGTAGACTTTTATTTGGCTGGACATGAGCATCATTTGGAATACAATCAGCTTAGTCCAAAGTTGAATCACTTGATTTCAGGAGCAGGAAGTAAAATAACAGCATTGAAATCGACAGATAAAGCCAAATTTGCAAAATCCAGCAATGGATTTGTCGCATTTTTCATTCAACCAAAAGTCTTGGAATTCCAATTTATAGATGAAAAAGGAAATACTTTATTCAGCCAACAAATCAAAAAATAATACGAACATTCATTTGTGCCTGTTAAAATTTAATCAGAAAAATTAAATTTGAGCATCCAGGTTCGTAAATTACCATGACGAATGGGTATAGATTGAGCTCGTATTTTTAGATCACTTAAATTTTTTACCATTGAAATCAATACCAAAACTAGGTTTTAAAGAAGATCTCAAAATGGAAGGTTTTGAGAGCATTGATTTACAAGAGTTTTCTAAAAGAGATTGGTCTAGCTTAGGACCCAATACTCCTTTTTTGCCACATCGACTTGATTTTTTTGTTTTAATGGTGATCACAAAAGGCTCCGTTCGGCACAAGGTTGATTTAAAAGAATTCTTAGTTAATGAGAATGAATGTTTGATTATTTCTCCCAACCAAATCCATGCCCTAAATTCGGAGTCAGAATACCACGGATATTTCTTCCTCTTCACTAAAGAGTATTTATTACACTATTTTACTCCTAATACGTATTTTCATATTTCTCAATTATTTAACTACCATCTATTTAACCCTGTATATCAGTTAGATAAATGCATGATGGATTATGCGGGGAGGGTGGCATCAGAATACGTTTACAGCCCTTATGTGCTTAAAAATCAAATTATATCTTCCTTGTTCTCCATTATTCTATACAAATTAAATAATAGAAATTTACTCATTCAGTCTCATCAAAACTCGAAGCAAGGTTTTGATTTGTTTGAAAAGTTCAAAAACCTCATTGAAGAAGAATACCCTAATGGTAGGAATGTCAATGAATATGCGAACAAAATGAATATCTCTTACAAACACCTCAATGAGATTTCCAAGCGATTTACTAACAGAACAGCCAAAGAATTTTTAGATGATTATATTATACTTGAGATTAAAAGAAAATTAAGCTCTACTAGCCTTTCTGTAAAGGAAATCTGTTTTAATATTGGCTTTGATGAACCGACCAATTTCAATAAATATTTTAAGAAAGCGACAGGAATCACTCCACTAGAATTTAGAACAATCAATCAATAAGGTTTCATATTTACCACTAACTGCCACAAATTCACCTTTAGGTATCAAGCAATTTTATTGAATTTTGTTTTGTTGAAAATAAAACAAAAAGCTTATTTATAATTTTGACTATTCAAGATTCTATAAGAATATTATTTAATTCCGCCTTTTAATTACCAAATCCTGTGTTCGTATAATAAGGTGTAGACATTCTTTTGTTTACACCTTTCTTTTTGTCCTCATTTTCACTCATTTACCTTCCTCGAGCATTTCTTTAGGTACTTTTCTATTTCTTTCCATTTGAATAATTTCTACATCAAATATCCTGGATCCATCAATTTTTAGTTGTATGGCTGTCTGAATAGGATGAAAACCATGCTGACCTGCTGCACCTGGATTTATAAAGAGCATGTTATTTCTTTTGATATCTCGCTTGACTTGTAAAATATGAGAATGTCCACAAACGAAGATTTGGGGAATTCCTCTAGAAAAAGCCTCATAAGCATCTGGTTTGTAGGAAGATGGTGCTCCAGCAATATGCGTCATGGCAATATTGACTTCTTCGCAACGAAAACGCATAATTTTGGGGTACATGTTGCGGATCATTCTATCATCTATATTCCCATAAACGCCCGCTATTGGTTTTTTATAGGCAATTAATTGATCAGCCAACTGAACAGATCCCCAATCACCTGCATGCCATATCTGATCACAGGATTCTACATGAGGGAGCAACCTAGGATCTAAATAGGAATGTGTATCCGAAATGATCAATATTTTCTTCACCCTACTCGGCTCTTTTATTTTTAACAGAAATCAATAATTTGTCTGAAATTAAGCTATTGGCAAGCCAAGCTTTTTTCTCACCTTGAAAGGCAAGCAACAGCTCCTTGTTCGATTGAGTATCTGCATTCACCCAACTAGGAGAACCTGCATCTTTATAAGCTGAATACCAAAATGAGGCTACTCGGTGCGCTGAAACCAACATCCGATCCTGTACCTTATCACCCAATCGATGGCCATAAGCTTGAATAAATTCTTTGGTATAATAATTTAAGGTTCGACCGTTTCTCACAACCTGCATATGTTTCTTTTCTATACCAATGGCGGCAGTTACTTCCTTTTCTACTTGAAACAGTTCAGGCAACATCGCATGAGATTCCATTAAAATCTCAAAAATAAAATCCTGAGGTTTGGCAATATACACCAATGGTTTTGATTGGTATTTGGCTAGCTGATATTGCGGCAATTGCTCCTCTGGAACCAAACTTTCCCAAAGAGCATGTAAACCTTTTTGACCCGTCAATTGTCCATCATGATTTTTGGTGGTATGCAATGGAACATGAGCATCTGCTACATAATGACCTAAGTCTGCGGCATAAAACAATACCGAATCTTTCATTTCCTTTTTAAAGGCATTAACTAATCGTCCATAAACACGAACAACTTCCCAGGGTACTAATCCCTCTTTACGAAGTGAATCTAAACCATATTTAGCCACAGCAGCAGTATATTCATGAGGAATATCGGTCTTGTAATTTGAACCAAAAATGGATGCATCCATATCCAAATAATGTTTTACATCTTCGGTTTTATCCTCATTTCTACGCACATCTGGTCGTACGGATTGATTCACTAAATAGTCTTGATTCGCAAAAAAATAAGCTCCAAGCGGTTCTGGTAAAGCATAAATAGACACTTGCTGTAAGGTTTTATGAGCTAAAAACCCCCAAGAAGAGATGAACAGTGTGAAAGGAATAATCAATAAAAATAAATACTTAGGATTTTTCATCTTGAATTTGTTGAATGAATGATTTGGGGGATTTCCCATACTGTTTTTTAAAGGCACGCGTAAAATAAGCTGGGTCATTAAATCCCACTTGGTAAGCTACTTCGGATATATTAAACTCAGAATTTTCTAACAATAATTTAGCTTGTTGCAATCGAATCGACCTAATAAACTCATTTCCAGCTAAAGAAGTTAAGTTTTTTAATTTTCGGTACAACTGCATTTTGCTCATATCTAATCCTTTTTCTAAATCATCCACGTCAAATTCTGTTTCAGAAAGATGATCGATAACCAACTGGGTGGCTTTTTGCAGGAATGGATCCTCATATACTGGCAGTTTTCCTTCAGTTAAGCCTTGCTGAATCATCTGCTTTTGCCAGTTTTTCCTCATTCTCTCTTTGGTCTCCAGCAGTTTATTCACGCGAATTTCTAAAATATCTGCATTAAATGGTTTTGATACAAAATCATCTGCGCCGGCTTGCATTCCTTCAATTTGGCTTTCATGCGAACTTTTGGAAGTTAATATCAACAAAGGAATGTGGTTGGTCTTCGGATTTTGACGTAAGGCTCTACACAAATTAACCCCACTCATTCCTGGCATCATCCAATCGGTGATGAGCACATCAGGTATAAACTTTAAAGCCATTTCTAAGGCTTCCTCGCCCCTTTCTGCTTGAATAATTTGGAAGCGATTCTTAAAAATATCGGAGATAAACAGTCGCATTTCAGCATGATCATCCACCACCATCAAAATTTGTTTTTCTTGTTCTATGTCAAGCTCATCTGTCTTCTTAATACTAGATGCTAGTACATTTGCTGGAAATATAAGGTGGGAATGTATCCAAGAAGGATCAAAGTCGGTTTTAGTCACAGGAAAATCAATGCAAAAATCACTGCCTTTTCCTAATTCACTACTAACTTGTATATGCCCCAAATGTAATTCCATTAGCTCTTTACACAAGGAAAGTCCCACACCTGTTCCTACTCGACCGATGGAATCTGGCACTTGATAAAAACGATCAAAGATATGGGGTAAATGAGTTGAATCTATTCCTTTTCCAGTATCCATAACATGGATTTTCACTACTTGTACTTCTTCTGAATCCGCCTTAAACTGCTTCAAAAGATCCATCTTTAGCGCGATTGTGCCATCCTCTGGCGTATGTTTAAACGCGTTAGAAAGTAAGTTACTGATGCATTTTTCAATAATATCGGCATCATAATAGACAAACAATGAATCCACAGGAGCTGTCCATTTCAGCTTGATTTGTTTTTGTACAGCATAAGTCTCGAAACCCTGCAAAATACCATTCACTTGCAAAATTAAATCATGCTGAGCAATAACAGGCTGTTGTTTTCCCGCTTCAATTTTAGACAAATCCAATAATTGATTGATTAGATGTAAGAGTTTTTGAGCATTTTGATAAATGGCCAGAATACGTGATTTCTGCTCTTTGTTAGCCTGAGTATTGTTTAAAAAGTATTTCTCTAATGGACTGATAATCAGCGTCAATGGAGTCCTTAATTCATGGGAAATATTCGTAAAGAAATGCGTTTTAACTTGTTCTAATTCCCTGATTCGTTCTTTTTCTATTTCTTTCATCCGCAGATCCGTTTTAAATGCCTCTCGGATACGGACTTCGCGCATAAAACCAAAGACCATTCCTAACAAGAGCAGGGTATAAAGTCCATAAGCCCACCAAGTTCTATACCAAGGTGGTAAAACGGTAATTTTCAACTCGAAAGGTTTCTCCCCCCATACTCCATCCGAATTCGTAGCTTTTACTTTAAAGGTATAATCTCCTGGATTTAAATTGGTGTAGGTTGCCGTGCGCTGTGTCCCTACTTCATTCCATTCTTTATCAAAACCATCTAAATAATAGGCATATCGGTTATTTTTAGGTCTTTGATATTCCAAAGCCACAAAATCAAGACTAAATACCGTTTGATCTGGTTGAAGAATTAAGTGCTTAGTTAGCAGGATATCTCTTTCTAAAGGAGAATTCTCTTCCCCAACTTTAACCGGTTTATTAAATATTTTTAAACCTGTCAAATAAATAGGAGGAATATCCATTTTCATCCTCAAACTATCTGCCTTGATGTAGTTAAGGCCATTGGCTCCTCCAAAAAACAACCAGTCTTTGGAATTTTGTCCATAAGCTTGGGCTAAGAACTCTTTTCCTTGAAGGCCGTCTAATTCATTAAAATTGACAAATTTAAGCGTCTTAGCATTCATTTTAGAAATTCCACCATTGGTACTTATCCAAAGATTTCCTTGTTTATCTTCCATCATACTTCTCAAAGTATTTGAAGCTAAACCATCAGCCACGGTAAAATTTCTAAATCCTTTGCCTGGTCCCAAAAATAAATGTAATCCCCCACCATTGGTCAACACCCAAATCCGCTTATTCCGATCTTGGAATATTTTGGTAATGTTATTGTAGCGAATCCCATTGGCTAATCCATTTTTTTCAATATGAGTCAACTGTTTTGAGCTAATGTTGTAGATATAAATACCAAAACCCGTAGTACCTATCCAAATTTGCTTGTTTTCATCCACCAAAAGGCTAGATATATTTTTGGCCACAAAATTTTTAGCCCCTAGAGCGGGATATGGTATTCCGTATTTTTTACTGGGTATATCAAATTCAATGACCCCTAATCCGGCTGTGCCAAGCAATAATTTGTCCCCAATCAAGTTCATGGCGGTAAAATTTGCTGCCCGATTGCCTAATTGATAAGGATATGCCACCTGCTTTCTTTGTGGCGTCAAATTGATAAGTCCATGTCCCCATACTCCAATCCACAAATTTCCATCCGAATCAGACTGCAATATATTGACATCAAAATCCGCAACAGGATTTAATTTATTCACCCCAGCATTATTGACGATGTGGTCAATTTTCCCCGTTTTGTAATTGAAATACGATAAACCTACATTCAAACCTATCCAAACCCCATTAGGATCCGTTTTACTGGCACTGATAGCGGTCACCTTATTACTTAATAGGCCTTGTAAAGTATTAGGTTTATACCGTAAAATGGAAAATCGAGGTTTTTGAAAAAAAGCAATATTCAAACCCGCTTCCCAAGTTCCCACCCAAGTATTAAGGTTCGCATCGGTGAATAAACTAGTCACTGAAAATGAACTAATCCCTAAATCGGGATCTGGGTTAGACGAAATTTGATAATAAGAAGAAAAGTCTTCCTTATTTAATACATAAACACCATTATCCGTACCTATCCACAAATTCTGATAGGCGTCTTTGGTTAAACTCGTAACAATATTTTGTCTACTTAATGGGTTTGATGCATTATAAAAAACTCGTGCAAAACGCTGATTTTGCGGATTAAAACGGAATAGTCCGCGTCCCTCTGTGCCTACAAGGATATCCCCATTCAAGGATTCATTGATAACACGAACTCGATAATCTGGCGTATTATTATTTTCTGCCAATTTAAAAGGTAAATAGGACCTAGGTCCCAAGCGAGAGATTAATAAACCCGTTCTGGTTCCAAACCAGATAGACCCTTTGGAATGTCTATAAATCCTTACGACATCTGCCATCATGGGATTTTTCACATCGGATTCCTTAGCAATCAATTTGTTTTCTCGAGTATCATAAATTAAAATACCTAATCCAGTAGCGGAAACCATGACACGGTGATTACCTAAATTCAAAATGGATGAAACCGTCATGGAAGAAAAATCTTCCCCATTGGGCCCTTTACTGAAACGATACACTTTTCCTGTGGCTAAGTCGATTTTATTCAATCCTGCATTACGGGTACCTGCCCACATATTCCCTTCATCGTCTTCACACATGGTAAAAATATCACTACCACTGAGTGTGGTGGAGTCGGATGGATCACTTCTAAAGACCACAAAATTATTTCCATCATAGCGATTAAGGCCGTCGGAAGTAGCAAACCAAAGAAAGCCTTTTTTATCTTGAATAATTTTGGAGATGGTACTTTGCGATAATCCGGAAGCCGTTGTCAAACGTTCGTAACGTTGACTTCTTT
The DNA here is from genome assembly GCF_045310485.1 of Aquirufa salirivi. Classification (NCBI taxonomy): domain Bacteria; kingdom Pseudomonadati; phylum Bacteroidota; class Cytophagia; order Cytophagales; family Flectobacillaceae; genus Aquirufa; species Aquirufa salirivi. The sequence goes on from NZ_JBEWZH010000009.1 coordinate 133,517, forward strand.
GTGCTAGCAAGAAATGACTGGCACATAAAATCAAAACTAAGAAAGGGCGAAAACTTCGTTTCAATGGATGAATATTGCAGTATAATAAAAACTAAAATTAGAAAATTATTCCTGAATCCTGAGCTGATTTATCCCTGACAGGAATAAAAGCTTGTATGAAAATATGACTCCAAAGGATGATTAAAAGGTAATTTTTACACTTAAAATCTTACAAAACGGCCATTCTGCAAGATATATCCTGATATATGAAAGATTTGTCCTAAAGTATCCAAGCTATGAAACTTAATTTTGAACACGTTTTAAGACAAAATAATTTAGTTTTTATCCTAAAGCATCTCCATCTATTAAAATTTACCTGAATCAAATTATGAATAAATCATTTGTTTCGTTTTCTGGCAGAAATTTTGACAATAAATTGCCGAAATACCAGCAATTAATTAATTCACTTCTTCAAGATATTGAGATGGGAGAATTGAAGCCAGGAGAGCGGCTTCCATCCATCAATGAAGCTTCAGAAGAATGTTACTTGTCCAGAGATACAGTAGAAAGAGCCTACACCGAATTACACAAAATGGGAGCCATTACTTCCATTTTCAGAAAAGGATATTTCATTTCAAATTCTTCATTGAAACTAAAAACAAAAGTGATGTTTTTAGTGGGTAAGATTACCGATACGAATAAAGCCATCTTCAATTCATTCAATGAGGCGGTAGGTAAAAATGTCTTAGTAGATATTTTTACGTATCAATACAAGACGCGCCAATTTCAAGAAATTTTAGGTCAGCAGTTGGGTAATTACCACTATTATGTCATTATGCCGCATTTGATCGAAGAGGAAGAAGAAAACATCAAATGTTTAAAGAAGATTGCGGGAGATCGTTTGATCTTATTGGACCAACAATTTGAAAGCATGCAAAATACCCATGCGAGTATTGTTTGTCATCCCAAATCACAAATCATTCAAGAATTTACCAACCATACAAACCTGTTTCAAAAATACCGTTGCTTAAATCTCGTGCTTACCGAAGAAGAATACTTCGATGCGGAATTTATCAATGGCTGTGGAGATTTCTGTGAATCCATCAACATGGATTTTAAAGTATTGGATGGTCTGGACGGAGAAGAATTAAACCAAGGTGAATTGTACTTTACTTTAGATGATTCCGACTTAATTCAGGCCATCAAATACGCAGATAAGCAAAACTGGAAATTAGGACAAGATGTGGGAATCATTTCCTACAATGATCAAGGATATAAAGAAATATTATCAGGAGGAATCACCGTACTTTCCAATCAACCTGAGAAAATCGGTCGAAGAGCAGCAGCCCTTATTGGGGAAAGCTATAAGACTACAGAAGAAATTGATCTACAATTGATCGTAAGACTATCACTTTAGGGTTTAATTTTGTAGAAACGGGTCATGAAATTCATGACTCGTTTTTTTTATTTACAAAATTTATGTTTCGTTGTAGGCCTGTTATTTTAGTCCGTTTAATGGCCGAATAATGAAATAGTTCTTTAAATACCTCTTCCGACAAAGATTCCCAATCTCCCCTTTCCATCTCTAAAAACGCTGGTTTCGCTTCCAACCTGGGTTCATGCTGTGCTTTGGAAAAGCGGTTCCATGGACAAACATCTTGGCAAATATCGCATCCAAAAATCCACTCTTGAAAATCCGATTTCATCGATGCCGGAATGCCTTCTTTCAATTCAATGGTGAAATAGGAAATACATTTTGACCCATCTACCCAGTATGGGCTTAAAGCATCAGTAGGACAAGCATCAATACATCGGGTACAGGTCCCACAGAAATCCTTGATAGGTCCATCAGGTTCAGCAGGTAGATCAATAAGTAATTCTGCAATAAAATAAAAACTCCCCTGCTTGGGAATAATTAAGTTGCCGTTTTTACCCATCCAGCCTAAACCCGATTTCTTTGCCCATGCTTTTTCTAAAACAGGAGCTGAATCTACGAACATTCGGCCCGAAATTTCACCAAAATCATCTTGGAGCTTATCCCACAAAATTTGCATTTTATCCTTTACCACCCGGTGATAATCTTCACCATAGGCATATTTGGAAATCTTAAAATGATGATTTAATGGTACAAGTTCTGGACTAGGAAAATAATTAAAAACTAATGAAACCACTGTCTGACAGCCCTCAACCAATTTTCGAGGATCTAAACGCTTATCAAAATGATTGGCCATATAAGCCATTTCACCTTGCAATCCTTGATTTAACCAAGCCTCCAAACGAGGAGCTTCTTCTTCTAAAAAATCAGCCTTAGATATTCCACAAAAAGAAAAACCCGCCTCAAAAGCGCGATTTTTAATCAAAGAAGAAACTTGTTTGGGATCTCGTGTCATATTCCTAAAATTACGAAGATGCCTTATCTCTGCCAAACTGTCATAAAATACTTTTTGGCTTATGATTTGTGAGGCTATGAAAGCGTATTAATTTTGCCTTATGAAAAAGAAAGAAAACGAGAATAATTTAGAAGAAGAGAAAATCCAATCCGAAAATCAGGAAAATTTGACAGATAACGAAGAGACAGATACCCAAGAGACTCCTACGGATGAGTTGGCAGAAATGAAGGAAAAATACCTTCGCTTGTATTCAGACTTTGAAAATTTTAGAAAGCGGACCGCTAAAGAAAAAGTAGACTTAATCCAAACGGCATCAGCAGGATTGATCGTAGAATTACTTCCTGTCATCGATGATTACGAACGCGCTCTAGCCAATGCTCCCGAAGGAGAAATTTCAGAAGGTATTCAATTAATTTTTGCCAAAATCAATTCGGTTTTACAATCGAAAGGTTTAAAAGAATTACCTGCCAAAGGTGAGGTATTTGATGCGGAAATACATGATTGTATTACGCAATTTGCCGCACCAACAGAAGCTGATAAAGGTAAGGTGATAGAAGTGATTGAAAAAGGATATACGTTACACGAAAAAGTCATCCGCTTTGCGAAAGTGGTGGTTGGTAATTAATAAGTAAAATGGCTCAAAAAAGAGATTATTACGAGGTATTGGGAGTAGCTAAAACAGCTTCTGAGGAGGAGATTAAGAAGGCGTATCGTAAGATGGCCATTAAATACCATCCAGATAAAAACCCTGATAATAAAGAAGCAGAAGAAAAATTCAAAGAAGCAGCTGAAGCCTATGAAGTTTTAAGCAATGCCCAGAAAAAAGCCCAATATGACCGATTTGGGCATGCCGGTATGGGTGGTGCTGCTAGTGGAGGATTCAATGGTGGAAATATGAACATGGAAGATATCTTCTCTCAATTTGGAGATATCTTTGGTGACGAAAGCCCATTTGGAAACTTTTTCTCTGGAGGCCGAGGTGGTGGAGGAAGACGCCAGCGCAAGGGTTCAGACTTACGTATTAAGCTCAAGCTGAATTTGGAAGAGATTGCCAATGGTGTAGAGAAAAAAATTAAAGTTAAACGTCATGTAGCCTGTAAGACTTGCTCTGGAAACGGCTCTAAAAATGGTACCAACTTAAAGACTTGTCAAACTTGTCAAGGTTCAGGTCAAGTTCGTCGCGTACAACAAACCATGTTAGGTCAAATGGTGACTTCTTCTACCTGCCCTACTTGTAGTGGTGAAGGTAAGAGTGTTGGAGCTAAATGTGATGTATGTTTTGGTGAAGGTCGTGTTTTAGAAGAAGAAATCATCCCAATCAAAATTCCTGCTGGTGTATCCAACGATATGCAGCTATCCATGAATGGAAAAGGAAATGTTCCTCCTCGGGGTGGAGTAGCGGGTGATTTATTAATTGTGATTGAAGAGGAAGCCCATGAGGTTTTACACCGAGATGGCAATAATATCATCTTTGATTTATACGTCAGCTTTGCTGATGCCGCTTTAGGTACTTCAGTAGAGGTTCCTACGATCGGAGGTAAAGCTAAAATCAATTTAGAGGCAGGAACTCAAAGTGGTAAAATTCTTCGCTTAAAAGGCAAAGGAATCAAAGAGTTGAATGGCTATCATGTAGGTGACCAATTAGTACACGTGAATATTTGGACACCCAAACAATTGACCAAAGAAGAAACTGAGATTTTAGAGAAATTAAGAAGTTCGGAAAACTTTACTCCTCAACCAGGAAAATCCGACAAGGGATTCTTCCACAAGGTTCGAGATATGTTCAGTTAGAAAACACTCAATATGTATTAAAACAAAGAAAGGCTTGATCACTCAAGCCTTTCTTTGTTTTACAGCAATCAATCATCATTTTACCCATTGATACGGGTAATCTGTTTATTGAAAATTTCTTCCAATTCCTTGTACTTCGCAGGATTAACTTTTGATTCTTTAAAAGCAGAAACGATCAAATTCATCTCATAGAATGCGATCTGTATATCCCGATCATGTGAACGAATATTGTCCTCAGAGAAGTAAAAATCAATCGCCTTAGAATTTCGTTTAATAATGGTATTCGCCATACTCAAGGCTTTAGCTTCATCACCAATCTCTAAATACAAACCAACCGAGCTAGCCGAAAACTGGTCGTATGGAATGACTTTGTTCGGCATGACTTTATCCAAATAATCCAATACTTGTTTCGCCTTGGGTAAATTACCTTCACGAATCAACTGATCGGCTAAACGATACACCCCTAGTCGGGCCGTAACACTAGGAATTCCCAAATAAAAATCTCCATGGTAGTAAATATTTTCATTATTTAAACCTCTCCAATACATTTTATTTAAGAAATTATCAGCCATGATTTTTGTGTTCACAAAACCATCTTTGGCTCCTGGGATTTTGAAAGGCATCAAACGGTAAGCATAACCCTCCAATTGCATACTTTCTTTCAATCCTAAATATTGATCATTCGGCAAAGTAGATGCAAAATAGATAGGACGCTTCCACCCTGCTTTCGCATTATTTGAAATAACTTCCAATTGAATCAATTCACCTTTGAAAATATTTTTACCCGGAAGCTTCCAACCAATGCTGGTACTCAAGAATGGAGTAAACTCTTTAGGGAACCAATTACTGGACGCAATTTCCGTAGGATTAACGGGTATGACCAATGAATCTGAAGGGAAAGTATTGATCGTATCGCCCGATTGAGTCTGAGCTTGAATTCTCGGGTCATTTTTATGCAATAAATCCAAATAGTCTGGCAATGACATCCCCGTGATGTTCGGATTACCATTGTACATGATTTGATCATTAACACCCTCTAAGAATTGGTCTTTGGTTAATTCAATGGGCAAGGGTGCTGATTGATACGTTTGACGCTTCATTTGATCGATGTACCAATCTGTACCCAATAAAGATAAATTACAAACACGCACATCGGTACGGAAACCTTCTACCTCTTGTACGTACCAAAGAGGAAAAGTATCATTGTCACCCCCAGTAAATAGAATGGCATTAGGCGCACAGCTATTCAACAAGTTTTTAGCAAAGTCGATTTGATGATATCTACCACTTCTATCGTGATCATCCCAGTTTTGCTGAGCCATAATCAAGGGTGCAGAAAGTCCAAATACAGCTAATAATGACCATTTCAATTGCGGACTTCGAACAATTTTGGTCAACCATTCACCGATTTGCATGACACCTAAACCTGCCCAAATCGCCATAAAATAGAAAGAACCTACGTAAATATAATCACGCTCACGAGGCTCCACAGGTGGAGAATTCAAGTAAACCACCAAGGCTACTCCGCTGAGAACGAACATTAAAATTGTTATCAGAAAATCCTTTTCATTTTTATTGTACAAAAGGTAAAAACCTAAGAAAACCAAGATGAGTGGTAAAAAGAAATAGTTATTTCTGGCTTTATTATTGGCTAAATTTTCTGGTAATTTGGATGAATCTTGGAATGGATTAATAGCCCAAGCATCTTGATAATCACTTTCTCTACCTAGGAAATTCCACAACAAATATCGCATGTACATATGCCCTACTTGATGCGTAAATAAAAAGCGGAGATTATCCCCAAAACTTGGTTTTTGACCCGCTGGAATTCCCAACATTTCTTGGTACAAGGCCACATGCTGAGGCGAATTACTGTATACACGAGGCAACAACATTTGCTGGTCCTTTTGGTACACGTATTCTGGTTTGTAAGTGTAAACCTCGTATTTACCGTCTTTCAACTTATAAACAGGCTCACCTTGCTTAAATTCTTCAATTTCGGCCGTATATACAGGACCGTATAGCAAAGAACGCTCACCATATTGCTCCCTTTTCAAATACTTTAAGAAATTCAAAATATTACTTGGGTCGTTCTCGTTAATCGGAGGATTATATCCTGAACGTACTAAGGCCACAGTATAGGTGGAATAACCGATCATCAGGAATACAAATGAAAACAAGGCAATATTCAACACCTCTTTACCTTTGGCATATGAATAACGAATTCCTAAAACAACGGCCAAAATAACTAAAAACAAGAAAAATAGAGCTCCACTACCATTACTTAATCCAAGTGAATTCACAAAGAATAATTCAAACTTGAATGCAATAGAAGGTAAGCCAGGAATGATACCTGAATTAATGATAACCAAAATAACTAAACCAATAAACATGGCTATAAAACCGCCTTTATAAGTTGGTTTAGCTTCACGCTTAAAATAATATAAGATGGCCAAGGCAGGTAAAGTCACCAAGTTCAATAAATGGACACCGATGGACAGACCTACTAAATAAGCAATAAATAAAATCCAACGGTTCGCTTCAGCACGATCTTCGACTAATTCCCAGCGGAAAGCCGCCCAAACTACAATGGCTGTAAAGAATGACGACATGGCATATACTTCTGCTTCAACTGCTGAAAACCAGAAAGAATCAGAGAACGTATAAATCAAGGAACCAACTACCCCAGAAAACAATAAGGTATAGGTTTCTGGCTTAGAAAGTTCTTCAAATGATTTGTTAATGACCTTACGACCAATCATCACGATGGTCCAATGCATGAAAAGGATAGTCAATGCACTGCTGATAACCGAAAGCATGTTGACCCAAAAGGCCACCCGACTCACATCTCCCAGCGCCAATAATGAAAACATTCTTCCAAGTAAAAGAAATAAGGGTGCTCCTGGAGGGTGAGGAACCTGTAGCTTATAAGAACAGGCGATGAATTCACCGCAATCCCAAAAGGAGGCTGTAGGTTCAACGGTTAGTGTATAAGTAACTAATGCGATGGTAAATACGAACCATCCAGTTACATTATTTAAGCGTTTAAAATTCATCATATGTTAGAAATTAAAATCAAATGTACAGGGATTCATCCTGCCAAAAAAAAGCTTTTTGTTAAGAGTTGTTAATTGAATTGCTTTAAAAATCGAACGTCATTTTCGGTAAATAAGCGTAAATCTTTGATTTGATATTTCAACATAGTGATGCGTTCAATACCCATTCCAAAGGCAAATCCATTGTATTTCTTCGAATCAATACCCACATTTTCCAAGACGTTAGGATCGACCATTCCTGCTCCCGCTATTTCTACCCATCCTGCTTGTTTACATACGTTACAACCTTCCCCTTTACACAATAGACACGTAATATCCATTTCGGCACTTGGCTCAGTGAATGGAAAATAAGATGGCCGGAAACGAACTTTGGTATCTTTTCCAAACATCTCTTTGGCAAAGTGGTAAAGTGTATCTTTCAAATCCTTGAAACTCACTTTTTCATCAACGTACAATCCTTCTACCTGATGAAAAAGGCAGTGCGCACGAGCAGAAATTGCCTCATTTCGGTAAACACGACCCGGCATAACCGAACGAATGGGAGGTTTCTGATGCTGCATCAAACGTATTTGCACATTGGAAGTATGCGTTCTTAATAAAACATCATCTTGAATTTCTCCTGCTCCTTTTTCAATGAAAAACGTATCCTGCATCTCTCTAGCCGGGTGATTAGCCGGAAAATTTAAGGCAGTAAAGTTGTAAAAATCTGTTTCTATCTCTGGTCCATCAGAAACCGAAAATCCCATGCGATTGAAGATTTCTAAAATTCGGCTACGGACCAAAGTCAAGGGATGTATAGTTCCTTGCTGAACAGGACTAGATAAAGTCAAATCCGAAGGAATGACAAAGTTAGACTTTGCATCAGCAAATGATTCCTGAGCTAGTGTAAACTTATTTTCAGCTAGATTTTTTAATTGATTTAAGGCTTGACCAACCTCTCTCCTATTTTCAGCAGGTACATCTTTTAGCCCGTCAAATAAACTAGCTAAACGACTTTTACGACCTACAAACTGAATTCGGAATTGCTCTACATCAGATTCATTTGAAATGACAAAAGCCTCAATTTCATCCTGAATCACCTTTATTTGTTCATTCATTCAATAAAACGTTAATTATAATATTTTTATACCTAAGGTAAGATGCCATACACTAGCCTTTTGAGAAATATTCACATCGGAAGGAATGGGCACCGTATTTGACAAATCTGTTAAATTCCCTTCATAGCGTAGATCTACAGTTAATCCCAATAAATCCAAACCTCCTCCTACGGTGTAGGAAAAATACGCCTTGGAGATAGCATCTCGAACAGAGGCTGAAGATGCTACGGAAGTAATCGCCTGAGCAATGGTATTATCTGAATTCAAATTATACGATGCCACAGGACCTGCCAAAACGTGTAATGGTCCTAGTTTGTATCCCAACAATATAGGTACATCTAAACTTGTATAAGCTACATCCACCATTTTATTCATACTAGTTATGTTGATTGTGGCATTTTTGGCAGTAACTAATACTTCAGGCTCAATGAACAATTTACGTCCTACCCGTGCATAAACACCACCAACATAACCTGTTTTTAATGCAAGATTCTGATTGATGATATCATTTATGGGAACAGAGGCTCCTTTATATGTCATACTTTCTACATTAATGGAGGACAAAGTGATACCTCCTTTTATTCCAAATCGGAATAAACTACCTGTAACTTTTCTAGCCCCAAATTGGGCATTAGCTTGAAAAATCATTCCTGAAAGGAACAAAAACAGTAAGCTGAACTTCATTGACTTTTTCATGATTGGGCGGTTTAATTCAATTAGCTTGTAAAATTATCCTTTTTACTTCGAAAAAAAAGGAAAAACCAAATCAAAGCGTAATTTTGGGTTCTTAATCTATTTATGTGGCCAAAGCCAAAACCTCTTTTATTTGTCAATCTTGTGGACAGTCCTCTCCTAAATGGTTAGGTAAATGTCCTGCTTGTGGAGAATGGAATACTTTTGTGGAAGAACTCATTGAAACGACCATACATCCAGCTGAAGTTTGGAAAAATAAAAGCACTAGTAGAACGGCTCCTGTACCTAAATTATTGCAGGAAATCAGCTTTGAGAGCAGTCCCAAACTTCAATGTTCGGATGAAGAATTCAATCGGGTCTTAGGTGGAGGTATCGTTCCTGGAAGTTTAGTCTTGATCGGCGGTGAGCCAGGCATTGGTAAATCTACCTTGCTGCTTCAAGTAGCGCTTTCTCTTCAAGGTCCAAGAATATTGTATGTCACTGGAGAAGAATCAGAACAACAGATAAAATTGAGAGCTGACCGTTTAGGACCAATTTCACAAGATTTATACATCTTGACAGAAACCAACACTCAGCAAATCTTCAAGCATTTGGTCGATTTAGAGCCTGATCTAATCATCATAGATTCCATACAAACTTTATATTCAGATCAGATAGAATCTGGTCCTGGTTCTGTTTCTCAAATCAGAGAATGTGCCTTGGAACTCATGAGATTTGCCAAAGAAAGTGGTACACCCATCTTTCTTGTGGGTCATATTACCAAAGAAGGATCCATTGCAGGTCCTAAAGTATTGGAACATTTAGTGGATACAGTTCTACAATTTGAAGGAGATCGAAATATGATTTACCGAATTCTTCGAACTACGAAAAATCGATTTGGAAGTACTTCTGAGCTAGGAATATATGAAATGCTAGGCAATGGTTTAAGGCCCGTGAGCAATCCATCTGAAATTCTCCTTTCCTCCAGAGATGAGCCTGCTTCAGGTATAGCTATTGGAACCATTTTGGAAGGAAATAGACCCCTATTGATTGAAATCCAGTCTTTAGTCACCCAAACTTCTTATGCCACGGCGCAAAGAACTGCTACGGGATACGATGCCAAACGATTGAATATGTTGTTGGCCGTTCTGGAAAAAAGAGGAGGATTTAGGCTAGGAACACAAGACGTGTTTTTGAATATAACGGGTGGTATCCGAGTAGATGATCCAGCCTTGGATTTAGCTGCTTGTATGTCTTTACTTTCTTCACATGAAGATAAAGTCATCGATTCCAGTATTTGTTTTGCTTCCGAAGTAGGTTTAGGAGGAGAATTACGTGCTGTGACACGTATAGATCAACGCATCGCAGAGGCAGAAAAACTTGGATTTAAAGAGATTTGGATTAGTAAATACAATCAGAAAAGCATCAATTATAAAGCCAAAACGATTAAGGTTCAAATGGCCAGCACTTGGATGGAAGTTATGATGAACATTTGGAAACGAACGTAATTTCTGGATATGCAACTTCTATTAAATGTAATCCATGCGCAGGAACAGCCCTACCGGCTTGTTTTCGATCTTTCGCATCTAAAATCCTGATTAAATCAGCTTGGTCCCATTTACCCAGCCCTATTTCAATCAAGGTCCCAACTACTGCACGAACCATGCCGCGTAAAAAGCGATTTCCTTGAATCGTAAAAATCAACTGATTGCCTTCTTTTTTCCATTCTGCTCGACTTATTTGACAGTCAAAAGTCGTCACATCTGTTTTTACCTTAGAAAAACTCTGGAAATCTCGGTGATTCAATAGCATCTGAGCAGCTTGATTCATTGCATCCAAGTTTAATGGAGCTTCAAACCAATAAGCATATTCTCGTGAAAAAGGATCTTTTGACTGACTAATGCGATATTCATAGGTTCTGCCTGTAGCATCAAAACGCGCATGAAAATCATCGGGCACTTGATATACGGCCTGAATGGCTAAACTTGCAGGAAGTATCCGGTTCAATCGATATACCCAATCCACCTTTGGCTGATTTGCCTCCTCAAAAATATCAAAATGAGCAAATTGTTCGCGGGCATGAACACCCGTATCAGTTCGACTACTCCCCACTAAATCCACAGAAATGCCAGCAATGGTACTCAGAGCCTTTTCAAGTTCCGACTGAACTGAAATGGCATTTTGCTGAATTTGAAATCCATGAAAAAAGCCGCCATCGTACGAAAACTGTAGTAGATAACGGCTCATTTCTGTGGGGATTTTGTTTAATTCAATGCCTTTTCCAATGCTGTATGGAATGATTCAGAAGCCTGGGCTTGAGAAGAAACAATTTGTCCATCTACGATGAAATCACGACCCGTAACCACACCTAAAGCACTAAATGGAATCGTTTGTGACTTCAATTGAGCTTCAAATGCAGCTTGTTTTTCAGGAGCAACCGACACTAAAACACGGCTTTGAGCTTCACCAAATAAGAAAGCATCTTGACGAATGTTTTGGTCGGAATTGATGGCAAAACCTTTTTGACGAGGGAATGATGACTCAGCTAAAGCAACTAATAAACCCCCATCAGATAAATCATGCGCTGATTGAATCAAGGATTGTTGAATCAAACGAGCAATTCCTCCTTGAATTTTTTGTTCCGTCTCCAAAACAAAATGCGGAGATGGACTAGCTTTAACACCTTTATAGGAATACAAATATTCAGAAGAAGCGATATCATTCACACTTTCTCCTACTAAATAAATCAAATCTCCTTCTTCTTTGAAGTCTAAAGTCATTTTCTGACTCGCCTCCTCTAAGATCCCCAACATACCGATCGTAGGTGTTGGGAATACTGGACCTTCATCAGACGATTGGTTATAAAAACTCACATTACCACCAGTAACTGGAGTTTCAAATGCCAAACAGGCTTTTCTCATACCTTTAATAGCACCTACAAACTGCCAATATACCTCTGGTACATAAGGATTACCGAAATTCAAGCAATTGGTGATCGCAACGGGCACGCCACCAGAACATACAATATTACGAGCGGCCTCAGCTACTGCGATCGCACAACCCTCTTCTGGATCAGCATTCACGTAACGCGAGTTACAGTCGACCGTGATCACAATGGATTTATTAGATCCATGTACTTTCACCACCGCAGCATCCGAAGGAGCATTAGTGTTCCGATTGGCACGCCCAATGGAAGAATCATATTGTTCGGCTACCCATTTTTTAGAAGCAATGTTTGGGTGATTCATTAAAAAATCAAATGCTTTACTCATTTCACCGGCTTCTAAATCGGCAACAGAATCTATCTTAAATTTCTTAAACTCTTGGTAATAAGCTGGTTCACGGTATTCACGGTGATAGATTGGCGCGCCTCCGCCCAATACTAAATCGTCTGCCGGAACATCGGCAACCAATTGTCCATCTTGGAAGAATTGAAGACGTTTTGTGTCAGTCACTTCACCAATTTGTTCACAATTTAAATCCCACTTATCAAATATCTTTTTAGCCTCGTGCTCTCTACCTTTCTCTACCACAATTAACATACGCTCTTGAGATTCTGATAAAAGAATTTCAAAAGGTTTCATATTCGGTTGACGCGTAGGAACTTTAGATAAATCAATGATCATTCCATGCTCTCCTTTGGCAGACATTTCAGACGTAGAGCAAATAATACCTGCTGCACCCATATCTTGAATACCAATCACACAACCTGCTTCAATGATCTCTAAAGAAGCTTCTAATAATAATTTTTCTTGGAAAGGATCACCTACTTGTACGGCAGGTAATTTCTCTGATGACTTTGAGGTGATATCTTCTGAAGCAAAACTTGCTCCACCAATACCATCTTTTCCAGTTGCTGAACCAACAATAAATACGGGGTTCCCAACACCATAAGAAATAGCAGAAGCTTGTTTTCCAACTTTTAAAATACCCGCAGAAAAGGCATTCACTAAAGGATTCGTGGAATAACAATCATCAAAGAATACTTCTCCCCCAACGGTAGGAATACCAAAGGCATTACCATAATCACCGATCCCTTTCACGACACCTTTTACTAACCATTTAGTTTTGGCTAATTCTATATTTCCAAATCGCAAGGAGTTCAATTGAGCGATCGGACGAGCACCCATGGTAAAAATATCACGATTGATACCACCTACACCCGTAGCAGCACCTTGATAAGGCTCTAAAGCAGAAGGGTGGTTATGTGATTCAATTTTAAAGGCACATCCTAAACCGTCGCCTAAATCCACCAAACCTGCATTTTCTTCACCGGCTTTAGCCAACATACGTGGAGAATCTTTCGGCAGGGTTTTTAACCAAACAATGGAGTTTTTATAACTACAGTGCTCAGACCACATGACAGAGAAAATGGATAATTCAGTGAAGTTAGGCTTGCGACCTAAAATCTCCTGAATACGATCATATTCTTCTGGAAGTAAACCTAATTTTTGGGCTGTTTCGAGGGTGGGTAAGCTTTCGTTGGATTCCACAATATAAATTTTAATGTAAGAAATGGCTGGGAAGCACACAATTGAGCACAAAGGTAATAATTTTTGCTTGGAGGGAAACGATTACATCAGGATTATTCCGATTATTTGGTCTATTTATCCCAATTTTCCTCCCAATACTTTTTATCCTCGGCTTTATCTAAATCTCGGTATTCTTCCTTGAAAGAAATCCATTGACAAATGTCTGGATGAGATTTCCAAAAAGGTCCAAAACCTTTATCTCCCTTCCAATCATATAATTTCTGTTGGTGTTCAAAAGGAATCAAAACAGGTGGAGAAGATTGACCTTGAAATGAAGAGATAATGACGTGACTCGGATTTGAGACATGAGCTTCAACTAGGGCTTGAAGATGTTTTTCCAGAACAAATGGAGTATCTACTAGCATAACGAGAACAGGCTCTTGCCTAGGTGCCAAAGCTCTCATACATTCAGATAAAGTATTCCCTTGACCTAAAGCCCATTCTTGGCTTTCAAGTATTTCTATCCTTTCCTGAGAAATGATCGACCGAATGGCCTCTTTTTCTGCTCCAAGCACCACGACTATGGTATCAATAAAAGGAGCTTGCAAAACCTGCAAGCTCCTTTCTACTAATGTTTTCTGACCTAAATGAATTAAAGCCTTAGGCTCACCTAGTCGGGAGGAAGAACCCGCTGCTAACAGAACTCCAATCATTAGACGTTTGAGATATCAAATGGTAATGTTCTTACACGCTTTCCTGTGGCTAAAAAAACCGCGTTACACAAGGCAGGAGCTACTGGAGGAAGTCCAGGTTCTCCTACTCCTCCCGGTGCTTCGTTATTGGTCATTACAAATACTTCGATTTCAGGTATCTCACCTTGTCGAAGCACAGCGTAGTCATGGAAATTACTTTGCTGGGTTTGTCCTTGAACCACGGTAATTTCATTCTTAATGGCAGCTGTTAAACCCATCGTAATATTACTTTGCACTTGGGCTTTAATATTTCGAGGATTAATGGCCACACCGCAGTCAATGACTGAGTATACTTTTTTAATGACCACTCCATTTCCTTGTTTTTCCACCACTATGGCGTGAGCACAAATGGAAGAAAAGGAACGAGCGATGGCGATACCAACGGCTTTACCTTGAGCCTTTAGTTGTTGGTAATTCGACAATTCAGCTAACTTCTTTAAAACACCTACGAAACGAGGAGAACCAGCCAACATGTCTAATCGAAATGCCAATGGGTCTTTTTTAGCTTGGTGAGCTAATTCATCGATGAATGATTCTTGACCAAATAAATTGGTAGAAGCATACACTGATCGCCACCAAAGAATGGGGATTTTAGTTTTAACTAGACTAAAGGAGTTTCTTCTATTTGGGAAGGTATATGGACTATCGGGTAAATTGATACCTTCTTCTGCCCATGGATCAGGAGCATTGTCAATAGGAACTTGAAATACTTGATTTAAAATAGAAGCTCCGTTTAAGCGATGTTCAAAAGCCAGCACCTTACCTTGTGCATCTAAAGCACCTTTCATGACAGATAACATCCCCGGACGGAAGGGTCCTTGTTGGGTATCATCTTCTCGCGTCCAAACGACTTTAACTGGAGCATTAATTTGCTTGGATAAATGCGCTGCTTCCAAGACATAATCGTAATAGGCTTTTCTACCAAAGGCACCTCCTAAGAAAGTAACATTAATTTTAACGTTTTCTTTTTTAATACCTAGATAAGCCGCTAATTCTGAGACCAATGAGTCAGGCCCTTGAACAGGTGCCCACACTTCCACTTTACCATCTTGCACATATACGGTAGCATTTTCGGGCTCCATCGGCGCATGAGCTAAAAATGGCGTTTGGTAGGAAGCCTCAATGACTTGATTGGCTCCAGCAAATGCCTTATTCACATCACCTGTCAACGATTCTTTGTATTCAAAACCGGAAGATTTACCCGCTTCTTTCAATTGATTGAAATACTTCTCTGTATTCATGGAATCAGCTTCTGTGCTTTCCCACTCAATATCTAAAAGACGCTTCCCTTTTAAGGCAGCCCAATAGGAGTCAGCTAATACGGCTACTGCTTCTGTACTAGCATGAGGCATTTTACGCTCCGTTTTAAGTACAAATTTTACACCTTGACTAGCGATTGCTTTTTCTCCTTGATAAGATTTCACTTTGGCATGTATACTTGGAGCATGAGCTATACTCGCATATAACATACCGGGTATAACGACATCCATACCAAATTTAGCGGTTCCATTCACTTTGGAAGGAATTTCAGGTCTTGGAATGGATTTACCAATTTGGGTGAAATCGGCTGGATTTTTAAGTACAGGATTGGCAGGCACAGGTAATTTAGCTGCCGAAGCTACTAATTCCCCGTATCCTAAACTGATGGATTTATTCTTTTGATATACGCGTCCTTCTTTGGCATAGCAGGCACTCACTGGAACATGCCATTGATTTGCGGCAGCCTGTACAAGCATTTCTTTGACAGCAGCACCGACTGTTCGCATAGGTAAGTATCGGGTACTTACGGATGAAGAGCCTCCTGACAATTGAGAGCCAAATTTGGCTGAACCGTCAGAAGTAACTATTTCAACTTGATCTAAACGAACTTCTAATTCCTCTGCAATCAGCATCGGTATAGATTGGGATGTTCCCTGACCCATATCGGGTCTTGCATTAAATAAAGTTACTTTCCCTGATTCGTTGATCAGTACATAAGGATTTATTTCTACTCCAATATGTGGTTCATGAGCCAAATTTTTGACTTTCACCCCTTTTCCATTGGCTAAATTTTCAAAACCAATAGCAAGAAAAGCTGCCGTTTGAGCGCTTATCTTGATAAAATCTCTTCTCGAGGTTTGCTTTGTTGTATTTGCGCTCATTTGGATTTTGTTTTAGATTGGCTTTTCATAGATTTGGCGGCAGCATGTATAGCTTTGCGCATGTCTTGGTAGGTACCACATCGACAAATATTTCCTGCCAAAGCGGTATCAATATCTTGATCTGTTGGATTTGGATTGGAGTCTAATAAAGATGCAACAGCTAAAATCTGACCCGATTGACAATAACCACATTGTGGAACTTGTTCATTTATCCAAGCCAATTGAACTGGATGACTTGTCGTAGTAGATAAACCTTCTATACTGATTAATTTATCTTCAGGCTTGATACTTGATATCGGCGTTGAACAAGAGCGAATGGGTTTTCCGTTTAATAAAACAGTACAGGCGCCGCAAAGACCCATCCCACATCCAAATTTGGTCCCTGTCATCCCAATTTCATCACGTATTACCCATAAAAGGGGCGTATCAGAAGCCACATCTACCAGATGTTTCTTCCCATTAAGTTTGATGCTGTACTTACTCATGGCTTTGATTATAGATTAGATGATAAATTTACAATAAAATCAAATTCCTTTCGTCTTAGATGAGAAAATTAAATAAGGCTTTAAATTTGCAAGATGCTAACCAAAGAGGAAATCAAATTTATTCAAGAACATGCCCACGATGACCCATATCAGTTAAGTCTGTCAAAGGGACAAAACAATGGCATTTCCTTAGGTAAACTAGTTCCTCAGATTCAAGCTAGGCAGAAGTTAGCACATAAATTACCCTCTTGGATTGCCCAAGAAGAAGTATTTTTTCCTCCCCAATTAAATCTAGAACAAGCATCATCAGAGGATACGGCACTTTTCAAGGCTAGTTTGATTCAAGGAAAAATAATTGACTTAACGGGTGGTATGGGTGTCGACTCATGGGCATTTGCCCAGCTGGGGCATTCCGTAACGTATGTAGAAAGGGATGAAAAATTAGCACAAATTACTCAATTCAATCATCAGGTATTATTGGGAGATTCCATACAACATATACATGGTGACGGGATAGACTATATGAAAAGGCATACTTCGAGTTGGGATTATATTTACCTAGATCCTGCTAGAAGAGGTTCCAAAGGAGAAAAAGTCATTTTATTGGAAGATTGTGAACCCAATGTGCTTGAACTCTTACCTTGTATTAATGGGAACACCCAATTATTAATTAAAACTAGTCCCCTTCTTGATATCAGTCGGGCCATTCATAGTTTACAAGGAGTGGATAAAGTTTGGATTATCGGAGTAAAAAATGAGGTAAAGGAATTACTATTTCTAAAATCGCAACACGCTACGATGGATCCAGTGATAGAAATCCATGAATTAAGTCTAAGTAATAGTCTGATTTTTCAAGGCAAATTAAGCGATGAGCGAAAAGCACCATGTAAAATGGGTCCATTAGGTCAATACCTATACGAACCCCATGCAGGTATACTAAAAGCTGGTTTCTTTAAATTAATTGCGGGAGATCAGCTAGTAAAATTAGGGCTTAATACCCATTTATATACTTCTACTGAAAGAGAGGCTTCTTTTTCTGGTCGACAATTTAAGGTAATAGCTCAGGGAAATCCAGATAAAAAATGGATTGAGACACATATTCCTTCGGGAAAAGCCAATATCAGTACGAGAAACTTTCCGATGAGTCCCGAAGAAATACGAAAGAAATGGAAAATAAAAGAAGGTGGCCCTTGGACTCTATTTGCCTTTCAAGATGAGCATCAAAAAAATGTCCTGGCGCTTACAGAAAAATGTCCAGTAAATTGATTTCGTATTTTGACTAAAAAATTTACCTTTGTTCTTTATATTCAACAAATTAAGTCTATGTCTAAGTATTTTTTCCTAGCAGTATTTGTTTTCGGTGCATTCGTGGGTCAAGCTCAAATATATTCGGGTATGACGGAGATTGAGCGTTCCAAAAAAGAAGGCTTTTTTACTTACTTAGCAACAGAGGAAAAATACGCCATTGAAAGTTGGAAAAACTATTTAAAGAAGTTTGGTCGAGTAGAAAATGGAAAAGGTGGAGCTATCAATAGTTTTGATACGCGTATTACATCGATTTCTAAGAACTCATTCCCCTTATTGTCTAAAATTTCTGAAGAAAATAATAAAACAAAATTGTTTGTTTCCATCGCTTTAGGCCCAGATGATTACATTCAAACTGGTCATGCCCAATTTAAGGAGGCCACCGCTTGGTTAGAGGATTTTATTCAAATTCTAAATTTAGAGGAAGCGGTAAGAAAGGAAGAGCAAAAGCTAGCAAATTTGACTAGTCAAAAGGTAAAAAACACGAAATCGGCAGAAAGGCTCGTCAGAGAGTTAGAGGCTAATAAAAGGCAAACCGAATTATTAACGAAGAAATTAGAAGAAGCGAAATTAGAAAAAGAGAAATTACTCGCTAACCAAGAGCAAAATAAATTAGATCAAAAAGCAACTGAAGATGCTTTAATTCTTCAAAATCAAGCAGTAGAATCAGCAAAAAAGAAAATTAAAGACTAAACCCGTGAAAAAATCCATTCATTTTTTGGGAGTTGTCATGATCTACATCATGACTAGTAGTTTTGGATTGGTGGAATATTCTGCCATGAGACCACAAACATATTTTGTGGGAATTGATAGTACCAAGCAATTTAAGCAGCCCTTGATTAGTTCAGCGAAAAAAGAATTTAATCAAGTCCAGAAAAAGGAGGAGGATAATCAACAAGACGCGCAATTGAATGAAGAGAGAAGTCATTGGACTAAATATATTGTTATAGGTGTGAAAACGATTTTCTCAACATTACTAAGTCTTGTAAGTTATATGATTAAGTAAACTCAACCTTATGCCATCATTCAGAGTCCAAACGCCTATTAATTCACCAATTGAATATGTTTGGGCTCTTTTTGATAAAGATTTACTAAGCAAATTATCTCCCCCATTCCCTCCTGTATCCATCAAGCGATTTGATGGCTGTCGTAAAGGAGATCTAGTCCAATTAGAAATCAAATTAGGCTTATTTAGCTTGTATTGGGACTCAGAAATTACGGAAGATTTCCAAAGTGATGATAAAATCTATTTTATCGATGAAGGTAGGCGCATTCCTTTGGGAATGAACTATTGGAAACACGAGCATATCTTAGAGAAACTACCCAATAATCAAACGCTCGTCATTGATCAGATTTCTTATTCCACTTCTTCTAAATTTTTAGATATTCTACTTTATCCATTACTTTGGGGGATGATAGCCTACCGCAAACCTTTTTATAAATCCTTACTTACACTTCGCTAAACATATGAAATTAAGCCTTACCCAAAAAATCATTTTAGGATTTATTCTAGGCCTTGCATTAGGTGAATACTTCTACTTGTCATTCTCTCCTGAAGAAAGTCATGAGTGGGCACAACGTTTTCAAGTAATATCCAAGATTTTCCTTCGCTTAATCAAAATGATTGTTGGACCACTCGTATTCTGTACGCTGGTAGTGGGCATTGCCAAATTAGGGGACTTTAAAGCCGTTGGTAGAATTGGTTTAAAAACCATTGGATATTTTTATTTCGCTACCTTACTGTCTTTAGTTACTGGACTCGTTGTGGTGAATATCACTCAACCAGGAAGTTTACAATCTTGGCCAAAGCCTGCAGCGGGAACTTCTACGGGGATTGATGCTTCTAAGGTAAAAACCATGGAAGATTTCATTTTACATATATTCCCAGATAGCTTTTTCAAGGCATTGGCAGAAAATGAAATTCTTCAAATTGTCATCTTTTCTTTATTCTTTGGTGTGGCTCTTGGTTCCATAGGTGAAACCGGTAAAAAGCTGATTCATGTATTTGAAAACTTAGCTGAAGTGGTTTTTAAAATGGTCAATTATGTGATGGAAGTAGCTCCTTATGCTGTTTTTGCAGCAATGACTACTGTAGTAGCAAATAAGGGATTAAGTATTTTAATCAGTTACGGTTATTTAATGATTTGTTTCTTAGGCGGCCTATTATTCTTTACCGTGGTGATCTTATGGCTAATCTGTATTTTTAATAAAATACCTTATTGGGCATTATTAAAAGAACTCAAAGAGGCATTGTTAATCTCCTTCTCAACGGCCAGTTCGGAAGCCTCCTTTCCCCAAACCATAGCAGCATTAGAACGCTTTGGTTGCAGTCGCAGAATTGTAGGATTTGTTTTACCCTTAGGATATAGTTTTAATTTAGATGGGTCTATGTTGTACATGACCTTTGCCACAGGATTTATAGCACAAGCTTATGGGGTACATTTAAGCTTAGAGCAACAAATCACCATGCTGTTAACCTTGATGATTACATCCAAAGGAATTGCAGGAGTGCCTAGAGCCTCGCTGGTTATTATTGCGGGAACCTTGACGATGTTTAATTTACCTGCTGAAGGAATCGCCTTGTTATTAGGAGTCGATCCTTTCTTGGATATGGGTAGAACGGTAACATCAGTGGCGGGTAACGGGGTAGCTACCTGTGTGGTGTCTAAATGGGAAGGAGAATTCAATCCACCTACGAGCGCCTAAAAGTCATTTCAACGGCTTTCCTCGCTGGAAATATGGACGCAAAGAAGGTAACGAGGATGACCACCAGGGCAGTTTGGATGAAATCTCCTAAGCGCATTTGGATGGGATAGGCGTCGATCAGTGAATTGGGGATTCCTAAAGAAATAATACCAAATTCTTCTTGGATATAGCCTAAACCATAGCCTAAGATCATTCCGATGATGGCTCCTGAGAAACTAATTAATACACCTACCAATAAGAATGTTTGGAACATCTGTTTTTTGGTAAAACCCATAGCCAATAAGGTGGCTAAATCTTTCTTTTTCTCAATGACCAATAAAGAAAGGGCATAAAACAAGGTAAAGGAAGCAATTCCCATCACAAATGCCATGATCAAGAAAGCAAAGAATTTTTCAATCTTGATCGCTTTCAAAATTGCGGCATGTTGCTCGTCTCGAGTCTGAACTTGAAAAGTATTCCCAAATAAACCGACCAGTTTTGTTTTAATTTGTTGCGCATCTGCACCATCTTCGACCATAATCTCCAAAGCGGAAATTTGATTTTCAACACCCATTAGTTCTTCCATCCAAGTCAAAGGAACTAATACCATTTGATTATCAAAAGACTGCTCCACTTCCATCACTCCAGAAGGGAAAAAGTGATTGCTACGAATAGACTGCTCATTGACAGTAAATCGTTTTAAAGCTTGGTGATTGGGATACCATGCTTCTATGGGTGTAAAGACATCTTCAAAACTCATTCCCATATCTAAAAACACACCAATACCGACGACAGCAAAGGCATGTTCTCCATTTTGGACAAAATAATCACCTTCTACCACTTGTTTCTTTAAACGTTCGGCCTTCAAAAACTCATCATCAACCCCTTTAAAACGAACCACCAATTGCTTGTTCTTATACCGAATAAGCGCTTGATCTTCTAAAATGGGATTGACAAAACGAACGCCTGCTAATGATTTTGCTGCTACTAGTTGTTGCGGCGAAAGCGTAAATCGGGCATCTTTGGAAGATATAATCTTCAAATCTGGGTCATAGGTTTTAAATAATCCCTTTTGGAATTCTTCTAAACCATTGAAAACCGACAAAATTAGAATGAGTGCCATAACCTCCAACCCTACTCCTAACATAGAAATACGGGAAATGAAGGTGATAAAACTCGCCTTAGACTTGGTGAAAAAATACCTTTTTGCAACAAATAAGGGTAGATTCAAGGGAATACAATTTATTTATCTTCCTCTTCCGTAGCTGGAGGAATGACCAATCCTTCAAATAAAGCTTCAATTTTAGCTGCATAAGCAGCAGTATCGTCCAAATAAAACGACAAATGTGGGATGATTCGTACTTGATGACGAATGCGATTAGCCAAAGCATTTCGAATGGCTTTGGTTTTTTCTTCTAAAACATCCACGATACTCTGTGGATCATCCACTAAAAGAAAGCTCAAATAACAACGAGCTGCCGATAAATCTGGACTCATTTTTACATCCGTAATTGTGACCATCCCTTTCCCAAAAATTTCTCTAAATTCTTTTTGAAAGATATCACTTAAATCCTTTTGTATTTGTCGACCAAACTTTTGTTGACGCTTGCTTTCCATATTTCTCCTTTCTTTACCTAAAAATCTCACAAATTTCAGAATAATAATTGGATTAACCGTAATTTAGGGAAGGTGTTCCAAAAATATGTTCCAAATTTTCAAATCTGATTCCATCTTGCCTACCCTTTTGTTGGTAGCCATTTGGCTTATTAGTTTATTTTATATCCAGCAATGGGGCTTGGCTCCATTTCCGTGGGAGATAAAAAATTATTTATTAGGTCAAAAACTGAATCAAGGATTTTTGATTTATGAGGACATTAGTGATAATACAGCCCCTTTAGCTGCTTTATTTTATCAGATCATACAATGGTTTTCGATTCCAGTACATTGGAACATTTATATATCTTCCATCATTGTTATTTACCAAAGCTATATTTTTCAACAAACCATACAGCGCTTTGAATTGATGCCTCAAATCGGGTATTTGCCTTTTTTGATGTATGCCATCATCTTTCATTTATCCATGGAGTTTTTAGCCCCAGGACCAGCTTTGGTCGGCTTGACTTTTCTATTATTGGCTTGGAGAGAAATTATCTACCAACAAAGAACTTTGCTTGTCAATGACCGTGTCATATTGATAGGTATTTACATGGCCATCGCCAGTTTATTCTATTTGAGTTATTCTATATTTTTTGTGTGGGCATTATTGAGTTTACTCTTTTATTCGGGTATCACCTTGCGACAAATCGTATTGATGTTTGTTGGGTTCTTCATGGTCTTCTCCTTGAATATTTTATTCTTTTCCATCAATGGAAATTTGCCCTTCATGATTCAAGTATTTAAACGATCAGCCTTTCAGTTTCAGGTCCCTGAGCAATTGGAAGTCACTCAAATTGCTGGCGTTTTTGCTCCCGCCTTATTCATTGGAATTTGGGGTTTTTGGCTGGTTTTACGCAGTAGAAGAATCCGTTCCAATGCGCAAAAAGGACAGCAAACTAATTTAATTTGGCTTATCACAGCCATTTTGGCCACCTTGACCGTCCCTTCCTTGATTCGTATCAATTTACTTTTTTTCCTTCCAGCGCTAGCTTATTTTGGACTCAATATCTTCCATTTGAGTAGCAATTCCATTCTGAAAGAAATAGCTATCTGGTTGTTAATTGCGGGTACATGGTACAATGTGCAAATTGAACTCAAAAACAAGGATCATGAGCGCATACCTGCCCCAACCTTGACTTTAAAAAATCAACGATTAATGGTATTGGGGCCTCAAATAGAAGAATATTTAGGGAACCAAATGGTTGGGCCATTTGTCAATTGGGATTTAGCAAAACCCCTGTTTTCTAATTTAGATCAGTATAAAAACGTGGTTTTACTGCATGAATATTTTGAAAAAGACGCTCCAGATTACATTTACGATGCAGAAAACAACATCAAAAAGCTGAGCGTCTATTTACCTAGTTTGAGGAAGTCGTATCGACAAATCTCCCCCAATTTGTACCAAAAAAATCCTTAACTACAAGAGATTTTACTTACGCGCCCTTGATGACGACCACCTTCAAAGGGAGTTTCTATGAATGCGGCTAAACAAGCTTTAGCTTCTTCTAAAGAGATAAAACGAACAGGTAAACAAATGACATTGGCATCATTATGTTGCCGAACTAATTTAGCTACTTCCACATTCCAAGCTAGGCCAGCCCGAATACCTTGGTGTTTATTTGCTGTAATGGCCACTCCATTGGCGCTACCACATAACAATAAACCGAAACGCTGCTCGCCATTTTCTACGGCTGAAGCCACAGGATGCGCGAAATCTGGATAATCCACTGAATCCGCTGAAAAAGTACCATAATCCTTCACTGTGATTCCTCTTTCTGATAAGAAAGCTATTAAATCATTTTTATAATCAAATCCGGCATGATCACCACCAACAGCAAAAGTTAAGCTCATTGTCTTGTATTTTAGTTCTAAATTCTTGACAAAGGTAAGCGGATAAATCCTACATTTGCGAAGTATCAAAAGAATAAATTTATGTTGGAGAACGATCGGCAGCACGAAGAAGAAAAAATCAAAAAAGCATTTGGAGACAAAACCTGGGCACAAATAAAATCAGAAGAATCTTGGAGGATATTCAAGATCATGAGTGAGTTTGTAGAAGGTATTGATAAACTTTCAAAAATTGGCCCCTGTGTGTCCATATTTGGATCAGCTAGAACAAAACCAGACAATCCTTATTACCAAGTGGCAGAAGAAATTGCCGCCAAACTAGTAAGACATGGATATGGAGTTATCACCGGTGGTGGTCCAGGTATCATGGAAGCAGGTAATAAAGGAGCAAAAACCGAAGGTGGTAGATCTGTAGGATTAAATATTGAATTGCCATTTGAACAATTTGCCAATCCTTACATCGATCACGACAAGAACATCAATTTTGATTTCTTCTTTGTCAGAAAAGTTATGTTTGTGAAATACTCACAAGGATTTATCATCATGCCAGGGGGATTTGGCACCTTGGATGAAATGTTTGAATCTTTGACACTGATTCAAACCCATAAAATTGGACGTTTCCCCGTCGTATTGGTAGGAACAGACTACTGGAAAGGGTTAATTGATTGGGTAAAAAACACCATGATCACGCAAGGGAATATCAATGAGGAAGATTTGGACTTATTCTCCTTAGTTGATACACCTACCGAAGCCGTTAGGGTGATTGATGAATTCTATGCTAAATACCTATTGAAACCAAACTTCTAAGCCTTTTTAAAAAAGGTTTTCAAGTCTTGTACATTCAAAGCATTCAAGGTTAAGGAGCGCAATAAACCTCCTTTTCGAGCTACTTTGACCCCATATTCCATATCTCTGATGCCTTCTATTTGGTGGGCATCAGGATTGATGGAAACATAAATCCCCTTATCCATGGCATCATAAATGTATCGCCAGTCTAAATCTAAGCGATACGGACTAGCATTTAATTCGATGCTAACGCCATTGGCCTTGCAGGCATCTAAAATCTTATCCATTTGTAGTGGAAAACCAGCACGTGTCAGTAAAAGTCGGCCCGTAGGATGACCCAATATAGAAGTATATGGATTTTCGATTGCCTTCAAAACACGCGGCATGGAACGATCTATATCCATGGCCAACTGGGCATGAACCGAGGCTACCACATAATCAAATCGCGCTAAAACAGAGGCATCATAATCCAAAGAACCATCAGGTAAAATATCTGCCTCAATACCTTTTAAGATGGTAAAATCGTTCCATCGGGCATTCAATTGATCTATTTCCTCCTGTTGGGCTAGAACACGGTCTTCCTTTAAACCATTCGCATAGGCGGCATATTGAGAGTGGTCAGCTATACCAAAATACTGCAACCCCTGAGCTCGACAAGCCTCAGCCATTTCCAATAAGGTATTTTTTCCATCTGAATAAGTGGAATGATTGTGTAAACATCCTTTTAAGTCGGAGTATTGAATCAACTCCTCGGATTGATGCTTTTGCGACCATTCAAATTCCTTGAATCCTTCCCGCATTTCAGGAATGATGTAGGGCAAAGCCAAGGTTTCATACACCTCTTTGTCAGAGGCAATCGCCTTACCTTGAAAATGCTTATAAAATTGAATGACTACTAAATGCTCTGGATGCGCCACTTGCTGAAAAAGGGCATTTTCCCATTGATCTGGTGCAATGACATGAATTTGAATCGCCAATAAATGCCCATGAAATATACCTCTCCAAGTGAAGGGAGATGATTCTTTTATGTCTTCTTCCATCCCATCGATGGAATTAATAAGAGCACCAGAACCAAAGATATCAGTTGATTCAACTAAGAAAACGAGTTCGGAAATAACTTCACAGTTCCGAGATAACTCCCCTGCTTCAGCAACTTGATTGAATTTAGTTTTCAACTGCTCTAGAATGAGTTGCGACAGATGAGTGGCTTTATCTAAGCGAAGCTTTTTAGAATTTTGCTTGAGGAATTGGATGTATAACTGTACATTTTCCTGAACCGCTTTCCCAAAGCCTTTCAATTGCTCCAAGCGATTTTCTTCACAAGCAGTAAGCAAATCATCCAAATCGGTAATGCCTAGTTCTTTCCAGATTAAACCCACTTTCTTGGGACCTAGACCTTTGATTTTCAACAGATTCAATATCCCTGGAGGAGTTTGTTCTAGTATTCCATCTAAGTCGGAGCTGCTACCAACTTGAATTAGGTCTAAAATAATCTTAACAATGGACTTCCCTACGCCGGGTATTTGTACTAATTCTGTTTCTGAAAGAGAAGAGATTTTACCGGGATATTTATCTAGTCCACGGGCTGCAAAAGCCAGATTCTTGCTTTTAAACTCATTGACCCCATGGACATCCCATAGTTTCACCAATAATTCTAGTGCGTCGACAATTTCATCATTTCCCATGCCCAAAGATAAGCCTAAAAAAGATTCAATTGCTGACTTAGGCCTGGATATCCTTCATGTTTTAACAACCATTCTTTTCTCCACAATTCTCCTCGATAACCAACCAATGAACCATCAGAGCCAATAACTCGATGGCAAGGCACCAGTAGCAAAACAGGGTTTTGAGCATTGGCATTCCCTACCGCTTGCGCTGCTTTGGGTTGTTCGATTAACTCAGCGATTTGTTGGTAGGACATCACCTCTCCTACTGGAATTTCCAACAAAATAGACCAAACTTTCTTTTGAAAAGTAGTTGCTGATGAAAAATCGACAGGACAAGTCCACTTCCAATTAGCTTGCTCAAAATAGGCATCTAGGTTCCGAACTACTTCATCCTGCATAGCCTTCAAGTCATCAGGCAAAGCATCATTTCCTCCTTGTTCTACAAATTGCAAGGAAGTCAATCCTTTGTCAGAAAGGCCTATTTGGATAAAACCGATGGGAGAATGGTAGAAAAACATAAATAAATTATAAAGTATAAATGATGAATTATAAATGTATTTATCTAAAACGAAATTGAAATTTCTATTGATAATTTATCGTATGAATAGTTCCATATAAATTAACTTTCCTCAGAAGAGGGAAATCAAAATTAGCATTCGATATACTTTAAAATTAAACCAATTATTTGATAGCTGAATAAGATTATTTTAAAATATGAACCTATGAAATTCATATTTTATCAATACCATTAAGAGATTATAAAATATAAATGATGAATTATAAATGTCTTTATATAAACGAATTTGAAAATTCTATTTATAATTTTTCGTATGAATAGTTCCATTGATATTGACTTTCCCAAAATGGGGAAAATCAAAATTAGCATTCGATATACTTTAAAATTAAACCAATTATTTGATAGCTGAATAAGATTATTTTAAAATATGAACCTATGAAATTCATATTTTATCAATACCATTAAGAGATTATAAAATATAAATGATGAA
>NZ_JBEWZH010000009.1:161394-165367 GCF_045310485.1 Aquirufa salirivi
ATTTATATAAACGAATTTGAAAATTCTATTTATAATTTTTCGTATGAATAGTTCCATTGATATTGACTTTCCCAAAATGGGGAAAATCAAAATTAGCATTCGATATACTTTAAAATTAAACCAATTATCTGATACCTGAATCAAATTCTCATAACATAATAACATAGGTAACTCCTATTTCAACATGAACATTTATAAATTATAATCTATACTTTATAATTTATTTCCTCTTTTTTTTCCAGAAATAAAATCCTAAATTAATTTCTAATCAAGCATTACATAAATAATATGGCCTATGAATTTCTCATTTAAAGAATACCAAACAGAAGGGTTTTACGACGAAATGTTCAGTCCCGAAGGACTTGTTCGTGAAGGATATGAACCATTTAAAGACCGCGTAGAACAATTAAGCCAAGAAGAGTTTTTACGTCGACATCAATCTGCCGAAAGAGCCTTAATGGCCATGGGGATTACGTTCAATGTCTATTCTGAAAATGAAGGCACGGAACGTATCATGCCGGTAGATATCATTCCCAGGATTGTCAATGGTTCAGATTGGGACAATGTGGAGAAAGGCCTAATTCAACGAATCACTGCACTAAATTTATTTTTATCCGATATATATTCTGATCAGAAAATCATTAAAGACGGAATTATACCCAAGGAAGTTATCTATTCTTCCAAAAACTTTTTAGCCCCATGCATGGGCATAAAGCCTCCCAAAAATATTTGGATTCACATTACTGGAACGGATTTGATCCGTGGCGACAATGGTGAATTCATGGTATTGGAAGACAATTTGCGTTGTCCCTCAGGCGTATCCTACATGTTGGAAAACCGAGAATTATTCAAGCAAACATTTCCTGAAGTAGTGGCTAAAACGCAGATTAGAACCATTTCTGATTACCCACATAAACTGTTGGAAATGCTGCGCTTCATCAGTGATCGTCCAGAGCCAACCGTCGTGGTATTAACCCCCGGTATATATAATTCAGCCTATTTTGAGCATTCGTATTTAGCTCAACAAATGGGAGTAGAATTAGTGGATGCTCGTGATTTGGTCGTACATGAAGGCTATGTCAAAATGCGTACGACCAAAGGTTTCAAGATTGTGGATGTGATTTACCGTCGCATTGATGATACTTTCTTAGACCCACAAACTTTCAACCCTGATTCCATGATTGGTATTCCGGGGATATTTGAGGTGTACAAAAAAGGAAGAGTAGCCTTAGCCAATGCCCCGGGAACGGGTGTGGCAGATGATAAGGTAATCTATGCCTATGTACCTAAAATCATCAAATATTATTTAGGCGAAGATGCTATCTTACCTAATGTGGAAACTTATATCTGTGGAGAAGAGGCCGATAGAAAGTATGTTTTGGAAAACATCGAAAAACTGGTGGTGAAAGAAGCCAATGAAGCAGGAGGCTATGGGATGTTGATAGGACCAAAATCCACGAAAGAAGAACAAGAGAAATTCAAAAAATACATTTTAGATAATCCTAGAAACTACATTGCCCAACCGACCATCTCTTTGTCGCGCGTACCCTGTTTAATTGAAGACCATCCTGAAGGGCGCCATGTGGACTTAAGGCCATATATTTTATACGGAAATGAAGTCAAGGTAATCCCCGGTGGTTTAACACGTGTAGCACTGAGAAAAGGCTCCTTAGTAGTCAATTCCTCACAAGGTGGTGGCTCGAAGGATACGTGGGTGCTTTATTAGGGTTTAGTTATTAGAAAATGAAGAATGTAGAATGTTTTGTTCTGGAATAGGTTACATTGGGGATTAATTATAACTCATTGTGAATTAACAGGTTTGAGGTAAATGGTGCTGCGTGTTATATTTTAATTTATGCTACTTAGTAGCGTCAGTTCAGCCTTTATTGGGTGGATTTACGATATGAAGTAGCTTGTGAATATAAATTTGGTGTAATTTTAATTAAAACATATGAGTGAATTTGAAGAAAGTGAATATAGAGGACCTCTTTTTAATCAACTAGAGAAAGGAAGTCATCTTTTATGGGAACCTGGTCAGGTTTTTGAAAAGACAATCGGAATTGACAGAGCTTCTTTATGCTTAAATGATTATCTATGGGAACTTCATGGACACTCCATTATTTTAGGAGGTTCAATCTTGCGAGGTAAAACATTAAATTATATATGGCAAGGTAGTAAGCCTAGCAAAATCCTTCCTGATTTCAAACTCAATCTTTTTATTCAAGCAAAACGTTCAACTTATTCTTCACAATCTAATAATATATTAAAACCTCATATAAATAGTTATTATTGGTTTTTTGAAATAACCCCTCATCAACAATTGGCACTTGAACAACTTGAAAAAGAATTATCAGGTGATGCAATAGTAATATATGCAGCACCGGTATTTCACAAACAACAAGAACTGTATAATCATACTTCTAACCAATCAATAATTGGCAACTCAACATTTCCCCAAGCTTCAATGCTTAAGGGACATTCTAAATGGTATTATGACAAAGCTGGAATTATAGGTGTAGCCAATCCTAACTTAGAATTCTTTGATAGGGAAAATTTATTAAGTCAGCTTGAAGAAAAAAGAAGTGAAGCCGGGGACTTTAATCAATATAATAGAATTAAAAATTTACAGAGACTTTCTAAGGCAATAAATTCTGTAGTAGAAAATAGTTCAAATGATTTCCAAGCATCTATGTTTGCTTATTATTCTAACATAATTGATGATAAAATTAATTTATTTGAATTGCAGGAAACCAAAGGCCTAAAGGACTTTATGAAAATTGAGACGTTCAATTACTTATGGAAACTGAATTGGATGACATTTTAAAAACTACACCTTTTACGGGTTTTGCGTTATACCAGCTGATCTGCAAACTAAGAGCTTTATACTACTTATGAAAATTATAATAAATTGATGCTATCAGCTTCGAAATCCACCCGAATGCAAAACCCAATTAGGTTATATTCCATACTTATTTAACACAATAAATTAAATGTGTAAAGAACTAGAAAAAAATATTAAAAATTTCAAATACTTATTAAAGGAAAATATAACTCTAATTTTAGTCGGATTGTATTCTCTAAGTTTTATAAATTATTATATCTATTACAAAGGTTTTGATATATCCATTTTCAACCATATTGGAGTAAACGATTTACTTTTTTTTAGCTTGGAATATATTTTCAAGTTAATACTTCTAATTTTCATTTGTGAGGTTTCACTTTTCATAATTTTTTCAATAATATATTTGGTTTACGAAAAAATTGTAATTTTTGTTGTGAAAAAAAATGCAGATTATATCTATTATCAAATAAGATTACAAAAAAAAGAATCAATAAAATATTTGAAAATAGATTTTCTAATTCTTTATTAAATTTCCGGTTTGCTGTTATACTTCTATCAATATTTATCATTTTCGTTTTCCCTAATATATTAATAGTGATCCCAGCTTATTTTCTATACTTAGTATTCTATTTAGGAAGGATTATCAAAGAAAAAATTTTATCGCCTTTTACATTAATCACTGCATGTGTAATAATTATAATTTCAACATTAATTACAACATTATTTAACTCATATAAAAAGCGATTTGAAAAAGACGATTACATAATTTCTTTTTATGAAGATTCAAAATTCATAACCACAGAAACTAAAGTAAGTTGCTATAATTATTTAGGAGAAACATCATCAAATATTTTCTTGTTTGATATTGAAACTAAAGAATCAAAAATTGTCTATAAAGAGAACATTACTGATTTAAAAATCAAAACTAAAACCAATATAGATAAATGTATAATGGAAATACAAAATACTTTTATAGTCAAAAATTTTATAGAAATGATTAATTCCGCTGTTCGATTTCTATGATTAAAACAAGTAGTTATCTATAAAAATATTAATATTTTTATTTTAGGGACTATCTCTGAATTGTATTTAGACCTTTGTAATGAATGAATCTTTAAAAGGTTTTCCTAC
>NZ_JBEWZH010000010.1:0-137744 GCF_045310485.1 Aquirufa salirivi
TACCCACATTGTTGCCATTAGCATCTTTAGCAGTGACAGTTAACACCTGAGTAGAAGCCCCATTCGCTGTAATACTTGCCGATGTAGGAGTTAAGGTAGAAGCTGTAGCATCCGCAGCCCCAGCCACGGTGGTGATGGTAGAAGATGTTCCTGAAATAGCCGAAGTAGTAGCTGTCACGGTAGTGGCAGTACCTGCAACGGTATGCGAAGTGAACACAACGGTAGCAATACCACTTCCATCGGTGGTTGAAGTAGCCGAAGCAAAACTACCGTTGGCATTGGACTTGGTCCAAGTAACGGTTTGTCCTGAAGTAGCAACTGGATTGTCATTGGCATCGGCTAATTGAGCCGAGATGGTTACGGTAGCACCAGCCGCAGGAGAAGAAGATGAAGAAGTGACGATGTATTTGGCTGCAGCGCCAGCTACCACATTAAATGCCGTGCTTATTTTGGTTGTAAGTCCAGTACTAGCAGCTGATAAGGTATAACCTGTACCAGCTTTGTTAATGGATAAATCAGAAAAGGTAGCAATACCATTGACAGCATTAACCGTTGCCGTTCCAGATAAAACACCTGAACCGGGATTAGCGGAAATACTTAAGGTGATACTATTGGTTGCACTAACTACCGTATTTAATAAGGCATCATCTACACTGACAGTAATGGAAGGGCTCATGTTTGACGCTGCTGTCACACTGGCAGGAGGATTTGTTCTAAAGGTCAATTTAGAGGGCGGCCCCACAAATATTTCAAAAACATTGGTTGTTACACTTGTTAAACCAGGACTGGAAGCAACATAGGTATAATCAGTGGAAGCATCTGATATTTTAAGATCATTAAAATCGGCAATACCTGCTACGGCATTTCTAACTTTGGTTCCGGTGTAACCAGTAGTTTTCGGTACTCCATTTTGATGTAATGCAACAGTAATGGTGGCCGTAGATGAATTTATCAAGTTTCCATAAGCATCTGAAACTTGGAACTTGGTCCGAGTATTTTGACTTGCCGTGACATTACTAGTCTGTAGAAATACAGTTAGTTTAGAAGCAGCACCAGCCGTAATAACCGTGCTCGCGCCTGTGTTTGCAGTCAACGATGCTGCTTGGTCAGTGGCTGTAACTGTTTGGTTACCAGCTGTTTTTAATGTAATAGCAAACTGTTTTGTTCCGCCAACTAATGCTGCGCTACTCGGAAGGGTAGCTTGTCCATCGGATGAGGTGATTACAGCTGTCGGAGTGGCGGAGGATACGATGTTCCAATAGGCATCCACAGCGTTTACCGTAACATTTAAGGATGCGCCCGCTGCTTGATCCGTTGGTGTACCTGTTTTACCGGTGGTAGTACCTGGTGCAGCCGTTTCGCCGGGCATTAATACTTGTAATTTGTTAACAGTGCCCGCGGTAACTAGGGTTGTTGCCCCTGTATTAGCAGTTAAAGTGGCTGCTTGGTCTGTTGCAGTGACAGTTTGATTCCCTGCAGTTCTGAATGAAACAGTAAATGTCCCTGTTCCTGCTGTTAATGCGGCATTGGAAGGATGTGTATCATTGGCATCACTCGTGGTGATGACTACCGTCGGAGTCGATGAACTAACGATATTCCAATTGGCATCTACAGCATTGACAGTTACTGTCGTATTAGAGCCTGCTGTTTGGTTTGTTGGAGTACCCGTTTTACCTGTAACTGAACCTGGATCAGCTGTTTCCCCAGGCATTAATACTTGTAATTTGGTCACGGCGCCTACTACATAAGATACAGATGCATAAGCAGTTACGATGACTTCAAATCCCGAGGATGTCACTGTAGCTCGGTAATAGACGGTTTGCGGAGCAACTTTACTACTTACCGTAAATGTTGCAACACCACTAGCATTCGTCGTAGCACTACTTGGGCTGATTGTTGACTTAGTTGTTGGAATGGTTAATAATGCATCAGAAAATTGTTCTAGGACAACCGTTGCCCCTGCTAGAGCAGTATTTGCTCCATTTTTTGCAGTAACGGTTAGGGTTGCTGTAGTAGCTCCATCTGCCAAAATTCCGGTAGTGCTGGCTGGCAAAAGCGTGGAGGTACTTGCAGATGGTCCCGTTGAGCTCTGGTAAGAATTTAAATCAGTACCAACCGGGCTATTATTCATGTTGTATTGCGTACTGGCCGTAATCACCGGAGTTCCGTATATACGCATAAGGTAACCTGATAAATTATTAGCATCTGTAACGAAAAGTACAATGATGCCTGTTGCACCATTTCCTGCAGAAGTATCTATAAATCCTGGAATTACTGTTTGCACCGCTCCAACATAGTAAGAGAATGATCCCACAACTTTTGAGTTACCACCTCCTGTAGTCGTAGTAAATGTAGCGGAGGGAGGATTGGTCTGAAAGCGCATGGATGTTGCACTTAATGCTGTAGCACCGGTAGTAGGCTTTCCCTGGCCACTGATTGTTGACAGCCAAGCTTCAGCGATAGTAACTGCCGCTTCTTCTACCATAAAAGTTTTACCTTGAACAGAAATCTTATTGTAATCTTCTCTGTTTTGCATGGCAGCGAGTTCTATCGGCTCCACCTCAACATTAATTTCCTTGACTACAAAAAGCGCACCTTCATCACCGGGGGTATCTTGGTCCCCATTTAAATAAAAATCGATCGCATGGCCATATTCTTGTAATAACAATCCAATAATCTGGGGATCATGTGCTTTTGGGTATATAAATGAAGCTTTTCCTTCTAAATATTCTTTGTTGATATATATAATGGGACTACCTGCAGGACCGCGACTAGCAAATGCTGCCATAGCACTGTTTATTTCGGCCCAACTAATAATTTGAACGGGAACTTGGAAACCTTTATTTAAAACGGCATTACGTAAGCTTAGAACTTTTGCATCAAAATCGGAATCTATGGATTTGCGTTTACCTGGGAAATAAGAAAATAGCAAATCCCGGTAATTACTTCTTTGAAAGATATTAGTTAATACTTGATTGACGGACTTATGAGCTTTTGCAACTCTTTTTTCTGTAAAGTTTAAATCCTTTCCTGCTCCTCTATCAAAAAATACAACTTCATCTCTGGAGGAAGTTTGAACTTGACCCAAAGCATGTGATGACAAGGCTTGGTTAAAAGCTGGGGAAGAAAATAAACGAGTCCTTGCATTTCCAAGACCAACGGCTACCGAGGTGGAAACCAATAGCATGGTAAGCACTATCAGGGTAGATAGAAAAGTTGGGAATTGCTTCAAAACTTTGGAATAAGTAGTGCGAGTTACTTTCATATAATTTTTAAGAACACAGAATGTCTAATCAATTTTTTAAAAGAAAATTTATCCAGAGGATTAGTCTCTGAATGAATTAACAGAAGTCGAAAATTTTTGAATTAGTACAACATTCCTTACCAGATATGGTCGGTACATCACATAGCCCAAACAGCCATTAGAGTTTTTTTTCATATATAATTTAGGAACAGATTATAATCCCAAACAGATTTTCATGTCTGCCTTTGAGATTATAATTCAAACAAAAATAATAATTTAAATTTTGTTGTAGAAATAATCTGAATCTGCATTTGTTCTCAATTTAAAATTTTGAACAAATGAAATGGTTTAAAGGCTTTTTAGGTAGATTTTACAAAATGCTCAAAAAACGGACAATTGGCAAATCTTAGAAATGTTCAATTTTTGACTTAAACGATAAAATCGAATGAATTTTAAATTGGAAACAGGATTTTGTAGAAAGGTTGAGTAATTGACCGCTGACTCAACGAATTTTTAGTGGATTTTGGACCCTAAAGAGCCTGTTTATGAAGAAATTTTACTAAAATTTTAATTAGATGAATCAAGAATGGAGATATAAATCGACGTCAAATGTGCTAATTGTCGGAAAAAATGGCATATCCATAAGGCGGAAAGATGCAAATCTCAACGACTCTATTCCGGTTTTTTGATGGTAATTTGCAGGGTATCCAAGGGCCATTTACCCTTCCAGCCTTGGTCTACAACTAGTTTGGGCATTTTCTTTTGAAGTAAATGAATACCTTGATCTGATACCTTACTTTGCCAAAGGTAAATTTTTCTCAAAGCTGGCATCTTCGCTATTGCTAATACCGCATCATCACCAATATTTGTAGCAACCAAATTCAAGGTTTCTAAGTGTTTCAAGGAACTGATGTGGGAGAGTCCTTGGCGACTGATTTTGGTATGATCCATTTGTAAATGAATCAATCTTGGGTAGCTACTGATTTGTTCCAAAAGGTCATCACTAATGTTGGTACCTCCTAATTTTAAAGAAACCAATTGTTCCTTGATCCCTTCTAAATCTTGAAGCTCTTTGTCTCCAATTTGTTTGGCATTAATGGCATTAACTTCCAAGAATGATTTCTCCTTACTTACGGCAATAACTAATAGATGGTGCTTTCTTAGCTTGTCAATATCTGCCTCAGCGGCGGCAGGAATATTTTCTTTGAATACGGTTGAAACATAAACTTCCTGCTGATTTCCCCCTTGGGTATATTTAGCCAAAATGGATTTGATACGGTTATCGTAAGGAATATCAGCAATCTTTTTGTTGAAATGTGCCCCTTGCTTTACCCACCATTGCAATAACACAATCTCATCTTCTGTTAAATTGACTTTCCCTTTGGGAGGCATGTGGTCTTCATGTGATGGATCTAATAATATGCGTTTGATCAATTCACTTTCTACGGGATTTCCTGCCAATAGAATAACGCCATTAGCACCACCTTTCAAGACATACTCTGGACTATCCATGCGCAATTTGCCTTTTTGCTTTTCGGCATTATGGCAGGACCAGCATTTTTGTTTTAAAGTGGGTTGAATCAAATCTTGATAAATAAGGGCCTCTTGCAAATTTTTAATACGTATGGGCTGTACACCTTTCTCCACCATTTTTTGTTCTCTTGGCGCAATTCCCAGCCAGTGCCTCCAAGGTTGAGGTAGGTAGCTAGTTAAGTAATCAGAACCATGCGTCAAGTTTCCTCCTAAATGCCCTGTCCACATCACTAAGATAAAAGCTAGGGATAGCAAAGGTTTGAAAAAGCGAGACATCAAAGAATCTTGAGACCAAAATTGGGCCATGTAAGCCAAAGCCAATGAACTCAGGGCTAGGCTTATCCCCAACCATTGATGTAAAAACAAGGTATCCTTATCATATTCCCCTGCCAAGGATAAGCACCAACCCATGGCACATGAAATAAGTGCGGTGATTCCAGTACTCCATAAAATGGGAGCGATGGATTTTTGTCTTTCGGCGTCCTCTTTTTTGGAAAACACATATAAAATCATTCCCATGAGGAGCATCCCGATAGGGAGATGCACCAACATGGGATGAAAATGACCAAAAAATAGTATCCAATCAGGAATTACCTCCGCGTCCAAAAGAATCATATTAACCGATACGCTCTAATTTTATAGGGTAGGTTTTTTGAGAAGCCCACTGTGCTATATATATGTTATCATCTGAGTCAGCATACACATCATGCGGATGTATGAATACCTTATTCTCATCATCTTTATGCTGTCTTTGTAATACGCCATTTTTATAAATAGGTTCAGAGCCTCCTGGGGTAGAAACCACCTTCATGTCTTTATCTAAGATTTGAACATAACCAGACCCTGGCCAATTGCCATCTCCACTACGGAAACAGGCAGCTACGATATGGTCTCCATGTAGATTAGGCCGACAAACAAATGAGCCA
This sequence comes from Aquirufa salirivi, assembly GCF_045310485.1. Lineage (NCBI taxonomy): Bacteria > Pseudomonadati > Bacteroidota > Cytophagia > Cytophagales > Flectobacillaceae > Aquirufa > Aquirufa salirivi. Next base: position 5,704 of record NZ_JBEWZH010000010.1, read on the forward strand.
GGCAAATGATACCGTGTGATGAATTTACCATCTAAGGTGAATCGTTTAAAACTATTATTTACACGGTCTGTCACTAGGAGCGTCCAATTTTTTGGATCGCGCGTGTCAACTAATACACCGTGACAACAATTGAATAAGTTATCATCATAATCATTCGTCTTACCTCCAAAATGACGGATGTATTTACCTTTCGCATCATATTGAATGATATAATTGGCTCCATATCCATCGGCGACATATATATCTCCATTTTTAGGATTCACGGCAGTCTCCGTAGGAACGAATTGATGCGGATGATCATACACTCCTGTTTCTTTCGGATATTCAATTTTGAAAATTTCTTTTCCTTTTAAATCCGTTTTGATGACTTGATGGCGGGTATTATCACAAATCAATAAAAACTGCTCTCCACCTTCATTTAGGATAGTCAAGCCATGAGCGCCCGGATAGGTATGTCCCCAGGAATCTAATAATTTGCCCGATTTATCATAAATCAAGACATTGTTTTTGGTTTCGTTGGTTAATAAAAACAAACGACCTTTGGCATCTTCTACCATTTCATGGCAGTCGTTAACTGGGTTTTTACCAGCATCCAAGATGCCCCAGTTTGGGATTACCTTAAATTTGTAATTGTTGTGACCTACAACAATCTCGCCTGGTTTTGGGGCAATTTTTTTCATAGTGTTTGAGGTTGATAAGAGGCTTCCGCCAACTAAAACGGAGCTAGTTTTTAAAAAATCTCTTCGTTGAATGGGCTTGTTCATATGGATTTTAAGAGGTTGAGCATTATGGTTTATTGATACTTTCATCTAGGTTAAATATAACATTACTAACGAGGGTTTTAGCTATTAAGGCGGGAGCCTCTTTGGGCATGGAATTATCTGGACAAAGATGTAAAAATTCTCGGCACTTCATCATGTCCTTTTGATACATAGGAAGGACTTGCTGGTAAAAACGCATGAGATGTTTCTTTTTTGCCGAGCTAATCTCTTTGCCAAAAAGCTGATAAAATGCCTTTTCTATAAACCTTTCTTCCTTTTCTTGCGGAAACTTTCGGGCAAAAAATAAGGCACATTCCATAAAAACAGGATCATTTAAGGTGTTGAGTGCTTGCATGGGAGTGTTTGTTCGGATTCGTCTCGACAAACAAATATCACGAGTTCCGGCATCAAAAGTAACCTGTGTGGGATAAGGACTGCTACGTCGCCAATAGGTATACAGAGAACGTCGCCATTGATCTTCCCCATCACTTTTTGTCCATTTCATGCCACTATAAGGAGCATTCCAAATTCCTTCTGGTTGCTCAGGCATCACACTTGGACCTCCTATTTTTGTAGATAATAATCCAGACCAAAGCAATGCTTGATCACGCATTTGTTCAGGACTTAAGCGAATTCTTGGGCCATGACTTAAATACCGATTGCTTGGATCTTTTTCCTTGGATTCTTGTGTGAATTCGGAACGTTGTTGATAGGTAGCCGACATCACGATGTATTTCAAAAACTCCTTAGGCTTATATTGATAAGTAAACTGGAATTGGTAAGCCAAAAAATCCAATAATTCCTGATGGCTAGGTGTAAGTCCCTGACTTCCTAAATCTTCTAAGGTTTCTACCAAACCTGTCCCAAAAAGTTGTTCCCAAAATCGATTAACTGCCACCCGAGCAGTCAGTGGATTTTGAGGACTGCTCATCCACTGGGCTAATTCCAACCTGTTTCTTACCGGTTTTGAGTATTTTTTGGCAAATAATTGAGGAATGGATCGCTCTACATATTTACCTGGTACAAGCCAACTTCCCCTTTCGAATACGGGTGTATTTCTTTTATAATCAGCAGAATTTTCCAACAATACAGGGGTTGTTCCTTCTGGCTGAGTGCTGATTAATTGTTTAGCCAAATTCAGAAAGGACGTGTTTTTTAATGCTTCTGGAGTTTTCGGTAAAAGCATCCAATAGCCGATAACAGCCGTATTTTGGTCGGGCTTACATGTTTTATTGCTAAATGTCCAATAGAGATCTTGTTTCCCTGCCAAAGCAGGAATGGAATAAAAGGCATAGGTCCAGCCATGTGCCCAATTCCCTTTTTTGAGGCCTTCTTTTTCTGATAAAGTAGTATCTAGTTTTATCTGAGTAATGATCTTTCCTTGTAAAGAGCCTTGTCGAATCACCAATTGGGTAGGCGCATCATTGTTATTTTTATAAGCAATCAGCATCTCCGTTTTTTCCTGCATGGGAACTGCCTTAAATCGGACTGATCCCCCTGGACGGACGGCCAAGTACTTATTGTCTTGCAATGCCCCATGGATGAATTCATCTGCCCAATGCGGATGTATTTTAGGTTCCACAAATTGGATGGTTTGCTTCCAAGTTTGATGCTCTTTGGGATATTTACTTTTGATAAAATGAAGGAGGGAGTCGACGCGCTTTTGATCCGACGATTTAAAATGTCGGTAATAAGGTGATTCATCTGGTACATCTTCATCACGAGTATTATTGAAATAAGCCATGTATTGGTAATATTCTTCATGGCGAATGGGGTCATAAGGATGAGAATGACATTGGACACAGGAAAAACTAGTTCCTTGTAATGTTTCCCATGTTGTATTAACCCGATCTAAAATAGCCGCTACCCTAAATTCTTCATCCTCTGTTCCTCCTTCATCATTATTGGCAGTATTCCGATGAAAGGCTGTGGCGATGTATTGACTTTCCTTAGGATTGGGCAATAAATCACCAGCTAATTGTTCGGTGATAAATTGATCAAAAGTTTTATTTTGGTTAAAGGATTCAATGACATAATCGCGGTATCGCCAAATACTCCGTTTATCATCTTTTTCATATCCTTTTGTATCTGCGTATCTAGCCAAGTCCATCCACATGCTGGCCCATTTTTCTCCAAATCGGGGAGACTTTAACAACTCATCTACTTTTTTCTCGTAGGCATCTTTTGAATCATCCGTTTCAAATGCCCGAAATTCTGCTTCCGTTGGACTAAGGCCCGTTAAATCAAGACTTAATCGCCTTAATAAGTCGGCCTTCTCCGCTTTAGTTTGATGGCCAAGGCCCATCTCAGCTTGTTTAGTAGCCACAAAATGGTCGATCTCGTTCTCTTCCCAACCAGCTTGTATCCCTACCCAAGAAAGAGCCTGTTTCCACCAAGAGCTATAAGGAACTTGAGGTTTCTTCAAAGGTTGATAGGCCCAATGTTCGCCCCATTCGGCTCCTTCTTTGACCCATTGACTTAAAATGTCGATTTCGTTTTGGGACAATGGAGGTCTCTTATAGGGCATTTTTCCTTCAGGATCCTCCAGGCTTAGCCGTTGAATGAAGCTCGATTTTTCTGGATGCCCTGGGACTATAGCTGCGGCATTAAATTTGGTTTTTCCTAAAGCCTCTTCCCGGAATAAAAGACTAAATCCGCCTTGTTTTTTAACGCCCCCATGACAACTGATACAGTTTTTATTTAGAATGGGTTTTACCTGAGTATTGTAGTCGATGCGCGGATTATTCGACCATATCTGCTTCCCTACAAAAAAGCCAGCCAAACCTAAAATAGCGATGGTGATTAGGTTTTTCATGCCAAAATAGGGTCAATTACCTTGCCAAATACGTCCGTCAGTCGGAAGTTTCTACCTTGAAAAGGATAGGTGAATTCTTCATGATTGAATCCCAAACATTGAAGAATAGTAGCCTGCAGGTCATACACGGATGTTTTACCCGATATGGTGGAATAACCTAAATCATCTGTTTCTCCATAAGATACCCCAGGTTTGATTCCGCCACCGGCTAACCACATAGTAAATGCTTCTGTATGGTGGTCTCTACCAAAATAGGCCAGTTTTTTACCTTCTCTATTTTCTTGCATCGGTGTTCTGCCAAACTCTCCTCCCCAAACCACCAAGGTCTCATCCAATAAGCCACGTTGTTCCAAATCCAGTAAAAGTGCCGTTGAGGCTTTATCGACTTGCCTACATTTTTGATGTAAACCATAATCCACCGAACCATCTAATCCTGTACCATGGGTATCCCAACCCCAGTCGAACAGTTGTACAAAACGCACACCTTGCTCCACTAGTTTTCTGGCCAACAGGCAATTATTGGCGAAAGACTCTTTTCCTGGTTCTGTTCCATACATCTCATGGATGTAGGCAGGTTCTTTCTTGATATCCATGACCTCGGGAACTGAACTTTGCATTTTATAGGCCATTTCGTATTGGGCTATTCGGGCTACTGTTTCTGGGTCACCAAATTCCTGGTAAGTTTCTTGATTGATCTGGTTGATGGTTTCAATACTAGCTTTTCGAATATCGGAATTGACACCCGCAGGGTTTTGTATAAATAAAATGGGTTCTCCTTCAGAACGACATTGCACACCTTGATAGATGGAAGGTAGAAATCCGCTACCCCAGGCCGACTTTCCTGCATCTGGATTTTTTCCACCTGAAGCAAGTACCACGAAACCCGGTAAATTTTGATTTTCAGAGCCTAGACCATAGCTCACCCAAGAACCCATGCTGGGTCTACCTAAGCGGGCAGAGCCGGTATGCATCAAAAGCTGAGCAGGAGCATGGTTAAACTGATCGGTATGCATGCCTTTCAAAAAGCTCACTCGGTCAGCTTGGCTGGCTAAATGAGGTAGGTAATCAGATATCCAATGGCCAGCTTGTCCTCTTTGTTCAAAATGGGCTTTGGGACCTAATAAATTGGGGACACCTCGTATGAAGGCGAATTTCTTACCTGCCAATAATTCTGGGGGACATTCTTTTCCATCGAATTTGGCTAAACTTGGTTTATAATCGAATAGTTCGAGTTGGGATGGTGCACCCGCCATGTGTAAAAATATGACGGACTTTGCCTTACCTAGTTTAGGGGAGCTTTTGGCTGCCAAGGGAGAGGCAAAAGATGTGCCAGCATCAGAACTGCAATTACTCAAAAAACTACCTAAAGCCAATGAGCCCAGTCCTGTACCCAGACTACTTAAAAAGTGTCTTCTGGTAGCTAATTGGGCTTCTCGTTGGATGGTTTCTTGAATGATTTTATTCATAACTTTAATCCATTATAGCTCTACCTTTTGTTTCTGGTAAATAGATGATTCCAATAATCACGGTCAATGCTGCCAAGGTGATGGGATAAAAAATACCAGCGAAATTGGAATGAGTAACCGCTCCCAACCAAGTGGCCACAAAGGGAGCACATCCACCAAATACCCCGTTCGCAAAATGATATGGAATAGATAAGGAGGTGTAGCGAATTTTAGTTGGGAATAACTCTACTAAAAATGCTGCGATTGGACCATAGGCCATGGCCGCAAAAGTGACCAAGAGAATACAAATAAATGCCAATTTGACCGTACCCGTAGTGCTTAGATGATAAGCCCCATCAATCAAAGTGCCCTCTTGTCCAACGATATCCGACATCCAAGCAAATAAGGGATAATATAAAATAGCGGCTAGTGCCATACCGCCTAACATGATTTTTTTTCTACCAATGCGATCAGACAAACTGCCAAAAACGACGAATAGAGGTGTTCCTACCACCAATGAGGCCGCAATGATCAAATTGGTTGTTGTGAAATCCACCATCAAGATTTTGTTGATGAAGATTTGTGCATAGAATTGACCCGTATGCCAAACCACACCTTGTCCTACGATCGCTCCAAACATGGCAATAAGCATCAAACGACGATTAGATTTACTGGCAAAAGCCTCGCGCAAGGGGTTTTCTGACAATCTGCCTTCTTTTTTTAATCGAGCAAAAAGAGGGGATTCTTGCATATTTCTACGAATGAAATAAGAGACAATCACCAAAAAACCCGAAAGGGCAAAAGGTATACGCCAGCCCCAATCTTTGAATTCAGCCTCACCCATGATTTTTTGACAAATCAAAATAACGATGATGGACACGAAAAAACCCAATGTGGCTGTAGTTTGAATGTAGGCAGTGTATTTTCCGCGGTGAGCATCGGGAGCATATTCAGCCACATAAGTGGCGGCACCTCCATATTCACCACCAAGGGCTAAACCTTGTATAATGCGCAGTAAAAGTAGGATGGCTGGGGCTACTAAACCGATGTCAGAATAACTCGGGATAAACGCAATAGCGAAAGTGGAGCCCCCCATCAAAATGAGGGTTAATAAAAAGGTATATTTTCTTCCGATTCGGTCACCTAGTCGCCCGAAAATGATTCCACCAAATGGACGAGCTACAAAACCAGCTCCAAAGGCAGCTAATGTAGAAATAAAGGCTGCGGTAGGGTCATCTTTGGGAAAAAATGAAAGAGAAATAATGGCTGAAAGGCTGCCAAAAATATAGAAATCATACCATTCTATGACGGTTCCAACGGAGGAGGCGATGATTACTTGCCAAAGTTTCTGAACAGGAATCTTATTATTATCGAATTCGGGATTCGAAGCATTCATATAACTAAAGGTTTAGAAAATATGAAATTAACCATATTGCCTTGAAAATCCTAATTCAAAATGCGCTCATCACCTAAGGCTGGCAAGGTTTCAAACCTTGACAGCCTTTAGGCTTGAAAACGATTTTTCACGTAAAAAAATTATATATTTGACATAATACCAATATACTGATATATTGAATAACTCCGTTTCTATAAAGGATATAGCCAAGAAGTTTAAATGCGCGCCATCTACTATCTCGCGGGCATTAAATGACCATCCTGCTATTAATATTGAAACCCGCAAAACCATTCAGGAATATGCCTTGAAGGTCGGTTATCAAAAAAACACGCTTTCCCTCAGTTTATTAAATAATTGTTCCATGACATTGGGGCTTATTTTGCCCTCCATCACGCATTATCATGAGTCGTCTATTTTGGAAGGAATGGAGGAAATTCTCTTGAAATCGGGGTATTTGCTGAATATCTGTGTGAGCAATGAATCCCATACCATTGAAAAGGAATACATAGATCGTTTGTTGGCTAATAGGGTTGATGGTTTATTTATTTCCATGGCTCAGGAAAGTTATGACCAACAATTAGGCGAGCATATTGATCGGGTCATCCAGCGTGCTTTACCAGTTATATTTATTGACCGCCCTAATCACGGCGTTGCTTCCGATCGAGTGGTGACGGATGATTATCAAGGAGCATTCATGGCCACGCAACATTTAGTGGACATGGGATGCCAGCGAATTGCTCATTTGCATGGACCCTCTGGTATTAGTGTTTCTCAGCAGCGCTTTCTGGGTTTTCAGGATTGCCTAGAAGCAAATGGTCGAAAGGTAGAAGAGGATTTGATTCAGTATGTGCATTTTTCAGCGGAAAGTGCTATTCAAGCCACTAGAAACTTAATGAATTTGGAACATAAGCCCGATGCTATTTTTGGAGTAAATGACGAGGTTTGTATTGCCGCCATGTTTGTTTTGAGGGAAATGGGAATATCAGTACCACAAGAAGTTGCTATTGTAGGGTTCGATGATATCCCCTTAGCCTCCTTTGGACATCCCCCGTTAAGTTCAGTTTCTCGACAAAGCAGAAGAATCGGAGAAGAAGCGGCCAAATTGTTTTTGTCCAAAAAAGATCAAAAATTGGATCCTATTACTATTTCATTGGAACCTAAGTTAATCATCAGGGAATCCTCCCTTCGTTCTTAGTGAGGAATTAACAATACCTTAATATCGGATTTCTTGAGTATTAAGGCGTACGTTCTACTTTTACGGGATTGTAATAGCCAGATGGCCTCAATTGCAAACGTTTGCGTAAAATATTGTGAAGATATTACAATTATTAATAGGTAAATTTCAAAAATTTTTAAACCCAAAAATTACCATTTCAAAAAATCAATTCATGAAAAAACAATTACACGATCCATTATGGTGTGCGTTGTTACGAAATGCAAGTACTCGTATAGTACTATTTTTCGTGGCTAGCATATTCATGCTTGGGGCATTCGATGTGAACGCACAAGCGGGTAAACAAATTAAAGGTCGATTGATTGATGCCACGACAAAAGAGGCACTCATCGGCGGAAACGTAATGCTTAAGGGAACAACGAAAGGTGTAAGTACCGATGTTAATGGTGCATTCACTATTTCTGTACCAAATGACAATTCAGTCTTAGTGGTTCGCTATTTAGGCTATGCTTCTCAAGAAGTTACAGTAGGTTCTAAATCATCAGTAGAAATTGCCATGGTGGCAAATTCAGCAGACTTAGCACAAGTGGTTGTGGTGGGTTATGGTACTCAAAACAAACGTGATGTCACAGGTTCCGTTAAGTCGGTACAAAGTGCGGCCTTCAACAAAGGTATTATCAACTCACCAGAGCAATTATTGCAAGGTAAGGTAGCCGGTGTGAACGTAACATCAGCTACTGGAGAGCCAGGTGGTAATCAAGGAATCACCATCCGTGGACCTGGAGGTATTCGTACAGGTAGTACTCCTTTATTTGTCATTGATGGTTTAGCATTAGATAATTCAAGTACAGGTGGTGGTAATCCATTGAACTTCTTGAATCCTCAAGATATTGAAACAATCGACGTATTAAAAGATGCTTCCGCTACAGCTATTTATGGTGCTCGTGGTGCCAATGGTGTCGTGTTAATTACGACTAAAAAAGGTAAGGCAGGCGTTTCTACCTTGAGTTTCAGCTCTAGTTTAGCTGTTTCTAGTATTGCTCGCGCATTACCTGTATTATCTGCATCTGAATTCCGTAAGCAAGTAGTGGCTAATGGAGGTAATTTGGAAGATTTTGGTGGAAATACGGATTGGCAAAAAGAAATTACTCGTCAGGCTTTAACTCAAAACTATAATTTGAGTTTAGGTGGTGGAGCTAATAAACTTTCCTACTATGCCTCTTTTGGAGCTCAAGCTCAACAAGGTATTTTGAAAAACAATCAATTAGATCGTTATACAGGTCGTATCAATGTGACTCAGAAGTTCTGGGAGGATCGTTTGGTCGTAGATGCTAACTTGAACGTTACAAATACAAACAATGAGCGCCCATCTGTGGAGGGTTTATTAGGAACGGCTATTTCCAATAACCCAACGCTACCTGCTTATGCCGCTGATGGTTCTTTAGCTCGTTATAATACCGCTTCTAATCCATTATTGGGATTAACCTTGTTTAAAGATATCACAACCATCAACCGTACAATCGCTAGCATTTCTCCTTCATTGAAGATTGTGAAAGGATTGGTTTATCGTTTGAACTTTGGTGTGGATAATTCTACATCAACTCGTGATGTGGAATCTTTGGGAAGTAATATTCCTAAACAAGATGGTCGTTTAGATTCGTATTTAGCTAGTAATACGAACCGTTTGATTGAAAACTATTTGACATATACGTATGACAAAGGAGATCATAATTTCTCTGCTTTGGTAGGTCATTCATATCAAAAAATTAAAGTGCAATACCGTAACTGGAGCATTAATAAATTCCCAGCTGATTTACCGATTGACCCTATCTACAATCCTGGCGTAGGTCAAGAATTGACGATGGCAACCAACAAACCAGGTGGTTCGGCATTCATTAATGAGTTGCAATCGTATTTTGGCCGTTTTAACTACCAGTATAAGGATAAGTATTTAGCAACGGCTACCGTTCGTGCTGATGGTTCATCTAAATTTGGTGCCAACAATAAATACGGGGTATTCCCTTCATTCTCTTTGGGATGGAGAATTTCTGAAGAAGCATTCTTAAAGAATACCAATATCAGCAATTTGAAACTTCGTGCTGGTTGGGGACAAACAGGTAACCAAGAGATTCCTTCGAAAATTACTCAACCATTGTTTACTTCGACAATCTCAGGTTCTACTTCTTATCCCTTGGATGCGACTTCAACTTTCCCATCAGGGATTACGTATTCTCGTTTAGCTAACCCAGATATTCAATGGGAGGTTTCAACACAAAGTAACGTAGGTTTGGATTTTGCTTTTGGAAACGGAGCATTCTCTGGATCGATTGATTATTTCAACAAGGTTTCTAACAACATGTTATTGGAAGTTATTCCTTCAGATCCAGTTCAACCAGCTTCATCTGTTTGGGCTAACGTGAAAGATATGAAAATCAATAACAGTGGTTTGGAATTAGATTTGGAATACAAAGGTACAACGGAAACTGGCTGGAAATATAGCTTGGGAGGTAACTTAACTTTGATTAAAAACGAAGTGGTAGGTTCTCCTTACACAGTAATTCCTTCAGGTTCTGCCTCTGGTTCTGGTTTAACTTCAGCGACCATCAATGGTTATATCAATGGTCAGCCGATCGGTACATTCTTCTTAAAAGAATTTACTGGATTTGATGACAAGGGTATGAGTGTTTATCGTGATGTAGATGGTGATGGTATTGTTACCGACAAAGATCGTATTGCTGCTGGTACGGCTTTGCCAACGACACAATACAATTTCTTTGGCAACGTAGCTTACAAAGGATTTGATTTGTCATTGCAATTCAACGGAGTTGCTGGAAATAAAATTTATGACAATACAGCGAACTCTTCTTTCTATAAGTTGAAAATCGCTAAAAACTCCAACACGACTCCTGCGGCATTTGCTGATTCAAGAGAATCCAATAGTAATGCAGCTCCAGTTTCTACTCGTTTCTTGAAAGACGGTGGTTTCTTACGTTTGAACAATGCGACATTGGGATATACATTTGATACACAGAAGTTAGGTATTAATAAGTGGGTGTCTGCTTTACGTTTATCTGTAACTGGACAAAACTTGTGGATTGCTACCAATTACGACGGATTTGATCCCGAAGTGAATAAGGATAGTTCGATGAACGGAGTATTATCTTATGGAATTGACTATTTGAGCTATCCAAAAGCTAAATCTGTCATCTTCGGCTTAAATCTTACATTTTAATCGTTAAACAAAAATGAAAAAGATAGGAAAAATAACCATAATTCTGTTTGGCATGATGGCTTTTTATAGCTGTACCAATTTGAATGAGATCATTTTAGATGAGTACAATGCCACTACCGTAACTGATAAGCAGGCGGCAGATGGAATTTTAGCTCCTGCATATGCTTTATTGCCTAGTATTTACCAACATACCAACTTGTTCGCTTTAACTGAAATTTCTACAGATGAGGCTATTCTTCCATATCGTGGAGGTACTGACTGGGGTGATAATGGTATCTATTTGTCTCTACACCGTCACCAGACGACTAGTACTGACCCGAACGTAAGAAATACTTGGAACCTGATTTTACAAGGAATTTCTCGCTCAGTAACAGCCATAAATTCCTTAAAGGTAAATAAAGATCCATCGGCGAATTTATACATTGCTGAAGCACGTGGAATGCGCGCATTCTATAACTTATTGATGTTGGATTTATTCGGTATTGCTTTCCAAAAAGAAGATTTAGGTGATGTTTCTACCATTTTGAGAACGGATAAAGCAGTAGATTATATTCGTACAGAATTGTTAGCGATTGAGCCTATTGTAGAAACAACGACTGGGCCAGGACGTATTACTAAAGGGGCAGTTTGGGGTTTATTAGCCAAATTGCACTTGAATGCAGCAGCTTATCGTGATCCTTATGGAGCTACGTTGAATCATACAGCTGCGGATATGGATAAAGTAATCGAATACACTGGAAAGATTATCAGTTCAGGTCAATATGCCTTATCAGCTGATTATTTTGCGATTTTTGGAAATGATAACCATACCAACAAAGAATTGATTTTTGCCATTGATCAGCGTGCAGAATTGAATGGTCATAACCGTATGGCTTATTTCTCTTTAGCCAATGACCAGCGTCCAATACCTGCTTATCCAGCGGCTAACGGTACAGACGGTCCAGCTATTACGCCAGACTTCTATCGTTCATGGGTAAGTGCTTATGGAAATGTAGATCCAGCTGATGCGGATCCTCGTTTTTACAAGAGAAACGTAGACCCTAAAGTGGAATGTGTGGATGGTAATTCATACAACATTGACCGGGGTATTTTAAGAGGTCAACAATATGGATTAGTTTATCAAAGTGGTGCATTTGTGAAATGTCCAGATGGTAAATTTAAGGTTGGTCCTTTGTATAATACACGTGGAAAAGCACCTTATCCTTTAGTTGTTCATACAGAGACGGTGAATTTCACGACTGCTGGTAGTGATTATAGCACGGGTTATCGTGTGGAGAAATATGAGTTCTCTAAGAAGTCATCTTCAGGACGTAACTTCGGTGAGGCTGATATCGTCATTATTCGTTTAGCGGATGCTTATTTAATGCGTGCTGAAGCTAAATTACGTAAGTCAGATGCTACTGGTGCATTAGTTGATGTGAATGCTGTTCGTGCAGCACGTACTAAATCTGCTCCTGCTCTAACTAGCATTGATTTGAATACATTACTTCGTGAGCGTGGATTCGAATTCTATTGGGAGAACCAACGTAGAACAGACTTAATCCGTTTTGGAAAATACGAGGATTCATGGACGGAGAAAAGTAGCACGGACAAAAACATGCGTTTATTCCCTATCCCTCAAACTGCGATCGACGGAGCATCTAACTTAACCGGTTATTTGAAACAGAATCCAGGATATTAAAAATTGGTTTTTCGCTTAACGCTGTCAAGGTTTTAAACCTTGACAGCGTTGGTGAAATTCTTCAAAATTTACCTCTAAACCTATTCAATTATTTGATAAAATGAATAGAGATTTAATTTCTTGAGTGTATTCGTTGATTTAATTATTTATAAAGGGCCTGATTTTAATCAGGCCCTTTTTTTTGTATTTATTCTTGAAAAATCAATATTCTGATTAAATTTGTTTTCTTATCAAATTGATTGAGTAAACGGAATCTATCAAGAACTTATTAACCCATAAAATTATGCTTACAAGAAGAGATGCCATCTCCCAAATAGCTTTGATGTTAGGGGGAGCTATTACAGCTCCAACATTGATGGCTATGGAAGCGAAGCACAGTGGCAAGACAGCCTTGGCTGAAACATTTAGCCTGTCTGATGCGCAAAGGAAAATTGTGGCTGCAGTAGCAGAACACATTATTCCCAAAACGTCTACTCCCGGCGCTATTGATGCTGGTGTTCCCGCATTTATTGAATTAATGTTAAATGATTGCTACAAATTGCCAGAACAAAGAAGCTTCTTAAAAGGAGTTAGCGATTTAGATAAAGCTGGTTTTTTAAGTCAAAATGCAAGCGGTCAAGTTGCCATGTTGAAATTGCTAGAAAGCAATACCAAAGAATTGATGAGTTCTTATCGTTTGAAACAACAAAAAGTAGGGGATAATGTCGATAAAGAAACCTTAGAAGGAAATAATGGAGTACCATTCTGGAGACTAATCAAGGAGTTAACGCTTTTTGGTTATTTCACTTCTGAAAAAGGAATAACATCTTCTTTCGAGTACGTTACCGTTCCTGGCAAATTTGAACCAACCAAATTGAAGCCAGGCCAAAAGGCATATCAATACTAATTTGACCATTTATCATTACTCACATGAATCTTAACATAGATGCAATAAAAAGCCAGACCTTTGACGCTATTGTCGTGGGATCCGGTATATCTGGTGGCTGGGCTGCCAAAGAATTAACAGAAAAAGGTTTAAAAGTAGCCGTTTTAGAGCGTGGTCGTGAAATTAAACACGTAGAAGGTTATGAGACGGCTTTGAAAGACCCTTGGGATTTTCCTCACCGTGGTCGCCCAACCAATATGGCTGCTGAAGAATATTGGGCTGGAATGCGTACCGGTTATACACCGAATGAGGAACACCGTTACTTGTTTGAAAACGATAAACAAAATCCATACATCGAGAAAAAAGGTGGATTTGATTGGATTCGTGCCTACCACACAGGGGGTAAATCCTTACTTTGGGGACGTCAATCCTACCGTTGGAATAAAGAAGATTTTGAAGCCAATGCCAAAGATGGTATTGGAACAGATTGGCCAATCCGTTACGGTGATTTAGCTCCTTGGTATTCTTATGTAGAGAAATTTGCTGGTATTTCAGGTCAAAGAGAAGGATTGGATGTTTTACCCGATTCAGAATTTTTACCTGCCATGGCCATGACTGCTCCAGAAGAGCATTTTAAAAATCAGGTTAATAAGAAATTAGGGCGCCCCATAACCATTGGTCGTGTCGCTCACTTAACTCAGCCGGGTGCTCATCATACGGCATTAGGTAGAGGTGCTTGCCAATACCGTAATAAATGTATGCGTGGATGTCCATATGGTGGATATTTTAGCTCATTGTCAGCGACATTGCCTGCTGCAATGCGTACCAAACGTTTGACCATGATTCATAATGCTATTGTTTCAGAAATCATTTATGATGAGGCAGGTCAAAAAGCAAAAGGCGTTCGTGTGATTGATCAAAACACCATGGCTGTCACGGAATATTTTGCTAAAATCATTTTCGTTAATGCAGGCGCTATTGGCTCTACTTCCATCTTAATGAACTCTAAGTCAAACCGTTTTACCAATGGACTTGGAAATGATAGCGATCAATTAGGTCGTAATATCATGGACCACCATTTGGGCGTAGGTGCTTCTGCCCAGATCGAAGGCTACAATGATGATTATATGTTTGGTAATCGCCCTAACGGTTTATACATTCCTCGTTTCCGTAACTGGGGTAATGATAAGCGTAGCTACATTCGTGGTTTCGGTTATCAAGGAGGTGCTAGTCGTGCTGGTTGGGGACGTGGCACCAGCATGGATGGTTTTGGAGCGGAATTCAAAGAGAGCTTAACTCATCCAGGTACTTGGTCTATTGGTTTTGGAGGTTTTGGAGAAATTCTACCAAATCCAAATAACCGTTTTGTTTTGAGTCAATCACATAAAGATAAGTGGGGATTACCCGTACTAGAATTTGAAGCGGAATTTGGCGAAAATGAAATTAGAATGCGCCAAGATATGATGAATGATGCCGCTGAAATGCTTGAAGCCGCAGGGTTCAAAAACGTCAATGCTTACAATAATTCGAATACACATATCGGTTTAGGTATTCACGAAATGGGTACAGCCCGCATGGGTCGTGATCCTAAATCTTCAGTATTAAATAAGCACAATCAAGTTCATAACGTGAAAAACGTATTTGTGACTGATGGTGCGGCTATGGCTTCTGCTTCCTGCGTGAATCCATCCTTAACTTACATGGCTTTAACGGCACGTGCGGCTGATTTTGCTGTAAGTGAATTGAAGAAACGTAATTTGTAATTCTTTTATTAAAATGAGAAAGGGGCTCATTAGGCCCCTTTTTTTGTACACCAATATTTATTTCAAGGGATATGAATGACGGGTCATTCTGCTGGGATGGGATTGGTTAAGTCTTGAAAAATACATGCAGAATCCCCAATTTATTGTTAATTTTGATACCTTATGGCGGTCTCCCCAACTTATCGATTAAGTATTTTTGATTCCATTGATGACGGCCATCACACGGATTATTTGGCCTATCTAATTCATCAGTTTAGCCAAAAGCCTGAGGTAGAATTATTACTGATTGTGCCCGAAAACTTTATTCAAAGTTTTAAAAATAACCGTCAAGTTTGGGGCTTTGATTTAGGGAATAATATACATTTTCATCCATTAGATTCTTCCACCATTCAGCGACTTCATGGGCAGTCTATTTATAAACGCTCCATGGCCGAGTGGAATTTGTACGTCGACATTAGTGAAGCCTGGGAAGCTAGCCACGGCCTATTGATGTACTTTGATTATTTCCAATTGGGTATGTTGTTAGGCAAAAAAGCCCATTTCCAATTAGGAGGTATCTATTTTAGACCCAATTTCTATTACCGAAAAGCTTCTTGGAAAAGTGCTTTCATTAAGAAATGGATACTACGATTGTCGACTTTTCGCTCTTCCATGAAAGTACTTTTCAGTTTGGATCATAAGGCGGTCAAACATATCCGTCCTTTGCTAGGAAAAACCCAAGTTATGCGCATTTCTGATCCAGTGAGAGCGTATGAAGTAAGTGCTGAGGAGCTGATCGCATTTAAGAATCAATGGCATATTCCTACCAACAAAAAAGTCTGTTTAATTTTTGGCTACTTGGACCCGAGAAAAGGAATTGAAGCATTTTTACAATCGACCCAGCATTTAACTTCGGAGGAACTGAGCCAAATTTGTTTGCTGGTAGCAGGAGCTATTAGTCCAGCCTATCAAGTTCATTTGGAAAAACTATTTCAACAATACCCGAATCTAGAAATTATTTCCATCTTCCAAGAAATAAAAGGCAAGGACATTCAATTATGTTTTGAAGCTGCTGATTTGGTCTTGATGTTATACCAAAATCACGTAGGGATGAGTTCTGTCCTAGTTCGAGCAAGTATTTCAAAAAAAGTAGTGTTGGGGACCCATTATGGCCTACTAGGGAAATTGATTCAAAGTATGCATTTAGGTTTGGTTGTAGATACTCAATCCCCTGTTCAAATAGCCGAACAACTAGAGCAATACCTAAATCTAGGGATTGGATATTCGAAGGAGCAAATGGAAAAAATGGAGCATGAAAACTCCGAGAAGGCATTTGCGGATACCTTATACCAAGGTTTGTTTTTATAAGGCCAAATACTTGATTTCTCCTTTTAGGTTTTTTAATAAGGACTTCGTTCTTTCCGGACGGGCATCTGTGATGAATACCTGCCCAAAATGATCTTCTGCCATCATTTGTACCAATTTTTGAATCCGTCGATCGTCTAGTTTATCAAAAATATCATCCAATAATAAGAGGGGTTTTCTAGGGCGGGCTTGAGCTAATGTGTCAAATTGGGCAAGTTTTAGGGCCACTACAAAACTTTTTTGCTGACCTTGTGAACCAAATTTTTTCAATGGAAATCCATTGATTTCAAAACTAAAATCATCTCGATGAATACCCAAGGTGCTCCTTTGGGCCGCTAAATCTTGAGCTTCTGCTTTTCTTAAAGAGACATCCAATTCCCCTATTGGGAAGGTGCTTTCCATGTTGATATTGACTTGTTCTCGATCATCGGATAATTTGGCATAATGAGCTTGAAAATTGGGCAAATATTTTTTTAGAAAATCCATACGAGCCTGAGCAATGGCTTCACCCAATTGAACCATGGGTTCATGGTAGCTATCTAGCTGTATTCGATCCACCATGCCTCGCTCTGCAAAATGCTTTAACAAGGTATTTCTTTGTTGAACGATGCGATTATAGCGCAATAAATTATCTAAAAAAGCGCGGTCCATTTGAGCCATCATTCCATCAAAAAACCGCCTACGCTCTTCACTCCCCTCTCGAATTAAATCCGTGTCGTAAGGATCCATGAGTACAACTGGGAAATTTCCAATGTGATCTGCCAGTCTTGGATAGGCTTTTTGATCTCGTAGAAAGCTTTTTTTCTGTCCACGCTGGTAAGCACAGGTAATTTGAGTTTCACTGGCCGGAAGCGTGGAAGACTCTTGTTTTTGGTAGACAAAATTACCTTGAATCATAAAAAAATCTTGCCCATGTTGGATACATAAAGGATCCCCAATGCCTCGAGCGCTTTTGGTCATGGAAAGAAAATGGATGGAATCTAAGAGATTTGTTTTTCCAATTCCATTTTCTCCGACAATGCAATTGATGTTTGAGATAAAATCAAATTGAGCTTCCGCATAGGACTTAAATTGTTTGACCTGTAATGATTTAAGGTACATGCGGGCTTAGAAAAGAGGCTTGAATCGTAAAAATAACGAATAATCGTGGATTTTACGGATTGATTTTGGCTAAATCCTCTCATTTTTTGGCAGCTTAATGCTTTTGTTTTAATTTCGTAGCTGATTCGGTCAATGGGTATTTCCCCGTTCGACTAAGCAAATGAATTTTTGAATAATATCATGGCAAAGAAAGAAACAAAAGCTCCTAAGTATTCGAAAGAGACCTATCGTTATTGGTATGAGTCGATGCAATTGCAACGTAAGTTTGAGGAAAAGTGCGGTCAATTGTATGGAATGCAAAAAATCAAAGGCTTTTGCCACTTATATATTGGACAGGAAGCGTGTTCTTCTGGTTCAAAATCGGCTTTAAAAGAAGGAGATAAATACATTACTGCTTACCGAGATCACGGTATCCCTTTGGCTTTAGGTACTTCACCTAATGCGATTATGGCCGAGTTGTATGGTAAAATTACGGGTGCCTCTAAAGGAAAAGGTGGATCCATGCACATCTTTGACAAGCGTGTAGGATTTGTTGGTGGTCATGGAATTGTGGGAGCTCAGATTCCATTGGGTGCTGGATTAGGATTTGCTGAGAAATACAATAAAACAGGAAATTTAGCTGTTTGTTATTTTGGTGATGGTGCGGTTCGTCAAGGATCGTTGCATGAGACCTTTAACATTGCGATGACCTGGAAAATACCAGTGATTTTTGTCGTAGAAAACAATGGCTATGCCATGGGTACTTCGGTCGCTAGAACTTCTAATGTGACTGATTTATATACCATTGGTGAGGCTTACGATATGCCATCGGAGCCAGTTGATGCCATGGATGTGGAGGCAGTTCATGAGGCAGTTTCTCGTGCCGCAGCTAGAGCTCGTGCTGGAGAAGGACCTACTTTCTTAGAATTTAGAACCTACCGTTACCGAGGGCACTCCATGTCGGATCCACAAAAATATCGTTCTAAAGAAGAAGTAGAAGCCTATAAGGATCGTGACCCAATTGAGCAAGTTAAAATGACTATTTTGGAAAATAACATCTTGACTCAAGCTGAATTAGATGAGATTGACGCGAAGATTAAAATTCAAGTACAAGAATCAGTAGAGTTTGCTGAAAATTCACCATTCCCTTCGAAAGAGGAAGCATACAAGGATGTGTATGTTCAGGAAGATTATCCATTCATTGAAGAATAACCATCATTGAGAAATAATGAAAATGCCCGAAAAGATTCGGGCATTTTTTATGAATAATAGGTATTGATTACTATTTATCTGAAATGAGTTTTTCTACGGCCAAAAGTTCATCTCTAAATTTAGCGGCCAATGGGAAGTCCATTTCTTTGGCTGCCTTTTCCATTTCTTTTCGGATACTGTCTCGCTGCTTGACCAAATCGCCTTTCGACATATAAGCCAATAGCGGATCTGCGGCAGCCAGTTTTTCCTCTGGTAGAATCAGGTAATTTTTATTCGGCTTGGCCAGGCGATCAGCAATGGATGTTTGTTCCAAAATCTCATCATGACTGCGCCAAATGGTTTTAGGAGTAATGCCATGTGCTATATTGTACTCCATTTGAATGGCCCTTCTGCGATTGGTTTCTGAAATTGCTTTTTCCATGGAACCAGTCATCCGATCGGCATACATCAATACCTTTCCATTTTCGTTTCTAGCAGCTCTACCAATGGTTTGAATTAAGGAACGAATATCCCGCAAGAATCCTTCTTTATCCGCATCCATGATGGCTACCAAGGATACTTCGGGTAAGTCAAGCCCTTCCCGAAGTAGGTTGACTCCCACCAAAACATCAAATACCCCAAGTCTTAGTTCTCGTAGTATTTCTACACGTTCCAAAGACTTAATTTCTGAGTGAATATATCGACCTTTTACACCTACACGGTCTAGGTATTTGGAAAGTTCCTCGGCCATTCTTTTGGTCAAGGTCGTGATAAGTACCCTTTCCTTTTTCTTGACACGATCATAGATTTCTTCCAATAAATCATCAATTTGATTTTTGGTGGGCCGCACTTCAATCATTGGATCCAAGAGACCAGTTGGTCGGATAATTTGTTCTACGACTACCCCCTCAGACCGACGTAATTCATAATCAGACGGAGTAGCTGAAACAAAAATCGTTTGACCGATAATGTCTTCGAATTCTTGAAAGGTCAGCGGGCGATTATCCATAGCAGAAGGTAATCTAAAACCATATTCCACCAAGGATTCTTTACGGGAGCGGTCGCCACCCCACATGGCTCTTATTTGCGGCATAGTAGCATGGCTTTCATCTACTACCATCATGAAATCATCAGGGAAAAAGTCTAATAAGCAGAATGGCCTTTGACCTGCTTTTCTTTGGTCAAAATACCTAGAATAATTCTCGATACCAGAACAGTAGCCTAGCTCACGCATCATTTCCAGATCAAATTCTGTCCTTTGTTTGATGCGATCAGCCTCTAGAAGTCTACCTTCTGATTCAAAATGTTTGATTTGAGCGACTAAATCGGCTTGTATGAAGGAAATCGCTTGATTTAAAGTCTCTCTGCCCGTAACAAATAAGTTTGCAGGAAATACTGCGACCATTTTTTCCGAAGATATTTTCTTCCCTGTCCAAGGATCTATTCGATGGATTTCTTCGATTTCATCTCCAAAAAAGATGAAGCGATAGCCAAAGTCGGCATATGCCAAAAAGATATCTACCGTATCTCCTTTTACTCGGAAAGTACCTCTTAAAAATTCCCCTTCTGTACGGGCATATAATATTTCTACCAAGCGAAATAGAAACTGATTTCTAGAAATAGTTTCACCCACACCGATTCTCAAAATAGAATTTCGGTATTCATCTGGATTCCCCATACCATAAATACAGGAAACTGAAGCGATGACAATGATATCTCTTCTTCCTGACATAAGGGACGAAGTGGTAGCTAGTCGCAGTTTTTCAATTTCTTGATTAATGGAAAGGTCTTTTTCAATGTAAGTACCTGTAGTGGGAATAAAAGCCTCAGGTTGGTAGTAGTCGTAATAGGAGATAAAATACTCCACCGCATTTTCTGGAAAGAAAGACTTAAACTCTCCGTATAATTGAGCGGCTAATGTTTTATTATGGCTAAGGATAAGCGTCGGCCTATTTATTTGCTGAATGACATTGGCAATCGTAAATGTTTTCCCTGAACCCGTTACACCCAAAAGCGTTTGTGCGGCTTCATTTTTATTTACTCCTTCAACTAATTGTTTTATAGCGGTGGGCTGGTCACCTGTGGGTTGATATGAAGATACTAATTTAAAGTCCATGGGCAGGCAGATAAAATCGAGGCTCAAATTAGGTATTTTGAGCTGATTCTCCTTAATTTAAATTTAAAATAGTCGATGATGCAAAAACGATTTTTTCTAATCTCGGGGCTAGTATTGCTACTCTTTTTGGCATGCAAGCAGGGTTCTGCGGTACCTGAGCCTTTAAATATTCAAAATATAAAGCCAATTCCAGCCAAGGAATATAGTTTTACAGAAAATCCAATTTGGGCAGATGAGTTTAATCAATCCGGCTTGCCAGATGACAAATTTTGGTCTTATGATGTAGGAGGATCCGGTTGGGGAAATAATGAACTTCAATATTATACCAAAGCAGATTTGGATAATGCTCATATAGAGAATGGAGTCTTGACTATTGAGGCTAAAAAGGAAAACTATGAAGGAAAGAATTATACTTCAGCTAGATTAGTCACGAAGGGCAAAAATGACTTTTTATACGGTCGGATTGAGGTTAGGGCAAAATTACCTGCGGGTCGAGGAAATTGGCCAGCCATTTGGACTTTAGCGAGCCAATCGGATTATGGTCAAACCTATTGGCCAGATAATGGAGAGATAGATATCATGGAACATGTAGGTTATGATCCGGGGGTAGTTCATGCCACGGTTCATACTAAAGCATTTAATCACGTGATTAATACACAAAAAGCAGCAACACAGTTGGTTTCGGATTTTGATCAGGCATTCCATGTTTATCGCATCGATTGGACACCGGAGTACATAAAAGCATTTATTGATGGGAAGGAATATTTTTCCTTTCAAAATACTAGAGCAGGATGGGAAGAATGGCCATTTGATAAAAAGCAACATTTGTTGTTAAACATTGCCGTAGGTGGAAATTGGGGAGGCCAAAAAGGAGTGGATGATTCGATTTTTCCTTCCAAGATGTTGATAGATTATGTGCGGGTATATGGATTGAAACCATGATTTTTCCCCAACGCTGGCAAGGTTCCAAACCTTGACAGCGTTAGGGCTAGAACGTTTTTTTTGGCAAAATAATTGCACATTTTTCATCAACTAACTGATAATAAGACATTGTCATTCTTTTAAAGCGTACTAGCTTTGATTGAAATTAATTGTCGAGCAATTTAATTACATATGAGAAAGGTAAATCATAAATTTCTCCTTGGGTTTTGATATGAAAATTTGCGTAAAATTCTGGCTATTGGGTATCTTATTTAGTATTTTTTCATGTCAAATCACCGAAACAGAACCTGAAAACATGAATGAATTTACAGAGAATCCTATCTGGGAGGATAATTTTGATATCGATGGTTTGCCAGATGCAAGTCGTTGGGATTATCAAGTGGGAGGAACTGGTTGGGGAAATAATGAATTACAATATTATACTAATGCAGATATAGATAATGTACGTGTCAATGGAGGCGTGCTGACTATCGAAGCCAGAAAGGAACGGCTTTTTGGGAAAAATTATACATCTACAAGACTTGTGACGCATGATAAGTTAAATTTTCTTTATGGCCGTGTCGTTGTTCGTGCCAAATTACCTGCTGGTAGAGGAACATGGCCAGCCATCTGGATGCTATCATCAGAGAACAAATATGACCCCACTAATATCCCCAATAATGGAGAAATTGATATTATGGAACATGTTGGGTATGATCCTGGTCAAGTTCATTCGGTGATTCATCGATATAATTCTAATAAAGGATTAGTTCCTTATCCTGAATCCATTATTCAAGTACCTGATTTTAATACCGCATTTCATGAATACCGCATGGATTGGACGCCCGAATACATTAAAACATTTTTGGATGGAAAGGAGACTTTGAGTTTTGAAAATTCGGGAAAAGGTTGGCAAGATTGGCCATTTGACCAAAAGATGTATTTACTGCTGAATATTGCTGTTGGTGGGAGTTGGGGAGGTTTGAAGGGAGTAGATGATACGATTTTCCCTGCCAAAATGGAAGTGGATTATGTGCGAATATATGAATACAAACAACGATAATATGAGATACCCAGAAGCTGCAGAGGCGTTTGATAGATTATTATGCATCATGGATGATTTAAGGGAGAAATGTCCTTGGGATCGGAAGCAGACCATGGACACTTTACGTCATTTGACCATTGAGGAAACTTATGAATTGTCGGATGCGATTTTAGATGGAGATCAAACGGAGGTTAAGAAGGAGATTGGGGATCTATTTCTGCATTTGGTTTTTTACAGTAAAATAGGATCTGAAAGCCAAGCTTTTGATGTCAAAGATGTGTTAGACAGCATTGCTGAAAAGTTAATTTCCAGGCATCCGCATATTTATGGAGATGCCAAAGCTGATACCGAGGAGGAAGTGAAAGCTAATTGGGAGACTTTAAAGTTAAAAGAAGGAAATGAGTCTGTTTTGTCGGGTGTGCCAAGTTCATTGCCCGCTTTAGTTAAAGCGATGAGAATTCAGGAAAAAGCAAGAGGAGCTGGTTTTGATTGGGAGGAAAAGGAACAAGTTTGGGCCAAAGTGGAAGAAGAATTAGGGGAGTTTAAAGAAGTATTTGTCGGGAAAGAATTGTCTTTGGGACAAAAAGAGGAGGCAGAAGGTGAGCTGGGTGATTTGATATTTAGTTTGGTCAATTTTGCTAGGTTTATTGACATCAATCCAGAAACAGCCGTTGAGCGAACCAATCGCAAGTTTATTTATCGGTTTCAATATTTGGAAAGGAAAGCAAAAGAAGCGGGGAAAAGCCTATCTGAAATGACACTGGCCGAGATGGATGTGTATTGGGAAGAGGCAAAAAAAAGCAACGCTGTCAAGGTTCTAAACCTTGACAGCGTTAAGCTAACGAATGAGATTCGTTAAATAGTATATCTTATTTATGAGTAAACAGATAAACTGTTTTACTCGCATAAGTTTGCCCTGGATGTAAAACAGTGCTAGGGAAACTTGGGTGATTAGGAGAATCTGGGAAATGCTCAGTTTCTAAACAAAAGCCCATTCTTTTGGTATAACTGACACCATATTTACCACTGTAAGTACCATTTAAAAAGTTACCTGTATAAAATTGCGTGGCTGGTTCTGAAGTGGATAATTCTACACTTCTGCCTGAAACAGGGTCGGAGACTTTACCTACTTTGGCAAAAACACCTGGAGCTTTATCAAATACCACGCAGTGGTCATAACCTCCTCCGCGTTTAATTTGAATATCATCGGCATCTACACGTTCCGAAATAAGGTGTGGCTGTAAAAAATCAAATGCTCCACCTTTTACGTCCAATAGTTCGCCCGTTGGGATTAGGGTTTCATCCACAGCTACCAATTTGTTGGCATTTAATTGAACTTGATGGCCAGTAATATCTCTTTTGGCATTACCTGATAAGTTAAAATAGGTATGATTACTTAAATTAAG
The DNA here is from genome assembly GCF_045310485.1 of Aquirufa salirivi. Classification (NCBI taxonomy): domain Bacteria; kingdom Pseudomonadati; phylum Bacteroidota; class Cytophagia; order Cytophagales; family Flectobacillaceae; genus Aquirufa; species Aquirufa salirivi. Next base: position 29,939 of record NZ_JBEWZH010000010.1, read on the forward strand.
TACCGTGGCTTTGTCGGTGGTGGCTTTGTATTCAATCCCCAATTCATTGGCAGGGCTTAAGGTATAAGTAACTTGAACTTGTAAATTACCAGGATAACCTTCCTCTCCGTCTTTTGAAAGGTATGACAAAACCAATTTGGAACCTTTGTCATCGCCTTCGGCTGCTAGGACTTTCCAGACTACTTTATCAAAGCCTACTTTACCGCCATGTAGGTGATTTCCCATGTTTTGGGTGTAGAGTTCATAGTTTTTACCATCTAAGCTGAATTTTCCTTTGGCAATTCGATTTCCATATCTTCCAATGATGGCTCCAAAATAGGGTGAACCTTTTTCATATTCTTGAAGAGTTTCGTAGCCTAGGACAACATCTTCAATTTGATTGTTTTTATCAGGGCATAAAATTTTGGTTATGATTCCACCGTAATTCATGATTTGAACTTCCATGCCGGATGTGTTTTTCAAGGTATAAAGGGTAACAGGTTCTCCGGCTTGTGTTTTACCGAATGGTTTGGATGTAAGGGACATAGGGCCTTTAATAGGTTTTGCGATTAATGAAATGGATAAAATTTGAATACAAAGGAAGGCAATTGATAGCCTAATAGTGTTTTTTTTCATGTTATCATGGTCTTGAGGCTTCTAATTTAAGGAATTCAGTTGAATTTGAAATTATTTTATTTATCTTTGCACCCCGTTAAAAAATTAATTATTAATCTAAATTTCAACGTGTTAGCCCAGCATGTTGATGTACCTAGGGCAAAAATTATGTCTAATAAACAAAAAGATTTCGACTGGGATCAGGTCGATGGTAAAGGTTTCGGTGGTAATTACACTGCTGAGCAAAAGAAACAAATGGAAGCAGCCATTGAGGCTACTTTGAATTCGGTGACTGAAAAGGAAGTGGTGAAAGGTATTGTCGTGAGCAAAACAGACCGTGAAGTTATTGTAAACATTGGATTCAAATCGGACGGTTTGGTATCTGCATCTGAGTTTCGTGATATGCCTGATTTGAAGGCTGGTGACGAAGTAGAAGTATATATTGAAAACCAAGAAGATTCAAATGGCCAATTGATTCTTTCTCGTAAGCTTGCGAAAGTGATGGGAGCTTGGATCAACATTGAGCGTGCTTTAGAAGAAGATACCATTATCAATGGTTTTGTAAAGCGTCGTACCAAAGGTGGTTTGATCGTAGATATTTTTGGAATCGAGGCTTTCTTGCCAGGTTCTCAAATTGATGTTAAGCCTATCCGTGATTTCGACATTTTTGTTGGAAAGAACATGGAGGTTAAAGTGGTTAAGATTAACCATACAAATGACAACGTAGTTGTTTCTCATAAAGTATTGATCGAAAAAGATCTTGAGGAGCAGCGTCAATTAATCTTGAACAACTTAGATAAGGGTCAAGTATTAGAAGGTGTGATCAAAAACATGACTAATTTCGGTGTGTTCATCGACTTAGGTGGTGTAGATGGTTTATTGCACATTACAGATATCTCATGGGGTCGTATCAACCACCCACAAGAGGTGTTGAAATTAGATCAGAAGATCCAAGTTGTTGTATTAGATTTCGACGAAAACAAGAAGCGTATTTCATTAGGTATGAAGCAGTTACAAGCTCATCCTTGGGAAGCATTAGCTACTGATGTTGAAGTTGGTTCTAAAGTAAAAGGTAAAATTGTAAACGTAGCAGATTACGGTGCATTCTTAGAAGTGTTACCAGGTGTTGAAGGTTTAATCCACGTGTCAGAAATGTCATGGTCTCAGCACTTACGTAATCCACAAGATTTCTTGAAAGTAGGCGATGAAATGGAAGCAGTTGTGTTGACATTAGATCGTTCTGAACGCAAGATGTCATTAGGTATCAAACAATTAACGGAAGATCCTTGGACTAAAACTGATTTATTGTCTAAATATGCAGTAGGGACTAAGCACAAAGGAACTGTTCGTAACTTGACTAACTTTGGTTTATTCCTTGAGTTAGAAGAAGGTATCGATGGTCTTGTTCACGTGTCTGACTTATCTTGGACTAAGAAAATCAAACACCCTTCTGAGTTTGTGAAAGTGGGAGATTCATTGGATGTTATCGTAATCGAATTAGATGCTGATAACCGTCGTTTGGCTCTTGGTCACAAACAATTAGAAGAAAACCCTTGGGATACATTTGAAAGTGTATTCACAGTAGGTTCTTCTCACAAAGCTACTATCATCTCTAAAAATGATAAAATGGCTGTGTTAGAATTGCCATACGGTATCGAAGGTTTATCTCCTTTGAAGCAATTGACTAAAGCAGATGAGTCAGTAGCGGAAGTTGGTGAGGCTTTGGATTTCATCGTTACAGAATTCCAAAAAGATGATCGTAAGATCATTCTTTCTCACACGCGTACTTTCACTGCGCCAACTGCAGAGGAAACAGCTGCAGCTGCTAAGCCTGAAAAGAAAAAGGCAGCCGCTAAGTCTTCAGAAAAGACAACAGTGACGGCTGAAAAATCTACGATGGGTGATATCGGAGCTTTATCTGCCTTGAAAGAGCAGATGGAAGGTGCTGAGCGTGCTCAAGCGATCAAAAAATTGGAGAAAAAATCCAAGAAAGCTGAATAAGTAAATTAAGGTTTGCTTGAAGGGGTTTGCGAAAGCAAGCCCCTTTTTTTATGCCGAAGAATTTGATAGTCTAAATCAGTTGATTGATAAATGCATGGAATTAGTAAAATATCAAGAAATAGATTTGTCATTTGAAGTTTTTTTGACAATTTTGCTGGGCTAAATGCAGATTTGTCAACGTTTCAAACGTTGACAAATCTTTGATAATTAATAACCTTTAAAACTAGCAAATACTATGAGTAATCATTCTAGGCGAGATTTTATAAAAAATGCGTCTGTCGCAGCTACCTCGTTTTACATTGTCCCACGCCATGTACTTGGAAAAGGATATCAAGCACCATCCGACAAATTGAACATCATGGGTATTGGTGGAGGAGGAAAAGGATATAGTGATATCATGAACTCCTACAACAAAGGTGCTGAAAACATCGTTGCAGTCGTGGACGTAGATGATCGTCAGGTGGCTAGAATTAAGAAGGACTTACCTAAAGCGAATTTTTATAAAGACTTCCGTACGGCCTTAGATAAAGAAGGTAATAATATAGATGCAGTCATCGTATCTACTCCTGACCATACGCACGCAACGATAGCCATGGAAGCCATGCGCCGTAAGAAGCACGTATATGTTCAGAAGCCTTTGGCACATGATATTTATGAGGCACGTATTATCGCTGAAAAAGCTCGTGAAATGCAAGTGGTTACCCAAATGGGAAATCAAGGTTCCTCAGGTGATGGAGTTAGAACCATGATTGAATGGTTCGACGGAGGTGTTATCGGTAAAGTTCACTCCGTACAAGTTTGGACTAACCGTCCCGTTTGGCCACAAGGAATTAAATACCCATCTGCTGGTTTTGAAGTGCCTAAAGAATTAGATTGGGACCTATGGTTAGGGCCAGCTAAATACCGTGAATATAATCCAGCTTTATTGCCATTTAAATGGAGAGGTTGGTGGGATTATGGTACTGGTGCTTTGGGAGATATGGGCTGCCACTTATTAGATCCTCCTTTTAAAGTATTAGGTATCCGTGATGCCATTGATGTGGAATGTTCCGTAGGATCAGTATTCTTGAATGATTGGGTTCCTGAGTGGATTCCAGAAGGATGTCCACCTTCGTCTATGGTGACTTTACATTATGGTGCTACCAAACGTAATCCTTCTCCTGTAACCTTAACTTGGTATGATGGTGGTTTACGTGCTCCTCATCCAGACGGTATTCCATCAACAGAAACCATCGGTGATCCAGATGGAAGTAATGGTGTCATCTTAATTGGATCTAAAGGTATCATGACTTGTGGAACCTATGGTATGTATCCCAAAGTTTACAAAAACGGCAAGCAAGTGCCAGCGGAAGAACTTCCAAAAGCCAAATTACCTCGCGTAGTAGGTGGCGATGGTGGACATAATACCCAGTGGGTAGAAGCTTGTAAAGCAGGTTTTGGTAAAATGGAAGTTAGCTCTCCATTCGACTATGCTGGCCCATTTACTGAATCTGTTTTGATGGGTAACTTAGCTATTCGCTCTTATATGTTACGCGAAGGCGAAGGCCGTACAGCCAAATACATTGGTCGTCAAAAATTAAATTGGGATGCAACCAACATGCGCATTACCAATTTTGACCCAGCCAATCAATTCGTAAGAAGAGAGTATCGCGCTGGTTGGACGTTATAATAAGTTTTTAATAGGATAATGATGAAAGGACGGGTAAATCCCCGTCCTTTTTTTATTTTTGCCTAGCAAAATTCCACTCTATGAAATTCGATTCCAATTTACCCAAATTAGCTATTTTACAAGAAGTTCAAGCTTACGTAGAGGAGGCGGGATATCGAATCGTAGATCAAGATTTTACCAGACCCTGGGGAGGGTTCTTCGTACTGGATGAAAGCCAAGTGGCAAAATTCGTATCTCAATATTTTCCTCAATTGAGTCTTGATGACATTCAAATTACCCAGAAACTAAGCCCTAAATTTCTAGTAGTTGCCCCACATCAACGCCTCTCTTGGCAATACCACTTTCGCCGGGCAGAAATTTGGACAGTAGTTCATGGACCCATAGGCGTAGCCATATCAAATACGGATGAGCAAGGGGATTATGGGGTGTATGAAGAATCAGATGTTATTGTATTACCCACTGGTCAAAGACACCGACTGATTGGTTTGGATCAATGGGGATTAGTGGCAGAAATTTGGCAACATACCGACTTGGCGAATCCATCCGATGAATCCGATATCGTTCGTTTGCAAGATGATTTTGGTCGGTAAACAGTATGCCGTTCATCATTTATCCAAACCGATAATCTAAAAATAGTACAAAAAACTTTGTAGCATTCAAAAGTTTCCTTAGTTTTGTGCTCTCGATTTTAATTAAAATTACGAGCATGAAATGTAGAATACTTGAAAAGGGGACAGAATTATACTTCAGATACGGGGTTAGATCCGTAACGATGGATACGATTGCTTCAGAATTGGGCATTTCTAAAAAAACGATTTATCAACATTTTCCTGATAAAGACGCCATGGTGTACCAGGTATTGGAGTCATTCATTCAAAATGACTTTTGTAAATGGGAAGAGTTGAATAAAAGCTCCAAGGATGTCATTCATAAAACCTTGCAATCCTTGGAAATCATGAAGACCACTTTATCTGAAATGAACCCTCGCTTATTGTTTGAAGTGAAGAAGTATTTTCCCAAAGCTTATGAATTGTTTACGAAGTACAAGGAAGATTGCATCATGAATAGCCTCAAGGTTGATTTGAAAACGGGGATCGAACAAGGCTATTTTCGTCCTGAAATTGAAGTGGATTTAATTGCTCGTCTTCGTATGGGAGAAGTGGATTTGTCTTTTGACCCAAACTTTTACACGCATAGTAAACTTTCTTTTTTTGATACACAACAAATTTTATTGGATCATTTTATGCGAGGTATTCTCACAGAAAAGGGTCTCTCTCTCTATTTATCTTACCAAAATAACAACTAACATGATTCGCCAAAAACTCTATTTTATCGGGCTATTTTGTTTCTTGTCATTGACGGGGATGGCTCAAAATTTCAGTCTTAAAGAGGCTGTTGACTATGCTATCATCCACCATGTACAAGTGAAAAATAGCCAATTGGATTTGCAAAATGCGAGTGCAAAAATTAATGAAATTAAAGCTATCGGTTTGCCTCAAGTGAATGCAGGGGTTACATATACCAATAACTTAATCATTCAAAGGATGTTCATTCCTGCCAAAACCTTTAATCCAAACGCTGCTGAAGGTGAAATCATTGCAGCAGAATTTGGAGTGAAGAATTCAGGTATGGCGAATATCGGATTAAGCCAATTGGTTTTTGATGGGACCTATCTTCTAGGCTTAAAAGCATCGGAAGTATATAAAGAATTGTCGACCAAGAGCCTAGTACAATCCAAACAACAAGTAGCGGAAGGTGTGATGAAAGCCTATTACGGTATTTTGGTAAATCAAAAGCGTTTGCAGATTTTACAAGCCAATGTGGGCCGTTTGGATTCTTTATTAAAAGAGACCAGAGCGCTAAATAAACAAGGCTTTGTTGAGAGAATTGATGTTCAACGTTTGGAAGTACAATCCAATAACTTAAAAACGGAATTGGACAATGTAATCCGTATTCAAGATTTGGGATATTCTCTGTTGAAATTCCAAATGGGCTATCCCATGGAAGAGCCGATTCGTTTGTCGCTAACCTTAGAACAAGTAGATTTGAAGTTTAACTCAATCGATGAAAACTTGCCATTTAATTATGGTAACCGCATTGAATATTCCATTTTAAAAACACAAGAAGGATTAGCTGAATTAGATGTGCGTAGTCAAAAAGCTGGTTATTTACCAAGATTGTTGTTCAATTTGAACTATGGCTTTACAAACGGTCGCAAAACATTTGGTGATTTAATTAGCCAATCTTGGTTTGATAATTCTACCTTAGGTTTTACGCTTCAGATCCCCATTTTTGATGGTTTCTCCAAGAAATACAAAACCATTCAATCGCAAAATAATCTTCAAAAGGTTCGCCAAAGCTATGATTTAGTGAAGTCTTCCATTGATTTACAGCGGAGCCAGTCCTTGATTACCTTGAAAAATTCTTTGGAATCTCTGAAGGAACAAAAAGCAAATTTGGATTTGGCAAATGAAATTTCTCGCGTGACTCGCGTGAAATACCAACAAGGAGTGGGTTCCAATCTCGAAGTATTGAATGCTGAAACTTCAATCAAAGAATCTCAAGCCAACTACTTTACCTCCCTTTACAATGCCTTGATTGCTAAGGTAGAATTAGAAAAGGCCAACGGTACATTATATTCAGAATAACACGATTTTAACAAATATCATATGAAAAATCTAAGCATTTTAGTAGCCGCCGTATTACTTGTAGCATCTTGCTCCAAGTCAGTAGATAAAAAACAAGAGTTAGCTGATTTGAAAAAGCAAGCTCAAGAAATTAATGCTCAAATCGTTGCCATAGAAAAGGAGATTGGCAAGGAGAATCCAAAAACCGCAGAAAAAGTAGTGGCCGTAGGAGTAAGCCCCATTCAAGCTCAAACCTTCAATCACTTTGTAGAAGCACAGGGCTCTGTATTGGCAGAAAATACCGTTTTAGTAAGCCCTCAAACAGCTGGAGCTATCCTTACTTTGCCTGTAGTGGCTGGTCAAACCATCAAAAAAGGACAATTGATTGCCACATTGGACAACAATATTTTGAAAGAATCGATGGAAGAAGTAAGACATCAATTGACTTTAGCCAAAATTCTTTTTGACAAACAAAAGTCACTGTGGGATCAACAAATTGGAACAGAAGTACAGTATTTGAGTGCTAAGTCGAATAAGGAATCTTTGGAAAAACGCTTAGTTACTTTACAGGCTCAATTGGCCATGTCGAAAGTAATTGCACCTATTTCTGGAACCATTGAAATCGTGCGTCAAAAGGCAGGTGAAATGGCATCTCCAGGTTTACCCATCGTTCAGATTGTAAATTTAGGCAACTTGAAAGTAGCAGCTAAAATTTCTGATACCTATGTGGGATCGGTAAAAGTGGGTGACCCTATCGTGATTAAATTTCCGGATATTAATAAAGAAGTTAAAGCTCGTATAACCTTGGTTTCACAATTGGTAAATCCCTTGTCTCGTACTTTTGATATCGAAGCTCGTATTCCCAATGTAGGAAATGAGTTGAAGCCAAATCAATTAGCCGTGATCAACATTAATGATGTTTCTAAAGCGAACGCCATTGTATTGGATGAAAATTTAATCCAAAAAACAGAAAAAGGAAACTTGATTTACGTGGCTGTTGATGAAGCTGGTAAGAAAGTAGCCCGTGCTCGTCAAGTGTCGATTGGCTTATCTTATAATGGTCAAGCTGAAATCACTTCTGGTATCAAGGCAGGTGATCAAATCATCACCCAAGGGTACCAAGATTTAGTTGACGGTCAAGCCATTTCATTCTAATCTGAAAGAATCCACATCATGGAAAAAAATATAAAAAACGAGCAACTGCCCGAAGGAAAAGGACTAATCTATAATATGATAGAATGGTTAGGGCATAATCGTACGACCATTTACATCTTTACCTTCATCATTTTTGTGGCAGGTATAGGTATCTACAAACAATTGCCTAAAGAGCAATTCCCAGATATTGTAGTTCCGCAAATGGTGGTACAAACGGTATATGCAGGGACCACTCCTACAGACATTGAAAACGTGATCAATAAGCCCATTGAAAAGCAATTAAAAGCAGTCACTGGGGTTAAAAGTGTTAAATCAAATGCTTTGCAGGATGTATCTGTAATCATCATTGAGTTCAATACCGATGTATCTGTACCTGTGGCTAAACAACGTGTGCAAGATGCTGTGGATAAGTCCATAGCAGATTTGCCTAAAGATTTGACTAGACAACCCTCTGTGGCTGAGGTGAATTTTTCGGAATTTCCTATCATGAACATCAACATTGCGGGAGATTATCCTTTGGATAAACTGAAAAAATATGCCGAAGATTTGCAAGATGAAATTGAAGGAATGCCTGAAATTAATCGTGTGGATATCATTGGTGCCTTAAAGCGTGAGATTCAAATCAATTTGGATTTGGCCAAAATGCAGAGCTACGGTTTGACTTTCTACGATATACAATCCGTTGTACAAGGAGAAAATGTGAATATTTCGGGAGGAGAGCTTCCTGTCAATGGAGTAAGACGTTCTTTGCGAGTAACTGGAGAGTTCAAAAGCATGGAGCAGTTGTCCAACATCATCATTCGTTCAAGTACTGGTGCTGTCGTTCGTTTAAAAGATGTAGCTGATGTACAAGATAGTTTTGAAGAGAAGCAAGATTTTGCACGTTTAAATAATAAGTCAGTAATTACCTTAAACGTGATCAAACGGGCTGGAGCTAACTTAATTGATGCTGCTGATCGTATTGAAACAACCATTGAAGAGTATAAAGAAACACGTTTTCCTAGTGGTTTAACCGTCTCTATTACGGCAGATCAGTCTGAAAGAACTCGTGGAGATATTGCGGATTTGATCAATACGGTAATCTTGGGTTTCGTTTTCGTCGTAATCGTATTGATGTTCTTTATGGGTGTGCGTGATGCTGCTTTTGTGGGATTATCAGTACCATTATCTGCCTTATTGACATTCTTGTTCATGCCGGGCTTTGATTTCACCCTGAATACCATTGTGCTTTTTGCTTTCTTATTGAGCTTAGGTATTGTAGTGGATGATGCCATTGTGGTGATTGAGAATGCTCACCGTTTGTTCAATAATTTCAAAAAATTGAGCATTGTGGAGGCGGTAAAATTGGCAGCTTCTGAAGTTTTTGTACCAGTATTATCGGGAACATTAACCACGATTTCACCTTTCTTGCCATTATTATTCTGGCCGGGTATTGTGGGTGAATTCATGAAATTCTTGCCGATTACGTTGATCATTACCTTGTTTGCTTCCTTATTTGTGGCCTATGTGATGAATCCTGTATTTGCCATGTCATTCATGAAGCGTCATGATGAAGAGATGAATGATGTGAAGAATCCTAAATTTTCGGACATCCGCAAGACAGTATTTATCCTACTGAGTCTTACACTAGGGGGCTATGTTTTAGGCTTCCAATTGGGCCATTTTGGATTTGGGAATTTCTTCTTATTTGCAGTAATTATTTATGTATTCAATCACTTTGTAGTAACACCGAAATGGATTGTGCCATTTCAGGAAAAAACACTTCCTGCCTTCAAAAATGCGTACCGTCGAATAATTTCTTGGGTCTTGGAAGGGTCTAGGCCAATTTATGCTGTATTAGCCTCTTTCGGTCTGTTGGTATTCTCCTTCATGTTATTTAGTATCGTGAAACCAAAGGTGATTTTCTTCCCTTCTGGTGACCCAGATTATGTCTATATCTATGCAAAAATGCCGATTGGGACGGATGCTGTAGTGACAGATTCCATGACCAAAGTCATCGAAGGACGTGTATTTACTTTTTTGAAGAAAGAGCAAGCGATGAAAATCGTCAATTCCGTGATTTCCAATGTGGGTAAAAATGCGGGAGACCCAATGAATCCAGATCGTAGTGCTACTCCTCATAAAAGTAAAGTGACGATCGCGTTTGAGAAAGTTCAAATGCGCGGGGGCTTGTCGACACAAGATTTATTGACCAAACTTCAAAACTCGTTCAAGACAAATCCAATTCCTGGAGTGGAAATGGCGATTGAGCGTGAAAGAAATGGTCCTCCTACTGGTAAGCCTATTTCCATTGAGATTTCCGGTGATGACTTTGGGGTATTGTTGGATTTAGAGAAAAAAGTGCTGAATACGATTCAAAAAGCAGGTATCCAAGGTATCCAGGAATTGAAGTCGGATTTGGTAACCAATAAGCCTGAAATTATTGTGGATGTGAACCGCGAGAAAGCTAGTAGGGAGGGGATTTCATCTGCTCAAGTGGCTTTGGCTATCCGTGGAGCTTTGTTCGGTGTTGAAATTTCTAAATACCGTGATGTGAAAGATGAGTACCCTATTCAATTGCGATTGAAAGGGAACTCGAGAAATCAAATTGAAAAATTACTTTCCATGAACATCACTTACCGTGATATGAATTCTGGAGGATTGTTGCGCCAAGTACCTTTGAGCTCGGTAGCGGATATTCGTTATGCTTCTTCGTTTAGTCAGATCAATCGTAAAAACCAAGAGCGAGTAGTAACCTTGGGTTCAGATGTGATTGAAGGTTACAATGCCAATGAGATTGTGGCTGAATTAAACGGTTTATTTGAAACCATGGAATTACCTCAAGGCTATAAGATTACAATGGGAGGGGAGCAAGAGCAACAGCAAGAAACAGGTGCATTCTTAGGAATTGCCTTTATCTCTGCCTTGATTTTGATTTACTTAATCTTGGTGACTCAATTTAACTCAGCAGTGAAACCACTTATTATTTTCGCTACTATTTTACTTTCCTTAGTAGGGGTTATTTTAGGGTTCTTAGCTTTTGGTATGACTTTCTCTGTATTGATGTCGGGAGTTGGTGTGATAGCCTTAGCAGGTATCGTTGTGAAAAACGGTATTCTTTTGATTGAGTTTATCGAGGAATTACGATTTAAACGAGGATATGATTTGAAAGAAGCCATCATTGAAGGAGGAGGAATTCGTTTAACTCCGGTATTATTGACAGCATCAGCTGCGGTTTTAGGTTTGATACCTTTGGCCTTAGGTTTAAGTATCGACTTTGCTGCGATGTTTACGGAATTGAATCCTCATATATTCTTTGGATCGGATTCAGCTGTATTCTGGGGAATTTTAGCTTGGACTATTATTTTCGGTTTGACTTTCTCCACGGCATTAACATTGATTATCGTACCATGTATGTATTTCTTGTCGGAACGTATCAAACAAAAATTCCGTAAAACAGCGTAAAACTATTTATTGTAAACAACTATTTTGGGGATTAATAGAAAGACCTCGGACATTGTTCGAGGTCTTTTTGTTTCTTTTATAGGTGAATTTTAGACGCATTCCTCCTCGTGTAAATGGGCCAATGATACCTATTTTATTATCAATTTCTTGGACAATATATTTGAATTTTCAATCGTTAAAACGCAACGCTGTCAAGGTTTTGAACCTTGACAGCGTTAAGGCTAGATACACCCACATAAATAATCAAATTAATCTCATTAAATTGAAAGACTTAAAAACGCTTTCATCATGAAAAAACTACTATTATTCCTTTTATTTCCCTTAAGTATGCTGGCCCAAGATCGGCCATATGGTAAATTATGGGCGACTCGTTCTGAAGTAATCGCTCAAAACGGTATGGCAGCTACTTCACATCCCTTATCCACACAAGCGGCTTTAGATGTATTAAAAGCCGGAGGAAACGCCATTGATGCCGCCATTGCAGCCAATGCCATGGAAGGTGTCGTAGAACCTCACGTTAACGGAATTGGAGGTGACTTATTTGCCATTGTTTGGGATGCCAAAACAAAAAAACTATATGGATTGAATGGTTCTGGCAGATCGCCAAAATCCTTGACCTTAGCCGAATTGAAAAAGCGTGGCTTGAAACATATTCCAAGTGTGGGTCCTCTTCCAGTGAGTGTACCGGGCTGCGTGGATGCCTGGTTTGAACTTCATAAAAAATTTGGCTCAATGCCCATGTCCAAGGTATTGGAAAAAGCAGTATCATACGCTAGAAATGGCTTCCCCGTTCATGGGGAGTTGGCTTCAGCCTTGCAGCGCGTAGATGCAAACTATGGACGCTTTCCTAATGTCGCACAGCATTACTATCCCAATGGCAAAGCGCCTGTCCTAGGTGATGTATTCAAAAACCCTAACTTAGCCAATACCTTAGAGCGAATTGGAAAGGAAGGTCGAGATGCCTTTTACAAAGGTGATATGGCAAGAACCATGGATGCTTTCATGAAGAAAAATGGAGGATTTCTTAGCTATGAAGATTTAGCTACCCATACTTCTACTTGGATTGACCCTGTGTCGATCAATTATCGAGGATATGATGTTTGGGAATTACCTCCTAACGGACAAGGTATAGCTGCTTTACAAATGTTGAATATTTTGGAAGGCTATGATTTCTCAAAAATCAAGCATGGTAGCGCAGAACATATTCACTTGTTTACCGAAGCCAAGAAATTGGTTTTTGAAGATCGGGCGAAATATTATGCAGACCCTGAATTTGCCAAAATACCCGTGGCTAATTTAATCTCAAAATCTTATGCGGCAGAGCGTAGAAAATTGATTCAAGCAAACCGTGCCGCTAAGCATTATGATGCAGGAAATCCAGCCTTGAAAGATGGGGACACGATTTATTTGACCATCGCCGACAAGGATGGAAATATGGTTTCTCTGATTCAAAGTAATTACCGAGGATTTGGTTCAGGCATGATGCCCGATGGTTTAGGTTTTATGTTTCAAGACCGTGGGGAAATGTACAGCTTAAATGAGGGAGAAAACAATACTTTTGCCCCAGGGAAACGTCCTTTTCATACCATCATTCCTGCCTTTGTCACTAAAGATGGACAGCCTTTCTTAAGCTTTGGTGTCATGGGTGGAGCTTTTCAGCCTATGGGTCACGTACAAATTGTGATGAATGTGGTCGACTTTGGTATGAATATCCAAGAAGCAGGAGATGCTCCCAGATTAAACCACGAAGGTTCTTCTGAACCTACTGGAGAAGCGATGGAATTGACAGGAGGAACCATTACTTTGGAAAGCGGATATCCTTATGAGGTTATTCGGGAATTGTTACAAAAAGGACATCAAGTTGGTTTTATGAATGGAATCTATGGGGGTTACCAAGCCATTCGTTGGGATCCGATAAGAAAAGTGTATTTTGGCGCGTCAGAATCTAGAAAAGATGGACAAGCTGCAGGTTATTAAATTAAATCAATGGTTATTTTAGCAAAACGAGTTTTTACAGGCTATGAGTGGTTGGTAGATCAACAAATCCATATTCAACAAGGCCGGATTCAGGAAATAAAATCAGTAGAAGGAGACCTTCAAGGAAGCGGTTTTATTTGTGCTGGATTTATTGATTTACAGGTGTATGGGGGTGGAGAACTTTTGTTTTCTAACCATCCAACGGAAGCATCCATAGCCAAGACCTTTGAAGAACATCATAAAACGGGGACAACTCATTTTCAGATTACCTTAAACTGTTCTCCTAAGGAAACCATGTGGAAGGCTATTTCCTCGTGTCAATCGTATTTAGCACATGGAGGGAATGGATTGATTGGCTTGCATTTGGAAGGGCCATTTTTTAATCCTATTCGTAAGGGTGCTCATAAAGAGGAGTATGTCCAAAAGCCTAGTGTGGAGTACATTCAAGAAATTGTACAACGGGCAGGTGATTTGCCCATTTATATGACCATAGCTCCTGAAATGTTCTCTGAGGAGGAATTAGATTGTATTATCAAAAGCCCCATTATGGTGTCTTTAGGGCATTCTGATGCGACTATTGACCAAGCTAATCAGGCTTTAGCCAAAGGCGCAAATCGGATTACGCATCTATTTAATGCCATGTCTCAATGGCAAAGTAGGGCACTTGGTTTAGTGGGAGCAAGCTTTTCGAGTGAAGCCTGGACTAGTATCATTGTGGATGGACTTCATTGTGATTTTCGATCCGTGAAATTGGCCAAAGAATTGAAGAAACAACACTTATTTCTGATTACGGATGCTGTAACCCACGATGTTTCTGGACCGTATTTATTTGAGAAAAAAGACGGCAAATTTACGAATGAGTCGGGGACCCTTTCAGGCTCTGCCTTGACCATGGAACAGGCTATTCAAAATTGTGTTCATCAGGTAGGAATGGATGTGGAAGAAGCGATTCGTATGGCCACACTTTATCCAGCTCAAGTAGTTAATTTAGAACAAGATTTAGGAACCGTTGAAGTGGGAAAAAAGGCCTGCCTGATTCATATGAGTGATGATTTAAAAGTCCAACAAGTGTGGTTGGATGGTGAACCTTTGATGGATTAATATGATTCGTTTTCCTTCCAAACAAGCGCAAGTTCAAACCACTATTTTTACAAGAATGTCGGCTTTAGCGGCTGAACATGGGGCTTTGAACTTGTCTCAAGGTTTTCCTGGGTTTGATTGTTCTGAGGAACTTCAGGCTCTATTGGCTTTTTATTCCAAAGGCCATAATCAATACGCTCCTATGGCTGGCGTACCCGTTTTTAAGCAAAGTATTGCCGATAAAACCTGTCTTTTTTATGGAATTGATATCGATGCTAACAAAGAAGTAACAGTTGTTTCGGGTGCTACCGAGGCTTTGTTCTGCGCCATTCATTGTTGTGTGTTCCCGGGAGATGAAGTCATCATGTTTGACCCAAGTTATGATGCCTATGACCCAGCAGTTCGATTGGCGGGTGGAATCCCCATTCATTTATCCATGGATGCCCAAAATGGCTTTCAGATAGATTGGGAAGGGTTAGCTCGTTCCATTACTCCTAAAACCCGGGCTATCATGGTGAATAGTCCACATAATCCTACAGGCTCAATTTGGACGGAGAATGATCTAGATGCTTTGGCCGAAATAGTGAAGGGAACTAATATCCTGATTATATCAGATGAGGTGTATGAACACATCGTTTTTGATGGAAAAAAGCATTATTCGGTACTACTCCATCCAGAGTTACGTCAACGGAGTTTTGTTTGTGGCTCTTTTGGAAAAACCTATCACATTACGGGTTGGAAGATTGGCTATTGTTTAGCTCCTGAATATTTAACTAAAGAGTTTCAAAAATTGCATCAATGGGTGACTTTTTCCAGTGCCACCCCTTTGCAGCATGCTTTGTCGGACTATTTAAAAGAACCAGATCATTATTTAGGTCTTTCGAATTTTTACCAAAGAAAGCGGGATTTATTTGCCTCAGCTTTTGAGGGTAGTAAATGGAAATTATTACCCAGTCATGGGAGTTTTTTCCAATGCATGGATTATCGAGAAATTAGTGATGAAAAGGATGTGGATTTGGCAGAAAGGCTGACCAAAGAAATCAAAGTAGCCTCCATTCCCATTTCGGTATTTTATGAAAAAGCACCCGGAGATACCATCTTACGCTTTTGCTTTGCCAAATCAGATGAGGTTTTATTGGAAGCGGCACACCGACTGGTTCAATTATAGCATTATATTTTCCCCAATCCTTCTCAAATGTGATGCCGCTTGGCTAATTGCCTCCTCTAAACTCATCGGTGGAACCAAAATGGGATAAACCGGAATATGCTGCATGGATGTAGGTATTTTGTTTACATCTTGTAGTCCCCCACAAACCAGTAAAATGGGTTTTTGAAGTGCTTGGCTGTGTTGAATGACTGTTGAGATTAATTTACCTTCCCAAGATTGTACATCGATTTTTCCCTCACCACTGATGATGACGTCGGCTTGTGTAGCATGCTGATCGAATGAAACTAAATCCAATATCCATTCTGAAGCCAAATGTATGCTAGCTTGGAGGAAGAACATCGCTCCGGCCCCTAATCCACCTGCTGCTCCTGCTCCGGGGCTTTGGGAAATTTCTATATTGGGGAAGAATGTCGATATATTAATTAAGCCATTATCTAATTGTCTAATCATTTCGTCATCTGCTCCTTTTTGTTTGGCAAAAACATGGGCAGCACCCTGTGGCCCATGCAGCACATTGCGTACATCGGTGGCAACTTGAAACTGGATTTCCCTTAGTTTCGCTTCTATTGGACTAGGAATGATTTGACGGATATGTGCCAAATTTTCACCTTTGGCCGCTAATTCATAGCCTTGTTCATCTAAGAAACGAAAGCCCAAAGCTGCTGCCATTCCCATTCCAGCATCATTGGTAGCAGATCCACCAACCGTTAATGTGATTCGTTTTGCTCCTTGATTTAAGGCATCTAGAATGAGTTCACCCGTACCAAAAGTGCTCGTTAATGCCGGATTTCGCTCCTCATTTGTAAGTAATTCGATTCCAGATGCTCGCGACATTTCGATGAAGGCATGTCGATCTTCCTTTATCCATAAATAGGGGGCTTCTTTCGGCCTAAAAAGGGGGTCTTTTACCAATACCTTCACCCAATCTCCCCCGAATATTCCTCGAATAACATCCAAGGTACCTTCCCCTCCATCAGCCAAGGGCAATGATTGTATGACAGCCTCCGGATGGGACTTTTTAATCCCTTGGGCTAAAGCATCACAGACTTCGGCAGCGGTAAGGGAATCTTTAAATTTATCGGGACAAAGTAGTACGCGCATCACTAGAATTTGATTTGAATTTACCAACAATTTGCCTAAATCCATGAAATTATTCCCTATAGCTTTCTCCTCGGGATTCCTTTCTGTATTTTTGGTTTTTCAAATCGAGCCCTATGTCTTCATCATTTCGTTATTTCAGCTTTTTAGTACTTTTGGGGTTATCGACATCCTGTACCAAACAGCCCGATTTAAGGGGTTTTGACGTAGAAAAATTTGTACAAGATGAAGCTGGCTGTCAAGGAATTAGAATGTCACAAGTCGCCTGGCTAAAGTCACATAAAGAAAATTTAAAAGGAGTGAGCTCCAACGACATTGAGGATATATTAGGCAAACCCGATATCCAACAGTTGGCAGATCGAAATCAAGAATACTACGTGTATTTCTTAGAAAAAGGGCCACATTGTGATAAAATCATCAATCCTTCACAAGCTTATTGCATGGCTTTCCGATTCAGTGCCATAGGATTGGCTACAGAAATCACCTTTCAAAACGGTTTGCCTTGATTATTTGGTGAACCAACCCACCACGGTACTCGCGAAACTTACCAGAAGGCTGAAGATCAAAGGAGCCACAAAACCGCTCACCTGAAATCCAGGAACATAAAGTTCCGTTAAGTAGACTATTGCCACATTAATCACCAAGGAAAATAAACCCAATGTCATGAAGGTGATAGGGAAACTGATGATGTGTAGGAAGGGCTTAACAAAGGAGTTTAGGAATCCCATGACCAATGCCACGAGCAGTGCCGTAGTGAATCCCTCCACCACTATCCCTTTTAAATACCGAGGAATGATTAATATCACTCCTGCTATGATGATGTAACGAATGATGAATCCAATCATGTTATTTGGCGTGTCTTTGTTGCAATAATTTGACAATTTCTTCTAATCCAATTCCCCGGTCTTCAAGCAATACCAATAAGTGAAAAACTAAATCGGCGGCTTCTCCTTTGAATAGTTCATCATTATCAGACATGGCTTCAATCACCAATTCCACCGCTTCTTCACCTACTTTTTGCGCGACTTTATTTGTGCCTTTTTGGAATAGAGATGCAGTATAGGACGTGTCTGCAGAAGCACCTTTTCTTGAACGAATGATGTGTTTTAAATAATCCAACCAAGCGGCATTGTCTTGATTGGAGGTATTGAAGCAGGTATCTGCACCAGTATGGCAAGCCGGTCCAACGGGATCTACTTGGATTAACAAGGTATCTTGGTCGCAATCCAATAAGATGTTTTTGACATGAAAGAAATTGCCAGAAGTTTCACCTTTTGTCCATAAACGCTCCTTTGAGCGGGAATAAAAAGTAACAATATTCTCGGCCTGTGTTTTTAAATAGGCTTCCTCGTTCATATATCCAAGCATTAATACTTGCAATGTCGAGGCATCCTGAATAACAGCAGGTAGTAATCCTTTAGAAAAATCGGGGCTTGAGTTCATTTTATCAAAAATTCTTGTGAATTTATTAAATACGCATCGGAATTCCTTTGCTGGCTAGGTAATTCTTTAAATCTAAAATGGCTATTTCTTTGAAGTGAAAAATACTAGCCGCTAAGCCAGCATCGGCTTTTCCTTCGGTAAATACTTCATAAAAATGCTCCATGCTACCCGCTCCGCCTGAGGCAATGATGGGTATGGAAGAATTTGATGAAATAGTGGATGTTAAGGCATTGGCAAAACCAGCTTTGGTGCCATCTGCATCCATGCTGGTCAATAGGATTTCCCCTGCTCCTCTATTTTCTACTTCTTTGGCCCAAGGAATGGTTTGAATTTCCGTAATTTTTCTTCCTCCATGGGTATGTACCCAATCTGTTCCGTCTATCCAACGGGTATCAATGGCCGCAATAATGCATTGTGATCCAAATTGTAAGGCTAATTCATCTATTAAATCCGGATTTCTAACCGCTGAAGAATTGATGGATACTTTATCAGCTCCTGCATTTAACAAGGCTGAAACATCTTGAATAGAAGATATTCCTCCTCCTACGGTGAATGGGATATTGACATGTCTAGCAACTTCTCGAACCAAATTAACTAAGGTTTTTCGGTCGTCTACCGTAGCCGTGATATCCAAAAACACCAATTCATCAGCCCCTTCTTGTGCATATAAGGCTCCCAATTCTACGGGATCTCCCGCATCACGTAAATCCACAAAGTTGGTCCCCTTAACGGTTCTCCCATCTTTGATGTCCAAGCAAGGAATGATTCTTTTGGTTAACATGCAGATTCTTTGGCAAAGGTGGCTAATTCAGCTAAACTAATTCGTCCTTCATAAAAGGCTTTTCCAACAATCACGCCAAAAATGTTCATGTCGCGCAGTCGGTATAAATCATCTAAACAAGCCACGCCACCACTCGCAATAAGTTGCAATTCTGGTTCTTGTGCTTGAATTTTTTCGTATAAATCAAAACTCGGTCCTTGTAAAAGTCCATCTTTGGCCACATCGGTCGAAATCACATATTTGACTCCAGAGGCACAATAATCTTTCAAGAAATCATAAATGGAGATGTTGGAATTTTCCTGCCAGCCCGACACAGCAATTTGCTCGTTATGGGCATCAGCTCCTAAAATGATTTTATCTGCACCATATTTTTTTAACCAAGCTCTGACTAATTCGGGTTGTCGAACGGCAATACTTCCTGCGGTAATTTGTTTGGCTCCGGCAGAAAATGCGATATCAATCATTTCGTCGGACTGTACTCCTCCTCCAAAATCTATGTGTAGATTGGTTCCATGCGCAATTCTTTCCAATACATGCGCATTGACGATTTTTTTGGCTTTTGCTCCGTCTAAATCCACCAAATGCAATCGCTGGATTCCGGCTCCCTCAAATTCTTTCGCAATCTCCAAAGGGTCGGAATGGTATACTTTTTTCTGGGCATAATCACCCTGTGTCAAGCGTACACATTGGCCTCCTATTAAATCAATGGCTGGAATAAGTTGGAACATCATTTATAAAGCGAGAAAATTTTCAATAATTCGTTGGCCAGCCATTCCACTGATTTCTGCGTGGAATTGGGCAGCATAAAAATTGTCTTGATGAAGCATGGCAGAAAACGGCTGTACATAGTCACAAACGGCCGTTGTCAAAGGATTTACCGGCACATAAAAGGAGTGTACAAAGTAGACAAACTCTTCTTTTTTTAGGCCTTCCATCAAAGGATTATCTTGATTTGCTTGGATGGAATTCCATCCAACATGCGGGATTTTTAACTCATTGGATTGAAAGCGTTTAACTTCCACATCAAATACACCCATGCAGGTAGTATCATTTTCTTCTGAATGCTTACATAGCAATTGCATACCAATGCAGGTGGCCAAAACAGGTTGCTTTAATTGAGGGATAAGCAGGTCAAGTCCTTTTTCTTTCAAATGAGCCATCGCTGTACTGGCCTCACCCACTCCAGGAAAGATTATTTTATCTGCCTGACGTAGCACGGACTCATCGTCTGTCCAAGTATATGGCACTCCAATTCGATCGAGTGCGTACATCACGGAGGCAACATTCCCTGCATTGTATTTAACGATGGCAATTTCCATGGGCTTTCTTTCTGGGTAAATAGCCTTGCAAAGGTAGGCAAATAGGCTGGATTATGAAATTCCCCTATCTTTGATGTTCTATCACTCTCCACATGCGCTTCCGGAAAAAACTCTTTTTTGAAATTGCTTACTTGCTGTGGATGGGTTTACTACCCTTTATTTCAAGTCTTGCTTTGGGTTATTTGGCCGTTTCCAATCCGAGCTTTTTTCTACATTTGAGTTTTAGCCAGCAAGTGTTTTTTTGGGTTGCCACGGTATTTGTGATGGGTTTAGCGCTATGTCCCACGACCTTTCTGGCTTTGTTTGTGGGTTATATTTGGGGCTTTCAAGGTATTTGGCCATTGATTGTTGCCTATAGCTTAGCTTCCATCTTGGGTTTTGGCATGGCTAAACTCTGGAAAGGTCAAGCGATGATTCGTTGGATTAAACGCACGAAAAAAGGAGCTCAGTTTTTGTCCAATGTTCAGGCACAATCATTTTCTTGGGTTTTTCTGGCCCGACTGTCGCCCATATTTCCTTTTGCCATCACGAATGCCATGATGTCCTTTTTAGGCGTTAGTTTCTTGGATTTTTGTTTGGCAGGCATGATTGGCATGTTACCCCGTACAGCGCTGGCTGTTTGGACAGGGACTCAAGCTAAGAGTTGGGAATACCTGTTGCATCATCCGGAATCTTTTTCTTGGCAAGATGGAGCTAGTGTCATATTATTGATTTTTTCCGGGCTTGGGATGTATTTCTTAGCCAAAAGGCAGGTCAAAGCCTAGTCTGTAGGGTCTGCTTTCTTAAAAAGAAAGAAATGTGAGATTTAAGGCGTAAATTTGCCTTTCCAATTCCATCTTAGGAAGCGGCATCATTTTAATTATTCTATTTTGACATTTAAAGAATTAGGTCTGGCCGACAGCCTTTTAGCAGGAATTGATTCCATGGGCTACAAGACCGCTACCCCCGTTCAATCGCAAGTTATTAAACCGATTTTGGAAGGGCGAGATATTATTGCTTCAGCACAAACTGGTACAGGTAAAACGGCCGCATTTTTGCTGCCTATTGTGAATAAAATTATCACAGAACCACATGTTGAAAACAAAATCAATGCTTTAATTATCGTTCCTACCCGTGAATTGGCAATACAAATTGCGGATAACATGGAAGGTCTAGGGTATTTTACCAATGTATCTTGCATTGCCGTATATGGTGGTGGAGATGGTCAATCTTTTACAACAGAAAAGACTGCATTAACCAGTGGTTGTGATATTGTTGTTTGTACTCCTGGCAGAATGATTGCCCACTTAAATATGGGTTATGTCAATCTCAAAGAGGTAAAATACCTCGTGCTGGATGAAGCAGACCGAATGCTGGATATGGGATTCCAAGATGATTTAATCAAAATCACGTCTTTTTTAAGTCCAGAGCGTCAAAATCTCTTATTTTCAGCTACTATGCCGCATAAAATGCGAGAATTGGCTAGAAAACTATTGAAGAATCCTGTTGAAATTAATATTGCAGTTTCGAAACCCCCTGAGCAAATTGTTCAAGAGGCTTTTGTCGTATTTGAAGAACAAAAATCCCCTTTAATCAAGCATTTACTTCGTTTGAAGGACTATAGTCGGGTGATTATATTTTGTTCTCGAAAGCAAAATGTGAAAACGTTGACTACGGATTTAAAAAGAGCCAAATTTAAAGTAGAAGAAATTCACTCAGACTTGGAACAGGATGTTCGTGAGCAGGTATTACAAGATTTTAGAAATAAAAAGACGACTATTTTGGTGGCTACTGATATTTTAAGTCGGGGTATTGATATCGACGAAATCGAATTAGTCATCAATTACGATGTGCCCAACGATGGAGAAGATTACATCCACCGCATTGGTCGTACCGCTAGAGCAGAAAGTCAAGGTACAGCTTATACACTTATCAGCCCTGCTGAACAGCGGAAATTTGCTACTATTGAAAAACTACTAGAAAAAGAAGTCACTAAATCACCCATTCCGGAAGAATTTGGAGCTGGCCCCGCTTATGAGCCAGCCTTACAAAAGGCCGGCGATAAGGGGCGAAATTTTTCTGGTCCCAAAAAGGGAGGCAAGAAGTTCTGGGGAAAAAAGAAATAGAAACCCTATTTCTGTGCTTTTACTCCAGTCGTTCCTCCTTGAGCTAAGGTGATGTCAACGGGTGTATTGGACTTCCAACTGCCTCGTGTAAAATCAGGGACATTCATGGAGCGAGATCGGTTTTTAACGGACATTTCACTCAATGGTCCTATTGCACTCCAAGAAGCTGCATCGTAGACATTTTGATCCAAAGGTAATCCATTGCGCAAGCAATCAATCAAGCGCCAATCCATCATAAAGTCCATTCCACCATGTCCTCCAATTTGCTTGGCTAATTCACCAATCTTGGCTACAATGGGGGGAGCATATTTTTTCTCCAATTCAGCCATATCTGCTGCCGAAATCCAGTTGTGGTGATGATCCGAAATTTTAGCATCTGGATATTTTACTGCCATGCCTTTGGTCCCACTCAATAAGTGAATGCGGGAATATGGGCGTGGAGTAGAAACGTCATGTTGTACCATCATCGTTTTACCTTTTAAGGTGCGGATGGTGGTGGTATTCATGTTTCCACGGAAACTCTTATTGGTAAACTGTTGGTAGAAAGGATCTTTCGCTGCCAATTCCACCGCACGTGCGTGCATGGAAAAATCATGGGTCGAAGTAGATACCAAATAATCCATTTGATCCCCTCTATTGATATCTAATAATTGACAAATTGGTCCTAAACCATGTGTCGGATATAAATTACCATCGCGTAGGTTTTCTTTCAAACGCCAGCTTTGGTAATAGGTACTTTGGGTAAAATTATGATCTAATAAATCATGTAAATAGGCTCCTTCTGCATGAATAATTTCTCCGAAATAACCTTGACGAGCCATGTTGAGCGTCAATAATTCAAAGAAGTCATAGCAACAGTTTTCCAGCATCATACAATGCTTTTTGGTCTTCTCTGAAGTCTCCACTAATTGCCAGCATTCTTCTAAGGTAGTGGCTGCCGGCACTTCTACGGCCACATGTTTTCCTTGTTTCATGGCATAAACGGCCATAGGAGTATGTAAATGCCAAGGAGTAGCAATGTAGATTAAATCGATATCAGGACGGTCGCACATGGCTTTCCATGCTTCCTCTTTTTCGGTATACACGATGGGTTGAATACCCATTTTACCTAGGGCATTGAGGGCGGCGTCTGTTCTTTCTTTGCGAATATCACAAACAGCGACAGTCTTCACTCCATCTATGCGATTAACGCGTGTGATAGCTCCTGAACCGCGGTTTCCTAGACCAATAAATCCGATGCGGACTGTTTCAATTTTAGGGGCAGCGTAGCCCGACATGTTAAAAGCTTGTTTGCCTTGCTCTACTCGCATGCTGGTAGCTAAGTCTTTGATTTCCCATTTGGCAGACCCGCCTAATGCGGCTAATCCACTCAATTTGAGGAAATCTCTTCGATTATTATTCATAGTTTGATAGGTTATAGGTCAAATTAAATAGCTTGAGAGTCAATTACTTGAACTTTCCCCCAAAGGTGTTTGTTGTCATCAATGAACTTCTTGTGCAAAGGATGGTATAAATATTCTTTTTCTTTTTCAGCATCAGCAAAAGTCAATACCACCGAAAAAGTATAACTTCCCTCGGTGACAGATTTATCGAAATCCGTAATGATGGGTTTGCCAACATGGGCAGTTTGAATCATAGGAAGGCCTCCAAGAGATTTGAGGGC
Source organism: Aquirufa salirivi (assembly GCF_045310485.1). NCBI lineage: Bacteria > Pseudomonadati > Bacteroidota > Cytophagia > Cytophagales > Flectobacillaceae > Aquirufa > Aquirufa salirivi. The sequence continues at coordinate 54,063 of NZ_JBEWZH010000010.1, forward strand.
ATTAAACAGTTGGGTTTTTTCGACCTCGTTGTTTGGGTTTTTAGCCCAAAACAATACGTGATGGATGAAGTTCATAGAAGGAGTAGCTGCAGAACCTGTTAGTGCCGAACCAGCAGCTAAAAGTCCAGATTGTTGTAAAAATTCGCGACGATTGTTCATGTGTTCATTTAAATTTAAACTCGATTATCATAATTCAATTCTACCATGAAAAATTCAAAAATCAAAGTAATCGTAACGGGGGTTACCGGTATGGTGGGAGAGGGTGTCATGCACGAATGTCTACTTTCACCTCATGTGGAAGAAGTATTGGTCATTAGTCGCCGCCCTTCAGGTAAATCTCATCCCAAATTAAAAGAGATTATTTTGAATGATTTTTTTCAAACGGGTGATCTAGTAGAGCAAGTCAAGGGCTATGATGCCTGTTATTTCTGCTTAGGAGTAACGTCTATTGGTAAAAATGAAGCAGCATATACTAAGTTGACATACGACTTGACATTAGGCTTTGCCAAATCTTTAGAAAAAAATAATCCGCAACTAACCTTTGTATATGTTTCGGGCAAAAGTACGGATGAAACGGAAAAGGGGACTTTGATGTGGGCGAGGGTCAAAGGAAAGACAGAAAATGACCTTAGAAAATTGAATTTTAAGGCTGCTTTTGCCTTTCGACCAGGGATGATACATCCTACGCCAGGTTTGCAACATGCTTTACCGTTTTATAAATACATCAATTGGATGTACCCATTTTTGCGTTGGGCAGCACCGAACATGGTATGTACCTTGAAGGAGCTAGGACAAGCTATGATTGCTGTTACAATTCAAGGTTATGACAAAAGCGCCATAGAAGTGGCAGATATTGTTCATTTATCAAAAGTTCTCGAAGAAGAATAGCCAATATTTTCCCTGAATTTGGCTAATTTTATAGGAAATAAATGTAATACCGTGAATAAGAAAGTTGTACTGATGATATTAGATGGTTGGGGCATTGCTACCAACCCAAAGGTTTCGGCTATTGATGCAGCCAATACCCCCTTTGTTAATTCCTTATATACCCAATACCCTCATTCCAAATTAGAGGCATCTGGTTTAGCTGTTGGTCTTCCAGAGGGTCAAATGGGAAACTCAGAAGTAGGCCACATGAATTTAGGGGCTGGTCGTATTGTCTACCAAAATCTGGTAAGGATTAATAAGGCAGTGACGGAAAATACGCTAGGGCAAGAGCCTGAATTAGCGAAAGCTTTTGACTATGCCAAAAAAGAAGGCAAGGCAGTACATTTCATGGGTCTTGTATCTGATGGCGGTGTTCATGCCCATATTGAGCATTTAAAATCATTGTTGAGCACGGCACAAGAGGCGCAATTGCCAAAGGTTTTTGTTCATGCATTTACTGATGGACGCGATACAGACCCCAAATCTGGCTTGAAGTTCATGACGGATTTAGTTCAACATTGCGATAAAACGGGTGCTCATGTTGCTTCGGTGACTGGCCGTTATTTTGCTATGGATCGCGATAACCGTTGGGAGCGTGTGGCATTGGCTTACCATGCCATGGTGGATGCAGAAGGTCATTTGACACATGATGTGATTCAGTCCATTAAGGATAGTTATGCGGCTGATGTAACGGATGAATTTATTAAGCCCATTATTGCAACAGATGCCAATGGAACGCCATTAGCTAAAATAGCGGAAGGAGATGTGGTTATTTGTTTCAATTTCCGCACTGACCGTGGACGAGAAATAACTCAAGCTTTGACGCAGAAGGATTTCCATGAGGAAAACATGCACCGCTTGAATTTGTATTATTTGACGATGACAGAGTACGACAAAGAGTTTAATAACGTACATGTTATATTCAATGATTCTAACCTACCAATGACTTTGGGTGAGGTGTTAGAAGGAGCTGGTAAAAAGCAGATTCGTATCGCAGAAACCGAAAAGTATCCGCACGTAACCTTCTTCTTTTCAGGAGGTCGCGAGACACCTTTTGTGGGTCAAACAAATATCTTAAGAAGTTCTCCCAAGGTGGCGACTTATGACTTACAGCCCGAAATGTCTGCTGCGGATTTACGTGATGCTTTGATACCAGAATTGGAGAAAGAAGAAGTGGATTTTGTGTGTTTGAATTTTGCTAATCCTGATATGGTCGGTCATACAGGAGTTTTCCCAGCTGTAGTAAAAGCGGTAGAAACTGTAGACCAATGTGCGGAGGCAGTAGTGAAAGCTGGTTTAGCTCATGGATATAGCTTCATTATTATTGCTGACCATGGTAATGCAGATGTTATGATTAATGAAGATGGATCACCTAATACGGCTCACTCCACCAATTTAGTACCATGTATTTTAGTAGATGCCCATGATCATCCAACCTTGTCGAACGGTAAATTAGGAGATATTGCACCCACCATCTTAAAGTTAATGGGGGTAGAACAACCTAAAGAAATGACAGGAGGAGCTTTATTTTAAATATTTTCTGTCACATTTACGTTTTGTGTTTGTATCATTGGATCGATTGAATATATGGGAAAGGTTATCATTTTTGGAAATACACAGTCAGCGGAATTAGCTTTATATTATTTGCAGAACGATAGTGAACATGAAGTAGCTGGTTTCACTGTGGAGGAACAGTATATCAAAGAGCCTGAGTTTCATGGATTGCCTTTGGTTCCATTTGAAACGGTGGAACAACAATTCCCTCCTTCGGACTATTTGTTTTTTGCACCAATGACGGCGACTGGGATGAACCAAGTTCGGGCTAGGGTTTATGAGCAAGGTTTAGAGAAAGGCTATAAGTACATTTCATATATCAGTTCTCATGCCACCGTTTTGACGGATAAAATTGGAGAAAACTGCTTTATTTTAGAGGATAATACCATACAGCCTTATGTGCAGATTGGTAACAACTGTGTCTTATGGTCTGGGAATCACATTGGTCATCATAGTCGGATTGGTAACCACGTTTTTTTTACATCACAAGTAGTGCTTTCTGGTAATTGCCAAGTGAACGACTATTGTTTCTTTGGGGTTAATGCGACTATCCGCGACAGCTCCGTGATTGGAGAAGGAACCTTTGTTAGCATGGGAGCAACTGTCATGAAACAAAGAACAGAACCATGGAGTGTGTGGAAAGGAAATGCGGCAGAGAAATCAACCATTTCCAGCAAGGATTTGAAGTTTTAATTTCCTAACGCTGGCAAGGTTCCAAACCTTGACAGCGTTGTGGAAAACGATTCAAATTTCACCTTATTGTCCAAGAAATTGATAATCAAATTCAACGAAATTTAGGTTGAGATAAATTAAAAGACATAAAAAAAGCTCCCTTCAAATGGGAGCTTTTTTGTTAGGGTTCCAAGGGTTTATTTTCCTCATCGACGATGACAAAAATATCTTCATTGGGTCGTTTCATTAAATATTTTTCACGCGCATATTTTTCCAACAAGGCTGGATTTCCAACCACCATACGGCGCTCTTTTTCCAGTTCTTTTAATTTTTGTTGGTAAAAAGCTTTCTCATTCTTCATCACTCTAAGTTCGTTCCAAAGTCGATATTGTACCCGAAGGTCATTGGTATCTAAAAAGAACATCCAAACGAGCATAATGCTAGTCGAGATTACGTAGAAGCGATATTTTCCAAGAAAAAGCCCTTTAACGCGATCCATGATCTTAGAAATTCAAACCTGGGAAATAGGCGTTAGCACCCAATTCCTCCTCTATACGAAGCAATTGGTTGTATTTAGCCATACGGTCAGAACGTGAAGCTGAACCAGTTTTGATTTGACCTGTATTTAAAGCTACAGCCAAGTCAGCAATAGTTGCATCTTCTGTCTCTCCTGAACGGTGTGACATGATGTTTTTGTATGAATTACGTTTCGCCAAGTTTACCGTATCAATCGTTTCAGTTAATGAACCGATTTGGTTTACTTTCACCAAAACAGCATTAGCGACACCTTGCTCAATACCTTGTTGTAAACGCTTCACATTGGTTACAAATAAATCGTCACCAACTAATTGACATTTAGAACCGATCAATTTAGTTTGCTCAGCCCAACCTGCCCAATCATCTTCCGCCATACCATCTTCAATCGAAATGATTGGGTATTTGTTCACCCAAGTCTCCCAATAAGCAGCCATTTCCATGTTGTTCAATTGCTTTCCGTCAGATTTTTTGAAGGTATACAATCCTGTTTTCTCATCAAAGAATTCAGAAGAAGCTGCATCCATAGCGATGAAGATTTCCTCACCTGGTTTGTAACCTGCTTTTTCGATGGATTGTAATACAATTTCAATGGCCTCTTCGTTCGACTTGATGTTTGGTGCAAAACCACCTTCATCACCTACGTTGGTTGAATATCCTTTGCTTTTCAATACTCCTTTCAAAGCATGGAAAACCTCTGTACCCATACGTAATGCATGTGAGAAACTTTCTGCCTTAACGGGCATTACCATGAACTCTTGGAAGTCGATGCTATTGTCTGCGTGTGAACCACCATTTAAGATGTTCATCATAGGTACAGGAAGCGTGTTAGCGTTTACTCCACCAATATAACGGTAAAGAGGAAGACCGGCTTCTTGAGCTGCTGCTTTAGCAACGGCCATTGAAACACCTAAAATAGCATTAGCTCCTAATTTACCTTTGTTATGTGTACCGTCTAATTCGATCATCAAACGGTCGATCATGTTCTGCTCAGATACCTCTAGGCCCCATAATTCCTCTGCGATAGTTGTGTTTACGTTTTCTACGGCTTTTAAAACGCCTTTTCCTACATAAACAGATTTATCATCATCGCGTAATTCCACAGCTTCATGGATACCTGTTGAGGCTCCAGAAGGAACGGCTGCACGACCGAAAGCGCCATCTTCTGTCTTGATGTCTACCTCGATTGTGGGATTTCCACGTGAATCTAAAATTTGTCTTGCGTGAACGTACTGTATTGCACTCATCGTATAATTATTATTGTGAATAAATGGATTACGTTGTAATTGATTAAATTGCCATGCAAAATAACGTATTTTTTAGATAAAATCACTGATTTACCGAAAGTCAGCTGCTTAAATCGCTGATAATTAATGAAATAATAATGAAAGCTAAATTCCTTTTTTCTTCTCTTTTCGCCTTTTCTATTCTTTTTTCATGGCAGGCTTATGCCCAGACTGCCGAAGTTGAGGTCTTTGAAAAAAAGATTCAAGAGAACCCTACTGCCATTTTGTTGGATGTACGAACCTCCGGAGAATTCGGTGGAGGCCATTTGCCTAAGGCATTGAATATCGATTTTCGTGCTGCCGATTTTGCTGAGCAAATCAAGAAATTGTCCAAAGATAAGCCTGTATTGATTTATTGTCTTTCGGGAGGGCGTTCTGCACAAGCTGCTGAATTAATGCGTAAAGAAGGATTTCAAGTGACTGAATTGAAGGGAGGGTATTTGAAATGGACAACCAAATTGAAACCTTTGGAAGGGGTGCCTGATGTAGCACATGACAAAGGCTGGGATCTAGCGGATTTTACGAAGAAGATTCAAAGTGAAAAGGCGGTTGTCGTAGATTTTTATGCCAAATGGTGCGCTCCTTGTTTAAAAATGATGCCAACTGTTGACAAGCTTACACAAGATTATTCAGGTAAGGTAACGGTACTGAAAGTGGAAGCAGATGGCAACCAAGCCATTTTACAATCTTTTGGAATAGACGAAATCCCGAGCTTTTTGGTTTTCCAAGGTGGAAAATTGCTCCAAAAAACATCGGGATTCAGGGAAGAAGCTCAATTAAAAGAGCTCTTTGATCAATCTATTGGGACCACTCGGTAGGCTGTCTTTCCCAACGGTGTTGTTTTAGTTCTTCCAATAGGTTTGGTGCAAGACCTTGTCCGTCAGAAGTACCAATGTTACTTTTCACGTGCTTGATTTTTCTCATTCCTGGAATAATCGTCCCTACATCTGGATTCGACAAGATAAAGCGTAGAGCCATCTCGGGCATGTCCATGTTCGCTGGAACTAATGGCTTTAATGCATTTGCATGGTCTACACTAGAGGTTAAATTTTCTGGAACGAAATAAGTGGAACGCCAATCGTCGGCTGGGAAAGTAGTAGTATAGTCCAATAAGCCAGTTAAGCTTCCTTCATCTAATGGTACACGAGCGATGACGCCGATGTCTAATTTTTGACAAAGCGGGAACAATTGATCTTCTGGGTTTTGGTCAAAGATGTTATATATCACCTGAACAGAAGAAAACAAGTTCGTTTCTAATGAACGAAGGCAATTATGGGGTTCCCAACGGTTAACCGAAATTCCCCAATGTTTCACTTTGCCCTCTTGTGTTAATTTTTGGACAGCCTCTTTCCAGTCATCATTGTCCGCCCAAGCGTCTTCCCAGACATGGAATTGTTGCAAATCAATTTGCTCCACACCCAAGTTTTTCAAGCTTTTTTCAGTGTATTCAATGATGTGTTGAGCAGGGAAACAATCCTTTAATTCAAAATGTGATTTGGATGGCCAAATGAAGTTTTTAGGTGGAATTTTAGTGGCAGCATATAACTGTTTGTCGGCATGCTTTTTTAATAGCGCTCCCAAAATTTGTTCAGATAAACCTTCTCCATAGCCCCATGCTGTATCGAAGAAATTACAGCCTAATTCGACAGATAATTCTAAGGATTTTTGAACTTCATTATCGTCGGAACCAGTCCAACCAGCTAGGCCCCACATACCATAACCCACTTCACTTATTTGCCAATTTGTTTTGCCAAAACGTCTGTATTTCATGTTCTTTTTTTTCTTAAAGGTAAGGATTTTCTCAAAGCTCCTTGACCTGTAAATTAGTATTTGGGTTTATTTTATCAAGTAAACAAATCAAGTTTAGAGCGAAATAATCTACAATTTCTGTTTGAACAGATTGTGAAATGTGAAATAATTGTTAAAATAAAATGGCCTACGTGTTATTTAGAAGCGTTAATAACACAAATAACGTGAATTGTGGATTTTTATTTAAGAACATTGGCTAGCTTTACATTGTAAATGTTCCCTGTGTTAGATTAATCTCCATCAATTTATGAAAAATGTTAAGCCTGTTTCTAGCGACGAGAAGTTGTTAATAAATTTAGGAACCTTTAAAGTTTGCCCAAGTTGTATACTTTTTATTCGTGGCGAAGGAAATTATTCCAATATTTTTCTCAAAGATGGTCGCAAGGTTCTTTCTTGTAGGACTTTGAAATTCTTTGAAACTCTATTGCAAGATTATGGATTTATTCGCCCTTCCAAATCGGCTTTAGTTAATCCAACCTATATATCGTCTGTTGATTTAAAAATAGCTAAAATTATTAAGTTGAACAACGATGTCAACATCTCGATCTCCCGTCGCCAAGTAAGACCTTTGCGCGATTTTTTTAGTAATAAGCATGCTTTGGTGGGAGTATCGTAAAGCGATTTAATCCACAAAAGTTTCCTGTACTATTTTTTTTAGTTGGGCAATTTCATTGACTTCTAGAAATTCCATTGTTTTGATGATACGCTTTCTATCAATGGTGCGGATTTGATCCAATACGATCCAGCCTGGAGTACCCTGGTGCTTGATTTTGACACGGGTGGGATAAGCTTTGCTTTGACTGGTCATGGGTGCTATGACGATAGTCTGCAAATATTGATTCATCTCATTCGGAGAAATAACAACACAGGGACGTGTTTTTTTCATTTCACTTCCTTGGGTGGGGTCCAGATTGACAAGCACGATTTGGTATTGCTTTATTTCCATGCTTCTAAGGATTCATCTTCGAATACATCGGGTATCAGTAATTGATCTTCTTGGTTTTCACTCATTTGTTGGAATGCTTCAGTCCAGCCTTTTCTAGCTTTTTGAATAGGTTTTAAAACAATGCAATCTTCCTGTAAAATGAGTTCAATGCTGTCTTCTATTTGATATTTTTCGAGCATTGTTTTTGAAAGACGTATGCCTTTTGAGTTTCCAATAGCTATGATGGAGATTTTCATATGAATGAATTTGTAATTACAAAGTTATTACAAAAATGAATATTCCAATGTATTGAACTAGAACTTTCAGAGGATGAATCAAAACTTACTAGCATTTACATCATCTATATTAATTCGAATTTGAGCATTGAAAGTGACAAAATCTAGCTGTTAGGAAAATAAACAGTTTGTTGATAATTGGTCGGATTAAAACTCTTTTAATAGTCCCTTTGGAAAAAATTATAAAGCTTGTCCTTATTTGAATAACTCCTTTAGCGTTTTCATGGCAATGAACATTTTGCCACTATCAGGTAATGTAATAAAACCAAATTGTTCATAGAAAACATGGGCTTCTGAATCGATGGGATCTACTACGACGGCAAATGACCCCATTTGAAGAGATGCTTTAAAACTTCTTTTGAGGGCATCAATGAGTAAGATTTTACCTAAACCTTTTCCTTGGAATTTTTTATCTACAGCTAATCTTCCTAGGAGACTAATAGGGATGGAGGAATAGGATGGAGGTAGTTTCTTTTGGACGGACTCGGGGAAATGATGTAATGGAATACTGTAATTAGAAAGTGTATAGAAGCCTTGAATCGGGCTAGAGGAGGGTTCAGTCAGTACAAAACATGCGGCTAGTTTTCTTTTTACATCTTGGGAGGCTTGTGTTTTAACATAATTGTTTAGTAAGTCTTTTCCGCAATCAAAGTCTGCTCGTTCATGTTTGGAATCTAATAATTCAATCATGATTAAATCTTAGCTGTCCATTGTTGGTATTCTTGCAAGGCCTTTTTCAAACCTTCTGAGGGTTCATTAGCATGCGTTAAAGCATCAAAAAATAGTTGAGCATCCTTTTCACTGGCAAGAATCAATTCTTGTTGCTGGATGATCTCTTGAGCTTTTTCTTGTGCAGATTGAAATACAAAATCACTGAGGTTTCTGTAGCCACCTAGTGTTGCGGCTTTTTCAAATAATTGCTTTTGTTCTTTGGGAAGTCTAGCATCAAACCGACTTTGCTCTTTTACGCTGCTTTTCATTCTTTCCATTTTTTCCTAAATGTACGTATATTGTACGTACAAATTACGGTTTTAAATAGATTTATTCTGCTGATTACATAGCAAAATAGTCAGATTGAATGATTCAATCTAGCATATCAAGAAGATAATCAGCTAGATGATATTTCTTTAGTTATTGATCTTAATTAGTTTGTTGAAGTGTTTATTTATATTTGATTGGTTGAGTGGTACTCACCTCTTTACTACAATTCGTACATTTATTCGATTTTTGATTTGTTTATTTTTGGTAAATGAAATTAATTCTAAATTAATAGGACCTGGGTAAATGGAGTCTATATCTTCTAATTCATCAATACTAAAATCAAAAGGTTCAAAACCTGGATTATCATAATTAATCGGACTTTCGTCAAATTTAGGTTTATCTTGACCCCAAACCATATATTGGTTGAAACCTTTTGATAATTCTACGTATTTGTTGGTTTTAGTATAATATAAATAAATCCTATAAGATCTATTTTTGTTTATTAATTTCAACCATAAATCTGAGGATCCTTTTTTAGTCTGATATTTATCAGATATAATTGGAAGGTCTAAGTTATTGAAACAATATTCATATAAAATTGTAGCATAACCTTTTCCTTCAAAAATGGATTTAGACTTAGAAATACAATAAAACTCAGTTTTAAAAAAAGTTGTTGCTTTTAAACGAATTGCAGAAAGTAATTCGTTTTTCTCATCTGTTAATTTTAAATATGTATAATCGTCGTCAATTGCTTTGAAAATTTTTAGATTATTGATTGGAAATTGATATGAAAAATTTAAGTTATTCTTAAAGTAATAGTCTATAAAAGTTTCGGGTTCAAAATCATTTCTAGATATTAAATTTGGCAATTCTGTTTAGTTTAGAATCTAAATATAATAAATATTCAAAATATCGCCCCCCCCCCAAAAAAACTTATTCCCTCAATTCATTTCATTTATTTCTACGAATAGTTAAATTCGTGGATATCTATTTTATCACATTAATACAATGGAAAGAAGAATATTTTTAAAAGGCTTAGCCTTAGGAGTTTCGGGTCTATACGCTCACTCCAGCCTTGCTGCCAACCCTTATGTAGGGCCTTTGGGTGTGCAATTATATACTGTCCGTGACGCCGTAGCCAAAGACCTGGAAGGTTCCTTGGAGAAATTGGCCGGCCTAGGATATAAAAACCTAGAAATCTACGGATACAATGGTACTTTCTTTGGCAAAACTGCCCATGATTTTAAAACCATCCTAGATCGCGTGGGCTTAAAAGTGGTTAGCTCTCACCATACCTCAGGTATCGCCATCAAATCCAAAGGCACTTTGTCGGACGGATGGCAAAAGGCCGTGGAAGATTTACACCACGTAGGCGCAGAGTTCATGGTTTGTGCCTTCTTATTCCCAAATGAGCGTAGCACAGATCATTATAAGGCCCTACCTAACTTATTGACTAGTTCGGGTGAAGCAACTAAATCGGCAGGTATTCAGTTTGCCTACCATAACCACGACTTTGAATTTGTGAAGTCGGCAGATTTTATTCCTTATGATTTCATCTTACAAAATACTTCGCCTGACTTGGTGAAAATGGAAGCTGACTTATATTGGTTTGGTCGTGCAGGGATAGATCCAGTGGCTTATTTTGAGAAACACCCAGGTCGTTTCCCACTTTGGCACGTCAAAGACATGGAAGCAGGAACTAAAGTATTTACTGAGGTAGGAAACGGTACCATTGATTTTGACCGCATCTTTGCTGCTAGAAAAGCCGCAGGTTTGAAATACTGGTTCGTAGAGCAAGACATGAGTAAGCGTGATCCTTTTGAAAGCTTAAAAATCAGTCGCGATTATTTAGCAAAGAAGAATTACTAGGATTCTTTTTCTTCCATATAAGGTTCCCAAAAGCTAGGATTGTATTTTTCCCAAGCATGGCAACCAAAGGGCAATTTCCCTGCATTAAGCTGAAGGCTGATTTGTGGGTTTTGTTCAAATGCGAAGGCCAAGGCCTCTTTCCAAGTAGGTAATTTGAGCAAAAAGCGAAGCGGAAAGGCTCTTTTATGGTAGACTGAAAAAAGTGAATCTTCATTGGCTGGCCAAGTGCCAAATAGCCGATGATACCAGTTTAAAAATTTGACAATGGGGGCCACTTTTCGTAAGGATAGGCCCCCATTCATCATGATGGGCTCTATCAAGGGCCATTGGAAGGCATCTTTATTTTCCCAATGCTTCTTCTTCAATTTTGGCGCTCCTATATAATCATAGCCTTTTTGGCACCAAGCCACCAAATCATCTTGGAATACATAAGCGTCTAATTGGTAAATCAGAATAAACTCATGTTGGACGAATCGCTCATAAAAAGCAGGGTCAATCAATAAATGATTGTAGGATTTGGTACTGGTAAAAAAAGAAGGAGGAAAATAAGCCAAATTGGCCTCTGGAAAATGTTCTTGTACATAAGGGGCATTCAAACCCTCAGGCAGCACAAAATGAATGGGGTAGTGGCCTAATATTTTTTTACACTGGAGCAAAGACTTTTGTTCCAATGACGAAATAGTTTCTTTATAAATAGGAATAAGGATTCCCACCAATGTTTGCATGTTATTCAATAATATCACCTAAAACGGGATGCCACCACTTGCCTCCGTCATGCAATTTATAACCTCCTTGCAAAACTCCTTTCAAAACCGGCCAAATTCTTAGCAATCGGTTGTTGGCTAAGCTAGCGCGCATCTGGTAATGCAACATCCGACTGGCTACTTTTTTCAAGGCATTTTCTGGAGCTTTTCCACTGGCTTTCAGGTAATTATATAAGGCAGCGGAATCTGATGCTTTCTTCTCGATCTGGGCTAATTTAGCTTCTCTAGAACGCTTGAAGCGGTCTAAGAGCGAGACGGCTTTCTTTTCACTTTTAAGGCCAACTTGCTGACTGTCATGTTCACGGTACTGAATCAAAGGCTCTTTGACAAAAGCGATGCGATTGGTCATGGACAAATACAAGGCGATCCAACCATCGTGAATGAGCTCAGGAATGATGTGGGGAGTGGGGAATACTTCTTTTTTTACTTGAGAGCGGATGGCTAATGCAGCACCCGTTACGACATAACCTTTCAATAAGATGTCAAAGGAATTTCCTGCCCTCCAGGCCTCTTGTAATGGTTCAATGAATTCAATTTGTTCAAAGCTAGTTTTTCCGGTGGGTTTCCCAGCACGGTCGATCATGATGGCATTGGAAAAAACCGCATCTTTATCGGGATATTGTTCGAAGTAGCGGACCAAAGTCTCTACTTTATGTGGGAACCAAAGGTCGTCCTGATCACTAAAAAATAGGATGTCTCCACTACACGCCTGAACACACATTTCGAAGTTTTTACTACTTCCTACATTCTTTTCATTTTGATGAATGTGGACCTTAAAAGAGACTTTTTCTTTGAAAGCTTCTAGAATTTCGATGCTTTTGTCGCTGGAACCATCGTCAAAAACAACCAACTCATGGATAGCCTGTGTTTGTGAAGCTATACTTTCCAGTTGATATGGGAGGTATTTTTCGCCGTTATAGGTACAAAGAGCAACTGAAATATGGGGCATTCAAACAGATTAAAAATTCAAGATAAGGAATTAACGCTGTTTACATGGGTACGTAAACCACTTTTTTAGTCTCAAAAAATTCTTCGTTGAAGATTTCTCCCAACTCAAAAACTTTATGTTTTTTGCCAAACTCGGCCAACTCTTCTGTTAGATCTCCTCCTTTTAAATACAGAATACCATTTCTTTGGGTATGAAAATGGTTAGGACTGATCTTGTTGTTTACCCAATAGTAAAATGGAGTGATGCGAGTTACTGCCCTACTCACCACAAACTCAAAGTCTTGGTCCAGATCTTCAACTCGGGTATGTAATGCCGTTACATTCTCTAAACCTAGGGATGAAGCGACACCTTCGACTACTTTGATTTTTTTACCAATGCTATCCACTAAAGTAAACGTACATTGGGGGAATAAAATAGCCAATGGAATGCCCGGAAAGCCCCCACCTGTTCCTACATCTAAGATTTCAGTACCTGGGCGGAAATTGATAATCTTGGCTATACCTAAGGAATGAAGCACATGATGTAACATCAGGTTATCGATATCCTTTCTGGAAATGACATTGATTTTTTCATTCCATTCTTGGTACAAAGGATAGAGCATTTCGAATTGCTCCAATTGTTTGGATGTCAGTTCTGGAAAGTAATTTTTAATAATATCGGCTTTCATTTCTTTTTCAAAGTGCAAAGATACGTAAATGCCTTGTTTAAAAGAATGATTCCAAATTCGATATCGCTAGATTTACTTGAAGGATGTTATTGATTTCCACATTATTTTTTGAGGCATTGTTAAAACGGAAGATGCTTTGTTGCATATATCCCATTTCTACTGAAAGATTGGCGTTAATTCGATAGCCTAAACCAAGTAATACGCGGTTTTGGTCAAAAATATTCAGGTTGGGCACATTTTCACCCATGTTGATCATCAATTCATTGTAAGCTTGAATATACCAGGTTTTGTCTTCCATGTAGGCTTTTCCCAAAGGCATACTTCCTTTGATTTGATAACGAAATCTTTTTCGGTAAGAGTTGCTAGAAAAATCACCTCCATAAATGAAGCTTTTATCATCCACAGCTTGGTTAGCACCTAACCAACGGAACTCATATCGTAAGCGGTGATCAATGCGTAAGCGATTCAGTTGCTGCGTTAAAATGACTTGTGGAGAGATCCGTAATTCAGAAAAGAAAGCGGATGGTTCACCAAGGCTAAATCGGTTGGTTCCTATCCATCCTAAGGGCATCAAGGAGAAGCGTATGGCAGGACTCATTTGATAGTGGATGTAAGGCCTGAACACATGTTGGTTCAAATTATGGTAGGGATTCCCCGTGGTGGTAGCAGGATTGTAATCTCCTTGCTGGTCTTGCCTTCTTTGTTGGTTTTCTAATTGCCAACTGAATTTGCCAGCTATTTTACCCGAAATGTTTAGGTCAGTCCAGCCATTAGCAATGTGATTATAATACCTGGGGGATTGTGCTTTTGCGCTTAGGACACAAAAAAGAAGCACAAGCTTTAGGCTTAGGCTTACCTGTTTCATGGATTATATTGGTGTGTAAAAAAAAGGGAAGCTTTTGGCTTCCCTCAAAATTACGAGCTTTTATCCCGTAATCCAACGGAAAAAGACAAACAAACCTGCGGCTAGGATGATGGTTACTGGGAGTGTTAATACCCAAGCCATCACAATATTTTTGACAGTTCCGCCTTGCAGGTTTTTGATACCTTTTGAGGCAACCATCGTTCCGGCTATACCTGAGCTTAATACGTGCGTGGTACTTACGGGCCATTTGTAGGCGGTTGCCAATCCAATGGTCACTGATGCAATTAATTCGGCCGATGCTCCTTGAGCGTAGGTTAAATGGTGTTTACCTATCTTCTCACCGATGGTCACGACGATTCGTTTCCAACCTACCATGGTTCCCAGACCCAAGGAAAGAGCTACCATCCACATGACCCAATTAGGAGCAAAATCAGTCACTGCTGCAATACCTGTTCCTGAAGTAGCACCAAAGGCAAAAAAGGCAGCTTTATCTCCAGCAGTAGCTTTTTTGAAAGCTTTTTTATCGGCTTCAGATAAGGCAACAGATTCGCTTTCGATTAATTTTTTGGCATGTTTGTTGATATTCAATGCCGCTTTTCTAATCTCAAACTTTTGCTTAGTAGTTAGGTTACTTGTTTGAATGTTTTTTGTTAAAAGTAGTTCGTGCAATGCTTTAGAAGAGCTAGTAACAACACGGAAACTTTCTTGTTCTTTAATGGAAAGTGTTGTGGTGTCAATTTTAGCTGAAATAATTTCTACTTGAGTTAAGTCTTTTTGTAAGCGGCTCAAATCTAAGGTAGAATTAATAGCAAAATAGCCCGGTAAAAAGGCAATTAAAATCACCATGACAAGACCGATTCCTTTTTGTCCATCATTACGACCATGGAAAAAAGACACCAATGTACAAGTCGTAATTAGAATAGCACGAATCCAAAGCGGAGGAGGGGAATTCTTTTTAGGCTCTTTAAAAATCTCTTTATTTTTTATGGTCTTTTTTAATATGTACATCAAAACGATGGCCAATGCAAAACCAAATAGTGGCGAAAGTAATAATGCTTGTCCAATTTCTTGGGCTTTATCCCAGTTAACGGCGCTGACATTGGTTTGATTTTCTGGTAAAATAGCGTGACCAACTCCAATACCAATGATCGAACCGATTAGGGTATGTGAACTAGAGGCTGGTATACCAAAGTACCAAGTACCTAAATTCCATAAGATAGCGGAGAATAATAGGGAGAGTGCCATGGCCATGGAATGGTACACATTGGTATCAATGAGTAGTTCCGTGGGGAGAAGCCCTATGATACTCATGGTAACACCGACACCACCGGTTAAAAGACCCACAAAATTCATGAATCCAGACCAAATAACTGCTTGTGTGGGTTTTAAAGAATGGGTGTAGATAACTGTCGCTACGGCATTGGCTGTATCATGAAATCCGTTTACGAATTCAAATGCACAGGCAGCAAATAGACAGAAAAATAGTAGGAAGAATAAGGTAGGATCTAACCCAAACATATAATATTATTTAAGGTATATTGGTGCAAATATGGTCGCAAAATTACGCTTTACCCATGATGCCCATGTTAAGTAATTGTTAAATTCTTTATTTCTTTTTTCTTCGGGCTTTTTTGGCCTCAGAAAGCAGTTTTTTCGCTTCGGTATATTGACTCGTTTTTTTGTCGGCCTTATCCATTACCTCTTTGCAGTGTTCCACGGCCGTGTCGTAATCACCCTCTTGGTATGCGATACGAGCTAATCCCAAGACGGAAGCCCAATAATATCCTGACTCTAAGGAAGCAGTTTGAATGGAGAAATCCATGCATTTTTTAAAATAGATTTTTGCCTCAGTATGATTTTTGAAAATGTATAATTGGTAGTATCCTAAAATATAAGAGGCATAACGGCCTGATACGCCTTCGTAGCCTACTTGGTGATGATCTATTTTGTTTAAAATACTTTTAGCTACTTCCATGGCCTCATCTAATTTCCCTAACATGAAGGCCGAGCGAGCATGATAACGTTCGAAGAAAGGATTATCTGGATAATTCTGATGTGTGTATTTGGCTAATTCGTAGCTCTTTTCTGACATGTTTTCCATGGCATAGATTTGCAAGAGGAAATAGCGGGCTTCGGTACGGGTATAAAAGGCTTGGTAGCTTACTTTTTCTAATTGTTCTATGCCTTGTTGCTTATTGGCTTTTGGGAAAAGCCAAAGAACAGGTCGTAACAGTTTAAAGTTTTGCTTGATAAAATGGTAGTAGTAATTGTAAAGGCCGTCGCCAAACATCAGTTCAGGACTGAAATCGGCAAATTCCCGTGAATATTCTAAGTATTTTAAGGCGCTTTTAGCGGCGAGAGTGGCACGAGCCCAGTGTTTACGCTCGGCATGTAAACGACCTTTGAAGCCATAGGCAGCGGCCATAAAGAAGGCAGCTTCGGGGTTTTCCGTGTCATCCCAAATTTTCTCGGCTTTGGAAATACTTCGATCCATATATTCCAATAAGCGATCATCATATACTTCATTTTGGGTATTGGGAACCATTTTCCACCATTGAACAAGCCCTAAAAGGAAGTCGGGCAGTGGATGTTCAGGATATTTGACTTTGAGGTAATTGAATTCCCTTTCGGATTCGGGGAATTTGAAATTGTACATTTGATTGATGGCATTGGTAGCTTCAATCTGCACTTCGGAAGTTAATAAAAGCATTCCTTTGGAGCGCTCCTTTTCTGCTTCTTCAGTTTTCTTCCACCATTGACCCAAGCTTAGGAAAGATAGTGAAAGAAAACTTAGAAGTAGTACATATGATCTAAGACGATATCTCGATCTCATCTCCATTATGGTTCAAAAACTTAAAGTCAGTAATACCTAGGGATGAATCCTCTGTAATGTGAATCCAAGACTTAAACGTCATGAACCATTTCATTCGTATAGAAGGGAATCCTTTAGTAAAGTAAGCACTTAAGAAAGGATGAACCAATAAAGTGAGTTTTTTCTCATTTTGTTTGGTAATCAAATGTTCCACATGCTGCGCAATAGTCTCAGAAACGGCGATACTGGCGGTGATGGTACCGGTACCTCCACAACTAGGGCATGTTTCATGCGTGGCCACATTCATTTCTGGGCGGACACGTTGGCGCGTGATTTGCATCAAACCGAATTTGGTCAGCGGCAGAATGGTGTATTTAGAACGGTCCGTTCTCATTTCATCACGCATGATGTCCTGAATCAACTTACGGTTATCCGCTTTTTTCATGTCGATGAAATCGATCACGATGATACCACCCATATCACGCAGGCGTAATTGACGGGCAATTTCCTTAGCGGCTTCACGGTTAACACTTAAGGCAGTAGCCTCTTGATCGTCTTCAGAGTTGGATTTATTTCCTGAATTCACGTCGATCACGTGCAAAGCTTCCGTATGTTCTATGATGAGGTAACCGCCAGCAGGTAAAGAAACGGATCTTCCGAAAAGCATTTTTAATTGCTTTTCGATACCCACTTGTTCAAACAACTTGGTTTTACCCGTGTGTAATTTGACAATCTTTTCTTTTTCTGGAGCTACTTGATGCACATAACCTTTGGCTTCGTTGTACAAATCCTGATTATCAACGATGACATTGTCAAAGTCGTTGTTTAGCAAGTCTCTTAACATAGAAGTGGCACGGCTCATTTCACCAATGACACGGTCTCGAGGTTTGGCATCGACTAGTTTGGCTATACCATCTTCCCATTTGGAAATAGAATCACGTAGATCGCGCTCCATTTCTTCTACGGCTTTTCCTTCGGCTACTGTTCTGACGATGACACCGAAGTTTTTCGGTTTGATGGATGACATCAATTTCATCAATCGACTTCTTTCGGCTTTGGACGTAATTTTCTTTGAAATATTGACGCCATTGGAGAAAGGAACTAACACGAGGAATCTTCCAGCGATGGATATATCACAAGAAAGACGAGGGCCCTTGGTGGAAATAGGTTCTTTCACTACCTGCACCAAGATGAGTTGATTACGGGTTAAAACCTTATCGATTTTACCTAATTTATCAATTTCTTCTTCTATTTTGTAGTTCTCCAACTTGATGTTTTTGCCCTTTTTGTTCATGACATCACGAGAGAATTTCTGCAGTGAGTTCAAGTTAGGGCCTAAATCATGGTAATGAAGGAATGCATCCTTTTCATAACCTATATCAATGAAGGCAGCGTTAAGACCAGAGACTAATTTTTTGACAGTACCAAGATAGATATCACCCACAGAGAATTGAGGTTCCGACTGTTCAATGTGATATTCTACAATCCTTTTGTCTTGCAAAAGGGCAATTCTATCCCCTTTGGGGGTAGAATTAATGATTAATTCATTACTCACAATATATTACGAGAAGAATGTTAGACGGGACAGACTTATCCCTACGCTAATATATATAACAAACACCAAAAACAGGCCATTTGGGATGGTCTGTTTTTGGGTTACCTAATTACGCTACCAAAAGGAGGTAATTATACTAACTATTTCTTCTTGTGACGATTCTTACGAAGACGTTTTTTTCTTTTGTGTGTTGAAATCTTATGACGTTTTCTTTTCTTTCCGCAAGGCATACCTGTTAGCGTTTAAATTTTGAATAATGTAAGAAGTTGATTTTCAACCTCAATGTTTTTGCATTTCTGCGAGCAACTCTTGGGCAGCTTTGGTTTCTTCAGGGTCTTTGCTCTTGTCAAGGACCATCCGAAGCACTTTTTTTGCCTCATCTAATTTATCTAACTGGGCCAAGCAAAAACCGAGGTTTAAGGCGGCTTTGTAATTCGTTGGTTCCAGCTTCAATATCTGTGTGAATCGTTCTTGGCCTTTGCCAAATTGATTCGATTTAATGGACAAAATCCCTAGATTAAATAAAGCAGGCACGAATGTCGGCTCTTGTTCAATCACTTCCCTCAGTAAGGTAATCCCTTTCATTGGGGTGGGAGTGTCCACGTAAGTCATCGCTAAATTCGTTTTTACCAAGAGGTTAGACGGATCTTTCGATAATACTTGTTCAAAATATACACGTGCTTTTTCTCCCATGGCCTTACCCTTTGTCGGGTTCAGTGCATAAGTTTGGGCTTCAAAATACAATTGGCCCGCACGTAAGAAGTTGTTTAAAACAGGATGCTGATCGGCGAATTGTCCTGCAAAATAAGCAGCACTATCGTAATGATTAGCTCCTACAAATGTGTTGATTAATTTATCTAACACACTCGACTTGGCAACCTCTGTTTTTGCTTGACTTAATTCAGATTTTAATTTAGAAACAGCCGCTTGTTGAGCTTTCGTCAAGGGTGCAGCATGCGTTTCTTCTGATTTTGTCGCACTTTTTTCTGTATGTTCATCCTGGTGATCGTCGCCTTTCGCATCGCGATTGGCTCCTCCAGCAGGAGTGTTACTCGTGGTATTACTCACATTTCCCTTAGGTAATTGAAATATGAGGGCAGTCAACCCAAGGCCAATAATCAGAATGATCACATAGGATTTCTTCATTTTTCTAGACCTGAGGCATTAAGCCTTATTTAGCAGGGTCAGTGCTGGTTTTAACTTGTTCAATGAACACTTTAGCTGGTTTAAAGCTAGGTACATAGTGTTCGTCAATGGTAATTGCTGTGTTTTTTGAAATATTTCTAGCAATCTTTTTTGCTCTCTTTTTGTTGATAAAACTTCCAAAACCACGAACATAAATGTTCTCTTGTTTGGATAAATTATCTTTTACAACTTCGAAAAACTTTTCTAACGTTTCAGAAACATCTTTTTTGTCAATCCCTGTTTTGCTGGAAATTTCAGCAATTACATCTGCCTTGGTCACGGTAATTAATGCTTTAAATTATCAATTTTGTTCTAATCGCTTTCCCTTTCTTTAAAAGGGACACAAAAGTAATGTTTTTCTCGAAGAATAGAAATGGTTGTCAATGATTTAATTGATTTTTTTAGTAAATGCTTGTCAAATAGCTCCCTTCTTTCTTCGTATCTTTGATTCATCCCATGCAATCTACAAATCATCACCCTTTTACAGAAGGCCTATTAACCTGGTATCGGCAACATGCTCGAGAATTACCTTGGCGACAAACCCAAGACCCTTATGCGATTTGGTTGTCGGAGGTTGTACTGCAACAAACCCGCGTAGCACAAGGATTGCCATATTATCTAAAATTGCTTGAGGTTTTTCCTACAGTGGAATCCTTGGCCCAAGCGGAGGAATCTGTTTTGTTTCGACATTGGCAGGGATTAGGTTATTATTCTCGAGCTAGAAACTTGCATAAAACAGCGAAATTGGTCGTAGCTAATTTTCAAGGACAATTTCCTACTACCTATTGTGAATTAGTTCAATTACCAGGTGTGGGCCCCTACACCGCTGCGGCTATTGCTTCTTTTGCTTTTGGGGAGGCTAAACCTGTTGTAGATGGTAATGTCTTTCGAATATTAGCGCGTTATTTTGGCATAGAAACGGATATACTTCACAGTTCGGCAAGAAAAGAATTTACTGATGTGGCCATGGAATTAATTCCTCAGGACCAGCCCGCCGAATTTAATCAAGCCATCATGGATTTTGGCTCCTTGCAATGTAGTCCAGCACCTTTATGCGCTAGCTGTCCTTTGAGTTTGACTTGTTTTGCATTTCAACAGAAGCGAATTCAGGATTTCCCTGTGAAGCAAAAAAAAGCGAAACAAAAGAATCGATATTTTAACTACTTTATCTTGGAACAAGGGAATCAGGTACTCGTTCGAGAAAGAAAAGAAAGGGATATTTGGTCAGGCTTATGGGAGTTTTATATGGTAGAATCAACCCAAGAGGAAGAACTTGAAAGTTTATTAGAAATGGATGACAATTTATCCATCATGCTCCAAAGCACTTCCGTACAGTCCTTGAAATCGCCCAAATTACATATACTCAGCCACCAAAAGATACATTGTCGGGCATGGCATGTCCAAGTTCCTGATAATCTTGACATTAACGAATTGGCAGGATTTCAATGGATACGGCCCGAGGACTTTGAAAAGCTGGGAAAATCGGTCTTGCTTTTGAATCTGATAACTGATAATTTGCATCTGGAGATTTTTAATGATTCAATGCCACGATAATTTTGTTTTGGCAAAGGGTTTGCCGATAATCATTTAAAACAAACACATTATGGCAGGAGTAAACAAAGTAATTTTATTGGGCAATTTGGGGGGAGACCCAGAAGTAAGAGCCTTACCAAGTGGGGTTAAGGTGGCTAATATCAATATTGCTACCTCAGAATCTTATCCAGGAAAAGATGGACAGCGGGTGGAGCAAACGGAATGGCACCGCGTGGAGCTGTGGGATAATTTAGCCAACATCGCGGAACAATATCTGCGAAAAGGTAATCAGGTGTACATCGAAGGAAAAATACGGTCAGAGGAGTGGCAAGATAAAAATGGAGCCACGGTACGTGGATACCGGATTCGGGCTACATCCATCAACTTGATTGGGGGTAAAAATGATCGTCCAGCCCAAGACACTCCCGAAGCAAGACCTCGTCCAGAGGCATTGCCTACAGCAGATAAATCAGCCTCATCTGTACCTAGTTTTCCACAAGTTGCAGATTCCGGAGACGATGATCTTCCATTTTAATATTCTGGGCTAGAAGGGAATAGTTAATAAAAGCTATTCCCTTTTTTATAAATTTGCATAAATTTAGCTTTACCCTATGGAGGCCGATCCCTATTCGAATATCTTGTTGATTGCTTTTGAACCTAACATCAGCGCGCCTTCCATCATTTTTATCAGCTTAGTATTAGTCACTTTAATTTTACTTTCTGCTTTGCTTTCAGGCTCAGAAGTAGCCTTTTTTTCCCTAAATGCCGAGCAGAGAATAGCACTCAAAGAAAGTGTCACCAAAAGGGAAAAAACGCTAAGCCGATTGTTAGATCAACCTCAGCTTCTTCTCGCAACACTTTTGATTGCCATCAATTTTGTCAATATCATTTTCATTACATTGGCCAATTACCTTACCCAGCTATTAATTGGGGAAGAGTCGGTTAATACATTGATTGTCACCTTGTTTTTATTGTTTGGGGTAACTTTCATCATTGCCTTTTTTGGAGAATTGATCCCTAAGGTATGGGCTCAACAAAACAATTTGATTTTTGCTCGATATACCGCTCCTTTGATTGATTTTTTCACTTTTACGTTTAAACCACTTTCAAGGGTTTTATTAGGGATATCCAATTTGATTGAAAATCGGATTGAGAAGAAATCTTATTATTTGACCACCCACGAGTTGAATCAGGCCTTAGAAATAACGACGGATGAGAATACGACAGAAAGGGAAAAAGATATTTTGCGGGGTATTTTGAATTTTGGGAATACCTCTGTGAAGGGCGTCATGAAGGCTAGAAGGGATATTGTAGCTTTCGATACGGAGATGGACTTCCATGAATTGATGGATAAAATCAATAAAAATGGATATTCTCGAGTTCCAGTTTATGCCGAAACCATCGATAAAATTGAAGGGATTTTGTACATCAAGGACTTATTGGAACATATTGATCAGGATGAAAAATTTGATTGGTTATCACTTTTGCACCAGCCCTTTTTTGTTCCAGAAAATAAAAAAATTGATGATTTGCTCTATGATTTTCAAGAAAAACGGGTACACATGGCCATTGTGGTGAATGAATACGGAGAGACAGAGGGCTTGGTGACCATGGAAGATATCATTGAGGAGATTGTAGGGGACATCAATGATGAGTTTGATGAAGAGGAATTAGACTATAAAAAGCTAGATGAACATACGTATTTATTTGAGGCAAAAATTTCTTTGAATGATTTTTGTCGTGTTTTTGATGTAGATGTCTCTATTTTTGAAAAAGTAAAAGGGGAAAGTGAGACCTTAGCAGGTTTGTGTATCGAGTTATTTTCTCGTATTCCACATGCTGGTGAGGAAATAGTTTGTGAACCTTTTATCTTTAAAATTCAATCGGTGGATACCCGCCGAATTAAAAAAATTAAGGTTAGCCTGAATGCCGCTCCTTTGCCCCCTGAATCTGATGAAAAAACTGTATAGTTCATATAAACGCTTACTTTTTTTACTACCCTTAAGTTTTTTGCTGAGCGCTTGTCCGGGGCCGGCACCTACGCCTGAACCAGGTGTAACGGAGTCCAGTTATGAAGATGGGGTGGATCGTGGTATCATAGAAAATCCTGAATTGGATGAGGCCTCTGGAATGGTGTCAAGTAAAAAGAATGAAGGCTTTTTATGGGCTCATAATGATTCCGGGGATGGCAATCGACTGTTTTTGATCGATACTTTTGGGAAAGGGATGAAGCAATTTGTTATCCAAGGGGCCGAAAATAGAGATTGGGAAGACATTGCCTTGATATCGGATAGTAATGGAAGTGCAGTTGTTTATATTGCCGACTTTGGGGATAATAGTGCGAGCCATGCTTCTTATGCCATTTATTGGTTTAATGAACCCAATGTCTCTTCCATCAATAATGCAACCATTACCGGAGTTCAGAAATTAACGTTTACCCTACCTGATGGATCTCGGGATATGGAATGTTTGTTAGTAGATCAAAGGACAAAGGATGTTTTTATTGTTTCAAAAAGAGAAACAAAGAAGAGATTATATAAAATACCAGCAGCAAGTTTTACCAATCAGGCTAATGTTAAGGCTGAATTTGTGCAGGAATTGAGTGTTTCGGTGCCTTTTTCTACCTTGGGACAGATTGTGACAGCATATTATATCACGTCTGGTGATGTTTCGCCAGATAATACCGAGATATTGATTAAGAATTATTTCGAATGCTATTATTGGAAGCGAAAAACCAATGAAACGATCCCAGAAGCTTTAGCAAGGGCAGCAAAACAAGTTCCTTATGTGGGGAATCCAACAGAACCTCAGGGAGAAGGAATCACCTTTGCGGCAGATGGAGGAGGGTATTATACCATTTCTGAAAAAGGAAGTACACCGGTTCATTTATATTATTATAAGCGAAAGTGAAAACAACTCACTGGTTTCGTTTAGGAATTCTAGCCTTGATTGTCTGGGCTTGCCAATCGCTCTATATCATTGATGCACAAATGGCTAAAACCAATTTTTCGGCAACGGTCGATGAAGGGGTTTTGGAAAACATTGAAATCGATGAAGCTTCTGGCATGGTGGCCAGTAGACTAAACCCGGAACTTTTCTGGGTTGTCAATGACTCGCAAGATTTAAATCGTATTTTTTTGATTGATCGCTATGGAGCGGGTAAAGTGGAGTTTTTACTTCAAGGAGCTCAGAATAGGGATTGGGAAGATTTGGCTTATTGGTATAAAAATCCAAATGAATCCTATATATATGTGGCGGATACAGGCGATAATAATCAAACTTTTGGGAGTTATTTTATATATCGATTCAAGGAGTTTGACATTCGGTCATCCAATATGGTTACTCGAATCATAAAGCAGGTAGAAAAATTGGAATTTAAATTACCAGAAGGTTCCAAGGATATGGAGTGCTTGTTGGTAGACCAGCTGAATGGAGATATGTATTTGGTGAGTAAGCAGGATGATCGCAAAAGTCTGTTTAGAATTAATGCTCAAAGCTTTACAGAGTCTAAGGTAGTGGAGGCTGAGTTCGTTAGAAAATTGCATTTTTCAGAACCAAGTTCAGATTTAGCGATTCTGAAACAACTATATAATATTACGGCGGGGGATGTGGCTAGCAATAATCAAGAAGTAATCATGAGGAATTATTTGGAGGTGTATTATTGGAAGAAAGGGAAGCATGAAAGTCTAGGGGAAGCCTTAAAACGTCCTCCAAAAATAGTGCCAAGCAAACTAGAACCTCAAGGTGAGGCTCTGGCTTTTTCCCATGAGGCAGATGGTTTTTATACGATATCCGAGGTGGCTAGTTCTCCAGGCCCAGTTCATGTGTATTTCACTCCCAAGAAATAATTAGACTTTCACCATTAGTTTGGCGAAACTCAATAACAAGGTTTTTTCACCTACTCCTTTTTCGAAATCAATCACCGCTTTTCTTTCAGCGCCATTGACTTCAATTTTTTTGATTAATCCAAAACCAAATTTCTGATGCTCCACTTGTTGGCCTGCCTCTAATTTTAATGGATCGGTAGGGGCAAAATGGCTGGATGCTACGTGCTGGTAATTCGTATTTTGTTTTGGTTTTTGGATTAATTGAGCAGCAGACGGGCTAGTGGAACTGGATACAAATCCTGTTTTCTGAACAGGTCTGAAGGCTTGAACCTCTTTTTTGCCAGGTGTTTTTGCCATTTTCAAATAGGCACTGTCAATTTCATCGAGGAAACGACTTGGCTCACATGATTTTAATCGACCAAATTGATAGCGTGATTCCGCATAGGAAATCATCAATTTCTTTTCGGCACGGGTGACGGCCACATAAAAAAGTCGACGTTCTTCTTCCAAATCCGCTTGGCTTTGTAGCATCATTTGGCTGGGGAATAAATCTTCTTCTAAACCTACTAAAAACACGTGTTTGAATTCAAGGCCTTTCGCCGAGTGAACTGTCATTAAGGTCACTTTGTCGCGATCATTGGGGTCTTCTTGCGTGTCGGCATTGGTTAATAAGGAGACAGACTGCAAAAATGTAGCTAGGGATTTGTCTTCATTTTCGGGGTCATCTACAAATTGTTTGATGGCATTCAGTAATTCTTGTAAGTTTTGATAGCGGGCTAGGCCTTCTACCGTTTTATCTTCATAAAGTTCGCGCAAAAGTCCTGAAGCTTTGGCTACGTGGTTGGCGATTTCATAAGCATCTTTATGTTCAACTTCAGCCATTAATTTGAATGACTTAATGAGGTCCGCAAAGTTTTCAATGGAGGCGGTTCCTCTTGCTCCTTGGAAGGTTTGAATGTTGGAAATGACATCCCAAATGGAGCAATTATTTTCAGCTGCCGTAACTGCAATTTTTGCAATAGTGGTATCCCCAATGCCTCTTTTAGGCAAGTTGATGATGCGTTTAAATGCTTCTTCATCGTTTTGATTGACCACAAAACGTAGGTAAGCAAGGACATCTTTGATTTCTTTTCTTTGGTAGAAAGACAATCCACCTATGATGCGATATTTGATGTTTAATCGGCGCAAAGATTCCTCAAAAGAGCGTGATTGAGCGTTGGTTCGATATAAAATAGCAAAATCTGACCAGTGTAATCCTTCTTTTTGTTTGGTTTCAAAGATGGCGGAGGCAATCATCCGGCCCTCTTCATTGTCACTTCCAGCACGGATAATTTCTATTTGATCCCCTACTTCATTGGACGTAAAAACGTTTTTTTCGAGTTGGTTTTTATTTCTTGAAATGATGGAATTAGCTACAGCCACGATATTTTTGGTAGAACGGTAGTTCTCTTCCAATTTGATGGTTGTCAGGTCGGCATAATCCCTTTCAAAATTCAAGATGTTTTGAATATCAGCTCCGCGGAAAGCATAGATGCTTTGGGCATCATCGCCTACCACGCAAATGTTCCGGTGTACGGCAGCCAGTTTTTTCGTTAATAAATATTGAGAAACGTTGGTATCTTGAAACTCATCCACCATGACGTGTTTGAATTTGTGTTGGTATTTGTTCAATACGTCCAAATGATCTCTAAAAAGGATATTGGTTTGGTATAATAAATCATCAAAGTCCATGGCATTGGCTTGAAAGCAACGAATGCAATAGGTTCGGTAGATTTCACCCATTTTGGGGATGCGGGCCATGCGATCTTCTTCTCCCAGAATGGCGCTATTTAGGTATTGTTCAGGACTGATTAATCTATTTTTTGCACCTGAAATTCGGTTTAAGACCAAATTGACTTTATATACCTTATCATCCAGGTTTTGTTCTTTGATGATGGCTCGTAGTAGGGACTTGGAGTCGTCGGTATCATAAATGGAAAAGTTGGAAGTATAGCCCAATTTTTCACCTTCAAAGCGTAGAATTTTAGCAAATACGGAGTGGAAAGTCCCCATCCAGATGTTTTTTGCCTCTTTTCCGATGACGGATTCGATACGATGGCGCATTTCGCCAGCGGCTTTATTGGTAAAAGTTAACAGTAATATTTGGAATGGATCAATGCCATGTTGAATGAGGTAAGCCGTGCGATAAGTTAGCACGCGTGTTTTGCCAGAGCCAGCTCCAGCAATAATCATTAAAGGGCCTTCAGTATGTAAAACAGCTTGTCGTTGGGGCTCGTTCAAGCCAGCCAAATAATCCATAAGGGGAAATTAATTGATGGGAAAAAATAGAGATTAAAATTACGAATTTTTGAGCAGGGGCTTGGTATTCTAACTTATATTTTGGGGTAGTATTTTTTGGGGACAAAAAAAAAGGCGCAAGAGGCGCCTTTTTCATGTTGGGTTTAATCGATTACTGTACAGCCACTAAATCTCTTTTCGTTTCTGTTAAAATACTGAAAGTCTTAGATTTGATGACGTTTTTACGTGAATCAAAAATAACCATTTTATAGCGACCATCATTTAGGTTAGAGAAATTGAATAATTTCTTTGTACTAAGTGTTTCGCGGGTAATTTGGTTATTGTCTTCATCATAAATAACCACGTACAAGGGTGATGATGTATCCGAGCTAACTAGGAATTTCATTTTACCTACTTGGTCAATGTTTACAGGAAGAGCGAATTCTGCGGCATGTGCAGAAGAGACAGACAAGATAGCGGCTACGACGAGAGCGGCTAAGGCGTTTTTTGTGATGAAATTTTTCATAATGTTGATAATTGATAAATGCTTGATTAATAAAATCTTAGGCGGAAACTTTCCGTTTGTTTGCCCAAAACTAGACTTTTCATGTTAACTCCAAATTAAATACGCAAAAAATTTCACTTTTTTAAGAATATTCCTCTTAAAAAAATTATATTTCTTCGAATAATTCAATTTTTATTTCTATGTTACGAAATGGTTAAATTTTTTTGGATTATTTAACATTCAGGAAACATATAGATAATAGCGTGTTAACCGTGAGGCTATTGATTGCAGGTAATTTTGTGCCGTAATCAATATAAATACAAATGAATACACACCAATTATTTAGAAGTTTATTAATCGTTATTGTATCATTGGCGTCGTTTGGTCATACATTTGGCCAAGTAGGGAAAGTTAAAGGAACTATTTCCGATCCTGTATCTAAGGAGCCAGTTATTGGAGCAACCATTCGCTTAGAGGGCTTGAGTATCGGAGCTAGTACAGGAATTGATGGAAATTTTGAATTAGGCACTGTGCCTGCTGGAATTTACAAATTGGTTGTAAGTTCGGTAGGATATCAATCACAGCAAATTCCAAATGTCAGAGTTGAGTCAGGAAAAGAAACCATTGTTACCGTCTCATTGCAAGAAGATAACAAGACCTTAGCCAATGTGGTGGTGAAGGCTCAAAAAATCACGACATCTGAGGTGGCGGTATTGACGGAGACAAGGCAGCTACAACAAATTGCTGTGGGTATATCGGGACAGCAGATTCAGAAGACTCAAGATAGAGATGCTTCTGCTGTGGTACGTAGAATTCCAGGAGTTTCAATTTTTGATGAGAGATTTGTGGTGGTGAGAGGTTTAAATGAGCGTTATAATACGGTATTGGTGAATGATATCATTACGCCATCTACGGAGGTTGACTCAAAAGCATTTTCATTTGATTTAATTCCCAGTTCTATTATAGATCGTATGTTGATTTTTAAATCAGCCTCTTCTGATTTACCGGGCGATTTAGGTGGAGGCGCTATTAAGATATATACCAAGACAGTACCAGATGGGAATACATTTTCAGCCAGTTTTTCTACGAGCTACCGTTCAGGAACGACGGCTCAAAAGGCGATGTCCTATGTAGGTGGTAAGACGGATTGGTTGGGTTTTGATGATGGTGGACGTCAGTTACCATCAGGTTTTCCTTCTAGAAATAGCATTGCTACTGCAGGAAATACCGAAGCCGTGATTTCTCACTTTAGAAATTTGCCTGCATTTTACCATGTAGAAGATAAAAACGTTTTACCTGATTTCAGGGGTAATTTGAATTTTGCCCACCGTTGGTTTATGGGAGATAAAGAGCTTACGAACTTTTCGTATGTGAATTATTCCAATACGAATCAGGCGTTTCAAATGCAGCAAAGAAGATTTACTTTCTTAGGAGACACGGAGAAATATTATCAAGATCAATCTTTATCTCAAAATGTGCGCATCGGTATGATGTCGAACTGGGCCTTGATTTTGAATCCGAATAATAAATTAGAATTCAGAAACTTGTTCAATCAAATTGGTATTAAAGAAACCGTTTTTCGTAACGGATATAATGAGAACGTGGATTTGAACAATGCTTCTTTCCGTTATGAGCAGCGTTCTATTTATTCAGGTCAGGTTAGTGGAACTCACGAATTGTCGGCAGTAAGTAAGTTGAAATGGGTGACAGGTTTAGGATATACATTCAGAACGGAGCCAGATTATAGAAGATATACTCGAAGTAGAGAGAGAAATTCTACAGGGGTCTTTACTTTTGATTTACAGCAATCAGATAGTCCAACTTTACAACAGTCGGCGCGTTCTTTTTCACATGTAGAGGAGTTTATTTATACGACAAGAGCTGATTTTGATCATATACTTAAGGAGAATGAAGATGAGAAATTAAGAACGACTTTCCGTGCAGGAATTTACACTGAGTACAAGGAACGTGCATTTTCTAACCGTTGGTATGGAATCACAAATCCAAATCGATTGTCATCAGACAACTCTTTGTTGAAACAGGATCCAGCTAATTTCTTCAATCCAACTAATTTGGGAGGCAACTCGATTTATTATGGAGTAGGTACCAACTTTGAAGATAAGTACACCGCTCAAAATACCTTTGGCGCAGCCTATGTGCAGATGTATTTACCTATTGGAGCCAAGCTGAATGCTACGATTGGTTTAAGAGGAGAGTATAATAATCAAGAATTACAAAGTAAGGAAAGAGGTTCTGGAGCTGCCATTAAGGTAACGAATCCTGTATTTAGTCCACTTCCTTCGTTGAATTTGGCATATAATTTCACAACAAAAAACTTATTGCGCTTTGCATATAGTTCTACAGTCAACCGACCTGAGTTTCGTGAATTAGCTCCTTTCACGTATTATGACTTCGTATATGATGTGACACGTACTGGTTTTATTCCAAGAGCTGATAAACCAAAATTATTGAATGCTACGATTAACAATTTTGATTTGAGATATGAATTATATCCTTCTAAATCAGAATTGATTTCCTTGGCTGTATTTTATAAGAAATTCTTAAATCCAATTGAATCCAAAGTGTTTTACAATGGTAGTACAGTCGCTTTTACTGTTGACAATGCTACGGAAGCAACTAGCACCGGAGTGGAATTAGAAATCAGAAAGCAAATTGCTCCTAATTGGGTGGCATTATTCAATGCGGCATTGATTAGTAGTAATGTGCGTGCGGGACAATCCGATAATATGTTGAACCGTAATCTTCAGGGTCAATCTCCTTATTTGATCAATGCTGGTATATTTTATGAAAATGCAGACAAAGGATGGCAGGCAAATGTTTTATATAACGTGATCGGAAAAAGAATCTTTGTGATTGGAGATAGCCAGTTGTCGGCTGATATCTACGAGATGCCAAGAAATGTGGTGGATATCAATATCACGAAGGCCTTGACGAAGAGAATAGATTTCAAGTTAGCGGTACAAGATTTATTAAACCAGAAGTTTTCTTTAGTGCAGGATACGAACCGTGATGGTGAAATTTCTGACAAGGATGGTGTATACCAAGAGTATCACCGCGGAAGTTATTTTACCATGGGAATTACGATGAAGTTTTAGTGCAAGCCTAAAGAAAAATGATAAGTAGTAACATTTAAAAACATATAAAAAACAAATTCATGCAACAATTACGTGTCATTTTCGCTTGTTTGCTTACGGCTGCCATAGGTTTGTCAGCTTGTACGAAAAACGATTCAGAAGTAGAAATTACAGTACCAGCGCCAGCTAATCGTACGGTAAAAGAGGTTTCTGGAAAAATCACTGCCAACACTACTTGGAAGGAGTCTGAAAAGTATTTGTTAAAAGGATTCGTCTATGTAGAGTCTGGAGCTACTTTAACAGTAGAGCCTGGAACAATCATTTTGGGTGATAAAATCACGAAGGGCACATTAATTGTTAAGCCAGGTGGAAAATTAATAGCACGTGGAACGGCAGCTAAACCGATTGTATTTACTTCTGGTCAGGCGAAAGGTTCTAGAAATTATGGCGACTGGGGTGGATTAATTATGTTGGGGAATGCTCGCGTAAATAAAACTCCAGCGACAATTGAAGGAGAGAACGTATCTACTTTTGGAGGTTCCAATGATTCAGATAATTCAGGCGTATTGAAATATGTACGTATTGAGTTTGCGGGTATTGCCTTTGAGACGGATAAGGAAATTAATGGTTTGACTTTAGGAGGTGTGGGTTCAGGTACAGAAATTGATTATGTACAGGTTTCATACAATGGAGATGATGCTTATGAGTGGTTCGGAGGAAATGTAAATGCGAAGCACTTGGTATCATACAGAAATATGGATGATGATTTTGATACGGATTGGGGTTATAGTGGTAATGTTCAATTTGCATTGTCGATCCGTGACCCACAAGTTGCTGACCAATGTTCATGTTCAGACAGTAATGCTTTTGAATCGGATAACGATGCAGCAGGTTCAGATGCTTCACCACAGACTAGTGCGAAGTTTGCCAATGTAAGTGCTTTTATCGCAGACGGAACAGTGGATAAAAAATACCGTTCGGCTATGCGTATCCGCCGTAATTCAGCCATTTCGGTTATCAACAGTTTATTTGTTGGAGGTTGGGTTGCTAAGGGAGGGTTAGAATTAGAAGGTACAGCTGCTCAAAATAATTTTATGACAAGCAAGAATATTCTTTCAGGATTAGTGGTAACAGGTATGTTGAAGCCAATCGTTACAGGAGATGAAACGATGTTAAAAGATGTTACCCGTAAAAATCAGTTTGGAGTAGCTGCGGAGACATTAGGTTTAACAGCTGGTTATAATCGATTACAAGGTAAGCCAAGTTTAGCTTTAACTAGTGCATCTAAATTATTGGGTGGAGGAGTTAGTTTACCAGCTGGATTTGAAGCGAATACAAATATTGGTGCTTTTGGAACTACGGATTGGACAGAAGGCTGGACAAACTGGGATCCACAAAACACGGATTACTAAGATTTTATATTGGTGTAATTCAGAAAATGCCGGAAGGATTCCTTTCGGCATTTCTTGTTTTCATGCCTGCGCTTTCTAACGCTGTCAAGGTTTGGAACCTTGCCAGCGTTGCGTAGCTGGGCGCAGACAGAACGTTTCCGAAATAGCCTTATTGTATCAATTTCTTGGTAAATAAGTGGCGTAATTGCTCACTATATCTTATGATATTTAAGCGTTGCCCGTGATGCTGGCAATAGTTAAAAGGAAAATACTGGAGGAGAAATTTGAGTTAAAGAAATGCCTGCGCTTTCTAACGCTGGCAAGGTTCCAAACCTTGACAGCGTTGTGAGCTGGGCGCAGACAGAACGTTTCCAAAATAGCCTTATTGTATCAATTTCTTGGTAAAATAGATTACGCAAGAAAGAGCAATGCCAATTCCAGCGATACCAAATAGGATAATCCAATCAAAAAATAAATGGGCTAAATTCCACTGAGGGAAAATGAATCCACTGCATAAAAGAAGCAAATTATATCCGACATAGCCTGTCGAGTCTACGATGTACATGAGAAAGCCTATATTCGCTTTATGCTTACTTATTGCCAGCATTCGTTCAAATATCGAGGTGGTAATGGTTAAATAAGGTAGATAAATACCAAACCCTGTAAGTACAATTAGCCAAAAAGGATTTAAATAGTGAAGGCCAAGGGTTCCACTGATAATAAGCAAAATAAATCCAAGCATGATGATTCCCATACTTAGGAAAAAGGCATACACATTGTTTTTGATAAATACTAAGCTGCCATTAATCACTAAAATACCGACAGTAACCCATATCTCTGTTTGGGTAAATAAGGAGGGAATATTTTGAAAACCCAAATATTCCCAGATTTCAGGGGCAAAGTCGGACCGAATGCCTCGTAATAGTGATGCAAACAAATACAATAAACTAATACCGAGTATCCCTGGCCCCAATGATTTAATGATCCGATTTCTATCTAAGGATGACATGGGTGCTCTTTCCGAGCGATCTGCCATGTCCTCTTTTGTCGGTTTCGGGATTTGCTGGAGCATCCAAACAAAGAACAGAAATGGTAAGCTAAATAGTAAGCCTGCTGTAAAAGGCATCCAGGTTTCTGATATGCCTGTATTTAGTAAAAATTTCCCCACTGATTTTGAAACTCCGTCGGCTAAAATGAAACTTGCTCCTAAACTGGCGATGAATAATTCCGTATTTTTTTTACCCTCCAAAAATCCTTGAATATAGCCAAAAATCATCCCCAACGGTAGGCCATTAATCATCAAAAAAAGAATGCACCAGGGTTTGGGAGCTAGTCCGAATCCCAATAAGGCTAGTTCGGCTATAAAGACACTTAATACGATTGCTTGAATTCTTTTCGACCAAGCTATGGACGAAACAAAAAAGATTCCTCCACATTTGGATAACATGTATCCTGCAATTTGGGATGATATTAATACCGATTTCCAAGGTATACCTAACCAAAATTGTTCTTCATAGAGTCCTGCCGTAAATGGTTTTCTAAATCCATATACGCAAAAGTAACAACCAAATGCAGCCACCATAGACCACAGCGGATGAGTGAACCATTGTGATATGAATGAGCTTTTTTCGGATCTAGATGAGGAAGGGAATATCACAAAGATGTGTTTTCGATTAAATCCAGGTAATGTTCCAAGGGAAGAACTTGTAGTCCAGGAACCTTGGCAGCATCATCGTATTTTCTTAATTGAATAGATGAATGAAAGTGTGGATTTTGCTCAAAAATTAAACACTCCTCTTCACTCATAGGACCACCTTGAAGTGCTAGACTAATCAGAGATGGTTCGCTTAAGATTGCTTGATATCCCGTTTCTCTGTTACATAAATAGCGTTTGGCATTTACATGTAAATGAATGGGCTCTGTTACGGCTTCATGGAAATATCGATCTAAAAATGCCTTAGCCAAATTTTCATGCATGTCGTCAATGCCAATTTCTGGGGCATCGTCTGGAAGAGCATGCAAAAGATGTCCTATATCATGTAATAAACTTGCAACAATCAGCTCCGCAGATACCCCTTCATCAGTGGCTAATTGGGCACATTGTAAGGCATGTTCTAACTGGCTTACAGCCTCTCCACCATATTGAGAATCGCCCAATTCGGCAAACATGTGTTGGACTTTCTGAGTAATCTCTTTCATCGGCTTTTTTTCAAGTATTTTATGTAATTTAAGCCCATTGAAATGCGCAAAAAATACCCTAGAAACGATTTAAAATAGATTTCACATAGCCGTAACAAATCCGTAAAATGGACCCAAATTATACCCTTCGCCGAGCTAAATTAGATGATGAAACAGCTGTATTGGAACTTGTCAATGAGCTAGAAAACAGAGAGTCTGACCCACAAATTTTTGCTCAAATTTGGGCGGAGTATTTGGGGCATATGCATACCCATGTTTGGGTAGCAGAAAACAAAGAAAAACAAGTACTTGGTTTTTTGAGTGTGGTAGGTCAAAACCTATTACATCACGAAGGAATGGTCTATGAGATTCAAGAATTAATGGTTACGGCCTCTTTTCAAGGTAAAGGCCTCGGTAGAAAATTAATAGAAGTACTTAAAAATGAGCTTAAGGAAAAGGATGTGAAATCAATCGAAGTGACGTCGAACAAACGAAGAAAAGAAGCCCATGCTTTTTATGAAGCGATGGGCTTTACTAATTCACATGAAAAATTTACAATCTATTTTTGAGATAGTCTGAGGGCCGCTTTCAATTTGTCGAAAATGGCGGTGTTTTGATATATTCCTTGAAAAACCTCAGAGCCTGGTCCAAAAGCAAAAACGGGAACCATTTGTCCCGTATGTCCTTTGGTAATAAATGAAGCTTTTACTTCGCCTGTTGTCATATCTCCTCCCAATAAAGCCATACCACCCGTTTCGTGATCAGCCGTAATTAGAACCAATGTTTCTTTATCTTTTTCAGCAAAATTTAAGGCAGCTTCTATACTTTTATTGAAATCCACCATTTCTGACACGGCATAGTTGGTATCATTCGCATGTCCACCCCAGTCAATTTGTCCTCCTTCAATCATGACAAAGAAGCCTTTTTTATTCATGGAAAGTAATTCCATCGATTTGTTCGTTGCATCAAGTAAAACATCCCCTCTGCCTTCACTAATTTTAATGGGGTCACCGGATGCATATAAATAGATAAATTTCCCTTGCTTAATGGCATTCATTTCAGCTAGGGATTCAACTACTTGATATTTTTTTGATTTAAGGGAATCCAATAAATTTTGACCATCTTTTCGTTGGTCAAAGCTTTTTCTTCCTCCTCCTACAACAATATCTACATCCGTTTTGAGAAAATCTTTGGCTATCTCATCATGCATATTGCGCTTGATCTGATGGGCAATAAAGGCAGCAGGAGTAGCATCTGTGATATCAGCGGTACTGACTAAACCCGTAGCCAAACCTTTTTTCTCTGCCAATTCTAAAAGGGTTACTTGTGGAGCTTGTGTGGCATCCACCCCTATAGCTCCATTGTAGGTTTTTTTACCTGTAGAAAATGCAGTGGCTCCTGCTGCTGAATCTGTTACATAATTATCAGATGCTTGATTTTTATGAAAGCCAATGTGACGAATTCTTTCTAAGGCTAGATGTCCTTTATTGGCTGTAAGTCCAGCATAAATTTGACTGACACCCATGCCATCCCCAATTAAAAAGATGATATTCTTCGG
Source organism: Aquirufa salirivi (assembly GCF_045310485.1). Taxonomy (NCBI): domain Bacteria; kingdom Pseudomonadati; phylum Bacteroidota; class Cytophagia; order Cytophagales; family Flectobacillaceae; genus Aquirufa; species Aquirufa salirivi. The sequence goes on from NZ_JBEWZH010000010.1 coordinate 90,077, forward strand.
GTATTTAATGGTAGAACTTTGTCCAAAAGTGGTAAATGCAAGTAAGTAAAGTAAACTGATGGAAATGACTTTTTTCATAGAAGGTTAATAAAGTTTTTGAATGTATTCTGCTGTAAATCCGGGACTTGTTGTCATTCCTTTGCCACCAATTCCATTGATCACATGAATGACATCGTCCAATGTTTTGGTAAAGATATCAGATTTGTTGGCCTGTAAATAATATCCAGCCCAGGTTGATTCTACATCCCAACTTTCAAGATGCAGAATTCTCTTAGCTTCATTCAGCATCATTTCGTTGATTTCTGTAGCTATTTCAAAACCAAAATTGGCTTGATGGTGCGCTGGAACATAAGCATGAGAATCACCTAAAATAATGGAGCCATCGGCAGCTTGTTTGAATAAAATATGAATACCCTGCTCCTGTAAAAGTTTTTGGTCGACACTTGCTTCTAACTTGTGAAAAGAGGGACAAGAGTGAAAACTTTCATAACGACGAATCGTTAAACCCGTTAAAATATTGGCATTAAATGCCCGTTTTTGTGGTTTTAAACGCATCATTTGAAGCTTACTAATTTTTAAGTCGGCCTGAGCAAATAAGTCTGGGAAAAGAAATTGGGTATCCCTACCACTGGCTAAAATGACCTTATCGGACCAAAAAGCTTGTCCATGTGCGCTATGAATCTTAGCAATGCCTCGCTTTTTTTCAATGGATATAACGGAGCATAAAGGTTGGTAATGTAATCCCATGTACTGGATAAGAAATTCTCTGACTCGATGTACCATCACCAAAGGATTGAGGGATGCTTCTTCGGGAAAAAATAGTCCTCCTTTTACATACTCTTTCTTTAAGGAGGGATTTAATTCCATGCATTCATGAGCCGAGTAGAGTTTATTGGTATAATTTCTTTCCGTAAAAAGTTGATGTATTTCTTCCAAAAGTGTCATTTCTTGGTCGTCTGAAGCATAATACCATGATCCATTTTTGACTAGAGAAATATCGGTGTTTTCTTGTAAGTCCTTATAAATTTTTAAGGATTTACGGCCATATTCAAACCATTGAGGAAGTGATTGTCCCGATGGAACAGCCTGTCCAAAATTACGGAAACTGGCTTCAAAAGGTAGTGCGTCTTTTTCTAATAATAAGACAGTTTTTCCTTTTTTTAAGGCGTGATAAGCACAAAAGGTCCCGATGATACCTGCGCCTACAATGATTAAATCATATTTTTTCATGATTCACTTTTTCAATGATGGGTATTAAATCAGCTATATTATTCAGTAAGCCATCATTTGGATAAGCTTCTAGTTGCTCTCTTGAGTGAGTACCATTACAAACACCAAGTGCGAGACGAACTCCTGCATTTTTACCAAAGGCTAAATCAACGGGCGTATCACCCACATTAATGACTCGATTTTTATCCGTAATACCAAAACGCGACATGGCAAGTTCAATCATATTGGGAGCTGGTCGACCTATTCCATTTACTTCATCTGGACAAACAGAAAGGTGTATGCCCGACTTGTTTTGGATATTCATGTAATTCTGGTTGAGGGTTTTTCCCCAACCTATTTTATCTAAAATGATATTAGCGACTTTGCGATAAAAACCCGTTGTTAAGGCTATATAAATACCTTGTTGATGTAAATATTGGAATAATTCAAGGCAACCTTCAGTAGGTTTAACTTCAGTATTTAGGTAATGCTCTTCTAAAATTTGTGTAAAATCTTGATAAGAAGTTTGAGCTTTTTGTTCCACCATGGGATCTCCTTCTCCCAATTGTTCTGTCCAAAGCGTTTGAAAAACATAAAGTTTGGCATAGCCCTGTAAGGCTAATATGCGGTCATCGCTAGACATTAAACCATTTTTTAGAGCGGCTTTTTTGAAGCAGAGCTCCACTTCATGCTCATCTAAGATGCTTGTTCCAGCCATATCTAATACGACTAATTGAATGTTTTTTGTGGACATGATAGAGTAGTTTGAATGCGAATTTCCAGTTTTTAAATTAGCAATGGATTAGTTGGATGTGAAATAATTGTAAAGAAACTAATGGTATTATTTTAAGTTTATTTGATATTCAGTAACGCGCTAACCTTGTCTTAATTATTTGTCAACAATTTCGTAACAAAGGACTATTTTTCTTAACAATTTCTTGTTCTAAGGCACACAGTTAGCTTACCTGCTAGGAATACTTTTGTGTGAAAATTTAAGGGATTAGAAAATGATGAAACTCTACGAGAACATTGACTATATGTAGTAGAATTAGTACATTCTAACAGATATTCTAGTAAACTAATTCATTATGAGCATTTTGACTCTTAATTGTTTATTTATTGGAAAACAGAATTAATCGTTTTGGTTCGTTTTGTACATCTAAACCTAAAATTCTTTTTTAACATTCTTTAAAAACAAAAAACTTTATGAAAAACTTTTTACAAAAATTGTCTCGAAGAAAGATTGCGCATAAGTCGGCTTGGCTTATGATGATCTTTTTTCAATTGACGACTATGTTGGCAATGGGCCAATCTAGAAGTATCAGTGGACGGGTAATCTCCAAAGAGGATAATTCTGGGATACCTGGTGTTTCCATCCAAGTGAAAGGAACAAACATGGGAACTAATACGAATTCGGAGGGACGTTTCTCTCTTTCGGTGAATGCCAATGCTATTTTACAGGTTTCTATGATTGGATACAAAAAGCAAGAAGTTGCCGTCGGCGCTCAAACGGAGCTTTCAATTGTCCTAGTAGGCGATGATAAACAGCTTCAAGAAGTAGTAGTTACAGCTTTAGGTATCAAAAAAGAGATAAGAAAAATTGGTGTATCTATTCAGTCTTTGGATGGTGCATCCGTAGTGAAAGCTCGTGAGCCCAATGCGATTAATGCTTTGGTAGGAAAGGTAGCAGGTTTAACGGTGGGTGCACAGCCGGAACTTTTAAGAAAACCTACCATCTCATTACGTGGTAACTCCACCGTTCTATATGTAGTAGATGGTGTACCTATTAACTCGGATACTTGGAACATTTCTCCAGATGATATTGAAACCTATTCCGTGTTAAAGGGAGCTTCTGCTTCGGCATTATATGGTTTCCGTGGTAAAAATGGAGCTATTTTAATCACAACAAAACGTGGTTCAAAAGATAAAAGAGGATTCTCTGTGGAGGCAAATTCATCAACTATGATGGAAAATGGATTTTATGCCATACCGGTAGTTCAGGATGAATATGGTCCAGGTGATCACGGTCGTTATGCTTTTGGAGATGGTAAAGGTGGTGGATTAAATGATGGTGATTACGATGGTGGTTGGGGGCCGAAATTCAATGGACAGTTGATCCCACAATATGATTCACCTGTGGATCCAATTACGGGTGTTCGTGCAGGTACTCCTTGGATTAACCGGGGTAAAGATAACTTGAAACGTTTTTTAGAAACAGGAATTTTATCAACAAACAACGTTTCTGTTTCTGCTACTGGCGACAAGTATAATTTGCGTTTTTCGACCTCTCATATTTATCAAAAAGGAATTGTTCCAAATACGAAAATGAACATTACCAACTTCAATATCGTAGCTGATTACAAGTTTTCTGATAAGTTGAAATTTGAATCCAACTTACAATATAACCGTCAGTATACTCCCAACATTCCCGATGTGAATTATGGTCCTAACTCCATCATATATAATATCATCTATTGGGCGGGTGCCGACTGGAACGTGGATGATATGCGTAATTATTGGCAAAAAGGTAAAGAAGGTATTCAGCAGATTTATGCAGAATATCAGCGTTACAATAACCCCTATTTTATGTCATATGAGTGGTTACGTGGTCATTACAAAAATGATGTCGTAGGTCAAGCAGCATTGCGTTATCAATTAGCAGATGGCTTAGAAGTTTTGGGACGTACGCAAGTAACTACTTGGGATATGGTAAGAACGGAGAAATTCCCTTATTCTGCTGGTTCATATGGACGTGATGAGCGTCGTGGGGATTACCGCGAGGACCGTCGTTCTTTATTTGAAAATAATACAGAATTATTGGTTTCTTACGATAAGGATATCACAAGTGGTTTGAATACAAAAATCACCGCTGGTGGTAGTATGAGAACTTTCCAATACAAATCAATGTACGGAACTACGGATTACTTGAACGTACCAGGTTTATACAATTTTGCGAACTCATCGAACCCCGTGAAACTATTTAACTTTGGTTCAGAAATGAGAGTATTGTCTGCTTATTATTCAGCTGACTTTTCATATAAGAACTTTATTACCGTTTCTACTACAGGTCGTTTAGATAAGTTGTCTACTTTACCAGCGGGTAATAATGCATTCTTCTATCCTTCGGTTTCTGCTGCAACGGTATTATCTGATTACATTAAACTTCCAGAGGTCATTTCATTCTTGAAGTTTAGAGCTTCTTATGCTAATGTAAAAGATGGTTTGACAGCCTCTACTATTGGAACAACACCCTCCATAGGTGGAGGTAACCCAATCGGATACGGCGAGCAATATCAATCACCTTATGATGGTCCAGCGTATACCAATTCAGCGGCATATTCTACGTTCCCATTGTACAATAATCAAACGGCAGCATCTTATACGAACACCTTGAATAATCCGAACCTAAATCCAAGTTCTACCACCCAGAAAGAAATTGGTATGGATTTACGTATTATTAAAAATCGTTTAGGTTTGGATGTTACTTATTGGAATTCATTAGATGGTCCTTCTATTTTCTCTTTACCCATTTCTACTACCTCAGGATATAGTTCAGCTTTGGTGAATGGTATTAAAACAGAGAAAAATGGTTTTGACATTTCGCTTACTGGAACTCCAATTAAAACAGAAAGCGGGGTCACTTGGGATGTGGTGGCGAACTATGGTTCATATATTGAGACATTGAAGGAGATTTACCCAGGAGTGAATAGCTTAAATACGTTCTTGAAAGTGGGTGATCGCTTAGATAAAATGTATGGTAGAGCTTTTGTTCGTACACCGGAAGGAAAAATCATTAATGATGCTTCTGGACGCCCTATTTATAATCCAGTATCTCAGAATTTAGGCAATATCAATTCGGATTTCGTATATGGTATCAATAACAAGGTAACGTATAAAAATGTGAGTTTAAGTTTCCAATTTGATGGACGTGTTGGAGGGGTAATTTCAAACTATACTCAGAGACAAACGTACCGTGGTGGTCGTCATATTGGCACTACTACTGGCATCTTTGCGGAGGCTCGTCCACAGGATTTTGTGGGTGTGAAAGCATTTACAGGGGAAGGGGTACAGGTTAGTAATGGTGTAGCTATTGCCTATGATGTGGATGGTAAAGTAACCAACTACTCGGCTTTACAGTATACTCCAAATACCACTAAGCAATTTGTTCAAGATTATGTTTCTAGGTATTATAATTCAGATGAAGGAAACTTAATGAGCAGAACATTTAGTATGTTACGTGAGGTGAATTTGACTTTCAACTTACCTTCAGCTTGGTTCGGAAAATTTGTACATCAAGCCAATGTTTCTTTGGTAGGACGTAACTTATTTTATTTCGCGGAGAAAACAGACATTGATTTAAACCAATATGTATTTGGTGGTGAATCTGGTCCACAAACTCCTTCAGTTCGTCGCTACGGTGTGAATTTTAACGTTACTTTTTAATCCATCGAATTATCGATTTAAATGATAAAGCATATGAAAATGAATAAATATATCCTTGCTCTTTTTGGCCTTTTGATGGTCACGTTGAGTAGCTGTGAAAAACCTTTTGATCAGTTGGAAATTGATTCCAACAAACCTGTGCATGTACCTGCTTCTTTGGTATTCCAAGGGGTGGCGTATAATATGTTCAATGATAATGGTCGTCCATTTAGTGCGGAGATGCGCTGGAACCAGTTTTATTGTTCGAACTACAATTATTATGCGAACAATGAGTACACTTTTGGACAAATGCCAAACCAGTTTACTACCTTAAAAAATGTGGTGAAAATGGAGGAAGAAGCCAAACGTGCTGGATTGGCTGACGTGAATGGATATGCTGCTTTAGGTAAATTCTTTAGAGCCTATTTCTATGATCAAATGTCGAAACGTGTCGGTGATTTACCTTTGACAGAGGCTTTGAAGGGAATTGAAGGAGTTTCTCCTAAGTATGATTCTCAAAAGGTCATCTACATTCAAATCTTGAAGTGGTTAGATGATGCCAATACGGATTTAACGAGTTTAATTGCCAAGGGGGAAACCGTTTCTGGAGATATCTATTACAATGGTGATTTGAAGAAATGGCAAAAGGCTGTTAATGCCTATCGTTTACGCGTATTGGTCACTTTATCTAAGAAAGATACTGATGCTGAATTAGGTGTAAAGGCCAAATTCGCAGAAATGATCAGCAATCCGACGAAGTATCCTATGATGACTTCCATGGCGGATAACTTGGAGTTTAAATGGAATAACTTCAACAAGTATCCATCTAATCCAGACAACTTTGGTTTTGATGCTACTCGTCAAAATATGGCAGCAGCTTATGTTAATTTACTATCAGGTTTAAAGGACCCACGTGTAATGGTTACTTGTGAGCCAGCTGGATTTGAATTGAAATCAGGCAAATTGCCGTCAGATTATTCAGCCTTCTTAGGTGCAAGCTCTGCGGAAGATTTGGCGGATATGTCAGATAAGGCGGGTATCAATAATGGTGCAGGTTTTGCTCCAGGTAAATACTCTTTCCAAAATAGAAACCGTTACTATAAAAATTATACGGCAGAAAATACGTTCATCGTAGGATATCCTGAATTATGTTTCAACATGGCGGAAGGTATTGCTAGAGGATGGGCAACAGGTTCTGCGGAAGATTGGTATAAGAAAGGTATTCAAGCTTCTCAAGCATTTTATGGGGTTAAAGATGGGGTGAATACGATGACTTATTCTAGAACTGGTTCTATGGCAGCGGCGGATCAAGTTAATTATACGATTGACTTCACTTTTGCTGATTATTATGCCCAAGCTGGTGTGAAATATGATGCTTCTAAAGCCATTCAACAGATTGTTTCTCAAAAATACTTGGCGTTCTTTATGAACTCTGGTATGGAAGCCTATTTCAACTGGAGAAGAACTGGATTCCCTAAATTTGATGCAGGTGTAGGTAATGGGAATTCCAATAGAATTGCCGTTCGATGGATATATCCTACAACAGAAAGAACGACGAATGCAACTAATTATAAAGCGGCAATTCAAAGTCAATTCAACGGCACAGATGATATTAATGATCTGATGTGGTTGATCAAATAGTTAATGGTTAAAATGAGAAATAAGTTACCTAAAAAGCCAGGCATTGCCTGGCTTTTTGTTTTTGTAATATTATGATAATGTGTGATTTGTGTTACGCAATTGGATAATATGGAGTGATTTGAATACCCAATATTATGCTTGTTTTTTTAAACTATTACATAATTATTAAATCGGATTTTTGCCTCAAATTAAACCAAGTTAGCTACCTAAATTTACTTTACAGTTAGGTTATACATGGCTAATAGAAAGAAGATATTGTTTTTAACAGGTTCCATGAATCAAACCATTCAGATGCATAAGATCTCTATGTACCTGTCGGAATATGATTGTTACTTTAGTCAATTTTTTAGTGATGATCAATTCATATCCTATGCTATAAAACGGGGGATTTTAGATGGGACTATCATGGGTCGCCCATTAAAAAGAATTGCAGAAAATTACTTACTATCTCATGGCTTGAAAATCGATGATAAAGCCGAATTACATCACTATGATTTAGTGGTTTTTTGTTCAGATTTATTATTCCCTAAGAAGTTTAAAGGCGTAAAAACGATTTGGGTTCAAGAAGGGATGATTGATCCCTTTACAACATGGAGTGGGATCATTCAAAAGTTAAAATTGCCGAGGTATTGGACCATGGGAACATCACTGAATGGGACGTCTAATTTATGTGACATTTATTGTGCTGCGTCTGAGGGATATAAAAATTACATAACAGAAAAAGGGACAAGTCCCGATAAGGTCATTGTGACGGGAATTCCCAATTATGATCATTTGAAACTATTTCTAGAAAATGATTTCCCTTATTCAGATTATGTGATGGTGGCAACTTCTGACATAAGAGAGACATTCCGATTTGAAAACCGAACGAAGTTTTTAAAGAAATGTGTGGAAATAGCAGGAGAAAAAAGGTTGTTGTTTAAACTTCATCCCAATGAAAATAAATCAAGAGCCATGGAAGAAATCAAACGCATTTGTCCTGAAAATACCTTGATTTTTACGGATGGACCTACCAATGATATGATTGCCAATTGCAGTGAGTTAATTACTCAATATTCAACCGTAGTTTATACAGGTATAGCACTGGGTAAAAAAGTATATTCTTATTTTAATATTGATGAATTGAATCAATTAATGCCCATTCAAAATGAAGGAAGCTCGGCGGAAAATATATCAACTATTTGTCGTGAGTATATCGAATTTACGGGTAAAAGAAATCAATTTATAGCTCAATATTCTTCTAGTTTTGAAAAATGTATCAAAGGCTATGAGGAATAGCAAGTTGCTGATTTTGGTTCAAGCCAGAACAGGTTCAAGTAGATTCCCGAATAAGGTATTGAAACCTGTTTTGGATAAACCTATTTTGATTCATCAACTTGAGCGCATCCAATCTATTCAAAGAAAAGCAGAGATTGTGGTCATCACATCGTTAGAGCCTGAAGATGATGCAGTCGTGGAAATTTCTAAAAAATATGGCTTTCCCGTATTTAGAGGATCTCTCCTCGATTTGTTGGATAGGCACTATCAAGCAGCTAAAGCCTATGACGCCGATTGGATTGTTAAAATTCCATCCGATTGCCCTTTGATAGACCCACAAATAATCGATGAAGTTTTTGATTATTGTTTCTCACATGAAGGGGAATTTGACTTTGTGAGCAACCTGCATCCTGCTTCGTATCCAGACGGAAATGATGTTGAAATGATGACGTTTTCTGCTTTGGAAAAAGCATGGAAGGAGGCAAAACGCCCTTTTGAAAGAGAACATACGACACCCTATTTTTGGGAAAATCCAAGTCTATTTAGCATAGGTAATTGGGAGTGGAAGAGTGGTTTAAAGTACGATATGAGTCACCGATTTACCTTGGATTACCCGGAAGATTTAACTTTTATAGATCAGGTTTACCAGCATTTGTATTTCTCTAAGCCATTTTTTTGCTTAGATGATATTCTCAACTTGTTACAAGCTCATCCTGAAATATACCAGATTAATTCTTCCTATGCTGGAGTGAATTGGTATAGAAATCATTTACATGAATTAAGAACGATTGGTGTTGAACAAACGAACATGTACCATGAAATTAGAAAAACGAATTGAACTACAAGAATTCGCCTTACGCGTAAGGGAGCGAATTGTGCCTTTGGCAAGTGAAGGAGGTTGCTTTTTAGGCGCATCTTTGTCGGCAGTTGACATGTTGACCTATCTCTACACGTCCTTTTTAACGATAGATGCACAGCATTTAGATGATGAAAATAGAGATTATTTGTTTTTATCGAAGGGGCATGATGTGCCTGCCTTATATGGGATTTTTGTAGAATTAGGATGGATTGAGCCCGAAAGATTGAAAAATCATTTATCTGTCAATGACCATATTTATTGGCATCCCAACCGACATATTCCAGGGGTGGAATTTCATGCAGGCTCATTGGGGCAGCTTCCTGCTGTGGCCATTGGAGTGGCATTGGAGATTCGTCTAAGAAAAGGAAATAACCGAGTGGTATGTATTCTAGGTGATGGAGAATTAAATGAAGGTTCATGTTGGGAAGCATTTTTAGTAGCCCATGCCAAACAATTATCCAATTTAATTTTTGTTGTGGATAGGAATCATTTTCAAGCCAATATGGCTACAGAAGAATTAATTCCTTTAGAACCTCTCCAAGATAAATGCCAGGCTTTTGGCTTACAAACCTATCGGATCAACGGTCATGACTTTGACCAATTAGAGGAAGTTTTTACTCAATTGGAATTAAATCAGGGGCCATCCATGATCATTTGTGATACAATACGCGGCAAAGGATTGCCCTCTATTGAAGCACGCGCTGACCGCTGGTTTTGCAACTTTAATTCACAGGAAATAGCGGATTTATTGGATGAATTACATCAAATTAAACAAGCTGATATTACCTCTCAAACGATTGTAGCTAGATAATAGTAGCACCATGACTTACGAACAATTATTACAAGAAAAAGCCAGTCATGATCAGAGATATGTGGTCATGACGGCAGAAAATAGGGCTTTGGTTCGAAATTTACCAGGCATTTTGGGTGACAGGTTTATTGATACTGGAATTACAGAGCAAACCATGATGGGAGCAGCAGCAGGCTTAGCTTTGCGTGGCAGGAAACCAATTGTGCATGCTTTGGCAGCCTTTCTTACCATGAGGGCATTTGAATTTACCCGTACCTCCATTGGTATTCCCAACTTACCTGTCAAAATGAGCAGTTTCATTCCAGGCTTTTTGTCGGACGGTAACGGACCTACACACCAGGCCATTGAGGATGTAGCCATTATGAGGGGCATACCCGGGATGGAAGTGTTTGCTCCAGCTGATGAGGACGATTTAGTGAAGATGTTACCAGCCATTTGGGAGACCGAAAATCCAAGTTATGTGCGAATCAACACCACAGCTAATCAATACAAACATTCGATTTATGAGCTAGGTAAGGCAGAGATTGTAGCAGAAGGGAAAGATGTGACCATTTTGACCTACGGTTTTATGTTTGAGAACAGTTATCATGCCATGTTATCCTTGCAAGAAGCGGGGTATGATGTGGGATTGGTGAACGTTAGAAGCCTAAAGCCATTTGATGTGGATATGCTAAAGGCCTTAATTGGGAAAACACAATTACTGGTCACCATCGAGGATCATTTTTTAACAGGGGGATTATTTAGTATCGTGGCTGAGAATTTAGTTAGCAATCAATGGTCTATTCCTGTGAAGCCAATGGCATTAGATGCTCATTGGTTTCGACCTGCTCGTTTACAAGAAGTGGTTGAATATGAGGGTTTTGATGTCCCTAATTTAGTATTACGTATTTCGAAATTTATTCAAGAAAATCAATAAGTTATGCCTAACTCGGTTCAGTTTAATGCTGCATTACCCCGTATTTCTGTTTCTCAATCTTGGTACCAGCGAGGGTTGGAGGTACAAAAACCCATTACTCAGACATTGGCAAAAGGTCCAGGTCAATTCTCCAAAGGGGTAGCACCAATTTACCTACAAAAGGGGAAGGGGTCGCATGTATGGGATGTGGACGGGAATGAATACATTGATTACAATATGGGGATTGGTCCTTTATCCCTTGGATATGGGGTATCTGAAATTGATCAAGCGATCATCGAACAATTGAAAGACGGCATTACTTTTTCATTAATGCATCCATTGGAGGTTGAAGTTGCCGAAATAATTTCCGAAATCATCCCCCATGCAGAGGCTGTAAAATTTAGTAAAACAGGAGCCGATGTCACTTCTGCGGCTATTCGAGTCGCTAGGGCATTTACAGGTAGAGATAAAGTATTTTGTTGTGGTTATCACGGCTGGCATGATTGGTATATTGGGATTACATCTAGAGGAAAAGGTATACCAGAAAGTATTAAAAATTTGTCCTTTACATTCGGGTTTAATGATATAGAAAGTATCCGTGAAGCTTTGGATGAATCGGTGGCTTGTGTTATTCTTGAGCCATTTATATTTGAAAAACCGCAGGAAGGATTTTTGAAGGATTTAGCAGAATTATGCCGTGCTAATGGCACATTACTCATTTTTGATGAGATGTGGACTGGATTTAGAATTGCTCTGGGTGGAGCTCAGGAATATTTTGGAGTTAAAGCTGATTTAGCTACTTTTTCTAAAGCATGCGCTAATGGAATGCCATTAGCTATTTTAACCGGGAGGAAGGATGTGATGCAATTGTTCGATGAGGATGTGTTTTCTTATACGACATTCGGAGGAGAGGCTTTGTCTTTAGCTGCCGCTAAAGCAACTATTTCATTTATGAAAGAACATGCTGTTCCAAAAGTCTTAGAAGAAAAGGGATTATGGCTTCAAAACGCATATAATCAATTGACCTCTGATTTAGGGATGAGCCATATAAGTACTTGTGTGGGTTACCCATGTCGGACCATGCTTACCTATGCTGCAGAAGGTCAGGATTCCCTAGTTTTGAAGACATTTATGCAGCAGGAATTATTGCAAAAGGGTATTTTGTGGGGTGGCTTTCATAATATGTCGTATAGCCATAGTCAGGAAGATTTAGCCTATACCATGGAAGCATATTCAGATATTTTACCCAGGTTAAAATCGGCAATAGAGTCGAATACGGTTAAATCATTGTTAAAAGGGGAGGTATTAGAGGCGGTTTTTAGAAAAGTTATGGATCATAATATTAAGCCTAAAGTCAACTAGATGGACTTATTTGAATTAAATGACAAAGTAGCCTTGGTTACGGGTGCTTTAGGTTTGATTGGAAAAGAGCATTGCAAGGCATTAGCTCATGCAGGAGCTACGGTTATTGTGGCGGATTTAAATGAATCAGCATGCCATGAATTTGCCCAAACACTAGGGAATGGATCCATGGGATTAGGCATGGATATTAGTTTCGAGCCATCGGTTCAATTAGCTGCTAGCTGGGTGAAAAGCCAATTTGGGCATTTGGATATTTTGGTGAATAATGCAGCTATTAACGACCATTTTCAAGATTCGGCTAATGTATTAGCTTTATCATCCTTTGAAAATTATCCACTGTCTATGTTTAAAAAATCATGGGAGGTGAATGTCATGGGCATGTTTTTAGTTTCACAAAAAATGGGGCAATTAATGCTAGAAAAGGGAGGAAGTATCATCAATATTGCTTCTACATATGGCATGGTAGGTCCAGATCAAGGGCTTTATAAAGACGCAACTGGTAAACAAGTCTTTTATAAAACTCCGGCATATCCTACCACGAAAGGAGCTGTTATAAACTTCACTCGATATTTGGCGGCCTATTGGGGGGATAAAGGAATTCGGGTAAATACATTGTCGCCAGGAGGTGTAGAGAATGGGCAGTCTGATTATTTTATACAACAATATATTCAAAAAACTCCACTGAAAAGAATGGCAAAAGCATCCGATTATGCAGGCGCCTTACTTTTTCTAGCTAGCGATGCCTCTGCCTATATGACTGGGGCAAATTTGGTTGTTGATGGAGGCTTTACAGCGATTTAAACCAATATATCATGCAATTAAATAGTATTAAGTTAGTTTTGACGGATTGCGACGGAGTCTTGACGGATGGCGGGGTATACTATGGAGAGGCAGGTGAAGCATGGAAGAAATTCAATATTAGGGATGGTATGGGAGTTGAGCGATTGCGTAAATTAAGAGGAATCCCAACAGGAATTATTACGGGTGAAGTATCAGCTTCCTTAGTGAAAAGAGCTGAGAAACTTCAAATATCAGAATTGCACCTAGGTATTAAGGATAAGGAAAGAGTATTAGCAGAAATTTTAAAAAAGTACGATTTGCAAGCTTCGCAAATTGCTTATATCGGGGATGATGTCAATGATTTGGTTGTTTTGCCTTTTGTGGGGGCATTTTTTTGTCCAGCAGATGCAGTAGAACAAGTTAAAAAAGTAGCGTCCTTGGTGCTCTCCACTAAAGGAGGAGAAGGATGCTTTAGAGAAATGGCTGAGCTTATTCTTCAGGCTCAGGGGATAAATTAATTGGAAGCAGAAAATTGTTTTAGACCAATTATTCCAATAACAATCAAACTTAAAAAGGCGATTTCTAGGAAATTTGTAGGTGTTTTAAAATAGAAAACATCGGTTATTTTGATGAGAACCAAAGAAAAGGCTGTCCAAACGGCTATGGCGGTGGCTGTAGGGATATCTTTCAATGAAATGGAGAGAAAATAGATGTTGGCAATTCCAAAAACTATATATCCTAAAAAAGGGGAAAGCTCTGTTAAAAATGCCATGGAAAAAGGAGAATGCTGATTCCATGAGAGTTTGAATTTTTCAAAATTCATGTACTTCAAAGAATAGGTCCAGCCTGTTTCAAAGATGGATGCAATGAATAAATACAGCCAAGGTTTAATCATAAGTCTTCTTGCTTTTTTTCCCTAGGTTCAAATGTCCATCGGTAAAATGCATACCAATGCTGGGCGAAATAATTTTTTGGAAATTTATAGTATAGACCCCAAGAACTTGGTTGATTTGGGCTCTCATATAAAGTTCTAAAAATCACATCCCAAAAGCTAAATTTAGTTGAAAAATTTGCGTGAAAGACTTCATGATGATTGGCATGGTGCCAAAGGTGAAACTCGGGGCCATTGATGATGTACTTTAGTTTTCCAAGACTAACTCGAATGTTAGCATGGATGAACATTCCCCATAATCCATCTATTAATCCTTTAATAGGAATAATGAGAGGGTCTGCTCCAAGTAAAATAATTGGTAGAAACTCAATGGTTTGGTTGATAATAATTTCTAGAGAATGAGATCTAGCTCCCGCGATCCAATCAATTTTTTGATTGGAATGATGTGCTTCATGAGTTCTCCATAATACCTTGTTGGCATGTTGCCAGCGATGAAACCAATAAATATATAGATCATGAGTAATCAAAAAGAAGAGCAGTTGCCATGCTATAGGCCAACTGCCCACTGAAAACATGAACTTTATTGGAATAAAATGTTGAATTGGTGCAATGATATAATCAAATATCAAAATTTTAAGTAGAAAGCTTTGTACAATCGCATATGCCAGTAAATCGGTCCAGAATCCTTCTCTAAAAAAGGAAATACCCTTACGATAAGGGTATTTCCTTTCAAACCAGATTAATAGTATAACTCCTACAATGAGTACAATAAAGCAAATTATATGGACGTCATGTAATTTCATTTATTAAAGCATATCCACTAACCTATTTTCCGTGATATTAACACGCAGTTTTTTCATAGGTCCAATTTCACTTTCATATACTTGTTTGATTCCATTTCCTAGGGATAATTCCGTATCATGTATATCTTTTACCAAACGTACAAAGCCTTGTGGCTCCACCGATGCAGCATGATCAGATCCCCACATGGCCCGATCCAAGGTAAAATGACGTTCCACAAATTGAGCTCCTATGGCTACTGCAGAAACTGTTGTACTTAATCCTGTTTCATGCCCTGAATACCCGATAATGTAATCTGGATACATATTTTTAAGGGTTTTAATCATTCGCAAGTTTAACTCCTCTGGCTTGCAAGGGTAGGCTGAGGTAGCATGAGCAATCATTAATGGATAATCACCATATTCTCTGATTAAATCCACGGCAAAACTTATTTCATCCATGCGAGACATCCCCGTTGAAATCATGATGGGTCTGCCAGTAGCACATATTTTACGAATTAGAGAATCGTCGGTTAATGAAGCAGACGCTAATTTGTACATCACAGGATTGAATTGTTCCATGAAATCTACCGAAGGTTCATCCCATGCGGAAGCAAACCAATCGATACCTTTCGATTTGCAATAATTATCAATTTCGGAGTATTCTAAAATCCCAAATTCTGTTTTTCTTTTATAATCGATGTAAGTCATTTTACCCCAAGGTGTATCTCTTACAATTTCCCATTGATCTTTAGGAACGCAGATTTCTGGAGTACGTTTCTGAAATTTGACAGCGCTCACTTTTGCTTCAACAGCAGCATCAATTAACTGTTTTGCTATTTCCAAGGAACCATTATGATTGATTCCAATCTCTGCTATGACATAACAAGGACTACCTTCTCCAATCGTTTTTCCAGTATTTAATGTAATTTGTTTCATAAGGTCTATTTAAGATTTATATGTTGTGTAAGTATTCGTGAAACTGCCATCTGGATATAAGTCAATGATGGCATATCCAGGTTTTGTTTGTTGATAATCCCCTGACCACCAGGCTCCACTTACGGCTCCATTGCAGCAGTAGCTTACTCCATTGTATTCGACACGATCTAGTAAATGAATATGCCCACTGATAGCTAATTTGACATTAGGGTATTTTAGGAATAAATCCTTTAGTTCACTGGCATCTTCGTGCATCCATTTCCCAGGTACATTCCATTGATTTTTTTCAAATCTTTTTCCATCAAAAAATATACATGCTGATAGAATAGGAATATGGGAGACAATCATGACAGGCTTCAATGGAGGAATATGGGCTAATTCATTTTTTAGCCATTCCATTTGCTCTTCATCGATTTTCCCCGTGTACCATTGACCATCTTGGTTGGGACTAATACTATCTAAGCTAATTAAGTGCCAATGACCTAGGTCTTTTGACGTGTAGCATTTTTCCTCTTTTAATTCATCTAGTGCCCATTTTTTTCCATCTACGATGCTTTGTGGATTTTCATTTTTGCACCAAATATCATGGTTACCGATGGACTGAATAATAGGTGTAGAAAGTGAATGAGTTAATACATCGTTCCAAAGTCTCCATTGCTTTTCAGCAACTCCACGCCCTCCTCGATGAGCGTCCATAATGGCATCTCCACTATTGATAATTAAATCAGGCTTAGAGGGTAAATTTTGGATGTGACTAAGGCATTTTTCTAGCCCTTTGGCAGCACCTATCAGAGGCATCATATGCACATCCGTGATATGTGCAATGCGATAAGGTTTAGAATTTTTGGGGGATGACGATTTTGCCATTCCCATGGAAGGCAAACTAATTGAACTTGCAACTAAACCTAAGGTGTGTAGTAAAGACCTTCTATTCATAGGATGGTTGAGTCATGATTTCTACCCAAATTTCCTATTTTAGTTTTACCTTAGTTTTTCCTGAAAATCATATAATTGTTTTTTTTTAGGGCAAATAATAAGGAAATGTTGCCTCTTGATAACTAAATGATAAAGGCTAAGCTATCAGGGAATGATCCAACAAGTAGTAGGTGTAAATTATATTTTTGGAATGGATAAGCCGCCATTATTTTTAGGCAATGTCCAATGGATTCGCTTGGTAAATAGCGACTTCCAGCTACTTTTTTTCTTACGATCTGGTTGAATTAGTTCTCGTAAGTGAATATCCATTAATCGAGAAGATTCCTGAATCCAATGGTGGTAGGTAGAATAATCCGTTACGTGTTCTTTTTGGTAGACTTTGAAAAGATTTAAATCAAAAGTACTTGCGGCTAAACCTGCGCCCGACTGAGCTCCATCAAATGCATTGATCATTTGTTCGATGTGGTTGGGAACAGGAACCATCATCGTTGGTTTAGCCAAATACATGGCTTCTGCAATGGACTCAAATCCAGCAGTGGAAATTAAGCCAGCACATTGCGACATTTTTTCCAAATAGAGTTCTGCATGAATGGGATGGAAAGTCAAATTAGCAGAATAGTGAAAAATTTCTTTGTGGCTAGGGTGGTCCCAAAAACAGTCGAGTTGAATATCTGGATTGAGTGTAGACCATGCCATGATATCTTCGGCTAGTCGAAAGTGCGTTAAATAAGCTAACCAACTTTTACCCGCTGTGGATTTCAATTCTTTTACCTCTTTTCTTAATAAGGGAGGAATCACATCGATATTCCGTTTTGTGTCATTTTCCAAAGGCAAAAAGGAGAGGCCTAGTTTTTTCTTAGAACCAATCGCCGTGATTTGCGTATTTAGATTGAGAAAAAATTGGTCAATTTTTTTTTCAGGAATGGTCTGAAAGTGTTTGTTTAACAAAAGATATTGATGTCCTATGGATAAGCATGGAATTTTAGCGCCAGTTCTCCACTGGTGGAGGCCAGTAATGGATTCATAGAAATTAATGATTCCATCAGGTCTATTTTCATCAATAAATGAAGCTAACTCGGAGGCACTATTCCAGTAGGTTTTAAATTTGGAGAAGGCTTGTAAGGCCGTTTTGCCTACTTGAACAGCCTTCCCATTGCCATAACAAAGCGATGGGCTTTCGTATTGCAAAAGAGGTTTATCTCCGATATAATCAGTAAAAAAGCTAGGTATTTTGCGATTATTGGTGGAACCAACAGCATATCCTACGACTTCATGCCCTGCTTCCTGTGCTAATTGACTAAGGGAAATAGCTTGGGTCAAATGCCCTCTTCCCTCTCCTTGAATCGTAAATATAAACTTTCCCATATTAGAGGGTCATTTGGTCGCTTAAAATTTCTTTTAATTCTTTTTTTAAATCAAAATCAGGATACTGAAGAATTTGCCATTCACCTTGATGTGTTTCTACCAAGGCAGTTAATGATTCTACCCAATCACCTGAGTTCATGTAGGAAATCCCTCGAATCTCTTTAATTTCAGCTTTATGAATGTGGCCACAGATAATGCCATCTGCTTCTTGAGCAATAGCTAGTTCAACTAGTTTTTCTTCAAAATCAGAGATGAAATTGACGGCTGCTTTAACTTTTTGTTTGATAGTTTGAGAAAGGGAATAATATGGTTTTCCTTGTCTTTCTCGATGGTAATTATACCATTTATTCACCCACAATAAAAAAGTATAACCGATGTCACCTAGATAAGCTAACCACTTCATTTGACTAGTAATACTATCAAATATGTCGCCATGGGTGATAAAATATTTCTTACCAAATGACTTTAAAGTATAATCTCTTCGAATAGAAAACTGTTTACCTATTTTTAATGGAATGATTTGATCCAGAAAATCATCGTGATTGCCACGTAAATATATTACTTCTGTATCCCAGCGATCCATCATTTTTAAGACAGCACGAAAGAATCCTGTGTGTTTTTTCTTCCATTCGCCTCCCTTTTTTAATTGCCATCCGTCGATGATATCCCCATTTAGAATGAGTTGATGGCAGGAATAAGCTTTCAGAAATTCATTAACTTCTTTGGCTTTGGCACCTTTACTTCCTAAATGCAAATCGGAAATAACGATGGTTTTGTAAGTGGGTTGGTAGTTAACGCTCATGTTGCGTAGTTTTTCTTGATTCAAAACTACGTTGATTGTCAGTTGATTGTGTTAGGAAGGCGTTAAGGTATGGTTAAATTTTAACTTGAAAATCCCTTAACGCTGTCAAGGTTTTAAACCTTGACAGCGTTGGTAAAATTGGTCTTTTTAGCCCGTTAAATCAATCAGTTTCTTGGTGATTTTTTGTTAAAATCAGCTTACTGATATAATGAAAATATATCAGTTTTTTGATGAATATAGAATGGAAAAATTGATAGATTTGCCTAACGCTGTCAAGGTTTTAAACCTTGACAGCGTTGTTGATTTGTTAATTTAACCTCGCCAATCCTGCTAAACCTTTCCAAATTAAGTCAGGATCAAATTGTATATCCCATCCATTTAATTGGGACGTAAAATATGGAGCATCACCGCCACATAATATAATAACGACATGAGGGTCCAGTTTTCTCAATTCCGCTATATAGCCTTGGACCTCCAACAATATTCCAGACATGGTTCCGGCCAATAAATTACTAGTAGTAGATTGTCCTAATAAAGGAAAATCCATCTGAGGAGAAATTAATGGTAAATGGGCCGTATAATCATGCATGGATTTTGTCCGCATCATAAGTCCAGGACTAATAGCGCCGCCTTTAAAATAGCCATCCTCTATCCAATTATACGTAATGCATGTGCCTAAACATATGCTTAAATGATTGCTTGTAGGATATGAAATTTGAGCCCCTTCTGCTATGGCTAATCGGTCTACTCCTAATGTCAATTTGTCATATTGCGCGTAATTTACATGAGTCAAAGAAGTAGAACTTAGTTGATGTAATGGTGCTAAATCTTTTAAGGCAAAAATTAACTCAGATGGAACATCTATTACGCTACTAAGAATGATGGAATCAATATGTTTATTTTGGCAGATTTGAATTATTGATCCAAAATTCACCTGGTTTAATATGCCAAAATCAACGATTCGATCCGCCTCTACCCAAGCATATTTTAATTGAGAATTTCCGAAATCCAAGCAAAATACCATCATTCATTCGATTTGTTAACAAAGTTAACTATTTCTTTTTCGTAAATTTGCGCACTCTCAAAAACGAAAATTGTGTATCAGATACAAATATTAAAATCAAAGGTGCATCGCGCCACAGTCACAGAAGCAAATATTGATTATGTAGGAAGCCTAACCATGGATGAAGATTTGATGGATGCTGCCAACATGTTAGAACACGAAAAAATTCAAGTAGTCAATGTGAATAATGGGGAACGAATTGAAACCTATTTAATCAAAGGTGAACGTGGATCAGGCATCATTTGCCTCAATGGTCCTGCTGCAAGAAAAGCCGTAGTTGGCGATATTGTTATCATTATTTCCTACGCCCTCATGGACTTTGAAGTGGCTAAAACGTTTAAGCCAACCGTCGTATTTCCAAATGCAGCCAACCGCCTTGTCTAATAAGATTCTGCTTCATTGGGGAAATCTTGTCGCTTGACATCTGCCACATAATTTTTTACTGCTAAGGGAATCAATTCCCCTAAATTCAAATAGCGACGCAAAAACCTAGGTTTAAACTCTGTGTTTATACCCAACATATCATGCATCACTAAAACTTGCCCATCGCAATGTTTTCCAGCTCCTATGCCTATACTTGGGATAAGTAAACTTTCACTCACTTTTTTAGCTAAATCAGCCGGGATTTTTTCCAAAACTATTCCAAAACATCCAGCCGCTTCCAACATCTTGGCTTCCTCTACCAATAAATTAGCTTCTTCCTCTTCCTTTGCCCTTACACCATATGATCCAAATTGATAAATACTTTGCGGCGTCAATCCCAAATGCCCCATAACTGGAATCCCCGCTTTCACAATTTTTTTGATACTATCAATCACCTCTTGTCCACCTTCTAATTTGATAGCATGCGCCCCCGTTTCTTTCATGATTCGAATGGCAGAAGATAAAGCAATCTCACTATTGGATTGGTAGGAGCCGAAAGGCAAATCTACGATTACCAGGGCTCTACTAGTACCTCTGACCACGCATTGTGCATGGTATATCATTTGTTCCAAAGTTATGGGTAGTGTGGTTTCATGGCCCGCCATCACATTACTAGCACTATCACCTACCAGCAAAACATCTACACCAGATTGGTCCAATAACTTCGCCATAGAAAAATCATAACATGTCAGCATAGAGATTTTTTCTCCTTGCTTTTTCATGATTTGTAAGCTCTGGGTCGTGATTTTTTTAAACTCTTTTAAATAGCTCATGTGGAAATAATTGATTGTCGATTAGTCGGATTCCACCTATAAATGCGGCCACTAATACAACAAATGTTTGAGAGAGATCAGTAATAGGTTCTAAACTTATAGGGTCCGCAAAAGCAATATAATCCACGGATTCAAAGCCTGCATCCAATAATTGTTGACCAAATTGTTGCTCTAATGCTTCTGTATTTCTAGTTTTTTGTTCAAGCATAGCCATTCGTATCATATCAAAACCATGATAAATGGCCAAGGCTTGTATTTTTTGTTCAGGACTAAGTCGAACATTTCTACTGCTCATAGCTAATCCACTTGCCTCACGAATGGTCTCACAAGAGATCAATTCTATTTTGGGTTCAAATGAATAATGAGCTAATAAATATCGAATGACGGCAACCTGTTGGAAATCTTTGGAACCCATCAATAATAAATCTGGACGGACAGCTTCCAATAACCGATGCACAATCACACAAACTCCCTGAAAATGACCGGGCCTATGTGCACCTTCCCATAGTTCCTCCAATCGTCCTAGGGAATAATGAGGCAATTGATGCATTCCTTCAGGATACATCTCTTCTACAGACGGAAGAAAAAGAGCCTCACAACCAGTCAATTCAAGTTTTTGTATGTCTTCATCTAAGGTTTTTGGATATTTTTCAAAATCCTTAGGATCATTGAATTGAGTAGGATTAACAAAAATACTACAAACTGTCACCGTCCCATGTTGTTTGGATTTTTCTATGAGCGACAAATGCCCCGCATGCAAAGCTCCCATGGTAGGAACAAATCCAATCAGGGTGTTTTTCAACCGATGTCCATCGATGAAATCTTGCAATGCCTGTTTTGTTTCAAATATCTTCATGGTCGAAATTGGGACTAAAATTACCTTATTTTAAGCAAATTTCGTTACTTGCCGACCTTTTCTAATACTATGTTACAGGGTAAAAAAATCGTCGTAGGAATTAGTGCCAGTATTGCGGCTTATAAAGCGATACTTTTGGTTCGTCTATTGAAAAAAAATGGAGCAGAGGTACGTGTTATTATGACTCAGGCTGCCAAAGATTTCGTCTCTCCACTAGTGCTTTCGACCTTTTCTAATTACCCAGTTTGGATCGATTTCCATGAGAATAATGTTTGGAATAACCATGTAGAATTAGGCCTTTGGGCAGATGCTTTTATCATCGCTCCAGCCACATGTAATACCCTGAGTAAAATGGCTAATGGCTTGTGCGACAACATCGTAATTGCCACCTATTTGTCGGCTCGTTGCCCAACCTTCATCGCCCCAGCCATGGATGAGGATATGTATAAACATCCCTCTACTCAGCAAAATTTGGCCAAATTACAGTCTTATGGAAATCATATTTTATCTGTGAATACGGGGTTTTTAGCTAGTGGTTTACATGGAGAAGGACGTATGGTAGAACCAGAAGAAATACTGCTAGCGCTTGTTGAAAATATAGGTAGGGGGAGTAAATGGCAGGGGACAAAAGTGTTAATTAGTGCAGGACCAACCCAAGAGGCTTTAGACCCCGTTCGTTATATTTCTAATCATTCTTCGGGCAAAATGGGTATTTCTTTAGCGGAAGCCTTTTATTTGCAAGGCGCTGAAGTTACCGTCATTGCGGGCCCTATGACTTTGAAACCTATCTTTTCAGGTATTCATTGGAATGCAGTCGTTTCTGCCAAAGAAATGAAAGAGGCTTGTCTTCGCGAATTTCCAAATTCGGATTGGACCATCATGGCTGCCGCCGTGGCAGATTATCGACCAGCCACAGTGGCCAGTGAAAAAATCAAGAAGAAGGGAAATACATTAGAAATTAGTCTAGAAAAAACCACGGATATTTTAGCCAATATGGGTTCACAAAAAAGAAGCTATCAAAAACTGATAGGTTTTGCTTTGGAAACTGAAAATGAAGAAGTTCATGCCTTGGATAAATTACAAAGGAAAAAACTGGATGCGATTGTCCTGAATTCCTTAAAAGAACCAGGTGCAGGTTTTGGTTTAGATACCAATCAAGTTCAAGTCTTTCATGCTTCCGGAGAGCGACATGCTTTTAGCCTGAAATCAAAAGAGGACATAGCCCTAGAACTGCTCGATTTATTTCATCGTTGGAAATAAAAAAAGCGTGCTGATTTCTCAACACGCCTAATTCAAATAGAGTATGTTTAATCAATTTTCGCGATCTCCAATTTTGGTGCCAAGGAATAAATAATCAACCAAGCCAAAATATAGGCACTTCCGCAAAGCAAGAAGATGATGTTATAACCATCATTGATATTCCCCAAAAGTTTATATTTATCTAATAAGGATCCCACAATCATAGGAAAGAAAATACCACCTACGGAACCAGCCATTCCTCCAATTCCAATGACGGAACTAACTGCTTTCTTAGGGAACATGTCCGTA
The DNA here is from genome assembly GCF_045310485.1 of Aquirufa salirivi. Classification (NCBI taxonomy): domain Bacteria; kingdom Pseudomonadati; phylum Bacteroidota; class Cytophagia; order Cytophagales; family Flectobacillaceae; genus Aquirufa; species Aquirufa salirivi. The sequence continues at coordinate 113,689 of NZ_JBEWZH010000010.1, forward strand.
GCGATGGAATAAATATTTGCACTCCAGGCTTGGTGAGAGGCTGCTGCCAAAGAAATCAATGCTACGGCTTGCCAAATATTATCACAATAACGGGCTAACATGATGGGAACTACTGCCAAGGCAAAACCTAACATGGTGATTTTTCTAGCCTTAAAAGAAGGCCAGCCTAGGTTAATTAATTTACCTGATAACCAACCTCCTCCAATACTTCCTACGGTCGTGGCAGTATATACGATAATCAATTCCAAGCTCGGTTTTTTCAAATCCAATTGGAAACGCTCGGAGAAATAAGAGGGTAACCAGAAAAGGAAAAACCACCAAATAGGATCGGTCAACATTTTTCCAAAGAAAAAAGCCCAAGTTTGGCGGAAGCCAAATAATTTAGCCCATTTAACCGGCTCTTGGTTTTCATCTTTTTCTTCTTTATCCGCATGGATGTAGTCAAATTCAGCTTGAGATAATTCCTTGTGTTTAGAAGGAACTTCATAATATAACCACCAGAAAATCAACCAAATAAAACCAATGGCACCAGTCGCAATGAAGGCCATTTCCCAACCATAAATACCTAAGATCCATGGAACTAAAATCGGGGCAGCAACAGCTCCAATGTTGGCACCAGAATTAAAAATACCCGTGGCTAAGGCCCTTTCATTTTTTGGAAACCATTCCGCTACAGTCTTAATCGCTGCGGGAAAGTTACCTGCTTCACCCAAGCCCAATAAACCACGCATGAATGCGAAGCTCAATGTACCTGTTGCCAAAGCATGCAGCATAGCCGCAATACTCCAAACAACGATGGAAATGGAATAACCTAATTTGGTTCCGATTCGATCAATAATTCCTCCAAAACCTAATAAACTAATGGCATAGGCAGCCTGAAAGGTAATGACAATGTTGGAATAATCTGTTTCAGTCCAATTAAATTGGTCTTCTAAAACCGGTTTTAATAAACCAATCACTTGCCTATCTAGGTAGTTGATGGTGGTGGCAAAAAATAGCAATGCGCAAATTTTCCAACGGTATTTTCCTATTTCCATAGTATGAGGTTTTGTTTGGGTTACAGTTCCCGGTAAGTTGTTATTAATTCGGCAATCATTTGTTCAATAGCGTGATAATCTTTTTTAGCAATCAAATCTGCAGGAAACAATTGTGAACCCATACCTACCGCAGCAGCACCTGCTTTAAACCAAGTACTCAAACTCTCTTTGTTTGGTTCTACTCCACCAGTCACCATAATTTGTGTATTGGGCATAGGTCCTTTTAAGGCTTTCACAAAAGCCGGACCCACCACATTCCCAGGAAATATCTTGACAATCTTTGCACCCCAAATTTCGGCCTGACGGATTTCGGTCAAGGTCATTGCTCCTGGCATCCAAGGTATATCATACTTGCCACAAATCTCCCCAACTGCTTCCGTAGTGAAGGGTTGTAACATAAAATCTGCTCCCATTTGAATGAATTCATGGGCTTGTTTGGCATCATAAATAGTACCAATACCCAATACCAAATCAGGACATTCTTTCTCCACATATTCCATCGCTTTCGCAAAAATATAAGGAGCCTCTTTACCTCGATTCGTAAATTCAAAAACACGGATTCCACCGTCATAACAAGCTTTTAATACGCTTGTAGCAATGGATAAATCAGCATTAAAAAATAATGGGACGATCGGTGTCTCTTGGATGCGTTGGTATACAACTTCGGAAGAATTTCTTGCCATAATTATCGTTTTAAGCGTCCTGTCAGGTCTCCCTTCATGACGGTTTCTATTTCATCTAGGTTGGCTAAATTTATATCCCCCTCGATCGTGTGTTTTAATGCGGATGCCGCTACGGCAAATGATAATGACTGAGCTTCATCTTTCAGAATTAAATTCCCATAGATGTATCCAGCCATAAAAGCATCTCCTCCGCCAATTCTATCTACTATTTGACTAATTTCTACAGTTTCCGACTTCAATACTTGTTTACCGTTGAAAGAAGTGGCCGACAAGGTGTTTTGTGAAGCCGAAATTTGACCTCTTTTGGTATTGATGATTTTTTTAATTCGAGGAAACTTCACCATGATTTGCTTGCAAACAGATTCCCAACCGCTTTTGGTACTACCGTCTGGAACGATGTTCAGAATATCTTCAGCATCTCCTTTTCCACAAACAATGATATCACAACCAGCAATTAAATCAGGCATAACCTCTTGCACCGATTTGCCATATTGCCATAAGTTTTTTCGGTAATTGACATCGGCAGAAACGGTGATTCCTAAGTCGTTGGCAACCTTGATGGCTTCTTTACACGCTTGAGCAGCCGATTCAGAAATAGCTGGACTAATGCCTGTCCAATGAAACCATTGGGCATCTTTTAAGATTTCTTTCCAATTAAATTCTTTAGGATCTAAATGGGCAAAGGAAGAATCAGCTCGGTCATAAACCACCTTACTCGGACGCATAGCGGCGCCAAATTCAGTGAAGTATAAGCCTAAACGAGTACCACCATATTGAACATACTGCATGTCCACACCCACTTTTCTGAAATATGAAGTAGCCGCATGCCCCATTTCATGATCTGGAAATTTAGTGACATGGGCTGCCGGAATTCCCAAATGTGCCAAAGCAGCAGAAACATTGGCTTCTCCTCCTCCAAAAGTCAAATTGAGCGATTGAGCCTGTATTATTCTCCCATAACCTGGAGGACTTAAACGCCCCATGATTTCTCCAAACGTAACTACTTTTTTCATGCTTTATTCGAAATTAAAAAATTGGGATGCATTGGTATACGAAATGTCTTTGACCAATTTCCCTAACCAATCTATATCTGCTGGCAATTCGCCATTTTCCACATCTTGACCAATCAAATTACAAAGTATTCTTCTAAAATACTCATGCCTTGGGAAAGATAAGAAACTGCGGGAATCCGTTAACATACCCACAAAATGACTTAACATTCCCATATTTGACAAAGCATTGATTTGCTTTTCCATGCCATCTTTTTGATCCAAAAACCACCATCCTGAGCCAAATTGAATCTTTCCGACGATGCTTCCATCCTGAAAATTTCCCGTCATAGTCGCAAACAATTCATTATCTCGAGGATTCAAATTATATAAAATCGTCTTCGCTAATTGGTTCGTACTATCCAATGTGTTTAAAAATTTGGACAATGGTTTAGCTTGTTCAAAATCTCCAATGGAATCAAAACCCGTATCAGGTCCTAAACTACTTAAAAGTCGATTGTTATTATTTCTCAAGGCTCCCAAATGAAACTGCTGTGTCCATCCTTTGGCATGATCTAAATGAGCAAAAAATACCAACATCGCAGTTTTAAACTGCCATTTTTCTCTTTTATTGATGGTTTTACCTGAATGCAATCGAGTGAAAATAAGCTCTATTTCTTCCTCGGTATAATCCTCTGCATAGATATGTTCTAATCCATGATCACTCAATCGACAACCCACAGAATGGAAAAAGTCGTGACGCTCTTGAATCGCATCTTTAAAATCTTGCAGGTGATTAATTTGCTTGCCCGTCACCTCGCTTAAGGCATTCACATATTCAATGAAAGTCAATTCATCATCCACCGCCATGGCTTTATCTGGGCGGAAAGTTGGTAATACTTTGACCTCAAAACCACTTGCCGCGATCGCTTGGTGATATACCAAATTATCGATAGGATCGTCCGTCGTACAAAGCGCTTTGACATTCATTTTTCTCAACAAATTCCGAACAGAAAATTCTTTGCTACGTAATAAAGCAGAGCAATGATCATAAATACGCTTTCCTGATTCGGCATTGAGCACTTCAGTTACTCCAAAATAACGTTGCAGTTCCAAATGAGTCCAATGGTACAAAGGGTTACGCATGGTATAAGGAACCGTTTCTGCCCACTTCATGAACTTTTCTTCGTCAGTAGCATCTCCTGTAATGTATTTTTCATTGACACCATGAGCACGCATCGCCCTCCACTTATAATGGTCGCCATACAGCCAAATTTGAGTGATATTGTCAAATTGCTTGTCTTCCGCAATCTGTTGAGGAACCAAATGGTTGTGGTAATCAATGATCGGCATTTGAGCCGCATATTGATGGAATAAAGTCTGAGCGGTGCCCGACTGCAATAAAAAATCTTCGTTTAAAAAAGCCTTCATCGTGTTTTAATTAATGTAGAATGAGGAATTCAGAATGTAGAATGAAGAATGTAGAATGTAGAATCAATTCTTATTACAAGTGTTCAATTTTAGGGGAATAAGCCAAAGGAATTCTTGTATACTATCCTTAGGCTAGGCCTTTTTACTATCCTAATTCTTCATTCTACATTCTACATTCTTCATTTAGCACGCATTACAAATATTTCTTCACCGCATCTTCAAAGCCAGGCAAAGCACTTAAATCATGCCCCCAGACCTCCTCATCAGCTAATAGTTTTGTTAAGTTTAAGTCTTTCCAGGCTTCATAAAAATAGGCAGCATAATCGCATTGAATGGGGTAGAATTCACCATTACATTCCCCAAAATATTTTCCATCTTCTACTTTCACGGCATGCATAAACTGTAAATAAGCTGCAAAACCCATGGCAAAAAGCTCAGGAGCCTTGCCAAATATTTGATAGTAATTGACTAATAAAGGAATATTTCGCATTCTCATTTTGGTCGTATACTGAACCGTAATATCAATCAATTTATGGTTGATGAAGGGGTTCTTAAAGCGATCTAAAACCGAACGACCAAAGCGGTCGGCAATTTTGAAATCCATTTTATATGGAATGGAGTGGGCTAATTCAGTCAGCATCAGGTTCATGACCAATTTGCTCAAATAAGAATTGCTCATGACATCCTTAACTAAACGGAACCCTAATAGATACGACATACCACACATGAGGGTATGTGTTCCATTCAATAGGCGCAATTTCAACTCACGATAAATCTCAATGTCTTCGGCAATCACCACACCCGAATCAACCGAAGCAAAGCTCAAAATTTTCTTTACTTCAGAACTTCCTTGAATGGCCCATAGACGATACACTTCTGAAATAATCACTAAGGAATCTTCATAACCTAATTGTTCACAAATGGCAGTTCTAGTTGCCTCATCTGGAGCTCCAGGCACAATGCGGTCCACCAAGGAATTACAAAAATGATTGGCTGATTGAATCCATTGAAGGAAGTCGGCAGGTAGCTGATGATCATGGGCTAATTTCAAGACAATATCCTTTAATACATCGCCATTATTGATGATCAATTCTGTGGGGATAATGACCATGCCAGATTCTTTGCTTCCTCCAAAATGCTGCCAACGGGCATGAAGAAAGGCTACTAATTTAGCGGGGAATGAAGTAGGGCAAGCACCGCTGATGGCATCATTCGCCACATATTGAATACCCACTTCTGTGGTATTGGAAATGATTATTTGCATATCCGGACTGCTCGCACAGGCCAAAATGGCATCCCATTCTTTGGAGGCAGTCAAGGTTCTGGAAATGGATGAATTGATCAAATATTCCTCCACTTCTTTGCCCTCATCAATGCCTTTGATGCAATGGGTGAACAAACCATCTTGTGCTTCGAAGGCATCTGCTCCACCTTTGGCGGTTGATTTAACCAAGACAACCCGACCTTTAAAAACGCCTTGACGGTTGGCTTTATCCACAAAGTAATCGCAGAGACCTCTTAACAGGACACCGGTTCCAAATTGGAGGATTTTCTCAGGGTAGGTAAATACTTCTGGAGAAGGATATTGAAGGGCTAAAGTGGTACTCAATGTACCTTCGCTAAAAGTTTTTTGATTCAGAATGGGCATGGCCATTAATATAAAAAAGGTTAATATACCTTTCTAAAGTAGAAAAGTAAGGGGATTTACCCAATGGTTTCGTAAAATTTTAGGCCTATTTTAATGGAATTCAACTGCAATCGTTTACGCTTCACCTATGGGGCCATTATAGTTCATAGGAAATTGAAAACCAGGGTTATCCAAGTCCTTGGCAATCGGTCCAAAAGCTTCTTCGTAGCGTTGAATGTTTTCCTGAAGCGCCATCAATAAACGTTGCGCATGATCAGGAGTCATGACAATCCGCGACTTCACCTTTCCTTTGGGAATCCCAGGTAAAATACGAATAAAGTCCATGACAAACTCGGAGGGCGAATGAGCTATTAAGGCAAGGTTCACATAAGCGCCTTCTGCGATCTCTTCGGGCAATTCTATGTTTAACTGGTTTTCTTCTGGGTTTGGATTTTTCATAGCATAAAAATAGGAAGCTTAAATTTAAAGAAATATTGGGAATAATGCGCGTATAAGCGTCTTTTTCAAGAGCTAATTTGGGGATTTATCAAATTCCAAATGGGGGACAAAGTATTGACTTCAGTAATTTCGATTGAATTCAAACGTGATATTTTAGGGGCAACATTTATTTCTTGCGTTTTCGCAAGAACCATTCGTGACTTATTAGCCATATTTGCCCAAGCTTTTTTCGTCAGCATACGGTATAATCAGCCCAATAGTCCTGTTACCTAACCAATAATACCATGAAATATTTCGTTCGCAAATTGCTGTTCCTAGCATTCTTATGTTTGGCATTTTTGATTGCCATCAATTTCAAAGAGATAAAAAAAGGATATCTCGAAGGTTATAATCAAGCTTCTTCTGAGAAAATAAAATGAAGATGCTTAATTCCTGGAGCTTGGACTTGATCATGATCAACCTGGCTATTTTTCTCTATTTTTCTGATAGTACCACGCATGCCCCAAAATTGGTCGTTCCAAGTCCAATTCCCAAATTGAAAATCAATAAAAGGCATCAAGGTGTGGATTTATTCAACCCCATACTACACCAGTCTGGCTATATGATCATTGATAAAAAGTCGGGCAAAGCTAAGGTGTATGAACGAAAGCGACTGAATGGACAGCGCTTAAATTCTTCAGAATAGTTTAATCAACTCGATCAAATGTTTATGTATGGAAAATCTACTTTCCTTTCGTTGGACCTCTTGGTACGTCAATATCTTCATCGTATTGGCATCACTTATTTTGCCCATGGTGGAAGAGATAAAAACTTGGGACTGGATTCCTTTTACCTATTTCATCGTGGACACACGCTATGTCTTGGTTGGCTTGATTTTACTGAGTCTCTATTTACTGTGCAGCATGTTTGTAGATCAAAGTCGGTATCCACTCCTATTTGAGGAATCTCGCTTAGCTACCTTGGCTATCATTATTTATGGGATTTATCTGTGCTATGAGCGGCCTTTTGGGTTGGATGGGGTGGGTTAAAATTTATTGGAATTTGAAAAGTATTGTTAATTAATTTAAAATTGAAAGATGCGATTTTTGCGTTCAAACATCCTATTTTTTCTTTTATTTTCATTCTCTGGTTTTGCTATTCCAGACTCAACAAGAATGGCTGGAAAGGTATATTGGAACAAACAAAAATCAGATAATTCGTATACTTACGGGGTAACTATAATTGATTATACCAAGAGGCCTTATACCATGAGGCAGTTTAATCAAAACTATTTATCTACCTATCGAATTTTTTCTCGGACAATAAATACTAGTTTACCCAAAAAATGGGGATATCCTTTATTTGTATTTAATATATTATTGGCAGGTTATTATTTACTTCCCTATACCCATGAGGAAGGTCACCGTTCAGTATTGACGGCCTTAAATATTGGATCAGTTTCTTCTCCTGTATTTTCCAATGGAGTAGCCAAGGTGACCGGTGTTTCCGATGAAACGTTGATGCACCTCAGGGACAGTGATTTACCTAATTACATTCGTTTGCATACTGCTGGCCTTGAATCTGACTTCTCCTTATTGCAAATGGAAGAGGAGTTACTTATGTTTCAAAAAGAAAAATTGAAAAACATATATGGTGAATATTATATAAGGAAATTGGGGATAGTGACTTATATGGTATTTAGCGGATTAGGTTTAAACAAGCGAGTCCATCCATTGGAGAGTAATGAAAATGATCGAGATATCGTGGGCGATGATGTATTGGGGGCTGTTCGGCACATGCATCGACCTGATATGCCCTTTCAAAGATATACGAGCCACCAAGAACTAAATGACAATGAAAAAACTTATTTGAAAAAGGTAGCATATTTGTCCTTTTTGAATTTACTCAGTCCTTTATTCATAGGCAAAACTACCTTGGCTGTTAATCCTACATTAAATCTCGGGTTTGGGGCTGGCTATGTACTAGCTCCTTTCGGAGATATGTTGGAGGAGAATGTGTATATCCAAAAAAATCAAATTTGGAATGTCCGTGCCTTTTTGCGACAGTTTGGGAATAACCAAAGGTATTTTTGGGGAGGAGGCTTGTCATTGGTTGATTATCCTTGGAAAAATCGCTTAATGATTAATGCAACAGCCCAATGTTGGAATCAGCCTAAAGGTTTAGATTTTAATACGACGGAAGGCAAAATGGGAACATCCTTGGAATGTAAACTGGGTTTATTGATTCCAACAAAAAAGTCATCACCCTTACAATGGATTTCCCTCGACTTAACCTTACGAGCAAAGACACAGGGTTTTGTTCCACAGGACCCTTATATAGGAGATGCATTTAATATGGCTTTAGGAATGAGTATTTATACTAAATAAATAGATGATGAAAACAACTTGTTACGTAGCAATGCTTATCGGGCTTTTGGTAGTCCATGGAATGAGAGCAAGTGATTTCCCTACAGCTGATTCTAGCAAGAAAATAACGGTATATGCCTACCATAATTCGATATTAAAATACTTGTATTTCATACCTAAAAAAGGAAGATTTAAGTTCAATGGAGAATTGATCAAATTGCCGGTAATCTCGTATACCAAGCGAGAATATAGCCATATTTCTGAACTGCAAGTAGAAAGTCAAGCTATGTTTAAAAAACTTCATTCGACTTATACTTTGAAGGAAGGACAGGTGTATTATTTTAAATGCATTCCTATCTCAGGATGGATAAAAAATCACTATAAATTAAAGTTGGTGGATGAGGCAACGGGTAAGCGCGAAATTCAAAGCATTGATGAATTTAGAAAGGAAGACGAATAAACGGGGTTTAGGATATGTAAATCTCCTAAAAAATACCACCAAATTACTACCTAGGTGGGATTTTTTTAGGCCTTTGTCTTAACTAGTTTTGACTTGTCATTGCAATGGACAAAGGCGCATTCCGAAAAGCCTGAAAGAGAGTATAGGGTAAATTTTGAGGTATTTTAAGATGAATCGAAATTTTAAACATTTGATAGGGTTTATTATAGGATGGGTGATAAGTTATCTCATTTTTGAGAATTATGATGTTATTAAACAAACAATACTTCATCTAATTAGAAATTATAACTAACAATTAAGTCCCACTAAAATCAAGGAAGCTACATTTTGACATCTATAATCAGTAAAGTCTATATGAAAAAGAAGGAATATTTATGGATTTATTTTTTTTATTTCTCAGTCGAAATTTTGCCTGATCTGACGGATTTTTTAATTCAAAAGATAGAACTATTTCTCGCTTGGATTAATAGGGAAGGGCTATTAATGCAATTATTCTAAATCCACTAAGGCCTATGAATGCAGATATTAGGAGATTGAGCATCTTGAAGCTTTCGTTGGAATCAAGCGTATATTATGTTATCATCTGGCTTCTAGATTTAAGGCATAATTTTATTGTCAAGTAATGAAGAAGCTGAAAATTAGCAGTTGGTACTTTCATGGATCATTAAAAGCCTATGTTTTAGTGACTTACTCTCCCATGTTTTTTAGGTTTATTGTTGCTTACTTCCATGGGTGATTGATTTAATGAAATAAAGGAGGATTAAGATTTTGATTCTTTTTAATTGAAATATATAGAGAGTGGATGTTCTCAAAATATAATTTGTAAATAGAGCAATTTGTAGAAATTTTGATTTTGGAAGTATTGTTAGATTCTTTTTAAAATTGTGATGTTGTAAACATATTTTGAATAAAAATAAAGTGTATTTAATATAGTTTTTGAAAATATGCCATATGGATATTAATAGTATGAGTTGTCGCCGGCATGTTTATAGCATATAATTAATTGAATCATTTATTTGAAATCAGAGAAGCCCTAATACGGAAAATAGTTAATTAAACCGAATTCAGGATTTTCTTTACCTTTTAATGCTTTTTGTTTATTCAGGACGATACACACATAAATCAAAAAAAGCCCCCTCAGTTTCCTGAGAGGGCTTTTAATTCAATTTAGATCAGACTAGTTTTCAACCGAAACCTTGGCCGCAACTTCTGATTCGCTAGCTGCCACTTTAGCTTCTAATTGCTTTAACTCATCTACTGGAGTCACAATGAAGTCCTTGTATCTGCGAACTCCCGTTCCCGCAGGAATCAAGTGTCCAACAATCACGTTTTCCTTCAAGCCTTCCAATGTGTCTACTTTAGCACGAATCGATGCCTCAGACAATACCTTCGTTGTTTCCTGGAAGGATGCCGCCGAGATAAATGATTCAGTACCTAAAGATGCCTGCGTAATACCCTGCAAATTAGCAGAAGATACCGCCGCATGCGCATCACGTACTTTCATCACTTTCATATCTCTACGCTTCAATGAGGAGTTCTCATCACGTAAAGCACGAGCAGAAATAATCATACCTGGCTTGTACTTCTCTGAATCACCTGATTCTGTGATCACTTTCTTGTCCATGATCTGATCATTCTCCTCACGGAAAGCAAAACGATCTACGTTTTGACCCTGTAAGAATTGTGTATCACCTGGATCCAAGATTTCAACTTTTTGCATCATCTGACGAACGATACACTCAATATGCTTATCGTTGATTTTTACCCCTTGTAAGCGGTATACATCTTGGATTTCATTCACTAAGTATTCTTGTACCGCTGTTGGTCCTTTGATCGATAAGATATCCGATGGCGTAATAGCTCCATCAGATAATGGTGTTCCAGCACGTACGAAGTCATTGTTTTGTACCAAGATAAACTTAGTCAATGGCACCAAGTACTTACGCTCTGTTCCTTCTTTCGGAGTAACAATGATCTCACGGTTACCACGCTTGATGATACCATAAGAAATAACACCGTCAATCTCAGAAACTACCGCAGGGTTAGATGGATTACGTGCTTCAAATAACTCTGTTACACGCGGAAGACCTCCCGTAATGTCACGAGTTTTACCCGCAGCACGTGGGATCTTCGCAATGATCTGTCCAGCTTTGATTTTGTCTCCTTCATCAATCGCCAAACGAGCACCTACTGGTACGTTATATACCAAATCCTCTTTTCCTTTAGCCACAACCAATACCGATGGGTTCTTTGTCTTATCCTTAGATTCGATAATCACCTTCTCACGTAAACCTGTTTGCTCATCTGCCTCCTCTTTGTATGTATTGTTTTCCTCAATCGAATCAAACGCTACTTTACCTTCAGCTTCAGATAAAATGACCGCATTGTATGGATCCCATGCACAAATCTCATCGCCTTTCTTGATGGTTTGACCATCTTTCACACGAATCACAGAACCGTATGGAATGTTGCTAGAAATCAACAACTGCTTGTTAGCAGGGTTGATGATCTGAACCTCACCCGAACGACCCATGACGATTTCTACTGGATTTCCTTCTGAATCCGTCGAACTTACTGTACGAACTTCCTCAAAATTAATTACTCCATCAAACTTCGCTTTTACACTCGCATCTAATGATACGTTTTGTGCCGTACCACCGACGTGGAATGTACGTAATGTCAACTGTGTACCAGGCTCACCGATCGACTGAGATGCAATCACACCAACAGCTTCTCCTTGACCCACCATGTGGCCTGTAGATAAGTTACGTCCGTAACATTTCGCACAAACACCATTTCTAGTTTCACAGGTTAATACCGAACGAATCTCAACCGATTCAATCGCCGTTTCATCAATTTTGTTTGCCGCAATCTCTATGATTTCATCACCAGAAGCTACAATCAACTCATTGCTAATCGGATCATACACATCATGTACTGACACACGACCCAAAATACGCTCAGATAATGGCTCAATGATCTCCTCATTATCTTTCAATGGGAATACCTGAATACCACGTAACGTACCACAATCTTCTTCATTCACAATCACATCTTGAGCTACGTCATGTAAACGACGAGTCAAATAACCCGCATCGGCTGTTTTCAAAGCAGTATCTGCCAAACCTTTACGAGCACCGTGTGTAGAAATAAAGTATTCTAATACGTCTAGACCTTCTTTAAAGTTAGAAAGGATTGGGTTTTCGATGATTTCACCTACCGAACCTTGTAAGTTCTTCTGTGGCTTAGCCATCAAACCACGCATTCCACCCAACTGACGGATTTGCTCACGAGAACCACGGGCTCCAGAGTGCATCATCATGTAAATGGCATTGAATCCTTGGTTATCCTCTTCCATCTGCTTCATCAATGTCTCGGTAATTTTCGAGTTCACTTTTGTCCAGATATCAATAACAGCATTGTAACGCTCGTTATCTGTGATTAAACCCATTAAGTAGTTATCCCAAACTGCTTGTACATCTTCCTGAGCTTTCTTCACTAAATGTGCTTTTTCCTCTGGAATCTGAACATCACCAATACCCATCGACAATCCGCCGTGGAAGGCTTGTTGGAATCCTAAATCTTTGATATCATCCAAGAATTGAGCGGTACGTGCCATTCCACAAATCTTGTGAACTTGAGAAATGATCTGCTGCAATTTCTTTTTAGTCAATAATTCATTGATGTAACCTACTTGCTCTGGTACGCAAAGATTGAACAATACGCGACCTGCAACAGTCTCCACCATTTCGCTTACTAAAGAACCATCTTCCTTACGTACATTCGCTTTTACCACGATGTTCGCATGTTTCGATAATTTCTTTTCGTTTAAAGCGATCACCACTTCTTCAAAACCATAGAAGCGACGGCCTTCACCATCTACTTTATGTGTTTCTGTCGACCTTCTTCCCTTGGTTACATAATATAATCCAAGAACCATGTCTTGTGAAGGTACCGTAATCGGCGCTCCGTTAGCAGGGTTAAGGATGTTATGTGAGGCCAACATCAATAAAGAGGCTTCCAAAATCGCTTCATGTCCTAGTGGAACGTGAACCGCCATCTGGTCACCGTCAAAGTCGGCGTTAAATGCCGTACAAGTCAATGGGTGCAATTGAATCGCTTTTCCTTCAATTAATTTAGGCTGGAATGCTTGGATACCCAAACGGTGCAAGGTAGGAGCACGGTTTAATAATACCGGGTGACCCTTCATGACATTTTCCAAAATATCCCAAACTACAGGATCCTTACGGTCCACAATTTTCTTCGCAGATTTAACCGTTTTAACGATACCACGCTCGATCAACTTACGGATAACAAAGGGCTTGAAAAGCTCAGCTGCCATGTCTTTTGGAAGACCACACTCATGCATTTTCAATTCTGGTCCAACCACAATTACTGAACGACCAGAGTAGTCAACACGCTTTCCTAATAAGTTTTGACGGAAACGACCTTGCTTTCCTTTCAACATATCAGAAAGAGATTTCAAGGCACGGTTACCTTCAGAACGAACCGCGTTTACCTTACGAGAGTTGTCGAACAAGGAGTCAACAGCCTCTTGCAACATACGCTTCTCATTACGTAAAATTACCTCTGGAGCTTTGATTTCAATCAAACGCTTCAAACGGTTGTTACGGATGATCACACGACGGTATAAATCGTTCAAGTCAGAAGTCGCAAAACGACCTCCATCTAATGGTACTAATGGACGCAACTCTGGTGGAATAACCGGAACCATCTTAATAATCATCCATTCCGGACGGTTATCAATACGACCAATCGACTCACGGAATGCTTCTACTACCTTCAAACGCTTTAAAGCTTCCGCTTTACGTTGTTGTGAAGATTCTGTATCTGCCGAGTGACGCAAGTCAGCCGATAATTCGTGTAAATTGATACGAGATAACAACATGTTTAATGCATCAGCACCCATCTTAGCGATGAATTTCTGTGGATCTTCATCCGGCAAATGTTGGTTCTCACGTGGCAACTTATCCAAGATATCCAAGTACTCATCTTCAGTTAAGAAATCTAGGTATTGAGAACCTATCTTTCCTTCTTCAGCATACATACCAGCTTGAACAACCACATATCTTTCATAATAGATCACTTGATCTAATTTTTTAGTTGATAATCCGAGCATGTAACCAATTTTGTTGGGTAAGCTACGGAAGTACCAAATATGCGCTACTGGAACCACCAATTCGATGTGTCCCATACGCTCACGACGTACCTTTTTCTCGGTTACTTCAACACCACAGCGGTCGCAAATGATGCCTTTGTAACGAATACGCTTATATTTTCCACAGTGACATTCCCAATCTTTGGTTGGTCCAAAGATTCTCTCACAGAACAATCCACCCATCTCAGGCTTGTATGTTCTATAGTTGATGGTTTCCGGTTGGGTTACTTCACCATTTGAACCTTCTAAGATCGACTCAGGAGAGGCCAAAGAAATGGTCACCTTTTGGAAGTCGCTATTCAGCTTTCTAGTCTTTTTAAATGACATTTTCGTTTAATTTTTTTGGAAAATGATGTTAGTTAAGGGCCGTTGCCAGCCCTAATGTATGTTTACTCTAGGGTGATTTCTAAGGCTAAACCACGTAATTCGTGAATCAATACGTTGAATGATTCTGGAATATTTGGTTTTGGCATGTTCTCACCTTTTACGATGGCTTCGTATGCTTTAGCACGGCCGATAACGTCATCGGATTTAACAGTCAAAATCTCTTGCAAGATATTCGCTGCTCCGAAGGCCTCAAGCGCCCATACTTCCATCTCTCCGAAACGCTGACCTCCAAATTGAGCTTTACCTCCCAATGGTTGTTGCGTAATCAATGAGTATGGTCCAATCGAACGAGCGTGCATCTTATCATCCACTAAGTGGCCCAATTTCAGCATGTAAATAATACCTACTGTTACTGGTTGATCAAATTTATCACCCGTCAAACCATTGTATAAATACGTACGGCCCCAATCTGGTAAACCAGCTAGCGTTAACTCAGCAGCAACTTCTGCCTCCGTTCCACCGTCAAAGATTGGTGTCGCATAACGCTTACCTAATTTTTGTCCAGCCCAACCTAATACAGTTTCGTAAATCTGACCTAAGTTCATACGAGAAGGCACCCCTAGTGGATTCAATACGATATCTACCGGTGTTCCATCTTCCAAGAACGGCATGTCTTCCTCACGTACAATACGGGCTACAACACCCTTATTACCGTGACGACCCGCCATTTTATCTCCTACTTTCAACTTACGTTTCTTAGCTACATATACCTTCGCCAATTTCACGATACCGGCTGGTAATTCATCACCCACCTCTAACACGAAACGCTCACGCTTGAATCGACCAGCGATTTCATTACGACGAATGTTGTAGTTTTTGATTAACTGTAAGAAACGAGCATTTAATTCAGCATCAGCCGTAGCTTCTTCTACGATCAAATCAGAAAGTAAATTGGCTTCCTCTGGCACAGCATAAGTACTCTCATCACGGTACAAGTTTTTGTCTGGGAATAATAATTCTTCAATGTTTTTCGCACTGAATTTTACACCCTTCTCCACAATCACCGTTCCGAATTTATGCTTGATTCCGTTAGATGTCTTACCGTTCAACAAGGCTACTGTCTTGTCGATCATGATACGACGAATATCTAACAAATCTCTACCATATTGCTTCATCACTTTTTTCAACTCAGCTTTCGACTTTTCACGTTCTTCTTTATCCTTTTTAGGACGAGCGAACAATTTCGTGTCGATTACCACACCTTTAAGTGATGGAGGTGCTTTCTTCGAAGCATCTTTCACGTCACCTGCTTTGTCACCAAAGATGGCACGCAATAATTTTTCTTCTGGAGTTGGATCCGATTCTCCTTTAGGAGTAATCTTACCAATTAAAATATCTCCTTCTTTTACATCAGAACCTACACGTACAACTCCGTTTTCATCCAAGTTACGAACGGTCTCTTCCGATACGTTCGGGATTTCAGAAGTTAATTCCTCTTCTCCACGTTTAGTATCACGAACTTCCAATTCAAACTCTTCAATGTGAATCGATGTAAAGATATCATCGCGAACTACTTTCTCTGAGATGACAATCGCATCCTCAAAGTTATAACCTTGCCATGGCATGAATGCCACTTTCATGTTACGTCCTAAAGCTAATTCACCACCTTGAGTAGCATATCCTTCGCAAAGTGCTTGTCCTTTTGAAACACGCTCACCTTTGAAAACAATCGGCTTCAAGTTGATGGTGGTATCTTGGTTCGTTCTACGGAACTTGATTAATTTATATGATTTGGAAGGGCCATCAAAGCTGATAACTTTTTCATCTTCCGTTTGATCATATTTGACCACAATCTTCAATGCATCCACATACTCAATAACTCCATCTCCTTCAGCTACTACTAAAGTTCTGGAGTCAATCGCCACACGGTGCTCTAAACCTGTACCTACAATCGGCGCTTCAGGTCTTAATAAAGGTACCGCTTGACGTTGCATGTTGGATCCCATCAAGGCACGGTTAGCATCATCATGCTCCAAGAATGGAATCATAGATGCCGCTACCGAAACAATCTGGTTAGGAGCTACGTCCATATACTGTGCTTCTGCTGGATTAACCAATGGGAAGTCACCTTCAAAACGAGCCTTAACACGATCAGATAAGAATTTACCCGACTTAATATCAATAGGAGCATTAGCTTGAACAATGTTCTTACCATCTTCTTCCTCTGCAGTCAAATATTGAACATGGCTACTTACATCTACCTTACCACCGTCAATAATGCGGTATGGAGTTTCAATAAAGCCCATGGAATTCACTTTGGCATGTACACAAAGTGAGGAAATCAAACCAATGTTTGGACCCTCTGGAGTTTCAATCGTACACAAACGACCGTAGTGCGTATAGTGAACGTCACGAACCTCAAAACCAGCTCTTTCACGAGAAAGACCACCTGGCCCAAGAGCAGACATACGTCTTTTGTGCGTAATCTCTGCCAATGGATTCGTTTGATCCATGAACTGAGATAGCTGATTCGTTCCAAAGAATGAATTAATAACCGAAGACAAAGTACGAGCGTTGATCAAATCAACTGGCTTGAAATCTTCATTATCACGTACGTTCATACGCTCCTTGATGGTACGAGCCATACGCGCAAGACCCACACCGAACTGAGCATATAATTGCTCACCTACAGTACGAACACGACGGTTTGATAAGTGGTCAATATCATCGACTACCGCACGTGAGTTAATCAAACCGATCAAATACTTCACGATGGAAATGATATCTTCCTTCGTCAACACCTTTACATCCATAGGGATGTCATGGCCTAACTTTTTATTGATACGGTAACGACCAACCTCTCCTAAATCATAACGTTTGTCAGAGAAGAATAAGTTTTGGATGATGTCACGAGCTGTTTGCTCATCTGGTGCATCCGTGTTACGTAATTGCTTATAAATAACCTCAACAGCCTCTTTCTCCGAGTTTGAAGTATCTTTTTGTAAGGTATTATAAATGATGTTGTAGTCAGAAACGTTCACATCATCTTTGTGAAGAATAACGGTAGAAGAACCTGATTCTAAAATCGTTTCTACTTCATTCTCCGTAATAACGGTATCACGCTCGATCAAGATTTCGTTACGGTCGATTGAAACTACCTCACCAGTATCCTCATCTACGAAGTCTTCCTGCCAAGTTTTCAAAACCCTCGCAGCCAAACGACGGCCTACGATGCCTTTGATGATTTTTTTATCAACTTTAATTTCTTCAGCTAAACCGAATAAATCTAAGATGTCTTTATCATTTCCGTAACCAATGGCACGAAGCAATACAGTTACAGGAAACTTCTTCTTACGGTCAATGTATGCGTACATCACATTGTTTACGTCCGTAGCAAATTCAATCCAAGAACCCTTGAATGGAATAATACGAGCCGAATACAATTTCGTTCCGTTGGTATGCTTCGATTGCGCGAAGAATACACCTGGTGAACGGTGTAATTGCGATACAATAACACGCTCAGCACCGTTGATCACAAAGGATCCACGTTCTGTCATGTAAGGAATATTTCCCAAGAAAACCTCTTGTTCGATGGTTTGGAAATCTTCGTTGTCTGTGTCATTACAGATCAATCGCAACTTGGCTTTTAAAGGCACTGAATACGTTAATCCACGATCAATACACTCATCTACCGAATATTTTGGCGGATCTACAGAGTAATCAACGAATGAAAGAACGAAATTTTCACGCGAATCCGCGATAGGAAAATTTTCAGCAAATACTTTAAATAAACCCTCGTCCGTGCGATTTTCAGCTGCTGTTTCTAGCTGGAAGAAATCTTGGAAGGATTGGATTTGGATATCCAGAAAATCTGGATAATTGATCACACTCTGCGTTTTCGCAAAGCTGTGTCTTCCGGTGGCAGTGATGTTACTCAAGGCTTTATACGTTTTAATTAATGTGAATAATGGCCCTAGGGGCACAAATTCTCCTCCATTTGGAAGAGATTAATCAAGCTGAACGCCTCGTAGATGAAAAGATGTGGTGTCCCTTGACCATTTCCCTACGAAAAGAAAAGTTGTTTCGGAACCACTTCTCGGATTTGCCCAGAGGGCTTTAATCCTAAAATAGCCTGCAAAATTACTGATAATTTTCTAATAAACAATAGCTTAGCTAGAAGGCGCCACAAAAAAATACTATTCTTGCCATTATGATGTTCTAAATATGTGGAAAAACAAAGTGCATTATTACCTCCGTTTTATCTTAGGCATGACACGATCCGAAATGCTGGGCTTGTTGAGTCTGTTTATCTTTTTATTATTGGCCGACATCTTTTCCCGTTGGATGGAATACCAAAGTCGACAACAAGTAATGGATTCTTTTCAACCTACTTATTGGACCAAGACGTTGATTGAGATGGAAAAATCGAATCAGCCAATATATGCTTATTCTAAAAGCAAATTTTCCTCTACTCATCATGGAGACTATCTATCTCATAAATCCAATTTCCCTACTCGAGAATTGAAACGAGAAAAAAAGCAAGCTTGGCAAATCAATATCAATCAAGCCGATTCTTTGGCATGGATAGCTTTGCCAGGTATTGGTTCAGCCTTTGCCAAAAGAATTTTAGCCTATCGAGAAAAATTGGGAGGTTTTCATCGAGCTGCTCAATTGAAAGAAGTTTATGGTTTGGATACCCTTTGGGTTAATGAACATATCGCTCA
Source organism: Aquirufa salirivi (assembly GCF_045310485.1). Lineage (NCBI taxonomy): Bacteria > Pseudomonadati > Bacteroidota > Cytophagia > Cytophagales > Flectobacillaceae > Aquirufa > Aquirufa salirivi. Next base: position 132,950 of record NZ_JBEWZH010000010.1, read on the forward strand.
GTTTCATGTCGGTAAAGGAGTATTTCGCTACTTATACATTAATAAGGCAGACTGGAAAGAATTTAGGCATCCTTATTTGCCTTATCGACAAGCCAATTTGGTGTTGAATTATCGTAAGCAACATGGGTCATTTCAACATTGGGAGGATTTGAAAAAAGTACAACAGCTTGATGAGGCGGTTTGGCAAAAGCTAAGTCCTTATCTTTCATTTGAACCTTGAGAAATATGCCGTACTTTTGTTTAAAATTAACACTTCATTATATACAAGGATATGTCAACTGGATTTTTCAAGGTACCACAGCCTACCAATGAACCCATCTACTCCTATGCTGTAGGTAGTTCTGAACGCCAATTATTACAAGATACACTTCACACATTGCGAAATAAGCAAGTGGAGATTCCCATGCGCATTCATGGAAAATCCGTTCAAGGGTCAAAGAAGGTAGCCATGAATGTTCCTCACGATCACCAACATATCCTGGGGTATTATTATGAAGGTGGAAAAAAAGAAATAGCGGAGGCGATCGAATCTGCTTTGTCGGCCAAGGCAGCATGGGCAGCATTAACTTGGCAAGAACGCGTATCCATCTTTTTAAAGGCCGCTGATTTATCGGCCAATAAATACCGCATGGAACTAAATGCCAGAACCATGTTAGGTCAATCCAAGAATGCTTATCAAGCAGAAATAGATTCTGCTTGTGAATGGGTGGATTTCTTGCGCTTTAATGCCCATTATGCGGCACAAATATATGCGGATCAACCGATTTCATCCCCTGGAGTTTGGAATCGATTGGAATATAGACCACTGGAAGGATTTGTATATGCCTTAACCCCCTTTAATTTTACGGCCATTGCGGGTAATTTACCAGCAGCACCTGCTATGATGGGGAATACCGTAGTTTGGAAACCAGCCCCTCAGCAGATTTATTCCGCTGCCATATTGATGCAAATTTTGGAAGAAGCAGGCTTACCCGCTGGTGTGATTAATTTGGTCTTTGCCGACGGCCCTGAAGCAGGGGAGGTGGTATTTAAGCATCGTGAATTTGCTGGGATTCACTTCACGGGGTCTACTAAAGTATTTCAAACCATTTGGCAGAATATTGGGAATAATATTGCTAACTATAAATCATATCCTCGTATTGTAGGAGAAACCGGGGGGAAGGACTTTGTGATAGCTCATGCTTCGGCAGAAGTGAAAGCATTGGTAACAGGATTGATCCGAGGGGCCTTTGAATACCAAGGTCAAAAATGTTCGGCCGCTTCTAGAGCCTATGTGCCAGCCAGTTTATGGCCTGCCGTAAAAAGTCAATTGCAATCAGATTTGGCTAAGATAAAAGTAGGAGTGACTGAGGATTTTGGCAATTTTGTGAATGCGGTCATTGATCAAAAAGCATTTGATAAGATTACTTCCTATGTACAGGAGGCTAAAAATTCAAAAGAAGTAGAAGTGATTGCTGGAGGAGGCTTTGATGCGAGTAAGGGATATTTTGTGGAACCTACGGTTTTATTGACGACGAATCCGCATTACCGCACCATGGAAGAGGAGATTTTTGGGCCGGTATTGACTATTTATGTTTATCCAGATCACGATTGGAGGGCAACTTTAAACTTGGTAGACCAAACTTCGGCTTATGCCTTAACGGGTGCTATTTTCTCACAAGACACGTATGCATTGTCGGAAGCGGCTAAAGCCTTAGAAAATGCCGCAGGTAATTTGTATTTAAATGATAAATGCACGGGAGCGGTAGTGGGTCAACAGCCTTTTGGTGGTGCGCGTGCTTCTGGAACAAATGATAAAGCCGGATCCTATTTGAATTTGCTTCGTTGGGTTTCACCACGTACAGTCAAGGAAGTATTCTCTTCTCCGACGGATTTTAAGTATCCGTTTTTGGGGTGATTAAAAGTTAATGATTCAGTTATTAATGTGTTTCCTTGCAATACTCCCCACATTTGCACTAGTGGGATAGTAAATGATTGTTTGAAAACACACCCTGAGTAAGACCTTTAATCGGTGTACTTTTTGCTAAAGACTAACTTTTAACATTTTTCTTTTAGTAAAATACACAAAAAGTGCAGAAATGATTGAATAAATAAAAATATCCATAAACGCGCTTTTTAAGATACCATTTACTTCATATTTAGCTTTTATTCTATCATAAATTTTTTTATACTCCTTGCTTTTATCTGTGTCGATTTTAATATTATTTTCTCTTTCAATCGACTCCATTCTAGCTACCACTCCTGATGCAATTTTGTCAGCGATAATGCTAGAACGTTTAGGATCTATATATTGATAAATAAATATTTTTACGAACAAATGACTTAAAGCACACAGTGTAACAGCCAATAAACATGAAAAATATAGGGATTTAACATGGGATATCTTTTGTTTAAAGAAATAATAAAACAAACAGAATGGAATCGAAATTTCAATAATTAGAAAGAGTAAATTCGCTAATGTATTATTTGAATCTTCATTTTCACTAAAGTATGAAATGATGTAAACTAACAAATAGTACAATATCATTAGAGATGCAATTTTAAAATATTCGATTTTCATTAAAATTGATATTTATTCTTTTCCACAACTATTTTCGGGATACACCAAGCTTGGCCAACTTGATGTAAAGTTCTTGGATGCTGATTTAAATATTGTGGTACTTTAACTACCATTTTTTTACCATTTGATATAATTATATTTATTTAAAATGGTAATATTTCAAGTCCAATTCGCAGGCGGAAAGTTTTTAATGAATTTTCTAAAACTACTTTTTCCCGAGGTACCAGCTTTCCAGGCAATGTTCTGTCGATGGCGCCTAACGGTATTTTCAGATATAAATAACTGATCCGCTATCTCTTTGGAGCTAAGTCCTTTTTTAATTAGTTCAATAATTTGGATTTCCTTGTTGGTGAAATCATGGGGATGAGTAGTGGCGAGCATCATTGGAGTAGATTGGGTATAATTAGAACATTCTTTTTTCTTTGACGTTTAATCCTCTTGTTTTTTGTAATGGTAAAAATCATGAAAATGGTTATCATTTGCCTATTTCAGGGAACTGTCCAAAACAAGAAATGTAAGAGTAATTGCTCTGTTAGCTGAACTTCATTTTTTTTGAAAATGATGATGGTGACAAGCATAGAAGTGATCATCTTAAAGATTAGGAAAGAGCCAATAAAGTTGAAGATGGGAGGGATGAACTCCAATATCATTGATTTATAGGAATGATAATTAATTGGTCGTCGTTATTTTAAACATCATGCTTACTTTTTTGGAATATTTCTTTTGATAGGGTTGATATATGGGAAATTCCACCCATTCACTCTTATGCATCAGAAAAGATTGTTTATTGGTGGTATAGACGCCTAATCCAATAGAATTTTCTTGATGCATCCAATCCGTTTCCCGTTTTTTGTATCGAAAGGCAAGGATGATGCCATTTTCTGGTACTTCTATTGATACTGGTATTTCAAATTCGTTCCACGCTTTTTTATATAGTCTGAATGCTAAAGGAGCACTCGTTAATTTCTTATCAGGAAGTCCATTGTTTCCAAGACTGTAGAATTCAATTTCAAAGTCATCGTAATTTTGTTTTTTGTTAGTGACATGCATGGAAAAGCTTTTCATCCTTTTATTCCATAATATGGGATCGTCAATGAGGACACCTATCCAATTGATCATTGGACCTTGAATCCTGCTTATTTTTTTGGGTGTTTCAGAAGATAAAGTCTTAGCTTGTTTTGTGGTATCACAGAGAATAATTGAGTCCTTTAAGGGAATGGCATTTGTATAGGTATATTTTTGGGCAAGTTTGTAGCACTCTCCTTTCGAATGAATGGACGAAAATGTAAAATAGAAGAGTGCGAATAGTAAATATTTCAAATGACACCTGCTTATGAGAAGGGTTTATTGGGTTAATAATCCTTTCTCTACATTTATAAAAAATCAATTACCTGATTCGTGAAAAGGGTTATCACGATTTTTTGCTTGATAGATAAATCCAATTTTTCAATTGATCGTAAAGTTCATTTTAAATGATTGAATTTGAAATACGACAAGAAGTCCTATTTATTCCCTACATTTTTGTATTTTTTTAAGTATTAATATGAAAGTATTAATTTTGATCGGCATATGTGAATTGTAGAATGAATTTTCGGAATTCCATTTTTCCTTTCCATCCGATTTTTTGTAAAATGTTTTCTCGGTGTTTTTTAATGGTGAAAAAAGAAAGATTTAAATGAGCGGCAATTTCATGGGAGGACAATCCTTTTTTAATTAAGAGGATGATTTCAATTTCTCTCAATGTAAAATTTGTGGGATCAAGTTTAGGGTTCATTTATAAGTATTTATGAGATTAGATCAATAGGTAATCAGTGTATAGGTGAATTAATCATTACTTGGTAATGATTCTTTATCGCTTATATGGTTTGTAACAAATAGCACTAATTTTTATTATTAGGAAGCGGATAGAGTTTATGTATGGTTTACACACACAATGCAATCTGTTGAGTCGATCCCAGTGTAGCCTTGTGATTTTTTCCCAGCTCAGGTAGCATGAATTCTCTGGGTATTGATAGAACGACATATTATTAGGTTTTAAAGTAGAGAACGATTGGCACTTCAATAATAATTTTTTTTAAGAAGTTGTTGCAAGATATATTTTTTCAAATTTTTTCTCTTTGATATTCAGTGAATTACCAGGAAGTTGATAATAAATATGAATTTTTTTTGAGCAATGATTTGGAATAAGGAAAATAAACCTACATCTTTGCACTCCGATTTAGCGACTACAACGGC
>NZ_JBEWZH010000011.1:0-95023 GCF_045310485.1 Aquirufa salirivi
CACTAATTACCCCAGTGGTGGTATTGAATAATAAACCCGTTGGTAATGGAGTCGAAATACTATAGCTAGTAACTGTCCCTGTAACGGTAGGGCTTAAACTGGTGATGGTTGTACCAACAGAATACACATTGGGTGTCGTATAGCTTAATGCGCTTGGTGCAGCTGTATTGACCGTTATCCTGACAACAGCTGTAGTGCTACCTGTGACATTGGTAGCCGTAACAGTATAATCTGTTGCCGGGCTAGTGACAGAAGGGTTTCCACTAATTACCCCAGTGGTGGTATTGAATAATAAACCCGTTGGTAATGGAGTCGAAATACTATAGCTAGTAACTGTCCCTGTAACGGTAGGGCTTAAACTAGTGATGGTTGTACCAACAGAATACACGTTGGGAGTTGTATAGCTTAAAGCACTAGGTGCCGCTGCATTAACCGTAAGGTTTACTATGGCAGTAGTACTACCAGTACCATTCGTTGCAGTAACGGTATAATCCGTAGCTGGACTAGTGACTGAGGGAGTACCACTGATGACCCCTGTGGTGGTATTGAATAATAAACCCGTTGGTAATGGAGTCGAAATACTATAGCTAGTAACTGTCCCTGTAACGGTTGGGCTTAAACTGGTGATGGCTGTACCAACAGAATACACAGTAGGAGTAAGGTAACTTAATCCCGTTGGTGCAGCTGCATTAACCGTTATGTTAATTTGATTCGAAGTGGTGCTACCAAATCCATTGGTGGCGGTTACGGTATAATTGGTTGCTGCACTAGTTACTGTAGGTGTACCACTAATTACTCCTGTGGTCGTATTGATGCCTAATCCAGTAGGCAAAGCAGATGCAATTGAATAGGAATTCACACTTCCTGTAACGGTAGGATTTAAAGCTGTAATGGCTGTTCCCACAGTATACACATGAGGTGTAGTGTAACTTAATCCACTAGGTGCAACCGCATTTACGGTAATATTAATCACTGCTGTGGTACTTCCCGTACCATTTGTAGCCGTTATGGTGTAATTGGTGGCAGGGCTTGTGACAGTAGGCGTACCACTAATTACTCCTGTGGTCGTATTGAATGCTAATCCAGTGGGTAGAGCAGTGGATATGCTATAGCTCGTGACAGTTCCAGTAACAGTTGGTGAAACATCCGTAATCGTAGTACCTGTACTATATACTTTGGGTGTTGGGTAACTTAGTGCACTTGGTGCGGCATCATTATCTATAATGGAAACGACTGTTGTATTAGTAACGATAGCCGCATTAACTGCATTGGCAATAACGATATTGAATGTTTCTGTTACCTCTCCCGTTAAGTCGTCTAAAATTGGTACTGTAATTGTCTTGGACGATTCACCTATGGCAAATGTTAAGGTTCCTGATGTATTGGTGTAATCAGTTCCATTGGTAGCTGTACCCCCAGAGGTTGAATAAGTCGCTGTGGTTGCTACCGTTGCTGCAGCACTCAATGTTACTGTTGCCACGGCATTCACACCACCCACGGCTTCGGTAACACTTAATGTAGAAGTGATATTGAGTTTTGGTTGGGAATTTAGGTATGCATTTAATTCGCTAAGCAATTGAGCTACAGAAGCTGAGTTACCAGTAATAATTCCACCAGTCATATTCAATATTTGGCCGTTGAATGTTAGTCCCAAAGCTTTTGTATCGGTAATTGTATAGTTACCTGAATTTACTGCTATAACCTCATTGGTACCAGTGACAGGTAGGAAAATCATAGTTCTAACAGTTGAACCACTTGTTTCACGCCAGTTCATAAAACCTGCTATTGAGTGAAACACGTTGTTTTTGTCATAGAATGTGACAAAACCTGGTAAATCATTGCCCTGAAGTTCAAATACGTTTGTACTTGAGTTTTGAGCAAATGAAAGGCGGGTGATTCCCGTGGTGGAAACAGCAATACCATTTTGAGCTTTGTTATTTCCATTTTGATCACCAATGAATCCTTCATTAAAGGAAACAGATACATAACCCGCTAATGCTGGTGTCGCAGCAGAAAGAGAGAAAATTAAAGTAGCTAAAAAGAGAAGCTTCATGAAGAAGGAACGCTTTTCGGTTGCCTTAAAAGTTGGGTAACATTTTTGCATACAATATAATTTTAAATCACTATTTGGTTCAAGCAAATAATAGGGTTAGAGAATCAACCCATGGCCATGCATGCACGGACTATAGAACGACCAAGAAACTTTTGAGAATAAGAGATTGCGCCAGATGGCTAATTAGACAAAAATGTAGTATCAAATCCTACTTATGACAAGAAGGTATTTGATATGATTTGAGTTTATTTAGAACAAGGAGTAACCTGCTTTTAATCAAAAGAATTCCCGCTTTAGGTTTTCTTCCACGTGAAATTAAGCACTAATTGTTGCCATTTTTAAAATGATACACCTAAATGATGTTCTTTATTTCTAATGCAGGACAAAAAAAATGCGAATGCATTACGTGAGGCTAAGGTTTAGGAATTGCCTGAGGAGTAGCCTCTTTTCCGTGATTTTGAAAAATGTATTTTTTGATTCGCATTGCCAAAAACAAGCAAAGTTCACACTTTGTAAAAATTAGTTTAATTTAAACAAATCATTACAATGTGCTAGTGTATTTTTTAAATTATTGATTGTCAGTATGTTGTAAATAAAATTATTAATTTTTCTATCATTTTTTTTAAAAATAAGTTTACAAACCATGTTTGTATTTGTAGGATATTTCCATCCCCCTTTATTTAACCGCTCATACTATTTTACCCCAAAATAATGGAAATTTAACTTGATAAATTAGAATATTTTCTATATTGCCCGCTGTTCAATTATTATAAACCTATTTATCACCACCATGAAAGTAAACTTCACTCAACAAAAATTGAGGGGATGGTTCTTTTCTTTGTGGCTATTTGCAAGCTGTAGTCCAATGTTATTGGCTCAAAATCAAGTAGTTACTGGAAAAATCAGCTCCAAGCAAGACGGTTCAGGAATCCCTGGAGCCAGTGTCAGCCTAAAAGGTACTTCCCGTGGAAGTAGTTCCAATGAAGCGGGAAATTATTCCATTGAAGTATCAGGTCCCAATGCCGTATTGGTCTTTTCCTCAGTAGGTTACGATCCTTTGGAGATTCGTGTAGGTAACCAGAAAAAAATGGATATTACTTTATCTCCTGCTACTTCCATGTTAAATGAAGTGGTAGTCACGGCCCTGGGTATACGAAGGGAAGAAAAGTCATTGGGATATTCCGTGGCTAAAGTGGATGGTAAAGAAATGAATCGAGTGGCCCAAGAAAACGTATTAAATGCCATGGCAGGTAAAATGGCTGGTGTAACCATCAGTTCTACCGGTGGAACGGGTTCTTCTGTTAGCATGGTTATTCGTGGTGCTAATTCGTTAAGTAATGATAATCAACCTTTATTTGTGATCGATGGTGTTCCCATTGCCAATACCCTAAATAACATTAGTCAAGTTGGAAATGATAATCGAGTTGACTTCGGTAATTCCATTTCAGGATTGAATCCTGAGGATATTGAAAATGTATCCGTATTAAAAGGACCAAGCGCCGCTGCGTTATATGGTTCAAGAGCAGGTAACGGTGTCGTATTAATTACCACCAAGTCTGGTTCGAAGTCAAAGAAAATGACGGTCAACATTACTTCCAATACTGTTTTTGATAATCCTTACAAATATTTGAAATGGCAAACCAAATTTGGCCCTGGTCAATTTTCAGCCATTCCTGTTTCTATTACGGGTAATCCGCTCTCCAATGCTTTTGGTAAATTAATCCAAGAGGAAGTGGGTGCTACCTATGGCGCAGAATTAGACAAAGGTTATTCTGAAGTTCAATGGAATAGCCCTTTGGATGCTAATGGTAAGAAAATAGCGATGCCCCTGATTTCTCATAAAGACAATGTGGCTAAATTTGTTCAAACGGGTATTACTACTACGAATGGTATCTCCATTGCGAATAGTAATGACCAATTCAACTACCGCTTGTCTTACTCCAACATGCAGAATCAGGGTATCATTCCTAATTCTGATTTGTTTAGAAATACCTTGAACCTAAATACTTCTATTAAAGTCAATAAGAAGTTGACCTTAAGTAATAATTTAGATGTTAGTCGTTCCTCATCCAATAACCGTCCAGCGGGTAACCGTGGAACCAATCCTTTGGAATGGGCATATAACGTTTCCCCTCATATTGATATTTTAGAGTTGAAAAATTATTGGATGCCGGGTCAAGAGGGTTTGCAACAAAGAACCCAATATAATTCGGTCTATAATAATCCCTATTTCTTGGCCAATGAGGTAAATAACGGATTTGTACGGGATCGTTTGTTTGGAAACATCCGTTTGGATTATCAAATCACCCCTGAAATCAGTTTGATGGGCCGCTATGCCTTGGATACCTATACCGAGCAGCGTGAAATGAAAATAGCTAATAGTTATACCAATGACCCTAGAGGGGCCTATGGAAATATTAATTTGGCCAATTTTGAAAGCAATGCCGATTTCTTAGCTACCTATAAAAAAGACATCAAAGACTTTAGTTTATCTTTCTCAGTTGGTGGTAATGCGCGTTATCAACGTGGTTCTAATATCACGAATGCCAGTAAAAGTGGAACGGGTCTAATTGTCCCAGGCGCTTTCAATGTTCAAAACATTGCTCCTGCTAATTTGGATTATTACAGCACTTGGTTCCAACGAGCCATTTATAGTGGATATGGTTTAGCCAATATCGGTTATAAAGATATGATCTTCTTGGATGTAACGGCACGTAACGACTGGTCTAGTACTTTGCCAGCGGCTAATCGTTCTTATTTCTACCCTTCAGCTTCCTTGAGCGTATTAATTAATGAAATGGTTAATATGCCTAATCAAGTGGATTTATTTAAATTCCGTGGTGGGGTAGCTCAAGTAGGTAATGATGCTAATCCTTACCAATTATTAGGAACCTTAGGAAATGCGGGGACTTGGGACGGTATCCCTCGTTTAAGTACTCCTGGAACTTTATTGATTTCTGATTTGAAACCTGAGATTGTTACTTCTTATGAGACGGGTTTTGATTTGAGTTTGTACCGAAATCGACTACGCTTCTCGGGTACCTATTATCAGGTGGAAAATAGAAACCAAATCCTTAGTACCAAATTACCTCCATCATCTGGCTATTCCTTGAAAAACGTGAATGCGGGTTTATTAGTCAGCAAAGGGATAGAATTAACCATGGGTTTCACGCCTATTAAATCTTCCAATTGGAATTGGGATGTTAACTTAAACTGGACTCGTAATAGAACCAGAATTGTGGAATTATCCGATGACCTTCCTTACTATACCTTATGGCAAGATGCTAAAGGTGGAGCATGGACTTACGTAGGCGAGGAAATTGGAGATATATATGATGCTCAAATCGTCACCGTAAAAGATAAAGCTTCACCGTATTTTGGTTATCCTATTTTGGATAATACGGGTAAATGGCAATCTGTTGACGCGATCAATACTCGAAATAAGATAGGAAACTTCAATCCAGATTTCATTTTGGGTATGCAGACATCCATTTCTTATAAGCGTCTAAGTTTAAATATGTCTTTTGATTGGCGTAGTGGTGGACAATTCGTTTCTCAAACATACCGTTATGGAGAAGAGAATGGCCGTTCTCAGTTGTTCTTAGATAAATTAATTAATCCCAATGGATTGACTGGAGATGCTCTGAAGAGTTATTTAGTAGCTAACCAAGAAAACTTAATTAAGATTACAGGAAATTATTTCCCATTGGTGGGTGGACCAACACCAGAATATGGCCCTTTTGGATTTAAGTATGGCCCTTATAATTTCCCTCACGGAGGTGTATTTATTCCTGGGGTGATTGCTACAGGTTATGATACCTCTGGAAATCCAACGGGATATAAAGAAAACTTAGGTAATGCAGGAACGACCAACTTGCCATTTGCTGGGTCCACGGCTTGGTCATTTACTCGGGCTTTCTTGTATGATGCCGATTATGTGAAATTGCGCGAAATTTCCTTAGGAATCGATTTGCCACAACAATGGTTGAAGAAAATTGGCGTTCAAAATGCTAATTTCTCGGTGTATAGTCGCAATATCATCCTTTGGACAAAAGCGAAAATTAACATTGATCCTGAAACAGCCTTCCAGCAGGAGGCAGGTGTTCAGGGAGGCGGTACTCAATTCAAACAAGGGATTGAGCGCTACAACGTAACCCCTTGGGTTATACCTGTTGGTTTCAAATTAGGTTTAACTTTTTAATGAAATTTAGACAGCAAAAGATCATGAAAAATACTTCATATAAAATAATGGCATTGGTGCTAGTCCTATCGGGGAGTTTTTACTCTTGCAAGGATTTAACCGTGTTGAATCAAAATCCCAATGGGATTAATCCAGAGACAGCTAATCCTAATTTAGTGATGTCTACCGTGTTAACAGAAACTGGTAAAGCTTTTGTTAATTTGGGTTACCAAGACATAGCTGGCGTGATGCAGCATACGCAAAAGGACGGTTGGTCAGGTGGTCACAATACCTATGAGTGGGGGGGAAGCCAATCTTGGGCTTCTTACTACGACATACTGCGTAATAATCAATATGTATATAATCGTTCGGTTACGTTGAATTTGGAATTACATCAGGGTATTGCTCTCGTGACTAAATCCATGATGTTTGGATTGATCACTGACTTATGGGGAGATGCTCCTTATACGGCTGCACTAAAAGGCGCAACAGGTGGTGCTACGAATACATTTCCAGCTTATGATACTCAAGAAACAATTTACACGGGTATTTTGGCAGATTTAGAAACCGCCAATACTTTATTGTCTAAAGCTTCTTATCCAAGTACTCCTGGAACGGCCGACGTATTTTATCAAGGTAATGCAACTAAGTGGAGAAAGTTAGCCAATTCATTGGCATTACGTTATTACATGCGTATTTCATCCAAGAAACCAGACGTAGCTAAAGCAGGTATCGAGAAAATATTAGCTAATGCTGCTCAGTACCCTATCATTACGGCCATAGCTGACGATGCTGCCATGCCATTTGCGGGAAACAGTGATAGCGATTCATGGCCTTCCAATGCGGTGTATGATGCGAGTGCTTCCAATTATCGAAGGATTAAATTGGCTGCTACCTTTGTCAATAAACTATTGGATTTGAAGGATCCCCGGATTGGTATTTGGGCTAATAAAGTACAGATCCCTTTGGTGGTAGATGCTAACTTACCCAAAGGAACCGATAAAATAGAAGGAGGAAAACGTTATTTAGCTCCCGATAAAGTAGTAGGTAGAGATGTAAATACGCATCCTGAATATGTAGGTTTACCAACGGGAATCATAGGTGGTGCATCCTATAATTTGAGCCCTACAGCCGAGCAAGGAGCCAATAATCCGCACGTTTCTTGGGTCAATGATATTTACCGTCAAGCTAAAGGGCCTTTGTTGAAATCAAGAATGATGTCTGCGGCTGAGGTTCGTTTTATTTTAGCAGAAGCAGCTTTGAAAGGCTGGGCTGTTGGAGGAACTGCCAAAGCTCATTACGAAGCAGGGGTGAAAGCTTCCTTAGATACTTGGGGCGTGGGTAGTACTTATGCCACGTATATCGCTAACCCTGGTGTGGCTTATGATGGAACGTTGAGTCAGATCATCGAACAAAAATGGATTTCTAGTTGGACTGCCGCTCAAGAGGCCTGGTTTGATTACCGTAGAACAGGTTTTCCTGTCTTAACGGCTGGTCCAGCGGCCATTCGTAAAGTGTTGCCAGTTCGTTTTTACTACATGTTGGATGAAAGAAATCTGAACAAAGTAAATACAGAGGCAGCCATGAGTAAATTAGAAACAACGACCTATTCAGAAGCCGATGGAAAGAATAGTCCTTGGTCTAAACCTTGGGTAGTTCAAGGAACAGGAAAACCTTGGTAAACTAAATTTCAACTTTAAATCAGTTTAAGAACATGTATCCAATTATCAAAAAATTAGTGTTAAGTAGTACTGCCATTTGCCTTTTGGCTTTTACTGGATTTGCCCAAAAAGTTAGTCCAGAAACGGCCTTGAAAAGTTATATGGCCAATGGTGATAAGTCCTACCAATGGGAATTAAAGGATTCCGTTTCTTTAGGTACATCCAAGGCTTATCAAGTGCTATTAACTTCTCAAAAGTGGCAAAATATCACTTGGAAACACCAATTGACCATCATTATTCCAGCCAAAGTAAACTATGAAGGAGCTATGCTTTTCATCACGGGTGGGAGTAATAAAGATGAGCAGCCCAATTGGAGCAAAGAAGATAAAATGTGGAATTTTTTATCCATGGTAGCGGCTAAAAATCATGCCATCGTTGCCTTGATTAAACAAGTACCCAACCAACCCTTGTATGGAGGTAAAACAGAAGATGAATTGATTTCGTATACCTTACATCAATACCGAGAAACGGGCGACCATTCTTGGCCCTTGTTATTTCCAATGGTGAAATCAGCGGTTAGGGGAATGGATGCTATTCAGGAGTTTGCTAGCAAAAAGGCGAATATTCAAATTAAGGATTTTGTGATTTCTGGAGCTTCTAAGCGTGGTTGGACGACCTGGTTATCTAGCGCCATTGGCGATACACGTGTGAAGGCGATTGGACCTATGGTGATTGATATGCTGAATATGCCTGCTACCTTAAATTACCAGAAAGACACTTATGGCGAATACAGTGATCAAATTGAGGACTATGTTAAATTAGGCATTCCACAAGGAACAGGTACCCCAGTGGGGAAGGCCATCAATACGATGATCGATCCCTATTCGTATCGAGCCACTATGACAATCCCTAAAATCATATTTATGGGAACCAATGATCCGTATTGGACAGCTGATGCCATCAAACATTATTTTGATCAAATTCCGGGTAAAAATTTGATTCATTACGTACCTAATGCAGGACATGATTTGGCAGGAGGAAAACAGGCGATTGAGGCATTAAGTGCTTTCTTTGCTTTGTCTCTTCAGAACAAAGATTTCCCTGTACCCACTTGGAATGTGGTGAAAGGAAAAGAGGGTTTTGAATTAACGGTTACTGCCAATCCTACTGATTTAGAAGATGCGGCTATTTGGGGGACAACTTCCGCTGACCGTGATTTTAGAAATAATTTATGGTTGACTAGGCGTGTGAAACCTATAGGAAATACGGCAAAATACGTAATTCCCTATGTAAAAAAGGGGTATCAAGCATTTTATATGGATCTGAAGTATAAAGATCCTAATGGAGGAAGCTATACTATTAGTACACGAATATTTACGACCGATACAGATCAAGTATTGTAATTTGATTTCTTGTAAAAACACCCGATAGGCTCTGTCGGGTGTTTTTTTATACCTATTTTTTTAATTCATACACATAATCTAGCGGGAGTTCATTTCCCATTCTAGATTCAGACATTTTACCAAATACTTCGATGGAATAGGGATCTAATAAGGTCCCATTGCTTTCTAGCAAAATGGTCTTTGCCATGGGTTTTAGTTTGGAAAATTGTCTTGGCGAATCAAATTCCACGTTGATGATACCTTTTAAATCAATGGCATAAATTCCTGGCTTATTGGTGGTGAAGAGTACTTCTTCCATCTTAAATGGAGGAGGATTGCTCATTCGATTTTCTTTGTAATAGGTTACATAAAATCCTTCATTCGCCAAAGATTGATGGATTAATGCCAATAGAAAATGCCTGATGGAACCTTGGAAAACATATTTTCTATTCTTCTCCCATTGGGTCTTCTCTTTGTTTGAATTGGGATTTAATGCTTCAAAATAGCCACTGGATTTAAAGTTTAATTGCCTTGGTGCTTTTTCAAAACCCACTAAAAAGCCATGGTAGAGATAGCCGAGTTCTTTATTTTCTATCAAAAGGGGTTCTTTGGAACTGGCTTTTAAGGTTTTTGTACTCGGATCATAGTCAAAATCAATGGCCTCCCGATTTAGGATTTTGACTAAATCACGATCGATATCCCTTCCTAAAAATTCATTTTCAAATTGTCGGATTTGCCTTTCCCAAACACGGTCTCTTTGGCCTTGCACCTTTATTTCTGCTAAATCGGTGATGTTTTCCAACATCTCAAAGTATAGTTTTTTATCATTCTGATGAATTGAAATAGATACAGCAAGTGGCTGGTAACCCACCATGGAAATGAGAAATTGATAATTTCCTGCTGGAACGTTTTTCAATATGAAATTCCCCTTGTCGTCAGCTTGGGTACCCAAAGACGTGCCATTTACATACACATGAGCAAAGGAAACGCCTTCCTTTTTTTGTTTATCTACAATGCTACCTGACAGCGTATAGCTTTGTTGAGCCAAGCCATGTAAAGAGCAAAAGATCAAAAGTAGGGAAATACAATACAGCTTGCTCAATGATTTCATATATTTGGTTATGCCATGACAGCATGATGGTCAAATTTACAAAAGTTTGACATGACAAAACCTATTAGAACAAGATGAAAAAAGGATTCCTGATTTATTGGCTATTCATAGCCCAAATTGCTTGGGCACAAGATTTTAACCGTTTGATTCCAGCTGCCCAAGGGCATCCTCGCCTATTGTTTTTAAAATCCGATGAGGCCATCATTCATCGAAATATTCAACAAGATACACTTTGGGCCAATTTGCACCAACAGATTTTGAAGGAAGCCGATGTATTACTCTTGAAAGAGCCTTTGGTCCGTAAACAGATCGGTCGACGGCTTCTGGGTGTTTCCAGAGAAATGCTACGTAGAACCTTATTTTGGTCCTATGCTTACCGAATGACTCAACAGCCCAAATACGCACAAAGGGCGGAGAAAGAACTCGTACAAATTTGTCAATTTACAGATTGGAACCCGTCACATTTTTTGGATGTGGCTGAAATGACTACAGCGGTTGCCATTGGTTACGATTGGTTATTTGAAGCTTTAAGTCCAGAGTCCAAGAAAATCATTCAAGCAGCGATCCTTTCCAAAGGAATAGAACCCTCATATGATAAGCGATATACCAGTTGGCTACAAGCAAGTCATAATTGGAACCAAGTATGTAATGCAGGGATAAGTTTAGGGATATTAGCCATACAAGAAGATTACCCTGAAAAAGCTCAGGAATTGTTACAAAGAGCACAAAAATCCATTGTTTTACCTATGAAAGACTATGGTCCAGACGGCGCTTACCCAGAGGGTTATGCCTATTGGGGATATGGAACTTCGTTTCAAGTGTTATACAATGATGCCATTGAAAAGGCTTATGGCTCTAGTTTTGGATTAAATGAATCACCTGGGTTTTATGCAAGTGCTAATTACCTGCTTCACATGACGGGTCCATCTGGAAAGAATTTTAATTATTCAGATTCGGGGGATGGAATCGATTTTCACCCGGCTATGTTTTGGTTTGCGGCTAAGACGAAAAATACGAGTCTTTTATTTACGGAGATAAACACATTAAAAAGTGCTAAAAACTTGGTTGCGGACCGACTTTTACCATTGGTCATGGTTTGGGGGAAAGAGGCTTCCTTGGTCAATCAAGCTATTCCAAAGCCATTAAGTTATCTCGGTGGTGGTCCTAATCCTGTAGCGATGATGCGGTCTTCTTGGACAGACCCTAATGCCTTGTATGTAGGCGTCAAAGGCGGCTCTCCCTCAGTGAACCATGGCCACATGGACGTAGGTTCTTTCGTGTTTGATGCACTGGGAGAGCGCTGGGCTATGGATTTTGGTATGCAGAATTACGAGTCCTTAGAATCCAAAGGAGTAGGTATTTGGGGTAAGGAACAAAACGCTCAGCGTTGGGATGTTTTCCGTTATCATAATAGGTCGCACAATACCTTGACGCTCAACAATCAATTGCAAGTGGTAAAAGGGAAAGCAGAGATTCAATGGAAACAAGAGTCCAATAGAAGGACGGAGGTAATTTTGGATTTGAGCTCTTTGTATCCTGAACAAACCCAAGGAGTATCCAGACAAGTAGCTCTGGTAAACAAACGAGTGCTCGAGATTAGTGATCAAGTACAGCTAGGAAAGCAGGATGGGGAATTAGTTTGGACGATGGTTACCGCTGCTGAATTTCATGTAGGCGGAAAAGGTAAGGCTTATTTAACTCAACATGGTAAGCGATTGAATCTGGAATTGAAAGGTGTGAAAGGAGAATGGATAAGCTGGTCTAGCGAGCCCAAGCACGACTATGATGCGCCTAACCCTAATACGCGATTTGTGGGATTTAAATTAGCCACACAGGCCGATAAAAAGCTCCGCTATCAAGTGGTATTAGAACCTGTACACTAGTTTTTCAAACCACTGGGGTAGACTTGATCTAACCAAATGCCCATTTTAAAGAAAACACTGAAGAGGCTTTTACGCATTTCATGTGTTTCATTTGGGTAAAGTTCTAGCTGGGTTTTAACACCTAATTGCTTAAGTTTGGCATACAAGTTTTTAGCTTGTTGCACGTGTACTACTTCGTCATTTTCCCCATGAAAAATGATGGTGGGAACCGCACTAGAAGCGTTCACACGAAGCAAAGGACTGGATTCTTTAGCTAATGGTGCATTGGGGTCAGCCACTCCCAAGAAATTGGTGATGGTTTTGTCTGCTTCAACATTTTTTCCTCGGACCATCGGGTCAGTGAAGTCGGTCGGTCCGACGATATCAATGACCGTTTTAATTTCCTTGTTAATATCAGCCGTATAGGCATACATTAGTGCCAAATAGGCCCCTGCGCTGGCACCTAAAAGACCAAATTCCCCTTTCTTATAACCAAGGCTGTCTGCCTTTGAATTTAAGTACTGTAAAGCATGTTGGATATCGTCGATTTGGACTGGATACCGATTTTGATTGTCTTTAACTAGGCGGTAATTGATGGAAGCCACCGCATAGCCTTTTTTACCTGCTAATAATTGAATCAAGGGTTTAGGTAATTGGTTTTTACTCCCTTTGGTCCAATAGCCCCCATGAATGAATACCAGCATTTTGGTATTGGCATTGACTTGATTAGGTAAAAATATATCCAATAAATTCCTTTCCTCAGGAGCATGACCATAGGCCAAATTCAATACCGACCTATAAGCAGATGAATCCGCCCCAGTTTTCCCAAATGAAGGAAAAGACAGGAATATGAACAGAGGTAAAAGGTAAACACCACAGGCAAAAACAAGGCTTTTTTTCATACAGAGAATCCATTTACCATTGACCAATCATAATTTATAAATTATAATTTACAATTACTTTCCTTCCCCTCATCCATAATTTATACTTTATAATTTATAATTCTCTTACAGGTTTTTCTTCTTCAATTCCGCCACCGCATAATTCGCTGCTCGAGCGGTCAAGGCCATGTAGGTTAAGGAAGGATTCTGCGTGGAATTGGAGGTCATACTGGCTCCATCCGTTACAAAGACATTTTTACAATGATGTAATTGATTCCATTTATTTAATTGAGAGGTTTTAGGGTCATTTCCCATGATTACACCACCCATCTCATGAATATCCAATCCCGGATTCCAGGTCTTTTTCGGATTAGCCTTGATGTTTTTAAAGCCGGCTAACGTCAACATCTCTGTCATTTGATCTTGATAATCTTGTTCCATTTTACGGTCATTATCATCAAAATCTACGTTCAATCGGGCTAAAGGAACTCCCCAGTCGTCTTTTTTACTAGCATCTAATTTGACATAGTTGGAATGTTTCGGGATGGTTTCCCCCATGAAATGAGAACCAACCTGCCAATTTCCATATTTCTGTTGGAATAAATGATCTTTCAATTCCTGACCTATGCCTTCTTGATTGCCAATAATCGGCCGGCGAGCGCTAAAGCCTGCAGCATAACCACGTAAGAAATCGGTTTCTTGTTTAAAAACATTGCGGAAACGAGGAATATAACTGCCATTTGGACGAATACCTTCTGTTTTGCTTTCTAACATGCCTTCATATTCGGCCGACACCCCTGTATGGAAATTGTGGAAGTGGATATAATGCCCCATCAAACCATTGTCGTTGCCAAGTCCATTCGGGAAGCGGTGCGACTTAGAATTCAGGAGAATCAAGTTGGTATTGATGGTCGCCGCATTTAAGAAGATGATTTTGGCATAATAATGGATTTCTTCTTTTGTTTTGCTGTCAATCACTTTGACCCCTGAAGCTTTGCCTGATTTTTCATCGTAGATGACGGAATGAACCACGGAGTTTGGTCTTAGCGTTAAATTTTCTGTGTTTTGTGCCCATGGTAGGGTGGAGGCATTACTAGAGAAATAACCTCCATAAGGACATCCTCTTTGGCATAAATCACGCTGCTGACATTGAGCTCTACCTTGTTTGAAGTGGATAGGTTGAGGATCTGTCAGGTGAGCACATCGACCAATGATCACGGGTCTATTTCCTTTATAGTGCTTCTTCATTTCGGAAGAAAAATGCTTTTCCACGCAAGATTGCTCATGTGGACGCAAGAATTCACCGTCTGGCAATTGCTCTAAACCATCTTTATTTCCACTAACACCCGCAAATATTTCTACATGGCTGTACCAAGGAGCTAAATCTTGGTAAGTGATCGGCCAGTGGTTATCAAATCCATCACGGGCAGGTCCTTCAAAGTCATATTTAGACCAGCGCTGTGTACCACGAGCCCACAGCAAGGATTTTCCACCTACTTGATATCCACGAATCCAGTCGAATGGTTTCTCTTGAATGTAAGGGTGTTCTTTATCTTTAACAAAAAAATGGGATGAATCTTCATTGAATGCATAGCATTTGGTGGCTATGGGATTAGCATCTTTCATTTCTTTGGTCAATGCCCCTAAATGGTCAAATTCCCATGGCTCTTTCAAGGTGGTTGGGTAATCCACAATGTGTTTTACATCCCTACCACGCTCTAATACCAAAGTCTTTAAACCATTGTCGCACAGTTCTTTGGCAGCCCAGCCGCCACTTATTCCAGAACCTACCACGATGGCGTCAAAGGTTCTTTGTTTTTTTGAATCTATATTAAAATTAGACATGTCTTGAGAGTAAATAGCTTATTGAACAGGAACACAGCCATGGTAAAAACCTGGGGCCATGGTATAATTTCTATGTTGGGTTAGGAAGTACTCTGAACTCGTATAAGAGGCCACAGTCAAACCTTTCAGGCGTTTGAAAAATTGATTTTCTTCTGGCAGAGTGGAATTTTGTAAGTTAGTCAATAGGCTAATTTGCTCTTGACTGCTTAACATGGGGAAGGCCTTTTGGTAGTTTTTCATGGCAGCGGAGGCGAGCTTCTGCAATCCATTTTGGAAGGCTTGTTGATCTTCTTTACTCATGCAATCTTTCACCATCCGCTCAATGTACAAATGGGCTCCAATGGTCTTGGCACCAGGGCTATCTGTCTCAGGTATTATGGCATTCACTACCGCGCCTAATAATTCAGTATTAGGTCCTTGTGATGCTGCAAAAGAATGTTGGTTCCATTGGTAGGCCCAGCTAGGTAAAGCGGAGGTACCTAAGACTAAGCTTAGGTTTTTTAAGGCGCTTCTTCTGTTCATATTGTCATAGGTAGAGTAAAGAAAATGGTTTACCGTAATGCTTGATAAACACAAACAAAAATATTCAAATTAAAGTCAATTGTCAACCTGATTTACAGGCTTATTCTGCTGCATTTTTACCTGCAATATAACCGGTAGTCCAGGCAGCTTGGAAATTAAATCCACCTGTGATACCATCGATGTCCATGATTTCACCGGCAAAAAATAATCCAGGTACTCGTTTACTTTCCATGTTTTGAACATGGATTTCGGCGAGGTCTATCCCTCCTGCGGTGACAAATTCCTCCTTAAATGTAGTTTTTCCTTGTACTTGGTAGCGGTCATTTAACAAAGTATTGACCAGTTTATTGATTTGTTTGGGATTTACATCAATCCAACGAGAGCTAAGGATAATCTCATTTTTGGAGAGTAAGAAATTCCAAAGTCGGGCTGGAATAGGAAAAGGACAATGATTGGAAATCATTTTACCGCCATGGAGTTTTCGGGTAAGATCTAGTTTTTCTCGCAATTCTGATTCTTTGGTTTCATCTAACCAATTGATTAAAATGGCGAACTGGTAATTGACTTCGGCCAAGATGCGTGCTCCCCAAGCGGATAATTGTAAAATGGCGGGTCCACTCATCCCCCAATGTGTGATCAGCAAGGGGCCTTTACCTACTAATTTTTGACCTTCGATTCGAACCGTTGCTTTTTCAACTACCAATCCCATAAATTCCTTGATGGGTTCTTCAGGCATATTAAAGGTAAAGAGAGAAGGCATAGGAGGGATGACAGAGTGACCCAATGCTTCCAACCAGTGAAGGCCACTTAATTTGGGTTGACCGCCAGTGGTAATGATGACACGATCTGTATCTATTGTTTTATCCTTTGTCTTTAACATAAAGCCACCCTTTTCTTGAATTTCAATGGATTCTATGCTATGGTGTAAAAGTAATTCGATGTCAAGTTTTTTGGCCTCCCTCAAGAAACAATCGATGATGCTTTGGGAGGTATTGGATAGTGGAAAGACGCAACCATCAGGATAGGTTTTAAGGGCGACCAGCCTTTGCTCAAACCATTCCATCGTGGAAGTGGCATCAAACTGCTCAAAGGCTTTTTTGAGGAATTTCTCTCCTCTAGGATAATGCTCAGCTAATTTTCTGTTGTTGAATTCAGCGTGGCAAACATTGCATCTACCGCCCCCCGATATTTTTACTTTAGCTAAAAAATGTGAGGTTTTTTCGAGGATTTGTACCTGCGCTTCTGGATGGTGTTGCTTCGCGGAAATAGCGGCAAAAAAACCCGCTGCTCCTCCACCAATAATACTGATTCTTAACTCTTTTGACATGATTTATTTACCTAACAAAACTCCAATCCCCAATCCATAATAACTAAACCCTAATAACTAATCCCTAATAAAAACCCCTAATAAAAACCCCTAATAAAAACCCCTAATAAAAACCCCTAATAAAAACCCCTAATATCTATTAAAACTCCAAATGCTTAATCTTATCATTTTTCAGCAACTGACTCGCTATTAAGTGATGTGCTTTTTCTGAACCTTGAACGGTTAGGTTAAAGGTGAAATCTTTACCAGATTTTATTTTCTGAGAATAGAGGATTTTCATTTTAAGTTTTTTAAATAGTGCCTCTACATGCTTGTAATCGAAGGAATCAGTATATTCGAACTTCAACGTATATACACGTACGTGATTAAGTTTGCTGATCAAATTTTGAACCAAAATAAAGGCACTTAAAATTATTATGACGATGGTGGAGGTAATACATGCCAATAATTCAAAACCTGCACCGATGGTCATGCCTAAGGCTGAAACTACCCAAATCGTGGTTGCGGTGGTGATTCCTGTTACTCGATCTTTTTCTCTAAATATGACTCCTGCGCCTAGAAAACCAATTCCCGTTAGGACATTGGCTGCAATTCTATCTTGACTGCCCAATCCGATTTTATAGGATAGTAAAGTGAAAATACAAGAGCCCACACAAACCAAAATCATGGTTCTTAATCCTGCGGATTTGGAACGATATTCCCTCTCTAAACCAATAATTGCTCCTATGAGTATGGAAAGTAGAATTCGTTCTAAGTCGATATACATTCGAATATGAGATTTTGATTTATGAACGGAATTTAAGGCTAAATGTTGAATTAATGTTCATCCTTGATATTCATTAACCATCAATACTTTTGACATGTATGGGGAACTATTAATTTCTTGCTAGCTTTTTTTGTACATGTTTAAATAGAAAATAACTTATCTAGGACACCGTATAGGCCTATTTGTTTCTTAAAATGGCCTTGGTAACCTATTCAAATATTTAATGGAAAGGTTGATTTTTTATAGTATCAAATTGATAAATTTTAAGCAATTTTACAGCATATTCTACTCTCTTAATATTCATTGATTAAACGTTAAACTTATGAGTCAAGATTACGAAAGTCACACTCGGTATTATCATTTACATCATTTTATTATTTTGCCTCTTGCCTTTTTTGTATTTATTTGGACGGTTGAATTAACCTTGGAAGATCCAGTAAATGATTGGCTGTATTTATTGGTCGGAGTCCTATTTATTTTGATTTCATTCATTAATCGAATTTATGCCAATCGAAATCAAGACAGAATTATTCGATTGGAGATGCGATTACGATATTTTCAATTAACCCAAGTACCATTTACCGAAAAGGAAAATTTGCTTAACATCAGACAGATTGTTGCTTTACGTTTTGCCAGTGATGAGGAGTTATTGCCTTTGATAGATAGAGCCATTCTGAACAATTTAAGCTCGAAAGAGATCAAGAAATCCATTCATGATTGGCAAGGAGATTTTTTGCGAGTGTAAATCTTTATTGAAAAACAGCTCAGGGTTTAAACCCTGAGCTGTTTTATTTTAATGGTAATTCACTCCAATGTATCATTTACTTTTTCTGTTCAGAGAGGAAGGTGATTAAGGAGGCAAACTCTTCATAGGAAAGTTCATTCGTTAAGCCATCCGGCATCATCGATGTTTCCATCTCCTTTCTTGATCGGATATCAGCTGTTCGGATGCTGGTGATTTGTCCAGTAATATCTCTCATTACAATTCGATCGGGGGATTCAGCTGTGACAAAACCCATATGCTCTTTTTTATCTTTAGTTGTCACCAATACCGTTATGAAACCTTGCGAGATGGAAGCATTGGGCTTCAAGATGGATTCGGCAATCTGTTCACGGCTCATGATGGCACCAATTTGACCCATGAATGGCCCTTTCAATGTTTCTCCACTTTTTAAACTGTGGCAAACCACGCAGCCTTGTTTACTAAATAAGGCTCTACCGGTAGATGGATTACCTTTGATTTGAGCCATAGCTAACATAACATCTTCAATGGAAGCATTTCCAATTTGACCTTTTTTGTTTCGGATAGAAG
This sequence comes from Aquirufa salirivi, assembly GCF_045310485.1. Lineage (NCBI taxonomy): Bacteria > Pseudomonadati > Bacteroidota > Cytophagia > Cytophagales > Flectobacillaceae > Aquirufa > Aquirufa salirivi. The sequence goes on from NZ_JBEWZH010000011.1 coordinate 18,903, forward strand.
CCAAGTCGACCTTCGGTTCATCTTTGGCTAGATTAGTTGCGGCTGTTCCAAGTTCACTAATTTCCATTTGATTTTTTTCATTCAAATCCACGAAATAGGCTTTGTCTTCCTCCGAGGCTTTTTGGAACTCGGCTATAATAAAATTTTTGATGATCGGACTAGACTCCCAATCCATTGTTTTGTAATAAGGTCCATGACCATTAGGCTTGGTGCTCCACCAATATTCTCCTTCGTATGGAGCTTCTTTTTTATAGAGTCGAGCTAGATTAGCCAATAACTGCTTTTTAAACGTTGGATTGTTGGATTTTTTATAAGCAGCTAATAAACCCTGGACAGCTACAGGCTGGTGCATATAACGCAAAGCCCATAAAGCCATGGTTGAATTGGAACCAGAAATAGCTTTGACACAAGCATTTACAGCATTCAATTTCACTAGGGCTTGAACGGCTACGTGTGCAGGAATAATGGCGGAATTGGGTGTTGCATGGGGACCTTCTTGGTCTTTGGGAGGTGCAACAAAAGAAGTAGACACTTTAACAGCCAATAAAGCAGGAATGGCTTCTTGTTTTCCTAATCTTCCTAATGCAATGGCTGCACTTACACGGACTCTTGGAGATGCATCTTGTAATGCTAAAACGATTGGCTGAATTGGGACTAATTTGTTTTTGGTTTTTCTGTCGGCCAAAGCTCTAATTGCCAACTCTTTCACCTCTTTATCAGCAAGTAATTTAAGTAATTGTAAGATGCCTTGCTCGTTAGTGGCTTGAGCAAAAGTAAATATACCTGCCGAACGCACGTACAAGGGAGCTTTTTTATCTGCAGCTAATTTCCAGGCAATGGAAGCCGTTGTTTTTAAATCTCGGTTTAATAATTCTTGTTGTGCATTTAAACGAGCCACGGCACTGTTGGATTGTAAAAGCTTGGCTAATTCATCGTTCGACAATTGGCTAACTTGTGGAAAAGCTTGGTAGGTCCAGCCTTTGGGTACAGCTCGAACCACAAAACCTTTACCTGGGTTGCCCGAATAGCCAGCTCCATCCCAGGCTGCTAGGTACAAACGACCTGAGCCATCTACATCTAAATCAGTGATTTGCTTTAATTTAATGAATGTCTCATCTTTTTGCGTATAACTAGCACCGTCAGGCTTTACTCGATGAATGTACAACATACTATTTCCCCAATCGGCCATCATAGGTACTTGATTGTATTTAGCTGGCCAAGTTGGTTCATCCATGAATAAAGAACCAGTACCAGATCCACCACCTACATCCACTAGGGCAGGAAGAATTTCTTCGGTAAAATGTTTAAATAGTAAAGGGTACCCGTATTCACCAGATTGTATGTGATGGCTAAAACGAATGTTCCAACCAGCACCATCATTGGTATTATCGCGAGTGAAGATGTTCATGTATGGGTCAATGGCCACGTCGTAGATATTTCTAGTTCCATGGGTATAGACTTCCATTTCGGTTCCATCAGGTCTTACGCGAACAATACCACCACCTAACATGGTAATTTTCTTACCACTTCGATCCGTAGCATTGTGAAAACCAAAGTCGCCTGCTGCGATATAAATCCATCCATCGATACCCATTCGGATGCCATTGGTGGCATGGTCTGTACCTCTGCTTTGCAAAAACTTAGGAGAACTGATATGTTGAATTAATGGACTCGATGGACCATCTGCTAGGCCGTCTTTATTTTTATCTTCAAAAACGACCAAATCCATACCCGTAGCTTTCTTGGTTTCTGGGGAAAAGACGGTATGTAGCACATATAATTTGTCTCCTAAGGAGATAATTCCACGCGGATTGTCGACCATGGCAAATTTGCTTTGCTGATCTACACGGCCATCTTGATTGGAGTCTGTTAATTTTAAGATATATCCTTTTCCAGGTGTTTTACCTAGAGAGCCAATTTGATCAATTCCTACAAATACCTCACCTGTGGCTGCAACGGCAATACAGGCAGGACTTGGGCTTATATCCGCTGAAGCAAAATTACTCACTTGAATATCTTGAGTAGGCCAAGCTGAGGCATTGGACAAGGTATCAGCCAGAACAAAAGAATTTGTACTTTTTTCAGAGAAATACGGTTGAAGAAATTGATAGCCCCAAAAAAGTAAAAATGAATAAATCAAACTGAGAGATAATTTTAACATAATGAATAGGTTATTGTATTTTGTTAATATGCTTGGCAAAAATAAGATTTTTCCTCATAAAACATTCAGGTCTTTATGGGGTAAGCTGGGTATTTATTAATCGGTAATCGTGGGTATTTTTTCTTCCACAAACCATATTCAACGTCCTGAAAATCAAGAACGCTTATTACTATATGATGTAGAATAATAATTTTTAGTAAAATTTTTCTTAGTGATATTGATGGAGTGTAGTCTATTCAAAACGAATGATTTAGCTGTGAAAATGTTATTTAAAGGGGATGAGCACTCTTTTTTTGATCGAAGTGTGTCGAAAATATTAGTGAAAATATTAGGCTGATTCAAAAATCAAATTACCTTTGCGTTTACCATTCTACAATAAAGTTTGAGCTGTTCTATAATTCGTATATCTCCGGTAATCTCAATTGAGAATCGATATAAAGGCAACCTGTTGTCTATCTCGGCCTTGGAGTGCATTTTATCTCAGCCACTCTAGTGTCAAACCGAAATAATTGAATTAGAAAATGTTAATCTACATAGTCGCTTTCAAACTCGTTATTTCATTGGTATTGGCCGTTTTTAACTTCCGCGTTAATAAAAATACCATCTATTTAACAGGCTTTTTAGTGACGATTGCCTTATCAGGGCTTTTGCATTATTTTGCATTTATGGGGGATAATGAATCCTTAATGGCGGTATTCAATTACCACATTACACCTACCTATTACCTGTTTGGCCCATTTTTGTTTTTTTATGTTCGAGGTACCTTAACTGACCGCAATAAATTATCTCAAAAGGATTATCTCCACTTCATTCCAGCCTTATTTTCATTCTTATCCATTCTTCCTTTTTATTTCAAAAACTGGGATTATAAATTGGTTGTAGCCCGGAAGATTATTGATAATCCAGAAGTACTTAAAGTATGGAATGAAGGCGTGCTATATCCAAGTTATTTCAATGTGATTGGACGTCCATTGTTTTTTATGATTTATTTGATAGCCACGATTTCCTTATTCCTTCGTTATAATCGTAGTTTGGCCAAATACACACCTGTATCAGCCCAAAAAACCTTGATTAAACGCTGGTTAGTTTGGTTGATTTCCTTATCCACGCTAGCCTGTGTAAGTTATTTTGCAGGAGCGATCATGTTTATTTTTTCTGATGTGGTGAACAAGGAATTAGTGAATTCTTCTCCACTCGGTTATTTGACGGGCATCTTTTTCTTGACTATCCCTTTATTGATTCTAGCATTTCCTCCTATCTTGTATGGTATTCCCATTCACAAAAAAGGGAGGAGAAAGAACTTTGAACATAAAGTGGATGCGAGTGATGTCTATTCTTTTGTAGGGAAGTCGGATGATCCATTCCAACAAGACGCTAAATATATTTTGGATCATATCCATGAGGAAAAATGGTATTTAGATCCTGATTTTAATGTAGATTTTTTGGCTCTAAAACTCGATATACCTAAGCACCATATTTATTATTGCTTCAACTACATCATCAAATCCAAGTTCACTAAATTGCGGGCACAATTGCGCATTTCACACGCAAAGGCCCTTTTAGATGAACAAAAATCCCAAAATTTGAGTCAAGAAGAAATGGAAGCTATCGCTTTGGCTTCAGGATTTGGTACCCTGTATCGTTTCATTAGTGCCTTTCAAGAAGAAGAAGGTACAACTCCGATGGAATACGTGAAGAAATTATAAATTATAAGTTATAATTTATAAATGGATAGAAGTTTTCCATTCATTTTTTTACACAACTTATTTGAATAATTTGAAAAGGTGATTTTCTGTATATTCCCCCAGTTTTATAGCAAAAGGATATAAACAGATGAATTTTCTACTAGTTTGATATCTTCGTTTACCATTAACAATTCACCACAGAAAATTTAAATCTATAACCTACTAAATGGACTGTAGACTTCCATTCATGTTTTAAACACAACCTATTTGAATAATTTGAAGATGTGATTTTCTGTATATTCCCCCAAGTTTTGAAAAATAATCCTCCCAATTTTATAGAAATTTGATAGAAACATATGAATTTTCTACTAGTTTGATACCTTCGTTTACCATTATAATTCATCACTGACCATTTATAATCCATAACTTAAAATTTATAATTTTTTTATGCGCTACCGTCGTTTAGGCAAAACAAATTTAGAAGTATCTATTTTGGGCTTTGGAGCCTCTCCATTAGGGAATGTATTTGAGGAATGTGATGAAAATGAGGGTATTGCTGCCGTTCATTATGCCATTGATCATGGAGTGAATTTGGTGGATGTAGCTCCTTTCTATGGAATTACATTAGCAGAGACTCGATTGGGCAAAGCGTTAAAAGGAAAAAGAAACGAGGTTTATTTGGCTACCAAGGCTGGTCGATATGATTTGCGAGAGTTTGATTTTTCTTACCAAAAAATTCTAAGCAGTATTGATGATTCATTGCGAAGATTGCAAACGGATTATGTGGATTTATATCAATTGCATGATATTGAGTTTGGTTCGCAAGAACAAGTTGTAAATGAAGCAGTACCCGCCATTCAGGCTGTAAAGAAATCTGGTAAAGCCAGATTTGTGGGCATAACGGGTTTGCCCGTTAATTATTTGGCCGCCATAGCCCGTGAAGTAGAAATTGATACGGTCCTCTCTTGGGCTCACTATAATTTGTTGCAGGATGAAATTAACGTAGAGCTAGTTCCGCTTTCCAAAGAATTAGATTTTGGATTAATGAATGCAGCTCCTTTGATGCAACGAATTCTTTCTGATGCGGCATTACCTGTTTGGCATAATGCTTCGGAAGAAGTTAAAGCATTGCAGCCCCGCTTGTTAGCTATTTGTCAAGCATACCATGTCCGCCTCAGCGACGTAGCTTTGCGTTTTGCTATGGATCATCCAGATATTGCTACCACGATAGTTGGCATGTGCGACATGAAAACCATTCAAGAAAATGTGGCTGCGGTAGACTTTGTCATCCCAGATGGTTTATTGCATGAATTAGAGGAAGTTATAGCTCCCTTTAAAAACCGAATGTGGTTTGAGGGAAGACCTGAAAATAATATCGCTAGAAAGCAATAAACCGTTCAAAAAATGAAAGCATTATTTTTAACCGAAGTAGGGCAAACCGAAATCAGGGAAATAGAGAAGCCTATTCCAAAAGTTGGAGAAGTTTTACTTCGAATCGGTATGGTGGGATTTTGTGGAGGCGATTTAAACGGCTTTAAAGGCCTATTTGAATTGCAAGAATATCCCAATGTATTAGGTCATGAGGTCGGTGCGACCATTGAAGAAATGGGAGAGGGTGTTCCTGCTGATTGGCATATTGGCCAGCGAGTTACTATTTATCCTTATTTAAATTGTGGAACCTGTGTTTCTTGTCGGAAAGGTCGTAAAAATGCTTGCCAAGACAATAAAACCATGGGTGTCAGAAGGCCAGGTGCTATGACGCGCTACATCAGCATTCCTTGGCAAGATTTATATCTTTCTACTACATTGTCCTTGAAAGAATTGGCCTTGGTGGAGCCTTTGACGGTGGGTTTTCATGCGGCAGCCAGAGGACGAGTGGATGCTTCAGATACCGTTGCTGTAATTGGATGTGGTATTGTCGGCATGGGAGCATTGGCCTCTGCTGTTCATCGAGGAGCACAAGTGATTGCGGTGGATATCGATGATTCCAAGCTGGCTATTGCTCGAAAAATAGGTGTGCAACATACGATAAATACCAGTCAAGAGGATTTGCATGAAGCATTACAAAAGATAACCCGAGGAGATGGTCCGGATGTGATCATCGAAGCCGTTGGAAGCCATATCACTTATCGTGCTGCCGTAGAAGAAGTGGCTTATACGGGGCGTGTGGTCTGTATTGGCTATGCCAAAAAGCCTGTGGAGTTTAATACAGGCGTATTTGTCAGAAAAGAAATAGAAATTTTAGGCTCCAGGAATTGTACAGATGAGTTTCCAGCAGTGATTGCTTATTTGGAATCTGGTGGTTTTCCAGTTGAGGAAGTGATTAGTCGAGTTGTTCCAATTGAGGACGCTGGTCAGGCACTAGCCGATTGGGCTGAAAATGCCCAAGGTATTGTAAAAATTATGGTGAATTTCGGAGAATAATATGATGCAATCCTGTGTAACCATCGCCTTAGTACCTCAAATCAAGTCGGGCCCATGGATTTTTTGGGAAGACTTGGAAGCGAGTATGGCCCAAGCGTCCAAGCTAGGATTTGATGCCATCGAGCTTTTTACAGCAGATGCCACGAGTATTGACATGGGGCAATTGGAAGAATTATTGTCGAAATATGCGCTAAAACTCGCGGCCGTTGGGAGCGGAGCAGGAAAGGTGATACAGGGTTTAACGCTGACAGATCCAAATCCAGACATTCGTGCGCAAGCCATTCAATTTATACAATCCATGATGGATTTTGGGGCATATTTTGGTGCCGTGACCATCATAGGTTCTATGCAGGGAAATGCTTTGCCAGATCGTAGAGAGGAATCTTTGGCATATTTGAAAGAAGGATTGGAATACCTAGGAAAACATGCTGAACGAATAGGTGTTCCTTTGATCTATGAACCCTTAAACCGATATGAAACCAATTTATTTAACACTCTGGACGCTGCTAGGATATTTTTGCAAGGGCTTTCCACTCAACATATTCGATTGCTAGCAGATTTGTTTCATATGAACATTGAGGAGGTAGATATGGCTCAAAGTATCCGTGAAAATGGCCCATGGATTGGGCATGTGCATTTGGCCGATTCCAATCGTAGACCGATGGGAATGGGACATACTTTGATGAAGGAGATCGCGGATGCTTTGAAACAAGTGGATTACCAAGGTGCCATTTCGGCGGAAGCATTTCCTTGGCCAAATCCTTTGGAAGCAGCCAAGCAGACCATGTTGGCTTATAATCAGTATTTTACCATTTAAAACGAAAACCCATGCAGCGATTTTGTTTGGCATTAGACCTAGTAGATCATCCTGAATTAATTCAGGAATATGAACAATACCATGCGCCGGGAAGTGCTTGGCCAGAAGTCACACAGCACGACATCGATGCGGGGGTTACCAATATTGAAATATTCCGTACAGGAAATCGTATGTTCATGATTTTAGAGACAGATGATGCCTTTACTTTTGAGAAAAAAGCGGCTTTTGATGCGACCAATCCCAAGATTGCAGCATGGGAAGAACTGATGTGGAAGTTTCAACAACCTTTGCCTTGGGCTAAGCTTGGTCAAAAATGGATCTTGATGGATCGCATATTTAAATCATAAAAAAAAGGCCAGAATTTACGCTGGCCTTTTTGATTATTTATGCTGATGATGCTCTGCCGTCATATAATGTTCTTTCAATAAATCCGTACCAAAATCACCTCGGAAATCCCGCCAAACCGTATGGATGTGGTTGGCATTATCTTGCGTATTATCAAATTCAACTAAGAAAGATTTCCCCTGTATGCGGTAATAATGCGCTTTTTTACGTTCTGTATTGCCTGCCCAAGCAAATTTGACTGAATTGAAGTCTTCATTCGCAATATGTTTTAGGCGCATCTCGGCAATTTTGGGAGGCATGGCTGATAAATAGTGCATGATCAATTGATTCAAGCTAGCCTTTTGTTGGCTATTCATATCTTTCACCGAAATACCCTCATCTGGTAATGGACCTACATGAACGGAATTGGTAGTTACCACTTCGTTGAAAGTGGAGAGACTAAATATGGCTTTAGCTTTTTGTTTATCTGACATGGAGTTAATTAATTCTAAAGCCATATCTTCTTCCTCCTTCATTAATCGAGTTCCTTTTCTTTCACCGCTTTCTGCCTCTGCTGGATAAACCCCAAAGAAAAATGGGGCATAAGAGAGCTTATCATTCACCACCGTGAAGTTTAATGCAAGGTGATGTCCTCCAAATTTCCATCCCCAAACTTTGTCTTTGCTCGGGTCTCCATAAAATGCCACAAATTGATTTTCAGGAATACGACTCGGATTTTTGGGTTGAATCTCTTTCAAATAATACTCGAAATCCATGATGTCACGGGTTTTCTTGAAGCCTTTTTCGCTTAAATATACTTGCATGAAATCATAAAGTAATTGTTTCTGATTGGCATCCATGTCCTTCACCACAGTACCATGGCGTGCTACCATGGTAGGAGGCAAGAAGTGCCAGTTGAATCGAGTCACCGCATCAAAGGAATATAACGCTCTACTTTTTTGGGCATCGTTTAGCGACTGGATAAAAGCCATGGCTTTTTGTACCCCTGGGCTGTCGGTCTGGGCTAGACTCAGCAAAGGGAATGCCGCAATGCTGATACAGCTCATGAATAAAATAAATCTTCTTTTCATGTAAATGGTTGTTTGAGGTCTATTGCAAAGTGTGGGTTTATTTTATGGCTACTCTTTTGCCGGATTTTACCGCTTCAAAAATCGCTTCAATGATTTTCATATCTTTCAAACCTTCTTCTCCATCTACGGGAACCTTGGGAGTTTTACCATCATGTATCATAGCTGCGAATTCATCCATTTGTATGGTTTGATGCGTGACATGTGGGTAGCTCAATTCCCCTTTGTTGGTCTTGGCTTTGATAGGTCCATACCCAGTAGAAGGCATCATTTCGGCAAATCCTTTGGTCCCATTGAGGTAAAACTTATCCAAATTATTGAGCGCATAGGTGGAAAGACAAGACGCCACAGCCCCACTTGGGAAGCCCATTTGGAATTGGATGGTTTCATCTACTCCTTCTTTGAATTTCTCTGAATCAGTTTTTGTTTCTTGGGCAGTCACCCAGATTGGTTCTTCACCCACCATGTAGCGAGCTCCGTTAATGGAATAGATACCAATGTCCATCATGGAGCCTCCACCTGCCAACTGTTTGTTCAATCGCCACTGTTTAGGATCTCCTATGATAAAGCCTGATAAACCTTGGAAGAATAAGATTTTGCCAAATTCTCCAGCTTCTCTTTTCTTGATTATTTCTAGGGTATTTGGTTCAAAGTGCATGCGGTAACCTACCAATAATTTTACCCCTGCTTTTTTACAGGCATCAATCATGCGTTGTGCATCCTTCACATTGGTGGCCATGGGTTTTTCGCTGATTACATGTTTCCCTAATTGGGCAACTTTGATCGCAAATTCAGGGTGACGAAGGTTGGGAGTCATGATGTACACCGCATCGATGTCTGGGTTATTTTTGATTTTATCTAATTCGTCATAGGAAAAACGATGACTTTGAGGAACACTGTATTTTTCTCCCCATTGGTCTAATTTGCTGGGTGTACCACTGATTAAAGCCGTTATTTTGGCTCTTTTACAGTTTTGCATGGCTTTGGCCACGATATTGGCATATCCTCCCAAACCTAATAATGCTACTTTTAAGATAGGACCATCTTCTATGGTGTAGTCTTGACTTGATGCTGCTTGAGAAATAAAGGGCATGGCGATCAAAGGGGCCGAGACCATTTGAATAAAATTACGACGTGAACTCATGGGGTGATTAATTTTTAAATAGGTGATATTTAATGCCTTAAAACTAAAGAAATAAAAGATAAAACGAATGCAATTTTATTTTATCCTGTGTTAATACGCTTTCTGCGCAATATGAGCTACTTTTGTTTTAATTAATTACCTAAACCTAGTTTAAAATAATGAAAATCACCTATTTCGTAGGCCTATTCTTGTGCCTTTTCGTGTCATCTATTCACGCTCAAAAAAGCAGCGAATATTTCAAGAAAATTCAAAAGTCATACCTGAATACTCAAGAACCTTTGGTGATGATTGCCGCTCACCGTGGAGCTCATTTGGAAGAACCTGAAAATTCAATGGCAGCCTTGAAAAAAACGATGGAACTAGGTGTTGATATCATGGAATTGGATGTGCGCTTTACCAAAGATCGAAAAATGGTGTTGATGCATGATAAAAAAGTAGACAGAACTACCAATGCCAAAGGATTGGTATCGGATTTTACTTTTGAAGAAATTAGAAAATTGCGATTGAAACATCGTGAGCAAGTGACCAATGAGCAAATCCCCACACTAGAAGAGGCATTTCAATTGGCGAAGGGAAAGATTTTGATTGATTTAGATATCAAAGATGATGCCACCTTAGATTCCATTATTGTATTGGTTAATCGGATGAAGATGGAGAAAAACTGTTTCTTTTTTGTGTATGAACCGGAGGAAGTGGTGATGTTACAAAAGAAGAATAAAAACTTCCAAATCATGATTCGAACAGAAAATGAGGAAGCTGTAAAAAAATTAGTGGCCTCGGGAGCTAAACCTCATGCGGTCCATATCGATCCAAGTCATTATAGCCCCGAAGTGGTGAAAGCCATTAAGCAAATACCTGCTCGTGTTTGGATCAATGCTTTGGGAGCCGTGGATTTTAAAGCAGCCCAACAGCCCCAAGCTTTTGAAGAAGTATTGAAATATGGAGCCAATATGATTCAAACGGATCAACCCGCCAAATTGAAGGAATATTTGAAAAGCCAAGGAAAGTATAGGTAGTTATTAGGTAATAGTTATTAGGGAAAGACACCCATAACTATTACCTTCCCCTACATTCTACATTCTACATTCCTAATTCTGCATTCCCCCTAATCTCTAATAATCTCCTTTCCATGGAAATGCGGCCAGGTTTATCTGATTCAGAAGTAGCTCAACGATTAGATCGATTTGGCTATAATGAATTGCCTGGGCAGGACAAGAAAAATATCTGGGTAATCGTGTTAGAAGTTATTCGAGAACCTATGTTTATTTTACTGATTTTCAGCAGTTTACTATATATGGTATTGGGAGATTACCGCGAAGGAATGATGTTGATGAGCTTTATTTTGGTCATCATTTTCATTACTTTTTACCAATATCAAAAGACGGAAAGGGCTTTGGAGAAACTGAAGAATCTTTCTTCACCCAGAGCCAAAGTTATTCGAAATCAACAAGTAGTCCGAATCCCAGGTAGAGAGGTAGTTCCTTGTGATATTTTGTCTTTATCTGAAGGAGACCGCATACCTGCCGATGCACGTTTGTTGGAAATCAATAATTTGATGATCGATGAATCCATGCTCACGGGGGAGTCTGTAGCCGTGCAAAAAAAGCTGAACACAGCAGAAGATATTGGCATGGTTTTTAGTGGTACCATGATCGTTCAAGGACGAGCTTTGGCAGAAGTTACAGAAACGGGAGTTTATACTCAACTTGGCAAGATTGGAACAAGTTTAAGTAACTTGAGTTCAGGGGAAACACGACTTCAAATAGAAATGAAGAAATTGATTCGCTCTTTACTTTGGATAGGAGTAGGAATTAGTTTAGCTGTATTCTTAGCATTTTATCTTTCAAGAGGAGGATTAGTGAAGTCGATTCTCAATGCATTATCTACTTCCATTGCCATTTTACCTGAAGAGTTTCCCGTTGTATTCACTGTTTTTTTGGCCATTGGAGCTTGGCGTTTATCCAAAATCCAAGTATTAACTCGCAATCCATCTGCGATTGAAACCTTGGGTTCTACTACGGTATTGTGCAGTGATAAAACTGGTACCATTACCCAAAATAGAATGCAGATCATGCAGCTGTTTCTTGATGGTCAATTTGTAAATGAAGCAGATTTTCTTCTAGAAAAAGCTAAGATTCAGTCCTTGATTTATGCAGCTGAACTAGCCTCCCATGCTTCTTCCCTAGATCCTATGGAAGTGGCTATTTTTCAGACCAAACAAAGTTTAGGAGCTGAAGTTTCTTCCATATTACCATTGGTGCGCGAATATCCACTAAGTACGGATTTATTAGCTATGACTCAGGTGTACCAATTAGATCAGGCTATTCAAGTAGGCTATACGAAAGGTGCCCCAGAAGCAATCTTTAACTTATGTCAAATCGATGGAGAGGAACGAGAGAAGCTAGAGGAAGCTTTAGGGAAAATGGCTTCCCAAGCGCTCCGTGTTATTGCTGTTGCTCAAACAGGGATATTAAAGGGAGATTTGCCAGATCAACAAAAAAACTTGACTTGTCAATTTTTGGGACTTATCGGATTACAAGACCCAATTCGACCAGAGGTACCTCAGGCCATACAGGAATGTATGGATGCTGGAATAAAAGTTAACATGATTACGGGAGATTATCCCCAAACAGCCAGTAGTATAGCTAAGCAGATTGGACTGCGGAATGCTGACCAGGTACTTACTGGCGAAGAATTACTGCAATTGAGTGATGAGGAACTGAAACGATGTATTGGAGATTATTCGGTTTTTGCTCGAATAAAACCTGATCAGAAATTACGGATCGTCAATGCATTGAAGCAAAACCATGAAGTAGTTGCCATGACTGGTGACGGAGTCAATGATGCCCCAGCTTTAAAAGCTGCTCATATTGGCATTGCTATGGGAAACAAAGGTACGGATGTGGCGAGAGAAGCCTCCTCTTTGGTTTTATTGGATGATAATTTTGCCTCCATTGTGGCAGCTATCCGATCAGGTAGAAGGATTTTTGATAACCTTCAAAAAGCCATGTCATACATTATTTCTATCCATATTCCCATCATTGGCTTAACCTTGTTGCCCGCCATGTTTGAATTCATGCCATTGCTTTTGTTGCCTTTGCATATCGTGTTTTTAGAAATGATCATAGATCCAATTTGTTCGGTTGCTTTTGAATCTGAGGTAGAGGAAAAATCCATTATGTCTAGGCCTCCTCGGGATGTTCGAGCTACATTTTTTGGGTTTAAACTATTATTTAGGTCAATTGTCCGAGGATTATTATTGCTCAGTACAGTTTTGGTAGTCTTCTGGTTTTCTTGGAAAGAAGGGCATACCGATAATGAAATTAGAGCCATTAGTTTCTCGGCCTTGATTATTGGGAATATCTTTTTTATTTATTCCAGTTTGTCGAATACCCGTAGTTTTATCCATGTTTTCATCGAGCGGAATGCCATGGCTTTGATTGTTTCGATAACGGCTATTGTTGTCCTTTTGCTTATTGTTTATGTTCCATATCTCCAAAGTTTATTCAGCTTTGAATTTCCAGGATTCGCACATTTTAAATTAGTACTCATAACTTCATGCAGTCTATTGGCTACGCTAGAACTGGTTAAATGGGGGAGGGGGAAATTGTAAACGATGCATTATAAATTGTGGAATAGGGGTTAGTTATTAGGGAAAGACACCCATAACTATTATCTACCTCTAAATTCTACATTCCTAATTCTACATTCTTCATCCCTAAATCACCCCTAATTCCTTTCCTACCTTGGTAAAAGCAGCTATGGCTTTATCTAAATGCGAGTTATCATGGGCAGCAGAAAGTTGAACACGAATTCTAGCTTTTCCTTGAGCTACAACTGGGTAAAAGAATCCAACGACATAGATACCCTCTTCCAACATGCGAGCAGCAAATGTCTGAGCAATTTTGGCATCGTACAACATGACAGGTACAATAGGATGGAATCCTGGTTTGATATCAAAACCTGCTGCGGTCATTTTCTCACGGAAATAAGCCGTATTTTCTGCTAATTTATCGCGCAAGGCTGTTGACTCCGTTAATAAATCCAAAACTTCAATGGAGGCCGCTGTAATAGCAGGAGCCAAGGTATTGGAAAATAAATAGGGCCTGGAACGTTGACGTAATAATTCAATAATCTCTTTTCTGCCCGAAGTAAATCCTCCGGAAGCACCACCTAAGGCTTTTCCTAAAGTTCCCGTAATGATATCAATGCGGCCCATGACATTAAAATGCTCATGCGTTCCTCTTCCAGTTTGACCAATAAATCCACTGGCATGACATTCATCAATCATCACCAAGGCTTTGTACTTGTCAGCTAAATCACAAATTTTATCCAAAGGAGCTACAGAACCGTCCATGGAAAAGGCGCCATCACTAACAATAATTCGGTGACGGCATCCTTGTGCGGCAATTAATTGCTTTTCCAGATCTTCCATATCGATATTCTTATAGCGGAAGCGTTGGGCTTTGCATAAGCGTACCCCATCAATGATGGAAGCATGGTTTAATTCATCTGAAATAATAGCATCTTCTGCCGAAAATAAGGGTTCGAAAGCTCCCCCATTGGCATCAAAAGCCGCTGCATATAAAATGGTGTCTTCTGTTCCTAAAAATTCAGAAATCTTTCTTTCCAGTGTTTTATGTATATCCTGGGTGCCACAAATAAACCGAACCGACGATAATCCAAATCCATGAGAATCAATGCCTTTTTTTGCCGCCTCGATGACCCTTGGATGTGAGGATAATCCCAAATAATTGTTGGCACAGAAATTAATGACTTCTTGGCCAGTATTCAATTGAATATCAGCTCCTTGTGGGCTGCTAATGATGCGTTCTATCTTGAATAATCCAGCTTCCTTGATGGATTGTATTTCTTCTTGTAGAGGTCCTTGTAAGGTTTGGTACATAATCGGGGATGTATTATTTTCTGAGGTTATTTATCATGTCTTGGGTTAATTTGCTTAAATCATAATCGGGTTTCCAGCCCCAATCTTGCTGAGCAAACTGATCGTCAATGGAGGCAGGCCATGAATCAGCAATGGCTTGTCTTGGGTCATGTGAAGCATATTTCAGTTGAAAATGAGGAATATGCTTTCGGATTTCTTCAGCTAGCATTTCAGGGGTAAAACTTAATCCTGCAAAATTATAACTGGAGCGAATATGAATTTTATTGGCTGGTGCATCCATCAGTTCGATCGTTCCTCGGATGGCATCTTCCATGTACATCATGGGCAATTCGGTTCCTTCCGATAAAAAAGAAGAATAGGAGCCTTTTTTCAATGCCTCATGAAAGATATGAATGGCATAGTCCGTTGTGCCTCCTCCCGGAGCGGCTTTCCAAGAAATTAAGCCAGGATAGCGTATACTTCTGACATCCAGCTGATACTTTTGGTGGTAGTATTCACACCAGCGTTCGCCCGCTAATTTACTAATTCCATACACCGTATTGGGGTCCATGGTGCAGTACTGTGGAGTTTGTTGTTTGGGGGAATTCGGGCCAAAGACGGCAATGGAACTTGGCCAGTATACTTTGGACGTTTTATATGCTAGTGAAAAGTCCAAGACATTCAACAAGCCGTTCATGTTCAAATCCCAAGCCAACTTAGGGTTTTGCTCCCCAGTGGCTGACAATAATGCGGCCAGTAAATAGACTTGCGTTGGTTGATATTTTTGATAGATGTCTTTGAGCATGTCTTTGTCTAGGACATTGACAAATTCAAAGGGACCAGCATGTAATGTTTCGTAATCAGGACGGCGGATATCGCAGGCCACTACGTTATCGTTGTGATAAGCTTTTCGTAAGGAGTTGACTAGTTCGGTGCCAATCTGGCCATTGGAACCCAAAACCAATATTTTTTCTGACATGTGCTTGTTGATGAGTAGATAAGCAAAGGTAGAAAAAATGTGAGTCCATTGTGTCTAAACTCGAACGGAAAAAACATGGAAAAGGTAAAAGGATGACCTATGTAGCGCGGAGATTAATGATTTACCCTTAAATATTTTAATCTAATTGATTACCATTTAAGGAATTCATGTGGTTCAAGTTTTTATTATCTTCGAATACGATCATTGAGAAGTCTCTTTATATTTTTAAAACCATCTAAATTCATTCAATATCAGTTAGCAAAAATATAAGCCAGACTTATAATTTTGAATGTATGCTATTTTGAGTAGCTTGTTTTTTGTAGATTTGTATCCAATTGGATACAAATTGTTGAATGTACATCATCGAAAAAACCGCTAATTTTGACAAATGGCTTAGAAAATTAAATGATTTAAGAGCCAAAGCAAAAATATTGATTCGCATTCAAAAAATGGAGACTTATGGATATTTTGGAGATTGTGAATCCGTTGGTAACGGAATACGTGAATTGAAAATCGACTATGCAAAGGGTTACCGTGTATATTTTACAGTAGTAGATTGTAAAATTATTTTTCTGCTCATAGGTGGAGATAAATCAACCCAACAGAAAGATATTGAAAAGGCAAAAGATATGTTAAAAAGTTTAAAGAAATAAAAAATGAAAACTACGAAATTTGATGTTGCAGACTATTTAGATAGTAAAGAAACGATCATAGAGTATCTAAATGTAGTTTTGGCTGAAGGAAACGATTCCGATGTCATTACAGCCCTTGGACAAATTGCAAAATCTGTAGGAATGACAAAAATTGCCAATGAAACTGGATTAAGTAGACCGAGCTTATACAAAGCTTTATCTGATGGTTCAAAGCCTCAATTTGAGACTATTATGAAAGTTTTAAGAGCGTTTGGTGGACAACTGCAAATAAATTCAATTTAGGTATTATTGACACCGAACTAATCAATCTGAATTCATTAAACTAACTAGGTGATTTTAGTTGGTATTCATGTTGTTTAGTCATCAAGATTTGAACAAAAAAAGCACCCTCCATTTGGTTTGAAGGGTGTTTTTTTACGTTTTTAATAGGGGTTAAATGAAGAAAAATTCCTCAGCTTCAATAGCTTGACTTATTTTTTTTCTCCTTTTTAGCGTCCTTTTTCTCCTTAGGAGTTTTAGTAGCTTCTTTTTTCTCGGTTTTTTTGGAATTCATTCCCTTGGCCATATCTGTAAAGGTTAGAAAGTTTCATATTTTCTGCAAGGACGGGAAAATATTAAAGAATCCCAAGGTTGACAAGCCTGAACCTATGGACTATTCAGAATATTGGTTAATTTTAAATGAATTCTAAACCTTAATCAATCATCATGTTACATGCTATTTTACTGTTCACTTGGCTCTTTGGTGGACTTTATTCCCCATATTTCGGTTATTCCAACCAGCAAAGCACGCCTAAAAAAGGCTTTCAGGTAAATCGTCCAACTCGTATTGACAAGAATATCAAAGGTGCTTATCATTTAACTGCTGCCAAAGGTAAAGCGATAGGTTCCGATATTAAATTCATGCCCGAGTATCAAGCTTTTGGTTGGTTTACTTCTAAAGACCGAGTAGAATGGGAAGTGGACGTAAAGAAAACCGGTGATTATCAAGTGGACATCATCTATTCTGTGGATAATGCCGAAGCTGGAAAAGAATTTATCTTAATAAGTCCAACATCTCAATTGCTGGGAAAAGTGCTTCCAAGTGGCAACTGGGAAACCTATAAAACCTTAGGAGCGGGAAAAATCCATTTGAATCAAGGTGTTCAAAAAATCGTATTTAAATCCAAGACTCAATTTAAAGCAAGTGGTGCCCTATTGGATTTAAGAGAAATTATTTTGAGGTGATATCTTGTAGAGCAAATTAAAGCTTGCGAATTCACCCCACTATTTTCATGGCAAAATGAACTAGATCTAAGTCAAATGTCGATCCGCTAGTATCTAATTTATTTCCTGCTAAGAAATTTGAATAGTATCTAAATTTACCCAATATTGAGACCTAGGGAAACCATGAAAGGTTTTATTCTATACAATCTATTAACATTCCATCATGAAAAAGTGTATCATCCTCTTTGTCATCCTATTATTCCAAAGTTCTTTTACGCCCAAAGAAATTACCTGGGTAGCTATAGGAGACTCCATCACCTATTTGAATGAACACCCCAATGAAACAGGAAATAGAATCACGAAGGGATATATGACAGGGGTCGTGGAGCGTTTGCCACAGTTTAAGTATGTCAACAAAGGCTATAATGGCTGGACGGCCGTAAAAATTGCTATCGATATTGAAAAGTTGAATATTCCAGTAGCCGATGTATACAGCGTTTTTTTAGGAACCAATGATTGGTGGGGTTCTAAGCCATTGGGGGCATGGGCAGATTATGAAAACAATACGGGTGTGGCTACCGTTCAAGGATCATTTCGGGTAATCATGAATAAGTTAAGAAGCCTAAATCCCCAGGCTAAAATAGTCTTGATTACACCCATGCAGCGAGTGGATTTTGTGTACATCAATAATTTTAAGAATAATGCCTTTGGTTCATATAAAGAGAAAAATGGCCAGCGATTGGAACAGTTTGCGGATGCGATTGTAGCCATAGCTAAGTTTGAAGGCATTCCGGTGGTGGATCTATACCACAAAAAAGGCATGGATCATGCCAAATTAGTACATTTTAAATACCTGAAAGATCCGGCTACAGGAAACTACAAAAAGTTTTCATACCCAGAATATGTGGATGTGCCATTTAATCCAGCTAGCGACGAATATCCATATCCCGTGGAGGCCTCCCAAGTAACGTATGATGGCCTTCATCCTGCTGATAAGGGTTATGAAATGATCACCAAAGAGCTGGTGAAGATATTTAAAAAGTGGTAAGTCTAGGCTAATCTAAAGGGTTAAAAAGCATTTGTCTGATTCCTGACATTCCGCTTTTAATTCATGGAATTGCTGGTCCTTAACAGCTGTTTTTAATAGTTCTCTTTTTTCTAAAGAGAGTTTTCTGATGATTTTACCTTTACAAAATCGACGAAGCTGTACTTCATTTTCTAAGATAATCCCGGGGACCGAGGTGAGCTTTCCTTCCGCATCTTTAGCGGCCATGGTGAAATAACATGAATTGGTATGTCGCACGATGCCATCCGTAGGTTTGAAAGATTCCACGCGCATGCCCACAATCATGGTCGTTTTGCCCACATAAATGATGGAAGCTTTGATGGTGACTAATTCGCCGACTTCTACCACTTGTTTGAACTCAACCCCTTCCACGGCTACCGTAACACAATACTGTCCGCTGTGTTTGGAAGCACAAATAAAGGCAACCTTGTCCATGAGGGAAAGTAAGATCCCACCATGGATTTTTCCACCAAAATTGGCATAGGAAGGTATCATAAGCTCCGTGTAAATGGTTTCTGAATCCATGACACTTTTTTGTAATTGAGTAGGCATGTTTATGACTGCTTTAGGGTAGCTTCTTGAATGATGGAAGAAAGGTGCGTGCGATGTAGCTTGACAACCTCACCAACGATGATGATGGCAGGATTGCTGATTCCTGCATTTTCTACTTTAAATTGAATGTCTCGAGTAGTCCCAATAACCATTTTTTCATCGGGTCGAGTGCCGTTTTGAATGATGGCTACAGGTGTTTTGCTTTTGCCGCATTGTTGAAATATATCCATAATGGCTTCTAATTTGCTCATGGCCATTAATATGATAACAGTAGCAGAGGATTGAGCAGCCCAAAAAATATCTGGTGAAATTTCTCCCTGAGCCGTAGTACCTGTTGTGACCCAAAAACTTTCGTTGATTCCCCGACAAGTCAATGGGATTCTTTGAGAAGCAGGAACAGCCAATGCGCTGGATATTCCCGGTATAATTTCGACTTCCATTCCTGCCGATTCTGCGGCTTCAATCTCTTCTTGTGCTCTACCGAATACAAAGGGGTCGCCACCTTTTAAGCGAACAATCCGCGTATACTGTTGCGAAAGTTCCATGATTCGTAGATTGATTTCTTGTTGTGACAAGGTATGACATCCAAATCTTTTTCCTACAAATTCCAAATGACATGATGGTTTGGCATAGGACAATAAGGCTGGGTTGGCTAATGCATCATAGAGAATCACATCGGCCTCTTGTAGAATTCTTATCGCTTTCAAGGTGATTAATTCAGGGTCGCCGGGACCAGCTCCGACCAGAAATAAACGTTTTGTAGGCATGGTTGGTTTTGGTTTGTTTCTTTATTAAATACAATTTTTAAAGAAGTCTGATAATGCTTTTCAACGATTTCTTTGTAAATCTAAGTAGCTAAGTTTAATTTTTATCTATTTATTGTAATTATTTTGCAAAATACTTAAAAACAAGTTTAAAAATGAATCAATTTTTTATTAAAAACCGAATAATAAACAAAATAAGGTAAAATATTTAACACAAATTACTTGTTTTGTATTTTTTGAAAGACAATATTTGCAACAGATAAAAGCATTTATATACAAACAATTGTCCTTTTTTAGCATTTTAAGGAATTTTTCAAAATGTTCCAAAATGAAATAGTGGCTCAAATACTATTTTGTTTCTCATCAACAATGACACATAATTGTCAAGAATAAATTGGAATAGTTCAATTTTTTCTGGTCAAATTTTATTACCACATTGTAAAATCAAGCATCATGAAAATTATCATCATTGGCAATGGTATGGTTGGCTATAAGTTTTGCGAAAAGCTCATGGCGAAAAATCCACAAGGCATAGAACTCATCGTATTTGGAGAGGAAATAAGGCCTGCTTATGACCGAGTTCACCTCAGTGAGTTTTTCTCTGGAAAGTCTGCTCAGGATTTAGAAATGGCACCAGCTACTTGGTATGAGGAACATGGAATTAAACTTTATACGGGTGATCCCATCATGCAGTTGGATTGTGAAAATAAGACCGTTAGCTCTCATGCAGGAATCACTGAATCCTATGATTACTTAGTTTTTGCAACGGGATCATCGGCCTTTGTTCCGCCTATTCCTGGGGTTGAAAAAGATGGGGTATTCATTTACCGTACCATTGAAGATTTGGAAATGATGCGTGACTGGGCTCCTAAAGCTAAAAAAGGTGCTGTGATTGGAGGAGGGCTTTTGGGTTTAGAAGCCGCCAAGGCCATGATTGATCTGGGTGTGACAGATACCCATGTGATTGAGTTTGCTCCTCGCTTAATGCCGAGGCAAATTGATGAGGCTGGATCTACCTTGTTACAAGCTAAGTTGGAATCGATAGGTTTACATATTTTGACCTCGACGAATACCCTAGAAATTACGGGTTCCGATAAAATCAGCGGTATGCGCTTTCAAAATGAACAAGTTTTGGATGTAGATATGCTCGTGATTTCGGCTGGGATTAAACCTCGGGATGAATTGGCAAAAAGTGCCGGTTTAGCCACTGGGCCTCGAGGGGGTATTTTGGTGGATTCGCACATGCTGACTTCTGACCCACATATTTTGGCCATTGGTGAATGTGCGCTTTATGAAGGAATGATTTATGGTTTAGTAGCTCCAGGCTATGAAATGGCTGAAGTGGCCATCGCTACTTTATTAGGTTCCGACAAGCAGTTTACTGGATTTGATATGAGTACCAAACTGAAATTGATTGGGATTGATGTAGCCAGCTTTGGAGATCCTTTTGCTTCGGATGGAGAGGTAAGGAGTATTGTGTTGGAAGATCGAAATAAGGGAATATATAAACGTGTCAATATCAGTGCTGATGGAAAAACGCTATTAGGTGGTATTTTGATTGGTGATGCAGAACAATACAACATGCTCTTGCAAACCTGTAAAAATCAAGTGGTACTTCCTCCAAATCCAGAAGATATCATCTTAGGTTCTCGAGGTGGGGAATCAGAAGGTGGAGCTGGAGTACTTAGTTTGCCAGATGATGCCATGATCTGTAGTTGTGAGGCAGTAAGCAAAGGTGATATTTGTTCCCATGTCCTCAATGGTGCCGAAAATATAGAAGCCATCAAGAAATGCACCAAAGCAGGTACGGGTTGTGGCGGTTGCGTACCTATGGTCAAAGATATCGTAAATCATACCTTGAAGTCGCAAGGCATCTACGTACGAAATGTCATTTGTGAGCACTTTGATTACTCTCGACAAGAGCTTTTGGATTTAGTCCATTTACACAACTTACGTTCTTATGATGAGGTGCTTTCTGCGCATGGCCATGGTGACGGTTGTGAAGTTTGTAAACCTTTGGTAGCTTCTTTGATAGCGAGTTTATGGAATGAAATGATTTTGGATAAGGGAAATGATACAGCCCAAGATAGCAATGATCGTTTCTTGGCCAATATTCAAAAAGGGGGAACTTATTCTGTTGTGCCGCGTATTCCGGGTGGGGAAATTACCCCTGATAAGCTCATCGTCATTGGGGAAGTAGCTAAGGAATATAATCTCTATACCAAAATTACGGGTGGTCAGCGCATTGATTTGTTTGGTGCCCACTTAACGGATCTACCTGCTATATGGGAAAAACTCATTGAGGCGGGTTTTGAAAGTGGACATGCTTATGGAAAGGCATTGCGCACGGTTAAAAGTTGCGTGGGTAGCACCTGGTGTCGATTTGGCCTACATGATTCTGTCAGCTTTGCCATTCAAATTGAAGAAAGGTATCGGGGAATAAGAGCCCCACATAAAATCAAAGGTGGTGTTTCTGGATGTATACGCGAATGTGCGGAGGCTCAAAGTAAGGACTTTGGTATCATTGCCACTGAAAAAGGATGGAACCTACATGTATGTGGAAACGGGGGTTCTAAGCCTCAGCATGCCCTATTATTAGCTAGTGATATTGATTCAGAAACTTGCATTCGTTACATCGACCGCTTCTTAATGTTTTATATTAAAACAGCTGACCCATTAACCCGCACCGCCACATGGTTAAATAAATTGGAAGGAGGGATCGACTACCTACGCAATGTGGTGGTCAATGACAGCCTAGGATTAGCGGAGGAATTAGAAAGCGAAATGCAAAAGCTGGTAGATAATTATGTCTGTGAGTGGAAAGCCGCCGTAGAAAATCCCGAATTCAGAAAGCGATTCAGTCATTTTGTGAATGCCCCTGAAGAAAAAGACCCCACTGTGGATTTTGAAGTTTTACGTGATCAAAAGAAGGCGAAAGCCTGGAGTTAATAACATAGCCTAAAAGTAAAGAAATGGTAGAGACAATGAATAAAACATGGTTCCTCGCTTGCCAGGTGCAAGATGTTCCAGAAAATGGAGGTGTTTGTGTCAAAGTAAAAGACCAACAAATTGCCTTATTTCATTTTGCCCGTAGAGGGGAGTGGTACGCTACTCAAAATGAATGTCCACATCGTCAACAAATGGCCCTAAGTCGGGGAATGATCGGCTCACAAGGGGAAGAACCCAAGGTGGCTTGTCCATTTCACAAGAAGACTTTTTCCCTTAAAACAGGTGCATGTTTATCGGGCGATGTGGAGGCCATCAAGACCTACTCGGTCATGATCAAAGATGAATCTGTGTACATTTTTTTGGATAGCCATGAAGTATAAATTACTATTTCTTTTTTTCTGGATCAGTAGTCCCATGATGGCGCAATTGTCATTTTCGGGTCAACTAAGAACGCGTTCGGAGTATCGGGACGGCGTTGGAAACTTACGTTTGAAATCGGCAACCCCAGCCTTTTTTACTTCTCAAAGAACAAGACTTACGGCTGCCTATAAAAGCAGTCGGGTACAATTTCAAGCGAGCCTTCAAGATGTACGGGTTTGGGGACAAGATGCTTCAAGCATTTCAGCAAATGATGGTAGTAAGTTGGGTGTACATGAAGCCTGGGCTGAAATCACTTTAATTAATAAGTCGGACAGTACTTTGCCTAAATGGGTGGATCATTTGGCCTTGAAAGTAGGTCGACAAGAGCTGTTGTATGATGATTCTCGATTATTAGGAAATCTGGATTGGTTACAGCAGGCTCGTAGGCATGATGCCATGGTTTTAAAAATGTTGCACCACGGATGGCGTGCTGACTTAGGTTTGGCATTTAATCAAAATACTGATGCCTTTCAGTATGATGGCACTTATTATACGCCAGCGAATGTACTGCCTTATATCAAAGACAGCAAGGGAAATTTAGTGGCGAGTCCATCAGGAATGATCCCAACCGTCAATGCCCAAGGCTATTCTAGTAAATCTGGGGCTTTGGCTGTATTAAATCCACCAAGCACCAATGCTCTGGGGCAAAATTATAAATCCTTGCAATTTTTATATCTGTCGAAAAGCTTCTCCAGTAGCAAGCTGACAGGTTTATTTCTGAGTGATCAATTTGGGGCATATACCTCTGACTCTACCCGAAATGTGGCGGGGAAAGATACAGGTTATGTGTTTGGTAGAAAGTATCATTCATCTTTAAATCATGCTCGCTTTACCTATGGCTTGACTTTAACGTCCATGTTAGAAAAATCAAAAAAAGTGCAGTTGAATGCAGGCTTTTTTTATCAATCAGGACATGACAAAGAGGGATTAACGCTAGACGCTTTTACTTCTACATTGGCAGTAAGCATCCAACATAAAAAATGGGCTTATACGCTGGGTTGGGACTATGTCTCTGGAAATGATGCGTTTTCTAGCTCTAAAGTGAATCATCGTTTTGATCCATTGTATGGTACGCCTCATAAATTTTGGGGATACATGGATTATTTCTATGTAGCCACAGGCTCACCATTGGGAGGTTTATCCAATGTCTATGCCAAAGCAAAATACATCTCCTCCAATAAGCGATTTAGTACAGGATTTGACCTGCATTATTTTGCCTTAGCCAATCAACAAAAACAAGTGGATGGGCGGCCTTTAGATGCCTATTTAGGGATGGAGCTAGACTGGATAAGTACTTATACCTTAAACAAGTCCTGTCAGTTGGACTTGGGATTATGTGCACTTACTGCCAGCGATTCCATGGAATATGCTAAATCACTAAGCCCAGGTTCTAGTAGTAAAAATGCGCATTGGGCCTATTTGCAATTAAATATCCTTTTATAATCCACCTAAATATTAATCTGATGAATACGATCAAACCTCTCGAAAAATTGAATGTTTTTTCATTCAAATGCGTGCAAATGCGTACGTTTCACATCACTTGGATGACCTTTTTTGTTTGTTTCTTTGGCTGGTTTGGATTGGCTCCGCTCATGCCAACCATCAAAGAAACATTGCATTTGAGTAAATCTCAAATCGGCAATATCATCATTGCCTCGGTTTCAGGGACAATCATTGCCCGTTTATTAATAGGTCGTTTATGTGATACCTGGGGTCCAAGAAAAACCTATACAGCTTTACTTTTATTGGGTGCTATACCGGTGATGGGTGTAGGTTTAGCCAATAGTTATGAGACATTCTTATTATTCCGTTTGGCCATAAGTATTGTTGGAGCTTCTTTTGTAATTACACAATTTCATACCTCCATCATGTTTTCACCGGCTATTAAAGGAACAGCCAATGCCGTTGCTGGAGGTTGGGGGAATTTAGGAGGGGGAATAACCAACATGGTAATGCCTTTGATATTTTCAGCCATCGTCGGTTTTGGTTATGTCAAAGCAGATGCATGGAGATATGCGATGATTTTCCCTGGAATCTTGATGTTAATCATGGCATTCATTTATTACCGTTATACCAAAGACACGCCCTCCGGTAATTATGATGAAATAGAAAGAACAGCTGAACAAAAAAGTAAAACAGACTATTCGGTGTTGAAGGATTGGAGAATTTGGGCATTATCTCTGGCATACGCCGTTTGTTTTGGCATGGAAATTACATTTGACAATGTAGCGGCACTTCATTTTGTACAGGAATATGGCCTTAGTCAAAGCACTGCTGGAATCTGTGCAGGTGCCTTTGGCTTCATGAATATTTTTGCCCGTGCTTTAGGAGGAATTTTTGCTGATAAGGTAGGAAAAACCTATGGAATGCGTGGCAAAGGATTATTATTGGCCTCCGTGTTATTGTTGGAAGGCCTTGGCCTAATCATGTTTGCCAATGCAGGTAATTTAACCATGGCTTTATTATCCATGATAGGTTTTGCTCTTTTCTTAAAAATGGCCAATGGCGCTACCTATGCCATCACACCATTTGTAAATGCCAAAAATGTAGGATTAGTGAGTGGTATAGTGGGCGCAGGTGGAAACGTTGGAGGTATGTTGTTTGGCTTTTTATTTAAAAGTGAAAACATCACTTACATGCAAGCATTTGCTTACATCGGATTAATCGTCATCGCTATTTCGGTGATCATTTTCATTACTCGTTTTTCTGAGCCTAAAAAGGCATTAGAACTTAATTTGGCTTAATTAATACCCAAATACCTCATGGATAAGCACTTAAAAGCGGGTTTCTCGGAGCATTTAAGTACCTGCTGTTACTGTGGGGTTGGCTGTGGTGTGTCCATACAAAAAGATCCACTTGGAAGAATTTGGGTGGAAGGAGAACAAGGTCATCCTGTGAACCAAGGGCAACTTTGTAGTAAAGGGATGAATTTACATCATACAGTAAATGATACCTCCGACAGGTTACTTTATCCCGAAGTCCGCTTTGGGAGAAGTCAACCTCGTCAACGTGTCAGCTGGGATGTAGCCTTAGAGCGTACGGCTGCCGTTTTTAGTTCATTAATTGAAAAATATGGACCAGATTCAGTGGCTTTTTATGCCTCTGGCCAATGTCTGACGGAAGAATATTATGTGATCAATAAGCTCATCAAAGGATATATTGGTTCCAATAACATCGACACCAATTCAAGGCTTTGCATGAGCTCAGCGGTGGTGGGATATAAAATGTCTTTGGGAGAAGATTCTGTACCCGTATCCTATGAAGATTTAGATGTAGCTGATGTGATTTTTGTAGCTGGCGCCAATCCTGCATGGTGTCATCCCATTCTATGGCGTAGGGTAGAAGCTGCCAAAGAGCGAAATCCTGATTTGAAGATCATTGTCAGTGATCCGCGCAAAACCCAGACTTGCTCCATAGCCGATGTTCATTTACAGCTAAATCCTGGCACAGATATCGTATTACATCATGCCATCGGTCGAGCACTCATCGAGATGGGCGCTATTGATGTAGCATTTGTATCGAATCACACGGAAGGATTTGCTCATTACCAAGAGTCCGTCATGCAAAGGACATTGGAAGAAGCTGCGGAACTTTGTGGTGTATCAATAAACGACATACTTACAACGGCATCTTACATCAAAGAGGCCAAAGGGTTTATGACCATGTGGACCATGGGATTGAATCAAAGTGCCGTGGGAGTCAGTAAAAACCTCTCCTTGATTAATTTAAATTTAATCACTGGTCAAATCGGTCGACCTGGCGCTGGTCCTTTATCACTCACTGGTCAACCTAACGCTATGGGAGGAAGAGAAGTTGGTGGATTATCCAATTTACTTCCCGCCCATCGAGATTTAATGAATCCAGCGCATCGTGCTGAAGTAGAAGATTTTTGGGCTGTTCCTCGCGGTCGGATTGCTCCCAAACCAGGGCTCAGCGCTACCGAAATGTTTGAGGCATTGGAATCTGGAAAATTAAAGGCTGTTTGGATTATTTGTACCAATCCATTAATCAGTATGCCTGATGTTCGTCGAGTAGAACAGGCCTTCAAGAAAGCCAAATTTGTGGTGGTGCAAGATATCTCTCATCGAGTAGAAACCTTAGCCTATGCAGACGTAGTTTTACCTGCTGCTTCATGGGCAGAGAAAGAAGGTACCATGACCAATGCTGAAAGGAGGGTCAGTTATTTGCCTAAGGTATTGAACGCTCCCGGTGAAGCACTTCCTGATGCTGAAATTATTTGTCGTTTCGCACAAAAAATGGGATTTAAAGGCTTTGATTTTAATCATTCAGCTGACATTTATGCCGAACATGTGCAATTGACCCAAGGGACGAATGTAGATATGAGTGGATTGAGTCACGCGCTTTTGAAGGAAAAAAGAACGCTACAATGGCCTTATATCTCAGGACAAAGTGACCAAGGTACAGCTCGTTTGTTTTCGGACAATCAGTTTTATACTTCTTCTCAAAAAGCCCAAATTCATACTGTTTCGGATGAAAATACATCAGAAAAAGTGTCAAATGAATTTCCCTTGATTCTAACGACGGGTAGAATTCGGGATCAGTGGCATACCATGTCCAAAACAGGAAAAGTGAATAAGTTGAAACAACACATTCATGAATCCTTCCTTGAAATTCATCCGGATGACGCCGCCCAATTAGGAATACAAGATCAGTCGCTAGTAGAAATAAAAAACAATCGGGGGGAAGTGCGCGTCAAAGCCAAACTATCCCCTGACATTAAAAAGGGTGTCGTGTTTTTACCCATGCATTGGGGAAAACTGGGTAATATGGATTTGAACCGGGCCAATAATTTGACCAATAATTTGGTTGATCCTAAGAGCAAAGAACCGGATTTTAAATTTTCAGCGGTATCTGTAAAGGCATATAAAAAAACAAAGCAGAAGATCATTGTGGTAGGTGCAGGTGCGGGTGCTTGTGGCTTTGTGAAGTCGTATCGACAATACAATACCGATGACAGTATTGAAGTATTCAGTAAAGAAAACTTACCTTTTTATAATCGAGTATTACTTCCTGATTATATCAATGGCACGCTTCCTTGGATTAACCTCGTCAAGATGTCGGAGGAAGAAGAATTAGAACATCAATTTACCTTACATCGGGGTGTTTGGATTACCTCTGTGAATCGGGAAGAAAAACGGGTAGTGGATCAATTGGGAAGAAGCCATCACTACGATGTACTTATTTTAGCTACAGGAAGCAGGCCAGCACTTTTGCGGGATATACCTGCTTTGGCCGGAGTATTTACGATGCGTAGTCGCATGGATGCCGACCGCTTTTTGGCCCACATAGACCCGAAACAAGGTCCCGTGTTAATTGTGGGTGGAGGCTTATTAGGGATTGAGCTAGCGGCATCCTTACAAAAAATGCAAGTTAAAGTGACGATAATTCATCGAAACTCCCGATTTATGGACCGACAATTGGACCCTCTGGGAAGTCAATTGCTGCATGAAGAATTAGTGGATCGAGGAATTGGCATACATTATAATGATGAAATAGAACGCTTTTTAGGTGAAGAAAACATAGCAGGTGTCCGTTTGAAAAGTGGATTAACCTTGACATGTCAAGCCATGGTCATCGCCATTGGTACTATACCCAATATAGAATTAGCCAAAGAAGCTGGCATAAAAACCCAAAGGGGGATTTGTGTTGATGCTTATTTACAAACCAATGATCCTTATATTCATGCCATTGGGGAAATTGCCGAATGTGATGGATCCTTGTTTGGTATAACGGCTGCAGCAGAGCAGCAAGCTGAAATTGTGGCCCGATATTTATCTGGGGATATTTCAGCTCAATATTCAGGCTCTTTATTGATGAATATCTTGAAAATGCATGGTACGGATTTTTGTTCCATGGGTATTATTGAATTGCCTCAAAACCCGTCTTTTGAAGAGGTCGTGTTTATCGATAAGGCCAAAAGGTATTATAAAAAATGCATTATCCACAATGATCGATTGGTGGGAGCCATATTGATTGGAGATAAGCGAGAATTTCTAGAATTTAAAAATCTGATTGAAAATAAGATTGAGTTAAGTGAGAAGCGATTGCAGTTACTTCGTGCTGGGGAAGCACCTGAGCCAGTTATAGGTAAATTGATTTGTAGCTGCAATGGCGTAGGCGAGGGGAATTTAGTCAAAAAGATAGATGCCGGCTGTACGGATCACCTACAATTATGTCAGTTGAGTGGTGCGGGTATGGGTTGCGGAAGTTGCCGCCCAGAAGTGAAATCGATTTTAGATCGTACGTTGAAAATGAAACATCATGAAAGAGTTCTTGAATAAACCATCGATCTTTAAAGGTCAAAAGGGTTTAGAATATTTTGATTTTGAAGAGGATTTTGTAGAAGCCGATATGCGGTGCATCCCGATGGTGGTTCGCTTTAAATTAGATCAAGTGAAGATCAAATTGAAGCTGCATGAATGGGCTAAATTTTCGGCCGCTGAGAAATTAGCTTTAGCGCTAGCTCCTACCGAAAGTTTATCGGATAAAATGAGCTATAAGGATAAATTAAGGTCCTTGGTATTTCAATATACTAAAGAGGAATTGAGCGAATTAGATCCCAGTAGATTGATTTTTGATTGGATGGATGTTTTGGTAGTTCCAGCCAGGCTCCAAGAAAAAGCCAAGGAATTTGCTTGGAAAGTTTCCGTACAGCAATGGGCTCAATTGAGTCATTTGCAGCGTTATGCCTTGTTGAAATTGACCAACCCTGGACATGAAAATAAGAATTTCCCAATCGCCATGCGTGAATTTAATATCGTATGAATTATGTAAAAATAAATTTTCTGGGTGGTATTATTTCTCCAGGAGATCTCTTGGAAATACTGGAGTTGCTGGATCACTTGTACATTCGCTATGTCAGTTTTGGATTACGCCAGCAGCTAATCATTCCAGTAGAAGAAGAATTCATTCCCGCTCTGAAAGCTGGATTAGAAAGGAAGGGGATACCCTATGAAGTGAATTCAGAAGTTTATCCCAATATCGTTAGTTCCTATCCGGCTGAAGATATCTTCATTCAAGGTACTTGGCTGAGTGAAGGGGTATATCGCGATATTTTAGATGGAATTGATTTTTCTCCTCAATTGAAAATTAATATTTCGGATTCCAATCAAAGTTTCACACCGCTTTTAACGGGTAATATCAATTGGGTTGCATCGGTCAACGAAGCCCATTTTTGGCATTTATTTATCCGTTTTCCTAAAACCAATGTGGTCTATCCATGGACGGAATTGGTACATACCCAAGACGTAGCTTCATTTTCTAAGTCCTTAGAAAGTCTACTATTGAGTGACTTGCCGGCCTTTTATGATCAAGAAAATGCCAGTGGGGTGGAGCTGATGTCGCGCATGAATTTAAAGCCTTATATTTTACGAAGAGCCCAAGAATCAGCCAAATTGCCGGATTTCAATTTACCTTATTATGAAGGATTAAACCGCTATAATAACCGCTATTGGCTAGGAATCTATCGAAGGGAAGAAAAATTTGCAGTGGCTTTTTTACAAGAAGCTTGCCAATTGTGTTTGGCTACCAAAGTAGGACAAATGGGATCCACTCCCTGGAAATCTTTGATTATAAAAGGAATAGAGGAGGCTGATAAAAGGGCATGGAACCTCTTACTAGAAAAGCATCAAATTAACATGCGACATGCGGCAAATGAGCTCAACTTTCAAGTGGAGGATCATAGCCCTGAGGGATTAGCTTTAAAGCAATTTTTGGTCAAGCACCTAAATGAAGAAGACACTCGGTCCTTTGGACTAAGTATAGGAATTAAAACCAGAAAGAAATCGGAAGTATTTGGTGGCATCGTGGTTAGAAGAAGGCCTGTTTTATGGGGACTTTTTCATGTGTATGATATTCTTTGTGCCAATGATTTTAATCCCAATCAACGAACAGGTTCTTTGTATGGATCAGGACTTCCTAAATTTATTTTGGGTGAACAGTTACGAAGGGCTATTTTGAGTTTTTATAAATTTCGTTCCTCAAAAATGAAGGTGTCTACCGTGCCAGATATTGTGCTGGAAGAAACTAAACTTAGTTTATGTCAATGTCCGGCTTGCCTGACTATTTATAATCCTGCCTATGGAGATGAATCTCAGCAAGTTCCAGCTGGAACTCTTTTTGAAGATTTACCAGCTGATTATGTCTGTGAAATGTGTGAGGCGCCCAAACTCACTTTTGTGAGTATTAGTTGATTTGATCTGGGGAATTGCAATTAAGGAAATACTTAGTGTTATCTTCTGAAACAGGTTTTATGGCTGCTTGAAGTCCGTCTAAAATGGAAATAAGACTCGTTTTTGTCAGCTCATTTTTTTCTACAAGGTTAGCTATTTGTGCCAATCCCTGAGCGGAATAAATGGCACACATGGGTTCTATTTGTGCCCCATTTTGGTATACCCATGCCAAAGATTCAGCATTGTTTTTCTGGAACTCCATCAATTCTTTCAAACAAGAAATTCCCATGTTGGGCATATCGCAGGCTAACACTAAAAGATCTTCCTTGGGGTAGTTAATGTGTGCTGACAGGATACCTTTAATGGGTCCAGCAGCATGTATTTCAGGAAGGTCTAAGATGATATTTTCAGGACTTATGTGCGCAGAATAATGGGATGTTTGTTCTAGATGTAAACCCACAAAGCTCCTGATTCCACATGAATTCAATTTGTTCCAAGCAGATTTAGCCCATATTTCTCCTGATTTGTTTACTAACAGACCTTTGTCAGCGCCCATACGTAGACTTTTACCACCTGCCATGACGAGTCCTATCATCGATCGGAATGTCCCAAGGACTTTTCTGGGCAAATTTTATCTCGTACTAGTTGTTTTAATTCCTTGATTTCAGCAAATCCTCCATGCGTTTTACGGTCAAACAGAAGCTCATCATTGACATGCAGCGCAAATTCGCCAGATATTTCACTGGGTTTTAAGGTTACAGCCCCTAGTTCAGCTTCAAAAGTGCTCAACATTTCTTGAGCCACATAGGCTGCTCGAAGTAACCAATGGCATTTAGGGCAGTAGGAAATAGTTAAGGTGGGTTTCATGGCATGAATAAGGTCTTAAAATGCTTCGTCAAAATTGCAAATCATTCGAATAAATTTACCTAATTTATTGAAAAATTACCCCTTCTTTTGATTTTACGATACCTAAAACCTATGTCATTGATGAAACCTATTGCTATCTTCTTTTCTCTGTTATTGATTGGCTTTACATTTCCTGCCTCATCTCAGGGTCCTAAAGTACTTGTTGTCACGGCTCATCCCGATGATGAAACGGGATTCTCGGTAAGTTTATTTAAAATCACACACGAATTAAAGGGAATAGTGGATATGGCTGTGATGACAGATGGGGGCGGAGGCTTTGCCGATTCCCAATTAGGTGCCATGTATTATGGTTTAAATTTAACCGATTCCTTGGTTGCTAGGACTCATTTACCCCTGATCCGAAAGCAAGAGATATTGGATGCGGCTAAAATCATGGGATTGCGCAATATCTATTTTATGGAGCAGCCAGACGA
The DNA here is from genome assembly GCF_045310485.1 of Aquirufa salirivi. Classification (NCBI taxonomy): domain Bacteria; kingdom Pseudomonadati; phylum Bacteroidota; class Cytophagia; order Cytophagales; family Flectobacillaceae; genus Aquirufa; species Aquirufa salirivi. The sequence continues at coordinate 51,549 of NZ_JBEWZH010000011.1, forward strand.
TTGGTATACCCTTGACCCTAAGCCCTATATTTCTGGTAAAAATTGGGATATTCCTTTCGTGGAAAAACGATTGGATTTGATTTTAGCCGAACGCCAATATGATTTTGTATTCACGATGTTGCCACATGCTGGTCAGCATGGACACCATAAAACCGCGGTGTTACTAGCTCTTGGAGCTGTTCAACGATTCAAAGGGCCACATAAGCCCATTATCATTGCTGGCAGTCCTTTGTCAGCTAATGCCAAACCGGTCGACTTTAGCATGCTTGATGGTTTTCCTGAAACGAAGATCAAAGCCAATGCTCCAACGTTTACCTTGAACAGAGCTTTTAGATTCAAAGAAAATGATAAGGTAAGTTATAAAATTGTGGCAGATTGGGTCATTGCAGCCTATAAATCCCAAGGAGCCATTCAAGAAAATGGTATTCATAAGACAGATTTTGAAGTGTATCGCTATTTTGATATCAACGATGCTCATGGTATTCAGTCGGTGCAAGACCTATTTCAACAACTGGCCAATAGTGGTTTTGCGGCACCTCGATAGCATTTCATGGGCAGGAATAGATAAATATACCTTGTTCGACAATTCTCTTGGCTTTTTATTCGTTAGGTATTCACCTGATTGACCTTGGATTTTCTCCCTGGGTTACAGGCTTTTTATCCATTAAAATCAAGCTTTAGACTCGGAATGTGCCGTTTATACTAATTTTTATTTATTCGAAAATTTTATGACTTACTTGGTCGGTATTGTTCCTTTTCCACTAATTCAATCAACCTAACAAATTAAAAGAGCCTAGCATTATGGGAATTTGGAATTATTTATTTGGAGGGAATAAGCCAGAGGAAAAGGCTATTCCTGATGTGTCCTTACAGGAAGAGGCGAATCGGATCGACCAGCGTTTGAATCCTAGTTTAGATGTTCGTAAGCCGCATTTCGATGGTAGATCGGAATCTACTTGGCAGCGAATTTTTGATCGAATTCGGCATGATTATGAAATGGAAGGTTATCAAGATGCTTTGACGACAGCGGATAATAAATACCGCGACGATAATATTTCCATCATCAAATTGGATTTGCAAGCTGATATTCATGAAGCGGAAATTGCTATCAAAGAATATCTAAAAGAAATCGATTTTCACATCAATTCTCGAAGAAAGGCTGACCTCCATGATTTAGTGGAGGAGCTAGAGTCTAGACGTGAAATTTGCATGGATCGATTAAAGACCATGGAAGAAATTAAGTTGGACGTATCGAATGATACAGGCACTTCCACTCGCATTGTGTTAGCTTACAAACGTGGATTTAATAAAGGTTTGGCAGCTCTTTCTATGGCCAATATCATCAACCGTAACATCTAAACCTATGGAAAAGACCTTCATCCCTAAAGACCTTTGGCTTCGTTTTGGTTGCTTTCTTTCGGGGCATAATTACCAAATTTTGTCGGAATGCTCGGAAGCGAGCAAACGCGATCAAAAGAAAATCACTTCGGCATTAGTCATTATCACGCTCATTTGGTCCATAATCGGTTATATATTTTCCAATAAATACCTCAATTTTGGTCCCTGGTTATCCTTGCTAGGTTCCGCTTTCATGGCAGTTTTAATTGTTCAGATAGAACGACAAATCATTCTTTCTGCCAAACTGAATAGCTGGGCCAAATTCTTTCGTGTCTTATTGGGTATCATTGTAGCGGTTATTGGAGCCAGTATCATCGACCAGTATTTATTCGCCAACGACATCCAGAAAATTGCTCAAGCGTCAGTCGAAGCTAAAGCATTAAAAGAAAGTAATATTGCTAAAAATGTCTACCAAACGGCTATTGCTCAATTGGATAGCACCATCATGGTAGAGAAAATCAATTACCAAAAAATACAAACTCAAGTATTGAAATTACCTGCAACGCTTGCAGGTGGAGGAGGAGGAAAACGATATGATTCCGAAGGTAATTTGATTAGTGAACAGCAAAGTAGTCGCATTCCCAATCCTGAGATTTCCAATTTACGGGCCTTTCAAGCTTCCATTGCTTCCAAGATAAGTGTGTTGGAAAATGAGAAAATTCAGAAAGGGCAACAATATGCTGCGGAGGTAAAGAATAAAGCAAAAGAAATTTTAAGTCGTAAACCAGGCTTTTTGGATGAGTTAAATGCTTTGATCAATTACTTAATGGAGTTTGATCCTTATCCCACGGCTTTGATATTTTACTTGATTTGGTTTTTCTTTTTCCTTTTAATTGAATCCTTGGTACTCATCATAAAAAGTAATCATCATGAAAATGATTATGAAAAGGTGGTCGACTATCAACAAAATATTCGTATCCGTCGTTTAATGGCTCTGGAAGATAAGCGCAATGCCGCATTAGGTGCTGATTCCATGATAGGTTCAACATCCCATTTGATTCAGAATTTGCCCAAGTAGGTTTGTTCATTCATAAAAAAAGCCTTCCTGTTTACTGGAAGGCTTTTTTTGTTGCACTGATGAAATTATTTCTTAGGATCTAAGGCTTTATCAATACGAGCAATTAAATCCAATAAGTGAAATTTACTCAATCGGTCAGCTGATCCAGCAGAAGCCGCTTTTAAGCTATCTTTTAAGTTGAGTAATTGACCTCTGGCGATGGATGGTAAATCAGTTTGATTAAGATTAACCATTCGTGTCCTAAATCCAAAAGTTACACCTACGGGAATAGACCTTACTTGTGTCGTTCCAGGATTTAGCAAGGCTGCTACTTTGTCAATGTACAATTTTTGAAGATTTCTTCTGAAAATATCCACGGAAGTTTGGCTTTTTAATTCCGAGAAAATACCTAATCGTAAATCAGTCATTAATTCATCGACCGAATAATTGTTTTTGTTGATGGATGAACCTTCCATCAAACGTACCATGCGGTCGCCCAGTAAGAGATTGCTTAGAGTAGCATCTTGCATGGATTTAATCACCTCAACTCCATTTTCAGGATTGATTTTGGCAAGGATATTTTGATCTAACAACCAAGTTGGAGTAGCAAATAACTGCTTATTTAAGAAAGCAACGGCATCTTTTTGTAAGTTCTTTGGTACTATTTCAAATTGATTACCCACCATATCATAGGTTTTAGGATTGTCATAAATCCCACCCACATTTTTTGTTACATGGCCTAAATACCTTCTGTATTGTCCTGTGACATTGGTGTATAATTCATCTAATTCAGCATAGCTTTCTCCGTTTTCTTTGGTCCAATCAATTAAGTTGGGAAGAATTCTTTGCAAGTTTTTAATGCCATACGTAGAAGCAATCATGGCATTATCACCGATGTCCTCGGTTTGGTAACGTGGATCATAGGGACTGACTTCTGTACCAAACCATAGCCTACGGTTTTTGTAAGCTTCTTTCGTCAATTCATTCAAAATAGCCTTTTCTTCTTTTTCACTTTTTGCTTCATCAAAATAGGAATAACCCCACTTGATGGCCCATTTGTCATAATCTCCAATTTTCGGGAATAAATGCGTTACGCCATCTTCTGGCTGAGCCACATAATTGAAACGGGCATAATCCATGATAGAAGAAGTATGTCCATTTTTTTCTTGGAAGTCTTTATCACGTAATTTTTCTACTGGAGTAGCAGAACTTGCGCCCATGTTATGACGTAAACCTAAGGTATGTCCTACTTCATGAGAGGAAACAAAACGGATTAGTTCACCCATTAAGGCATCGTCAAATGTTTTTTTGCGTGCTTTAGGATCTACGGCTCCGGTTTGAACCATATACCAATTTCTCAATAATGACATGATATTATGGTACCAGCCGATATGACTTTCTAGGATTTCACCCGTTCTAGGATCATGTACGTTGGGACCGTAAGCATTTTGAATATCAGCTGCAAAATAGCGAACGACAGAGAAGCGTGCATCTTCTAGACTCATGCTAGGATCATTTTCTGGCCAATACTCTCCACGAATGGCATTTTTCCAACCGGCATGTTCAAAAGCCGCTTGCCAATCATCAATACCCGCTTTGATGTATTTTTTCCATTTGTCTGGTGTGGCGGGGTCAATGTAGTAAACAATGGGTTTTGCAGGTTCAATCAATTGCCCTTTTTTCTGTTTTTCCGCATCTTCTTTCGACTTAGGTTCAAGGCGCCATCTAACGGCAAATACGTCAGTATCTGCTTTTTGAGATTCTTCTTCAAACACTCCATATTGATTGGCGAAATAACCTACGCGGGCATCAAAACTTCTTTTACGCATGGGTTTTTTCGGCAAGGCAATCATGGAAGTATTTAATTCCAAAGTCAATAAACCAGCATCTAAACCGGCAGGCAAATTGGTTCCAATTCTAGGAACTGGGCTCAACGAAATCAAGGAGGGTACCGTAGAATAGGTTTTTACAGTTCTAATTTCCGTATTGATAGGAAAGCTACTTATCTTCTGAATAAACGACTTATCCTATTGAAACGCCTGAATACTCAGTGTTTGTTTTCTGACTGGATCTAAAGAAAATGTTTGAATATCGGAGTCAAAGGTACTGGTCATGTCGATGACATAGGAAAGCTCCTTTTTACCTGTAGAATCTTTTTTAATGGCTAATATGTCATAAATTCCCACAATAGGATTAGCTGAGGAGTTTTTAACCGCCTGGGCTAAAGGCTTTCCTTCATCGGGCGACATGATGACGTAGCTTATGGAACGAAGCAATAAGTTATTATTATTCCCTTTTTCAAATTGAATCACTTGTCGGTTTACTTCCTCTCCTCCAAAAATTCCTCCACCGGCTGGTGTTTTGGAAAAACGAGTAATGGTCATGATTTCTTGGTCAATGAGGGCTGCTGGAATTTCAAAAAGAAATTTCTGATCCATTTTATGGACATCGAATAATCCTTTTTGCGTGACAGCCGTGCTATCGACTACTTTATTGTAAGGTTTGGGACCTTTTTTATTGGCATCTACTTTAGGCGTTTCGGCAATGGGAGCTGCAGCCACTGGAGTTTTGGGAACTTCTGGTTTTTTATTGCCTTGGGCTAATGCTGCTGGTAATTGACTCATCAGCAGGACTGCCACAGCAAACGATAATTGGATTTTTTTCATGTAATTTTTAGCGTGTTTACAAGGAAATGATCGAACAATACGACAATCCTAATATGGAAGTTATCAGGTAATTTAAACAGGGTCTTTTTACTTACCAAACCGACGGTCATTTTTCCGAGGAATATTTTTCTGCTGTTGATCGATAAGAAAAACAAAAAGCCTCTCTAATGAAAGAGAGGCCTTTAAAACACGGATACGCTTTTATTAAGAAGTATTAATAAAATCCTACAACACCTACATTTAGTCGACCACCTGAAATTGTTTTACCATTTAAAGACGGTGTGACACTGGTGCTATTAATAATAGCTTTTTTAATCACTTGAGAAGCAGATTGGTTGGTACTCGTTGGATAATTTTTTGCCGCATACAGGGCAACAGCCGCCGTTACGTGTGGAGCTGCCATGGATGTGCCACTATAAGCAGCATATCCTACGCCATTAGGTCCTGAGACTGTAGAAATGATATTTGCTCCAGGAGCTCCGAGAGCAACTGATTTAACACCATAACTAGACCATGTAGGCAGTAAACCATCCACATCAATAGCAGATACAGCTATGACATTGGGAGTGGTATAACTAGCTGGATAAGAAGGAGTCAAATCGATGTTGCTTCCAGCATTACCTGCTGCTACAATAAAAAGTATACCACCTCTGTCAGCTCGTTGAATGGCGGACATCAATAATTTAGAGTAGCTACCTCCACCCCAAGAATTATTGCTGGCTACTATATTGATTCTTTTAGTTTTCTTCAAACTGGTTAAATAATCTAATGCTTTGATCGCATTGGCGGTAGATCCTCCAGTAGGTCCCATGAATTTTGTTGGGATGATTTTGACATTCCAATTCACGCCAACTACTCCAATGGAATTGTTGCCTAATCCGCCAATGGTACCTGAAATGTGCGTACCATGTGCATCAATATCATTGCTTGAATTTCCATCATAGACGGAAGCATCATTGTTGGCAAAATCCCAACCACGGACATCGTCAATATATCCGTTTCTATCATTATCCAAACCATCTACGATTTCATTTGGGTTGGACCACATGTTGTTGACTAAGTCAGGGTGATTAAACATAACACCCTCGTCCACAATACCTACGTAAACGGTAGAAGATCCTGTATTATTATTTGCCCAAGCTACGTTGGCATTACTGCCATAGGTTCCATTCAAGCCCCAAAGTTGACCTGTGCTATAAAATAAATCGTCGGGAGTAGTACTTGTTTGTTGGTGTGTATACAGTTGATTAAGTTCTGCTATTTCGATTAAAGAATTTTTTGAAGCACGATTGATGGCTTCAATGGCATTGATATTGGTTTTTATGACATAGAATCCCTCATCGCCTTCATCTTTCATTTCTTGCGTGATGATTTGTTCTTGAATAGTCCCTGTAATAGCTTTTATGGCAGTTAATTTACCAGATTCAGAAGTTCCTCTTTTAAATTGAATTAATACTTCATTGGAAATATTTTTCCCTGAATTACCTTGTTGAACTAAACCTGGAGCAGAGGAATTGCCATTGTTACTATTGGGCGATAGAGCTAATTCATCCAATTGCATCTGGCAAGAAAAGGTAAATGCCGCCAAAAGTAAAATTGCAAATAGAGATTTCATTATTCGATTTTTAATGTGAGTAAGTTAAATGTATGATTTAGAACACAAATATTAAATTCGAACACATAGTAAATGTAATGATTACAATTCGTTAAGTTAAAATAGAAATCTATATTATCTTATTTTTTTACAATTTAATAATCTAAAATTGGATAATATTGACATATGTCAATGAAAGAATGTAAAGAATGGGCTTTTTTGCCAAAATTGAAGAAAGTTTTCATTTAGATTTATAACTAATTGTCTAATCGTGTTCATCAAGGATGAATTAGTAAAGTAAAACGGCCTATCATTTCTTCTGTTAGGTCAAATTGGATGATACAATTTAGCCTCTGATATGTCATATGAGAGGCTTATATTAACTACATATCGGAAATATTATTTGCCTTTTTTCTGAGCAGCCAACCATTCCATGATGCTAACAGGCTTCCCATTAACTTTAACTAATGAACCGTCTAGGTCAGTTCTTGGAAGGTTTTCATGTAGGTAAACCCAAGACCAATGTCCGTTATATTGAAATCCTTTTCCTCCATAGAAATTGGTGATATCATGTACATGGTCATAATAGGTAAAATGAACATTTTCAGCTCCAGCTGCCTGCAATCTTTGATAAACAGGAACCACCGTTAGATCTGGGATGGTAGTAGCGTCATCTTTAGAATGAACAAACCAAATAGGAACTTGCTTGATTTTTTGAATATCGGCATCAGGGATGTATTCGGAACGGTAAGCCAAGGCACTGATATATCCAGCAGCAAAGTAGTCTGGGTATAGTAATATCAACTTTAATGCCATATATCCACCGTTAGAGCAACCTCCCACATAGATTCGATTGGGGTCAATATGGGGGTTGGATTTGACATAGTCTTTAATCAATGCCATTAATCCTTCATTGTAGACATCATTTTCCTTGCCTTGTGTACTTACTTTTTGCGCATTATGCATCCAAGCTCCTGGACACTGGGGAGATAAGACATAAGCTCCTTCAAAAATTGACTGGATTGCTTCTGAGGCATAATTTGCTGCTTTATTGCCTAATAGGGGAATCGTTGGATCAAATCCGCCTTCTCCTCCACCATGCAGCCAAATGAGTAAGGGGGCTTTCTCCTTTTTGATGGTCGGACTATAAGTAGCATAAGACATCGTCAATTGATCATTGAACTTATACTTACCTGTTAAATCAAATTGATCGACTAAAGGCATTATTTTTCCAGTAGGGCTATCCCAAACTTGTTGAGATTTCGCATGAATGATGGTCAATTGATAATCTACCCACACATTACCTTTGCTTCTGAAATATTGGATGGGAGAGCTAATGGGTAGTTGTGGCCCCACTGCCAGCACCAACGTGATGTTTTTGCCAGTTTTAACCCGATTGCCTGTTGAATCGGAAACATAAGCTCCTACGATTTCTCTTTTACCGTGAGATTGCTCTTCTGCGATAGGCCCAGCGGTGGACTTTCTGGAAGCAAAGACAGAAAATTCACCAGCATTCACGGTCGAAGTGGTATCAGACAAGCTTAGAATTACTTTATTAACACCTGCTCCCCAGTCAAAACCTTCCACCACTAGTTTGTAAGATCCAGTTGGTTTGGCACTAGTGGTCATTGAAATCGTCGCTAATAATAGCGCAAAAATGTACCTGATTTTCTTCATGGTATCGTGATTTTTTTTTCAATGTAGCCAATATTTGAAAATAATTTAACCTGTGAATACCGTAAAATAGATGTATAATCCAAAGAGTGATGAATATTGAAGTTTTTGGATTTTGAACATATTTCAAAGGGGAGAGCCTAATAAATTTGCTAAACATCTTTAGATTTGGATTCAATTATTGATTCATCCATGAAAAAAAACATACTTTTTACCTATTTAAGCGTCCTATTATTCATTGGTGGAAACCTAGATTTGTCGGCGCAAGCTCCAACTGACAGCCTACATCAGCCAATCATTCGGTTTTTTGATGGTTTTTCGCAAATGAATGTCACCTTATTCAAAGAGAATACCACGCCTGATTTTGTACTCTATGAAGCAGGGATGATTTGGACCAATGATACTTTGACTCAAAAAGTAAAACCAAATCCTAGTATTCCTTACGAACGAAAAAATACCTTTACTTTTTTAAGGACTGAGCAACAGGGAGATATGGCTTGGGTGAGTTATTGGAACCAAGCTGTGATTCGTCGGGGAGATCAAATCCGAAACGCACGCTGGTTAGAAAGTGTGGTATTGGTTAAACATTCAGGCCGCTGGAAAATCCGCATGATGCATTCTACACCGATAAAGTAAGCGGTATATTCAAAGAACGTTTAAACTCAAATTTTTGTAGAAATTTTAAACCTTTTTTCATTTGCATTGTTTCGAATAACTAATGCTATTGGGTATTAAATTGTGTCATGCAAGGGGTTAAAAAACAGCATTTGCCTACTAAAATTTGTCCTATTTGCTCCAGACCATTTTCTTGGCGCAAAAAATGGGAGCGTGATTGGGACAAAATCGTTTATTGCAGTGAAAAGTGTCGAAGAAATAAATAAGTTGTCAGAAGAAGATATAGACAGAATCATACAAATGGCTTGGGAAGATCGCACGCCTTTTGAAGCCATTGAATTTCAGTTTGGACTCAAAGAAAAAGAAGTCATAGAATTCATGCGACTACATAGTAAAAGGTCGAGTTTTCAGATGTGGCGCAAAAGGATGTCGGGCCGAAACACCAAACACCTGATAAAAAGAGTTTCCCTAGACCCACGTTTTAAATGTAATCTCCAGCGAAGTATCAGCTTGAATAAAATTAGTAAACGCTAATGGAATTTCCTGCCAGCCTAGAAGCTGTATACCATCGAATTGACACTTTCGATCCTGTAACTTATGCTCGTACCAGAAATTTTATCGATGGTGGTGTTTCCTACCTTTCACCTTATATGTCTCGTGGGTTTATTACCGTACCAGGGGTATTATTTAGGTTGAAGAACCGCGGATTTAGCTTTTCGGAATTGGAAAAATTTATTCAAGAATTAGCCTGGCGGGAGTATTATACCAAAACTTGGTTTCGACTTGGCGATGGTATCTTTCAAGATATTCGACATCCTCAGGAGGGTGTTTTGCACCGAGGACTTCCTTCCGCTTTGGTTCATGCTCAAACAGGGATTGAAGCCATCGATGAACATATAGCTCGTTTTCCTCAAACAGGATATTTGCACAATCACCTTCGGATGTACATCGCATCTCTTGCCTGTAATGTGGCACATTATCACTGGTCTGGACCTGCTGCTTGGATGTATTATCATTTACTGGATGGAGATTTAGCGAGTAATGCGCTTAGTTGGCAATGGTGCGCTGCTACCTTTAGCAATAAGCCCTATTGGGTGAATCAAGAAAATATCAATCATTACACACATCGTCAACAAAGAAATACGTTAGTCGATTGTTCTTATGAAGAACTACCTTATTTGGCATTTCCCGACATATTCAAAGAAAAGTTTGATTTTAAACCTCAAGAACCGAATATCCACTTTCAAGTTCCACAGATCAATCCAGACTTACCTACTTTCTTATATTCGCATTATACCCTAGACCCCAATTTCCATGCCAAGGAGAAGGGAAATCGAATTTTGGTGATGGAACCGTCTCATTTTAAGCGTTTTCCTATGTCGCCTAATTCCATTCAATTTATATTGGATTTAGCTGCACAAATTCCTGACTTACAGGTTTATTCTGGTGAATACGCAGATTTGGGCTGTCTGGGTATCTTTAGAGATCATCCCATTCTTACTCATTGGGTAGGAGAGTTAGAAGCTTATCCATTTTTAGCACCTGATTTAATCGGAGATTTCCCTAGCTTTTTTTCATATTGGAATCCTCTGAAGAAACGCTTGGAAAAAGGCTGGTCAGATAATTTTCAGCCTGTTGAAGATGGGAATCTTTCTTTTCTTTAGGCATTTTATCCCAAGTGCTTATGAGCATAGCCCAGCGAGGGTTTTTGGAAAAAGTGGCTCGCTGTTTATCTAAAAACCGCCAAAATAATCCATCCCAAACAGCTTGCCAAGGACCTTTTTTATAATCGCTCATTTTTAAAATATAATTGGAACCACAGATATAGGGTTTCGTCGTCATTAATCCTCCATCACTAAATTGCGACATGCCATAAACATTGGGAACCATCACCCAATCGTAGGCATCGATGTACATTTCCATGAACCATTGATACACGGCGTTTGGTTTGATTTCACACAGTAACATGAAGTTTCCGAGTACCATCAATCGTTCGATATGGTGTGAATAACCTGTTTTGAGAAGTTTTCGAATGGTCATATCCACAGGTTCTATCCCCGTGGAAGCGGTATAAAATGCCTCCGGCATCTCCTTGGTAAATTGCCAATAGTTGGAATTTCTTTGCTGCGTTCCAATTTTTTGATACAATAATTGTACAAACTCTCGCCAACCAATGATTTGTCGGATTAAGCCTTCCAAACTATTCAATGGAGCCTGTGTCTGAACGATTTGTGCAACAATTTTAGCTGGGTTTAAAAGCCCCACGTTGATGAGGGGACTTAATACACTATGAAATAGGGTAGATTCCTGCGCTAAAATAGCATCTTCATAGACACCAAAAAGAGCGAGACGTTCTTGGATAAATTGATCCAAAGCTAATTTCGCATCTTCATGTGTACATGGGTAGTATCCACTAATAAAGGGCATTTCTAGGCTTCCTGGGTTTTTGGGAAAATGTATTTGGACATAGTGAATAGCTTCCTGAACATAGGGATTGGATGCAAGACTTGGAAATGGCTGGGGGATGTAGGTGTTTTTGGGTATTTTTTTTCTGTTTTCGGTATCAAAGGACCATTGTCCACCCAACGGATTTTGTTGTTCGTCCAGCAGAATTTGAAGATTCTTTCTTTGTTGAATGTAAAACGCCGTTTGGAAATAGGTTTTTTTGTTGCCCAAAATTTGAACATCCTGATTTAAGAAATTGGGACTGGGATTATGTTTTTTGGTACTCGACAGACACGTTGAATTCTCTTTTCCAGTAAGTAATCATGGGTGTCAAAATAGCTTAATTCACTTAATCCCTCTTTTTGTAGGGTTGAAATGAGCTCAATTATGTTGGATTTAGGGTCATTGGCCTCAATATAGATTACTTGAAATCCATGTTGACTTAGTAAATCAGCAAAATAGCGAAGGCTGGCTCGGTGAAAAAGAAGCTTTTGTTGATGAAAATTATATTGTTTGAAATACAAATCAGACTCAATCACATAACATGTTTGATCCGAAGGCAGCTCCAATGCTTCTTCAAATAATTGATGTGGAAAAATAAGAAATGCTTTCATAGGCAAGGATTTTAAGGCCCGCTATGTCAACTAGTGAAATGAAGAAGATGTTTTAAAAGATACCTGAAAAATGAATATTCAAATAATTATCTTATCCGTTCATATTTACCATAAACATATCCAAAGTATGGGTCATGTGTTGAAGGGAATCTAGATGTAAAGTCAATTGGTGCCAGAAAGCAATACTTGTTAGGAAAAAATAAAAGGCAATTACCTAAACCTCACAGAGTCAATTAATAAACAGAATCCTGCCTGAAATACAAGCAAAGCCCCAGTTCCATACCAAAACCAGGCATCTCCTTGCATTTTACTAATTCCTGCATCTATGGCCATGGATAAGCCAGAACCTGTCAATAGAAGCCCAGAAATCGATTGGATTAACCACCTTTAGGCCGATTTTTTGTTGATGTTCATGTAGGTGAAATTTAGTATTATTTCTTTTTCAATCTTTGATACAATTCCCCATATACCGACTTCCTTTGGTAACTCTCATCAAACAGCAAAGGATACTCTTTTGGTCTTTTGAAATAGCCTCGTAACCAAGAATCCTTATCGCCTACATTCCAAAAAGTTATGCCATATTGTTGTTTAGTAGGAATGGCAGCAAAGGCAGAAAATAACAAGTGAAACTTGTTAGATTGAGCTTGTAGGCTCATTACATCATTGACAAAATCAGGATTGTTTTTCGGATTCACCGCCACATCTACTTCTGAAAAATGAATGTGTAAGCCAGTAGCGGTCGACTGCTCGATCACTTGCTTGATTTCTTCATTTTTGGACTGTATGGAAATGTGCATTTGCAATCCTAATCCATGAATAGGGATTTGACGTTTTTTGAAATCTTGAACCATATTCAAAATGGCCTCCATTTTTTTAGGTTTTCCATCTTGTCCATAATCATTGTAAAAAAGTATAGCCTTGGAGTCTGCCTCATGTGCCCATGTAAAGCTTTTAGCAAGGTAATCGGGTATGTGATCTGCCCAAATACTTGGCCTTAAACTTCCATCATCTAAAAAGGCCTCATTTACCACATCCCAGCCAGCTATTTGCCCTTGATAATGGTTCATAATCGTTTGAATATGGTTTTTTAATAGATTTTCCCAAGCCTGCTGATCCCCTTGAAAATCCTTCATCCATGGAGCTGTTTGATTATGCCAAACCAAGGTATGTCCATGAACCCGACTCTTATTTTTCTTAGCAAAAGCCACAATTTCATCCCCTTTGACAAAATCAAAACGCATGGCCTCTGGATGAATGAGTGCCATTTTCATGTGATTTTCAGCTGTGATGCTTGTAAATTCATTCATAGCCAAGGCACGATAAGAACTATTTTCTTCCAATAGTCGAGGATTCACCGATGCACCCAAAGGATAGGGAAGAATCAGTTTTAGAAATTCAGTGGAATGGACTTGTTGGGCCTGTAGAAAAGGAGTAAAGCCCAGTATGAACAACGTAATGATTCTTTTCATGGTCAAAAGGTTTTTCACAAGGTAATAATTTAGGAGAAAAAGCATCTATGGAACGTTTGATAATTTTTTCAAAAAAAATGTGAAAATAATTCAAGGGAAATGGATTAGGTCTTTTGAGGGATGCTTATCTTGTTATTCTCATTTTCAAGATTGGGGATTTTATTGAAACAAGGATGTGGAATAAGCTAGAACAATATATTACGGACATCAGGTTTAATCGATGGTATCGTTACTTTGCCATTTTTTGTCGGATTACTCTGGCTGTAGCATTCGCTATATCAGGTTGGGTGAAAATCAGTGGAGAAAGGTTTGCCGCAGGCCTGTCATCCAATCACCCTTTAGGGCACTATTTTGATGCGTTATTAGATACCGGTTTTTACTATACTTTTATTGGAATAGGTCAAGTAATCGTGGCTATTTTATTACTTATTCCTAGAACAGCTTTATTGGGAGCTATCGCTTCTTTTCCAATTTTGATCAACATTTTCGTGCTGACTTATTCCCTACGTTTTGAAGGGACCAGAATAGTGACTTTCATGTTATTGGCTAATTTGTTTTTGCTGGTTTGGGATTTCCAACGACTCAAACCTATTCTCGCTTTCCAACAGCGAAATAATGAACTACAAACTAACCCTAATTATTCCAGTACACATTCGTTTCCTTACGTCTTTTTTACTTGTGTGTTATTGACCTTGGCTACGGTTATTGGAGTGAATCAAATCATGTACGACATTAGACCCGGTAATTCCCCTGAGGAATGCAGGAATGGCTGTCGGGACAGTGCCACACCCAAAGCATCCAAACAATTTTGTGATTGTATCTATAACCAAGGCCATAATTTAAGGACCTGTTTGGAGGAATTTGAGAAGGCAAAAGCAATCGAATTGGGAGCTGATAGTAAAAGTCTTCCAAGGCCGTCCAGCGAAAAATAAATTTTACCTTCAACCTTATTCATTCGATTTATCTTTCACCTATCAACTACGCTTTTCTATTTTGGGGATTATTGACATGTTTTTGGAGGATTCGTGTACCTTCTTGCCTTGCAATTTTTGTTTTCCTAATTGCCCAAACTTGCTCAGAGGCAGCTTTACGTGAATTTTCAACATCGATGATGGGGAAAGGATAATCTTGCCCTAGGTTTACATGGTACATTTTTTGTTCCATTTCGCTCAGTTTCCAAGGTTCATGTAGTAGACTAGGTGGTACAGCTTTTAATTCAGACACCCATTTTTTAATGAATATCCCATCAGGATCGTGTTCCATGGAGTTTTTAATAGGATTATAGATTCGGATGGTATTGACACCTGTTATCCCAGCCTGCATTTGAATCTGCGGATAATGAATCCCTGGTTCGTAGTCTAGAAACTGTCGAGCCAAAAAATGGGCCAAATCCCGCCAATCTTGCCAAAGGTTAAAGACAAAAAAAGAAACGACTAAAGCCCGCATCCGGAAATTGATATATCCGGTTTCCACTAAACAACGCATGCATGCATCCACCAAAGGAATACCCGTTTGTCCTTGTTCCCAAGCTTTTATATAATCTATATTTCGCTTTTTTTCCAAAGATTGGTAGGCCAGGTTGATGGCTTCAAATTCCATCCGACATTCATCCTCAAATTTTTGTATAAAATGACAATGCCAATGGAGTCTTGAGATGAAATTTTGTAGCGAACGTCGATTACCTGATTGAGAATAATGTTGTTTGGTAAACGTATAAACCATTCTCATGCTCAGGTTTCCATAGCTCAAATAAGGAGAAATACGGCTACATCCTCGTCGACTAGCCTCAGGTTTACTGATTGATTTGCTATAATCTTGGTGGCGAGTTTGCACAAAACTTTGTAGGTATTTCCATGCCCAATATTCGCCTCCTTCTTGAAATTTCGGATTTCGAGTTGTAAAATCAACAGGGATTTTTTTCCCTTTGAGGCTGTCATATAAGGTACTGGCTAGATGAATCAGGTTCCAATCATGCTCGCGAACTAAAAATGGAGGCTGATTCATACGTTCATCCCATCTTTTTTGCCAAGTTTTTCTTGAACGTAATTTTCGAATGACCCCATTCGTTGGAGTTTCTTTCCATTGAATTCCATGTAAATCACAAAATACCTTGACTTCTTTATCCCGCTGGTAACTTAGGCTATTCCCAATTTCTTCATGAGAATACATGTTTTGAATGGAATAATGTTCTGTTAAGGCATCCAAAACGGGCAAAACTTCCTGATGAAATAGATACAAGCGGCCATTTCGGTCTTCCAATCGGCCTTGCATTTCGGTTAAGGATTCATATACAAAACGCCAATGTCGCACATCACTATCGGGGTATTGAATCAAGGAAGGTTCAAAAAAATAAACTAATAAAACGGGGATATCTTGTTCCAAGGCACGGTAAAGTGGCTCATGGTCTGTAAACCGAAGATCACGTTTAAACCAAACGATATTGATGGGTGATTTGGGCAATGGAAATTGTTTAGCTATTAAACTAGATGAAGAAAATATTGTTTTTAGTGAATCAGTTAAATTCTGCCTATAGGTATAACAAAGAATTTAAATACAGTTGGGTATGAATTGTATTTTTAAATTTGTTTAAGGAATTATGATTCTTTACGTACCAAGGGTTAGAAACTATTATCAGTTTTTTGAATTGATTGGAGCCAAAAGGTATGTATTTTCGAATCGATGGAAAAGTATGTATATATTATTGCAGGATGTAACGGGGCAGGAAAGACAACAGCATCCAATACTATATTACCTGAAATATTAGATTGTAAAGAATTCGTAAATGCATATGAAATTGCAAACAGCATATCTCCATTTCAACCAGAGAAAGTAGCATTTACGTCGGGAAGAATCATGCTTTCTAGAATTGATGAGTTATTGTTGAAAGGAGAATCATTTTCATTTGAGACTACCTTGGCTGCCAAATCGTATCAACATTTGATAAAAGAAGCGCAGAAGAAGGGATTTGTTGTGATTCTATTATTTTTTTGGCTCCGAACAATTGGTCTTGCTAAAGAAAGGGTTGTTACTCGAGTAAAAGAAGGAGGACATAATATACCTGAAGATGTAATAGAAAGACGATATAAAGCAGGAATTACAAATTTGTTTCATATATATTTGCCTTTAGTTGATGCTTGGTTAATATATGATAATTCAGATTCAGAACCTGATTATATCGCCTCTAAAGATCAAGACGGAACTTACAAAATTAAAAATGTAGTAAAATGGCAACAACTAAATCAAGCTCAATAAAGAATACCTCCTTAGTAATGGAAAAGATTGAGTTGGGTATGTCTAAAGTCAAGGAGGATTTAATTGCATATAAAAAAGCTAAAAATTCTGACTTGGTGGTACTTAAAGGTGACAAGGTCGTTCGTGTTAAACCTTAGGGCCTTTACTAAGCGAAATTTGAACCCTCAAATACCCCATGAATAGGAATTCTCCTTATTATTTTTTCACAAAGTTTACCAGTTCTAAAATCTTAGAATAGCTGAAGTTTAAAAAGGAACGAAAAGGATATTTTCGATTTTTTCTCTAAATTATCCTCATTATTCGATCTTTTCTAGGCCTATTCCTGATGAAAAATATAGTACTCTTGATTTGCTGCTTGCTTTGGAACATCGTCCTTGTAGCCCAAATTCCCAAGAAGCCCAATATCATTACATTTATCGTAGACGATATGGGTTGGACGGATGCCTTTAATCCCAACTACCATACGCCCAATATGGCTAAATTGGCCAAGCTAGGAGTGAAATTCTCACATGCCTACGCTACGCCAGTTTGTACTCCCACTCGAACCAGTTTTTTATCAGGAATGAATGCCGCTCACCACGGTGTGACGAATTGGACATCTCCCATAAAGGATGAAAATAGCGATGCTACAGATCAACAATTCAGTCCTAGTTCATGGAAAATCAATGGTTTGAGTCCAAAGGAATATACTTCTTATCCACAAATACTAAAACAGGCTGGTTATTTGACCATTCATGTTGGCAAGGCTCATTGGGGTGCAGCAGGTACGCCGCAAGCCAATCCTTATAATTTAGGATTTCAAGTCAATATAGCGGGTCACGCCGCAGGCCATCCACAGAGTTATTATGGGAAAGACAATTATGGTAATTTACCTGGTAAAGTAAGTCTCCAAGCCGTACCAGATTTGGAAGAATACCACGGTTCTGCCGTTTTTTTGACAGAAGCCTTAACCTTGGAAGCCATTAAATCACTAGAAACTCCCATACAAAATAAGCAGCCATTTTATTTGAATCTGGCTCATTATGGGGTTCATACACCCATTCAAGCAGATGAACGATTTTTTCAGAAGTATTTATCGGCTGGTCTAGATTCAGCGGAGGCCAAATACGCCAGTTTGGTAGAGGGTGTAGATAAAAGTTTAGGGGATATTATGGCTTATTTGGAAGAAAAGAAAGTGGATGGAAATACCATCATTCTGTTCATGAGTGATAATGGAGGTTTGAGCCTAGCTCCAGCAAGAGGAAAGAAAGCGCATGTACAGAACTTACCCTTAAGAGCAGGAAAAGGCTCGGTGTATGAAGGAGGTATTCGAATCCCTATGATAGTTAAATGGCCTGGTTTTGCCCCAATGAATATGGTTGCAGACCAATACATCATGGCTGAAGATTTGTTTCCGACTATCCTACAAATGGCAAAATTGAAGGATGTTAAGACGCTTCAGGCATTGGATGGCAAGAGTATGGTTCCATTCTTGAAGGACCCGAATTTAAAGGATGCGGACCGAGTTTTGGTGTGGC
This sequence comes from Aquirufa salirivi, assembly GCF_045310485.1. Classification (NCBI taxonomy): domain Bacteria; kingdom Pseudomonadati; phylum Bacteroidota; class Cytophagia; order Cytophagales; family Flectobacillaceae; genus Aquirufa; species Aquirufa salirivi. Next base: position 69,790 of record NZ_JBEWZH010000011.1, read on the forward strand.
ATTATCCCAATAAATGGATTGATCAAGATGGACCAGGGATTAATTATAAATCTGCTATACGAAAGGGTAATTTGAAATTAGTGTATGATTTACGCACTGGCCAAAAAGAACTATATGATCTCTCCCAAGATACGGCTGAGCAGTTTGATTTAGCTTCCAAACAACCCGCTCAATGCAATCAACTCACTCAATTATTAAAATCTTACCTGAGTCAACATCAATCCCCTATGCCTGTAGATAGGAAAACGGGGAAGGTGGTGGAAATCCTATAATATCGATTTGAACGTTGGCATTGCTATTTTCTACTATTTGAAGATCGTAGTTTCAAAGTCTGATCAGTTACGATTCTAAATAGAAATGAAGTTGAGCTCATTTATTTGAATTTTACTATAACGTGTAATTTGCTTTAAATGGCTAAAATTCTTTGATAGAAACAGAGCTGTGTTTTACCAAATCGTCGTCCACGTAATTATACGTAAGTTTGATCGCCTCATTGGGCATAATTTCAAAGATGAGTGTGGCGTACATTCCTTTGGGCATAGCTGGATATTCAAAAGTATTATTGCCAATGTATTCAAAGTTTTCTCCAAATACTTCATTCTTCATCCACAAGCAATTGTTCTTTGTAAAGAGTTCAATTTTCTTGGATTTGTCTTTTACATCGGTGTAAATACCCGTTAATTTATCAATAGCTGCTGCTTCGGCAGCTAATGTTTTGGACATACTTACATGATACAAGACTTTTTTGGTTCCATCCTGTAAGGTCTCCGTATCCAATATTCTATTTTTAGCTTCTTTGGAGGAGGCGTACATATCTTTAGGGATATGGGCATCTCCGGAGAAGTATAATTGTGTTACCAATGGTTGATATCCTTCTGCGGTGATCATGAGGTGAAAATGTGCAGGTCTAATATGCCCACCACCAGCATCATAGGGTACAGGTAAAATTGTCTTAAATGAATATTGTCCATTTTCATCTGAATAGCTTGTGCCTCGATAACGGTACTCACTAGATGTATTATCGTAAACACCCTTGGAGTCACAATGCCACAATTCTATTTTCGCTTTTTTGTAGGGAGTAATACAATCTTTATGTTTGATAATGCCACTTAATTCAATCGGATTTCCGCCTTGACCTTTCATGATGAGGTTATTTCGTAGTGGGCTGTTGGGACGATAATAAGGTCCCAGTATATCGCTGGTAGTTTCACAATCGCCTACAAAATGATGGCCATCAAAGTGAATAAATCCATTTGTACTTACTACCGCAGCAAATAAAGTGGAGTTTTTAATAAATGTTCTTCTTTGCATGATTTCTGGTATGGTGAAGAAAAATACGCATATCGCCCTTTATATAACATCTGGGCTTTTCTCAGAGCAGCTAATGATTTGATGTAGCGGCGGAATTCTTCGATTTCTCAACTAGCATTGTTGCTAAATTTTCTAGGATTTACGATTAGATATTCACGGAATATGTAGTTTAAATCGTTCAATAAGGTTGGTTAAATGGCCAAGAACCAATCACCGAATTTAGCCCAAAATGCAAATTTGTAAAAGTTTAAAACCGAAAGGTGGTATCCCACTAAAAGTAACAGGACAAAGGGGAAAACGTTCCAACGCTTATGAGATTTAAAGTCCCAGATACATAAAAAAAGTAACAAAATATCTACGATGGCAAAGCTATAAATGGGGACTAATGGATAACCTTCTAAGGTTGGAAGGTATTTTAACAAGGATGGGAAGTTAGAGGCAATGATGCGGTCAGTGATGGGTGGGATCATGGGGAAAGCCGTGCAAAGCATGTATCTGGCATGAATGGTTCCTTTATTTTTATGGTAGATGGCTAGGGCATATAGTATGACAAAAACTAGCAGGGCATTCAGTACAAGTGCTACAGCAAAGTTTAAATAGGGGCTCATCTGTTTTACACCTAATAACCTGAATTTTAACAGGTCGGTGGTTGAAAATAGAAGTAGTGGTACGAGCAAGTAAGAAATAAGCCCAACTTTTTTGTGGAGGGCAACTTTTTTTGATCGGATTAACCATGGCTGCACGATTAGCATCAAGCACCATAAAATTAAGGTGATTCCATGGAAGTGTAAACGGTAATTTCCTTGCTCACCCAATTTAGAAAAATAGGTAAACCAAAAACCCCAAATCATGAACATAAAAAATACAATAAAGTAGAGGTAACCCTTTTGGTAAAGTGTTTTTTCTAGTTTCAAATTCGTTCCCATAGTATTAAGTTTTAAAGGTTGTTAATTCCTCCTAAGTCGTTCATTTTGTGGCAATTAATTTACGTATATACAATAGTATAAAAAGAAGTATATATATCAAATTTTTTATAAAATAGATAAGATTTTCATGCAGATTTAAATAAGTATGTATGATACTTATTTTACCACGAACATATAATTCTTGAATTTTCAGGAAGGAGTTTTACGACCTCCATGCTTGGATTTCAGCTCATTTTCTTCTCTTTTCTAGGTTTTCAGCCTTGCTATTAAGGAAAAAATAGGTCTAGATTTTTTCGGGAAAAAGAAATGAATGAATTGAAAAATGTCAAAATAACTATTTTTCAATTCATTTGACTTGCATTTTGGTTGCCCACGCTGCATATTTGGCCAATAAGTACTGGTATTTTTCTGGATTTAAGGTAGCCAAATTCTTAGTTTCTATTCGATCTTTTCGGACATTGTATAATTCCCATGCTTTGATTTCATTGTCCCAAACTAGCTTCCAATCACCTTCCCTGATGGCTCTATTTCCAAAATGTTCCCAAGCGATGAATGGCTGAGCCTCCCTTTTTCTTTGTTTAAAAATGGGAACTAAGCTTTTTCCCTCCACGATTTTTGTTGTTTTCGTTTGTGTTAACTCCATGATGGTCGGGAAAATATCCATGATATGCCCCACTTGCTCACTTTGAATACTTTTTTTAATTCCATTCGGGTATGAAACTACTAATGGAGTAGAAATTCCGCCTTCATGCATCCAATGTTTATACATGCGAAAAGGGGTATTGCTGGCATAAGCCCATTCTTTTCCATAGGTGGTGTAGCTTCCAGGAGCGCCAATTTTCGTACTTAAGGAAGCTTTGTATTTCTCTGGACCTAAGTCTTTGGATGAGCGATCATCTAGGACCTCATGGCAAGCACCATTATCGGAAAGGAAGAAAATGATCGTATTATCGAAAGTCTTATTGGCTTTTAATGCTTGAATTAGTTGACCAATTCCTTGGTCCATTTTATCAACCATAGCCGCATAAGTAGCCATCTTTTCAATCCAGATATTTTTATCGGCTTCTTTTTCGAAGGATGCTAGGGCAGGGTCTGAAGGTGGCAATGTACCTCCACTCACCTGTAGACCTAATTTCTTTTGATTGTCGAACCGTTGCTTCCGCAAAGCTTCCCAACCCTGCGTGTATTTCGATTTATAGGAATCAATCAGATCTTGTGGGGCATGAATGGGCCAATGCGGAGCCGTATATGCCACATAAAGAAAAAATGGTTTTCCAGTGGATTTGTTTTTCTGTAAATAGGAAACTGATTTAGCTGAAATGGCATCTGTGAAATAGTAATTAGCGGTTGGTGTGAATGGCTCATTATCCTCAATAAGCTGACGTTTGGGCAACAATTCATAATAACTATTGGCACCAGAAATCAAGCCATAAAAGTGGTCAAAACCTCTCTGATTAGGCCAATCTGGCTTTTTTTCACCTACATGCCATTTTCCAGTCATGTAGGTAGCGTAGCCATTCTTTTTTAATTCTTCAGCGATGGTGGGAGTGTTCACACTCAAGAATCCTTGGTATGACCCCGTTTTAGTTCGATCATAATCACCCGTATTAACCATGCCACCCATCCCTGCTTGATGCGGGTACATCCCTGTTAGTAAGGAGGCTCTACTTGGACAGCATCTTCCTGCATTGTAAAAATGCGTAAAAACAGCACCCTTTTTGCCGAGTAAATCGATATTGGGCGTTTTGATTTCTGAACCAAATATTCCAATATCACTGAAACCCATATCGTCGGCTAGGATTAGGATGATGTTGGGACGAGTTTTTTGTGCATTTACCACTGGCTGAAATGCCAGGTATATAAGGGAAAGGACAAGGATTTTTTTCATCTTTTATGTTGGTTTAGATCCAGCATTTATTTTGAAAGAGCAGAATTGTAATCCCTAATATGGTGATTTAATGACAAAAAACAGTTCATGTTCTTGAGATAAATGCCCCTCCAAAATGAGCACCCGGAATGAATAAATTTACCTCCTAAGTTAGTTTTAATTCCTAAGCACCTGAATTTCTGGCAAATATTTTTCAAATCGTAAGTCAAAGGCATCAATGGTATTTAAAAATTCGCTCGTCGGTATTAGTATATCGAATCTCAGAAAAGCCTGTTTCCCTTTACATCGCTAACATACTTAGGAATGATTTTACAGATTCCTAAAACATATTGATATACTGCGTGTTATATCAATTCAACATCTAAATTCTTAAAAAAATGACATTAAAAAGATTTGCTTTGACACTAGTAACGGTAGCTTCGATTGTTTTTTCTGTTAATGCGCAGAAAACGATCGTAGACATTGCAGTAGGATCTAAAGATCATAGCACATTAGTAGCCGCTTTAAAAGCAGCGGATTTAGTTTCCACCTTACAAAGTGCAGGACCATTCACTGTTTTTGCTCCGACAAATGCGGCATTCGCCAAATTGCCTGCGGGAACGGTGGATAATTTATTGAAAGCTGAAAATAAGGCGACTTTGGCTAAAATTCTAACTTATCATGTCATTGCTGGAAACTTTACAGCAGCTTCGGTATTGAAGGCAATTTCAGACGCAAAAGGTAAATTATCTTTGAAGACGGTGAGTGGAGCTAATTTACTTGCTTCTTTAAAGGACGGGAAAGTTATTTTGACCGACGAGAAAGGTGGTATTTCAACAATAGTTGCCACTGATTTAGCAGCGGGTAATGGAGTGATTCACGTGATTGACACAGTGGTTTTACCTAATTAAAAAAGTAATTTTTTGAATTTGAAATGGCCAACATTTGTTTGGCCATTTTTTATGCCAAAATTTCAAATAAATGGATGATTTACAACACCGAATTTCTATTTATTAATAATATTTCATTGATTTTTATTAAAATTTCAATACTTAACTTAGTAAAGGCATGTTCAACGAGTATTGGATGTTAGCTAAGTTGATTTGTTGATTGTATGAATGTCACAACAAGAAAATGTCAGCAAATATTTCTTCGCTTAAAATTGTAATCAGCATTCCGGTAATTGCTACGGCTTTCGTTTTATTTTTTTTTCAATGCCAAATCTCAAACACTTCCCAAATCATTTTACCCTCAATTCAGTGGTATTTATCCACATTTAGCCTATTATAACCATGAAGGCGAATGCGGCACAGGGGCAGTTGTACCTTGGGCTGATCGACTATGGGTTATTTCATACGGCCCACATTTACCATTCGGTTCAACGGATAAGCTTTATGAAATCAGCCCTCAGCTAAATAGGATAATCAGACCTGAGAGTATAGGTGGTACACCAGCCAATCGAATGATTCATCGGGAGAGTAATCAATTATTTATTGGACCTTATGCTATTAATGCATCAGGTGAAGTACGAGCTATTCCCTACATTCAAGCACCTGGTCGATATACTGGTTTAGCAAGAGCGCTTGACAATCCACAAAATAACTTGTTATTAGCTACCATGAAAGAGTTTTTTTATGAGTTGGATGTACACAATCTAAGTACTAAACTACTCTATGAGGATGGTAATATTAAACTCAAGAATGCGAATAAAACTACGAATAATTCCAGCAGTTCTTTGTTGCCTGGAGCTCATGGGAAAGGTCTTTATTCAGGTCAAGGAGTGATGGTTTATTCCAATAATGGAGAGTCTGGAGATAAAGCTTTGAAACAATTTGACATTGAATCTGGTGTTTTAGCTGAATGGAATGGTCAAGATTGGAAGCTTATACGACGAAATCAATTTGTTGAAGTAACTGGTCCGGGTGGAATTTATGGTAATAAGAATGCTGCCACTGATCCCATTTGGGTGACAGGTTGGGATCATAAATCGGTTTTATTGGGAGTAAGAGATGCAGGGGAATGGACCTTTTTTAGATTACCTAAGGCAAGTCATAGCTATGACGGAGCCCACGGGTGGAACACGGAGTGTTACCAAAACAGGATTAGGACCGGTGCGAGTTATGAGGACCTGCGGCATGATGGGTGAGGTTGCGGGAAAAGCTGGGGCTATTTGTGTCAAAAACACCGTCAGTCCGAGACAGGTTTACGAACAGTATTTACCTGAGCTAATTAAATTGTTAAGTCAACCCGGTAAAAAGGCCGTGTAGTTTACTATTGAAAAATTATCCTAAATACCTATCAAAACTCAAAGACCTCATCAACAGATGAGGTCTTTGATAAAAATTAGGTTGTCAAGGCATAAACGGAAGCTCAATAATAGAAACCATAAAACAAATACACCTACCAATGATTATTTCTTTGCCTCGGCATAAATATACTGTTGGATATCTTTGATTTCTTGCGGGCTAAATCGATTGCCGAAACTTGGCATACCCTTATTTAAAAAGACTCCTTTTCTGACAATGTCATCCATCATGGCGATTATTTCAGGCTTTGAATAAAGTAAGTTAGGGACCACTCCACCGCCTTTTAATTGATGACATATAGAACAATAGTTGCTAAACAAGGAAGCACCATTGGCTACTTGAGCTGGAGTGGCTGTCACTGCTACATTCAGCTTGGTTTTGGTTTCAGCAGGAATGAGTGCAGGCATCTTGGCCTTACCTCCTAGCTTAAAAGTAAAGATTCGACCTGGCTGAATTGTTTCAGTAAATTTATACCACAAACCCACGACTCCACCCCAGCCCACTGCCACAGAAACATATTGAACACCATCCACTAGGTAGGTGACTGGCGGAGCAATTATCCCAGATTTCAAATCTGTATGCCACAATATTTTGCCTGTTTTAGCGTCATAAGCATTAAAAATACCATGGGCATTTCCTTGAAACACCAAATCATTGGTGGTTAAAACACCTGCATCCCAAATGGATGCACCTGGTGTTCGCCAAACTTCTTTACCCGCAATCGGATCCCAAGCAATCAAACGACCTTCTGCCTTGTGTGCTTTTGGGTCATCTTTGATGGGGTTATTAGGATTGACTTTTGACCCAGTATTCCACCTTTTAGGATCTTGGATAAATTCAGTTGGATTACCATGTAAATATGAAAATTCACGCGTAGGAATATAAACTAATTTAGAATTGGGATTATAGGCCATTGCTTGCCAATTGTGACCTCCAATAGGGGATGGAGCCACTAATTTATTGAAATTCTCATAACGGCTAAATGGGGTTTCAACAGGTCTACCCGTCTTTTTGTCAATATGAGTCGCCCAGTTGACATAGGTATAGGGATTCCCAGAGATGAATTCTCCCGATGTGCGATCTATAACATAAAAGAATCCATTTTTAGGGGCCTGCATAATCACTTTACGAACTTTTCCCGCTATGGGTAAATCAGCTAAAATCATTTGCTGAACTGCCGTATAATCCCAACTTTCTCCAGGGGTTGTTTGGTAATGCCACTTGTATTCACCTGTTTTAACATCGACAGCCACGATGGATGATAGAAATAGGTTATCGCCACCACCTGGACTTCGTATCTCTCGATTCCAAGGAGAGCCATTTCCTGTGCCTATATAAACAAGACCTAAATCAGGATCATAGGCAAAACTATCCCAGGCTGTACCACCACCGCCCATCTTCCACCATTCTCCTTTCCAAGTTTTGGCAGCCATTTCCATGGCTTTAGATTCAAAACCATTTTTGGGGTCACCTGGTACAGTCCAAAAACGCCAAATTTCCTCGCCGTTTTCAGCATCGTAGGCAGTCACGTATCCGCGAACCCCCATTTCTGCACCCGAGTTTCCAATAATCACTTTGCCATCATATACTCGGGGGGCACCTGTTATGGTATAGTTTTTGGATGTGTCTATGGTAGCAACAGACCAATTAAATTGACCTGTACTGGCCTTGATGGAAATCAATCTGCCGTCTAAGGTTGCTACAAATACATTCCCTTTATAGAGGGCTACACCTCGATTTACGACATCACAGCAAGATTTTATGCTTGTCTGCTTAGGAACTTTTGGGTCATAGGTCCATAGGATTTTACCTGTTCTTGTATCTACGGCATAAACGACAGACCAAGGGCCACTTAAAAACATGATACCATCCACAACTAGTGGAGTGGCTTCTATCCCTCGAGTTGTGCCAAGGTCAGTTGACCAAGCCAAAGATAATTGTCCAATAGTTTCCCGATTTATTTGGTTTAAAGGACTAAAACGGTCTTCTTGGTAATTCAGACCATAAGACATCCAGTCTCCGGGAGAATCTTGCGCTTTGGTGAGTTTGTGGTCATCTACTTCAGAAGTAATGTTTTCAATGTGAGCTTGTGAACCTTTTGGTTCGTCTTTTGTACAGCTACAAAAGAATAGTAAGGATACGCCCAAATAAATAAGATACTTGCTCATAAATTGAAATGTTTAGCCTAATTTTTTTTGTATTTCGATAAGGATAACAAAGAAATTAGAGTGTATAGAAAGAACAGGAATTAGAAATAAATACTGATTCAATGGCTACAATTAGGCAATATCCAATAACACGAAATGTGTTTGGTCATTATGAATTAGGCAGTAATTGATTATTTATTCTGAGGCGAATTAGATAGAATTCTTTGTGCAATGGGTCATTTTAAGTATAATATCATCAAAAGAAGTTTGATATCATTGAGTTAAATGTATCATTTTATTTACAATCAAATTCAAATAGGCTATTTTTTTTGGTGTTCATTCTAAAATAACTAATCCATTCTGGAGGGGTATTGCAATATGATTCGACTTTCAATGGTAGAACATAGTCCCACATGGGCTAGACTTTGTATATTCCCAATACGCATAAAAATCAATATAATTGGTTTTTATGAAAAGAGGGGCTTTAGAAAACATAAAACGTAAATTAATCGACCATATGTAAATCAACCCTTGGTTGAATTCGATTCATTCTAATTAGATTTATGTCGGGTGTATGTGTTCGCTTATTCATCATTTTATTAACATCAGTTTTTAAATTTGTGATAATTTTTGTCTTTATTTCAATGGAAATATGGGTCATATATTTTATCAAAAAGGAAGGACTTTTGAGTCAGAATAATCATTACTATCAAAAATAGTTTTATTTGATATGTATCATCAAGCTACCGTCTACATACTCCTTCGAATTTTTAATTATTGGTATATAATTTATTAAATATGGACATTTTAACTTAGCTTTTCGCTTTGATGTCTATTCCCTTCCTAAACTATTTTTACTTCTTTTTAAACTATTCTAGCGACTACTTTGAGAGGTAATATGAAAGTTTTGTAATTATTTAATAAATAAATATAAAAATATTTAGGGGTTTTCGATTCGAGTGGAACCTTAGTCAAAATTGGTAAAAATCCCATGTCAGAAGTTTTAAGTCAATTAACCGATGAAGCATTATTGATACTCCTCCAAAAAGGAGATCATAAGGCTTTTGAGGTGATTTATAGAAGATATTGGAAGTCAGTGTACGGATTTGTTTACCATAATTTAGGATCAAAAGAGGACTCGGAAGAAATTCTGCACGACCTAATGCTTAGTTTGTGGAATAGGAGGGAGGAGCTCAAAATTGAAAACTTGAAAATTTACCTATTTATTTCTAGTCGGAATTTAATTAATAAATCCATTCGAAGTCAAATGACGATTAGAAGATACAGAGAGTTTCAATTGTTGAATCAAATTCATGAAACTAGCGCTTCTGATGATATGATATATTCAGAAGAATTTGATAAAAGGTTAAATATCTTATTACAAAAAATGCCTGAGAAAACTGCCTTAATTTTTAGAATGAGTAAAATCGATGAAATTCCAGTGAAACTTATAGCTTCTCAATTAGCATTGTCTGAGAAAGCTGTAGAATATCATTTAACTAAATCGATGAAGTTTTTGAAGAAGAACTTTAGAAATTTTTACTCCGCTAATTAACATGAATTTTATGAAGACGCACGAATTTGATCATTTATTGCATAAATATGAAGAGGGAAATTGTACTCCAGAGGAAAAGGCTTTGTTGGAGAGCATAACATCTGATAGTCTAAATATTCATGCTGATCTAAATCACTTATTTGATGAAAAAGTTATTCAAGAAGAAGAGGATAGGCTTTGGAATAAAATGAGTGCAACGATTTTCCAAAAAGAGAAAAAATTTAGATTTATTCACTTGTCAGGTCTACTTAAAATTTCTCTGGCTGCAAGTTTGTTCTTAATATGTAGTATTTCTATTTACATAAAATACCCTGAATTATTTCAAAACTCTGTCCTGGAAAGTAATGGTTTAGAGACTCGAAATAGGTCTAACAACAATCAAAAACTTCAACTTCCAGATGGTAGTACGGTAATTTTGGAAAAGAATTCCAGCTTACTCGTTTCAGAAGATTTTGGGAAATTGAACAGGACCGTATTTTTAAAAGGGAAAGGGTATTTTAAAGTCGCTAGAAATGAGAAAAAACCATTTTTAGTTCGAATGGGAGATTTGGTTACCGAAGTTTTAGGGACAAGCTTTAAGGTGGGATTAGATAACAGGACTAAATCCATTGAAGTAGCTGTATTAAGCGGAAAGGTATCTGTCTATCTGAAATCTAAAGATGAAAGTCTTCGAAAATTGAATGGGGTGGTTTTAACTCCAAATTTGAAAGCCGTATACAATGTAGAAAATCAAACAATTCAAGAAAGCATTGTTGAGGAACCAATTTTAATCGTTCCAGGTCTACAAAAATCAGATTTTATTTTTGATGAAATTCAATTTGGAGCATTAAAAGATCGATTCAAATACTACTATGGAGTTGATATCATATTTGTGAATAAAGAAATAGAAAAGTGTTTGTTTACTGGGGATTTATGGGGATTGAATTTGTACAAGCAGCTTGAATTGGCTTGCTCCTCTGTTAATGCCAAGTTTGAAATTAGAGGTTCTACGATCTTTATTAATGGTAAGTCGTGTAATTAAAACATAATATTATGAACAGTTCTTAAACACAGAAAAAAATGAGCCGAAGATGTTGGCGCATCCCCGGCCCTTATTTCTATTAAAGAATAATAGAAATAGCTAATGATCGTAAAATCTTAACTACGTAAAAGTATGAACAAATCACATCTGTTTCCAAAACTACTTTGGATTACTATGAAAATTTCCTTCCAGCAATTAGTTATTAGTTTAGTTTTTTGCACTTTTTCATACGCACACCCTGCTTTTAGTCAATTAGACTTAAGTCAGCTGGTATCCTTACAAATGGAAAGTGTAGAAATTAAAAAAGTACTGAACCAATTAGAAAAGCAAGCCAAAGTGAAATTTGTCTATAGTTCGAGTAACATCAATATGTTACAAAAGGTCAATATTAATGTAAATAAAAAAAGGCTCGATTGGGTATTACAAGAATTGTTAGGTCCATTGTCAGTCGAGTATCTAATTAAAGAAAATAGAATTATTCTTCGAAATAATCAAGATGAAGGCTCCCAAGTTCCATCTTTGAATATACGTCAATTGGCAGAAAGGGCTATATCAGGAAAAGTAAAAGATGAAACGGGACAAGGAATGCCAGGTGTGAATATTAGTGTCAAAGGAACTACTAAAGGAACACAATCGGATTCCAATGGAAACTTTACAATCAACATCACGGATGAAAATACTATCCTTTTGTTCTCCTTTGTTGGTTATTTAAGTCAAGAAATTGGAGTAAGAGATAAATTACAATTGGAGATATCATTAAAACCTGATGTTACAGCATTAGATGAGGTCGTAGTTGTAGGATATGGAAGTACTCAAAAAGTTAATTTAACAGGTTCCATTTCTACCATAAAATTTGATGAAAAAATTAATAATAGGCCTTTAACTAACTCCTCGCAAGCCTTAGGAGGAACAGCCTCGGGAGTTTGGGTAAGTCAAAATTCTGGAAAGCCTGGAAGTGATGGTTCTCAGATACGCGTGCGAGGGTGGGGGACTTTAAATAATGCCAATCCATTGATCATAGTAGATGGTGTGGAGGGAACATTTGAGCAGTTAAATCCTTCGGATATTGAATCTATTTCGGTTTTGAAAGATGCAGCTAGTGCGGCCATTTTCGGATCAAAAGCAGCTAATGGCGTAGTATTGATTACGACCAAAATGGGTAAGAATAATGAGAAAATGCAAGTTAATGTAAATTCCTATGTTGGTGTTCAAACCTTAGGGATGCGATATAAAACAATAAATAATAGTGCTCAAAATATGGAATTGAGCAATCAGGCCTTAGTTAATGATGGTGCGAGTCCTTTGTATTCATCAGATTTAATTAATGCATTTAAAACAGGGACCGATTCATTTAAATATCCCAATACGAATTGGTTTTCTGAATTATTTAAGCCTGCGAAAATACAAGAACACAATGTGTCAATTCGAGGTGGATCGGCACAAACTTCCACTTTTTTGTCATTTAATTATTTGAACCAAGAGGGAATGGTTGCAAATACCAATTCACAAAGATTTAGTCTAAGAGCTAATCTAGATTCAAAAATTAATAATTGGTTGAAAATAAGTGGGCGAGTTAGTTATATCAATAGATTATCTAAAGAGCCTTATGCGGATATTACTTATGGTTCACTTGGACGAGTTTTTGATATGCTAAGTGGTGCTGCACCTTTTATTGCACCTTTTACACGAGATGGTCGATTTGGTTCTGTTCAAGTAGCTGATAAGAATGGAGCTTTACTTTATGATAATCGAAATCCATTAATTGATGCAGCTAACGGTCAAACCTCTACACAAGAAAATTTACTTTCAATCAATGCAACAGCCGAAGTGAATTTTACCAAGCATTTGTCACTAAAAACAACCTTTGCAGCCAATGGCACATGGAATTTAGTAGATCGATATAATTCGAGTGTTTTTGGTTATACAGATTCTGGTATCGAAACAATTACTAAGAATTTTAATCGGGAAGGTTTAGAAATTAATAGAGGAAACATCTCGGGATTTAATACCAATTTATTCTCTACTATCAATTATTCTAAGAATTTTAATCAAGTTCATGACGTGGCTGTAATTGCAGGAACTCAAATTGAATCAAATAAAATACAAACATTATATGCTCGGCGTAGCAGTCCTCCCAAGGAGGGATTAACCCAAGTAGACGCTGGAACCTCAGGTATACAGGGATCAGGTAATATGAACGCATTACGTATTCTATCCTATTTTGGAAGGTTAAATTATGCCTTCAATCAAAAATATTTATTTGAAGCTAATTTTAGAGCGGATGCTTCATCTAGGTTTAAAGAGGGAAATAGATGGGGATATTTTCCCGGCTTTTCAGCTGGATGGAGGGTGTCCGATGAGGATTTCTTAAAGAACTCAGATGTGATTTCAAACTTAAAGATCAGGGCTTCTTGGGGTCGATTAGGCAATCAAAATATCTCGGATTACTGGCCATACCTGACTATAATAAATCAAAATAATGCGTTGAGTTACAATTATGGAGGCAAATTAGCTCCAGGCGCAGCCATCACTAACTTAATTGATGAGAATATAACTTGGGAAAAAACCGCTACCACTGATATTGGTTTGGAGATGTCTTTCTTTAAAAATAAGATATCGGTTGAGGCAGATTATTTTACTAAAAAAACACAAGATATTTTAGTTCAATTACCCATTCCATTGGTATTAGGGGGTTTGAATTCGCCCTTTGAAAATAAAGGTGAGATGACGAATAATGGAGTTGAAATTATTATAAACTATAATAATCAAGTTTCAGATCGAGATAAGCTCAATTTTAGTGTTGGATTGAACGCCACGTATATCAATAACATGGTAACGAAGTTTGGGACTTCTAGATCACCTGACCAATTGTACTTAATCCGAGAGGGTTATTCATTCAGGGAATTGTATGGTTATAAAGTAGTTGGTATATACCAATCAGACAAAGAAGCATCTGAGCACATGTTTGCCAATGGTTTTAAACCCAAGGCAGGTAATTTGAAATTTGAAGATATCAATGGAGATGGGAAATTGGGTTTTGAGGATAAACAATCCATAGGAAACACGATTCCTAAAGTGACATTTGGTATTTCTCCCTCTTTCAAGTTCAAAGGGTTTGATCTGAATATACTCATGCAAGGAATTTTGGGAGTGAACATGTTCAATCAAAATAATTTCACCAATCTAACTTATGAGAATAGAGTGATAGGTGAACGTTGGTTGAATTCTTGGACACCAACAAATACAAATACCCATATTCCTATGGCCAGATTTGATAATTCATGGAATAGTTCTCAATCTTCTTTTTGGGTAAATAAAGTGGATTTTGTTAAGTTGAAAAATATACAACTTGGTTACAGTGTACCCGAGAAAGTATCCAATAAATATGGGTTAAAGAAAGCATATATCTACATAAATGCGCAAAATGTGTATACCCTAGTGAATCAAGATTTTGACGGATACGATCCAGAAAAAAATACGTTTGATTCAAGCACTAATCAATACCCGGTTCCAAGGATTGTGACTTTGGGCGTTAATTTAAACTTCTAAGATGATGAAAAATATACTTTTATATATCAGCATAGTTTTATTGAGTTTTTGCACAAGTTGCTCTGACCAATATTTGGAAATATTTCCAGAAGATAAGATTACAACGGCGAATTTTCCACAAAATGAAGCCGATATTAAACTCACCTTAAATGGAGTTTATGCTTTGCTAAGAGAGTCTGCTATTTATAACGAAGGCTTATTTGGATTTGGAGTGTTAGATGGAGCAACTCCGAATGCATTTAATTGGGGCAATTTCCCAATCACTAAATTGGGGAATGGACAATTGTCTGCGACGGATGCCGATATTATTACATTTAGATGGACGAGATGCTATGCCATTATTTTTAGAGCGAATTACCTTTTGAAGGCTTTGGAACAAGTTAAATTACCCGATGCGGCTAAAAATATATACAAGGGAGAAGCTCATTTTTTGAGAGGGTTGGCATATTCTTTATTGGCTGATGCTTATGGTGGAGTTCCAATTGCCAATGCTTCTTTGACAACCGATGAAGCAAGGGAAATACCTAGAGCGACTAAAGAAGCCACATGGAATCAGGTCATTGCAGATTATGATGTAGCTATACAAAATTTAGGAATAAAAGCTCCAGAAATTGGAAGAGCAGATAAAGGTGCTGCTTTGGGTTTAAAAATGAGAGCCTATTTGTATCAAAATAATTACGAAAAGGTCCTTGAGGTTTCTCAACAAATAGAAGCTTTGAATAAGTATGCTTTATTCCCCTCCTACGAAGGATTATTTAAGCAAGAAAATGAGAATAATTCAGAAGTACTATTTGATGTACAATATATATCTGGAGAGAATTCGCAAGGCTCATTTCACGATCAGTTTTGTGGTACGGGAACAGGTAGTTTTACGCGTGGATCAAGGTATGTTCCCACCGATAATTTAGTGGATGCCTATGAGACAATTGACGGAAGTCCGGTGGATAATGCCAATAAATTTAAAAATAGGGATCCCCGTTTAGAGTTTACCGTTGTTATTCCTGGATCCTATATTTTAGGATTTAGATTTCCAAACTACCTATATCCAGGAGGAGCATTCAATCATCCAGGAAATCGTTTAAAGCATTTAAGTGCCCGCAAATACCGTGAAAATCAACTGGCTAATTTGCCGACTTCAGGTCAATCTGCCATCAATAATATCGTATTAAGGTATGCAGATGTATTGTTGGCAAAAGCGGAGGCATTAATTGAATTGAATAAAAATATGGATGAAGCTATTGGAATCATTAATCGGATTCGGACGGAAAGAAAAGACGTGAAAATTACGTCTATTCCCACGGGATTATCTCAATCAGAAGCCAGAATACGATTGAGAAAGGAAAGAAGAATTGAATTTGCCTTAGAAGGATTATACTGGTCTGATATTAAACGATGGAATATAGGAAAGGATATCTATCCTGTCGTAATAAAAGACCATTTGGGTGGGGTAATTGAAACAAAATTTCCGAATGGTTATCTAGACTATTATAATTTATTGCCAATTCCAGTAAGTGAATTGTCTCTTAATCCCAAATTAGTTCAAAACCCCAAGTGGTAATTTGATCCTTCAATAGAAATTAAGTGTTAGTTGATAGTGCAATTAATTGGGAAGTGTCGAACTGACCTTCCCAATTTTATAAAATCAACGTAGCAAGTTTGTGAAAATAATTGAATTTTATTTAGGGTATTTTAAACTTAAATACACGTGAAAAAAAGTTTTTTTGTCATTTTGTTGAGCTTGCTAACAGGAGTAAGCTTATTAGGTCAGCATAAAAAACCAAACGTACTTATAATACTTACCGATGATCAAGGGTATCATGATGTTTCCTATTATAACACCAAGGATCTGAATACTCCCAATATTGATAAGCTTCGAGAGGATGGAATGAGATTGGATTATTTTTATGCTAATTCTCCTGTATGTGCACCAACAAGAGCCTCCTTAATGTCGGGAAGATATCCTGATTTCGTTGGGGTTCCTGGTTTAATTCGTTCTCACCCTGAAAATAGTTGGGGGTATCTAGATCCACGTACCATTTTGTTGCCTTCCGCTTTAAAAAAGCTGAATTACCATACAGCCCACATCGGTAAATGGAATTTGGGTTTAGAGTCTCCTAACCTTCCCAATGAAAAGGGATTCGATTATTTCCATGGTTGGTTAGAAGATATGATGGATGATTATTGGACGCATCTTAGGCATGGTAAAAATTTTATGCGTTTGAATACGAATAAAATTGAGCCAGTTGGGCATGCGACAGATTTATTTACACAATGGTCTGTGGATTATATTCATCAACAAGCCAAAAGTAAACAACCATTTTTTCTTTATCTAGCCTATAATGCTCCACATTTTCCCGTACAACCTCCTAAGGAATGGTTGGATAAAGTACTACTTAAAAATCCTGGGATAAGCGAAAAAAGAGCCAAATTAGTCGCCTTTATTGAGCACCTAGATGATGGAATTGGGAAAGTAATTGATGCATTGAAGCAATCTGGTCAGTATGAAAATACCATAATCGTTTTTACCTCTGACAATGGTGGCCATTTGCCTGATTTAGCCAATAATGGAGGACTTAGAGATGGTAAACAAAGTATGTATGAAGGTGGCCTTCGAGTTCCCACGGTAATTTCATGGCCATTAAGAATTCCTAAAGGATCAAATTCTAATGTGGTTAATTTGTCGATGGACATTTTCCCAACTATTATGGACTTAGTTGGAGGAAAAATGGATCATAGGATTGAAGGAAGAAGTTTTGCCAAAACACTTTTGAATAAATCAGATGAATCCATTGAACGACCTATTTATTTTACCCGAAGGGAGGGAGGAATTCTTTATGGAGGTAAAGCATATCATGCCTTGCGATTAGGTCAATGGAAATTATTACAAAATTCTCCCTTTCAACCGTATGAATTATATGATTTGAAAAATGATCCATTGGAGAAAAATAATTTGGTTAACACCAATCCTGAAATTGTGAAAAAATTGAACACGATATTAATGACTTACATTCAACGGGGAGGAAGTACTCCTTGGCAAAAACCTGTAAATAGATAGATTATGAAACTTAAATTTGTTATATATACCTTTTTGGTTTTATTGAGCTTTGAGGCAATTTCTAAGCCTATTAAAAATCGTAAACCTAATTTCATTATCATTTACACCGATGATTTAGGATATGGAGATATTGGAACATTTGGGAATCCTGTTATTCAAACGCCAAATTTAGACCGCATGGCCTCTGAAGGACAGAAATGGACTAACTTTTATGTGGCCTCCAATGTTTGTACCCCTTCTCGAGCGGCTTTAATGACAGGAAAATTACCTGTTCGAATGGGTATGGAAAGCTATAAGCGACGCGTGTTGTTTCCTGATTCAAAGGGTGGACTTCCTGAATCAGAGCTAACAATAGCAGAAATATTAAAAATGAACAAGTACCAAACAGCTTTAGTCGGTAAATGGCATTTAGGGCATCTACCTCAATTCGCACCGAATAACAATGGTTTTGACTATTATTTTGGAATCCCATATTCCAATGATATGGATAGGGCAAAGGGCCTGACATATGAAAGTATGTTTAACCCTAAAATAGAGGATTATAATGTTCCATTGATGAGGAACTCAGAAATAATAGAACGGCCTGCTGATCAAAATAAGATTACAAAACGTTATACCGAAGAGTCGATTGCCTTCATTAAGAAGAATAAAGACAAACCATTTTTTCTGTATTTGGCTCATTCAATGCCCCATATGCCCCTTTTTGCAGGTGAAGATTTTAAAGGAAAAAGTAAGCGTGGACTTTATGGAGATGTAATAGAAGAATTGGATTGGAGCGTAGGACAAGTTCTAAAATCCTTGAAAGATTTACATATAGATGAAAATACCTATGTGATATTTACCTCTGACAATGGTCCTTGGAAATTATTTAAAGAACAAGGAGGTTCGTCGGGCTTGTTATTTGGCGCAAAAGGAACAAGTTATGAAGGAGGGATGCGTGTTCCTTTTATCATCTGGTCCCCTAAAAACTTACAACCCAAAGTTGAGATGAAGATGGGAAGTACGCTAGATTTATTACCCACCTTGTGTAGTATAGCCAATATTTCCATCCCCCAAAATGTGGTAACTGATGGCTATGATTTGAGCCCTCTGATGGTACATAATAAAGATATTAATCCTAGAAATGAGATGTTTTTTTATCATGCTACCGATTTATTTGCTGCTAGGTTAGGAGATTACAAGTTGTATTACCTAAAAAATAACCCCATTGGATATCCTGAAAAAATTGAAAAATTGGAAAAGCCCGTTTTATTTAATTTATCCATTGACCCTTCTGAGCAATATGATATTTCAAAAAATAATGAGAAGATCATTGGGGAAATCAATGAACTGGTTATGAAGCATAAGGCCTCTGTTAAAGCGGTCAAAAATAACTTGGAAGATTAACATGAAATATTTGACCTTACTTTGTATTAGCCTATTTTATTATTTTGACATAAATGGGGTACAAAATTGCCCCGATCCGAAAAATATGACTTCCTGTAAAGTAATCATCCCCAATAGGCGATTGGTATTACAAGGTAAACGAGATAGTTTAGCTTCCAAGTTTACCGTAAGCAGAAAAAAAAGGATTATTTCTAAATCAGATATTAGATGAATTCATCAATAAATAGGTAACAATCAAATCGGATTTCTTTGTTTAGCTTAAGCATTTATTGCATGTGGATGCTTAATATGCTGGTAATTTATTATTTTACAGGGTAATTGTTATCTGGAAAGAAGGGCCACTCAGTGGTATTTTCTTTTCGTGGACTGACCAAACGGAATTATACCTGTTCAATAAAAATATGCATGATGGGTTTTAGATACTACTTATTTCTTTCAATCAATTTGCTTTTTGCCAGTAAGACTTATTCACAAAAAAATACAAACCGTCCCAATGTCGTGTTCATTTATGTAGATGATTTGGGGTATGGCGATTTGAGTAGTTATGGTGCTACAAAAATCAAAACCCCTAATCTTGACAAACTGGCAAATAGTGGAATACGTTTTACGAATGCACATGCAACTTCCGCAACATGTACGCCTTCACGTTATGCCTTAATGACGGGTCAGTATCCTTGGCGTAAATCGGGAACAGGGATTTTGCCAGGTGATGCGGCATTAATTATTCCTACCGATAAAATAACGTTGCCTTCCTTATTTCAACAAGTTGGCTACAAAACTGGATTGGTCGGTAAATGGCATCTTGGACTAGGTAATACAGTTCAAAAAAACTGGAATCAAAAAATTGCACCAGGACCCAATGAGGTGGGCTTTCATTATTCATTCATTTTTCCTGCTACGGCAGATAGGGTGCCCTCGGTTTTTGTTGAAAATCATTACGTGGTAGCGCTGGATACAACTGATCCCATCGAAGTAAATTATGAACATAAAATTGGTAACGATCCTACAGGTTTAGAACAATCAGAATTGCTAAAAATCCAATCCTCTCCTAACCATGGGCATAATAATACCATCGTGAATGGAATAGGTAGAATAGGCTACATGCGTGGAGGGAAATTAGCACGCTGGACCGATGAAGAAATGCCCCTTACTTTTTTAACCAAGGCAAAAGAATTTATTGAAACGAATAAGGCTAATCCTTTCTTTTTGTTTTATGCATTAACCGAACCGCATGTGCCTCGTATGCCTTCTACTATGTTTAAGGGTAAAAGTGGAATGGGATTAAGAGGTGATGCTATTTTGCAATTAGACTGGACTGTTGGTGAAATTATGAGTCAATTAAAGCACCTAGGTATTGCGAATAATACAATGATTATTTTTTCGAGCGACAATGGCCCTGTACTGGATGATGGTTATCAGGATGGAGCAGTTACCCAGCTAAATGGACATAAGCCTTGGGGTGTGCTTCGTGGAGGAAAATATAGCACTTATGAAGCAGGTGCAAGAGTGCCCATGCTGATTCACTGGCCAGCAAAAATTAAACCACAGGTCTCCGATGCCTTGGTATGCCAAATCGATTTCGTTGCTTCTTTTGCTAATTTTTTTAATAAAAAATTACCTGCGAGCGAAGCATCTGATAGTGAGGATATGTTGAATGCATTGCTAGGGAAAAGTTTGGAAGGTAGAAAAGTGCTCGTAAAACAAGGTATGAATTCGGTGGCTATTGTTCAGGGAGAGTGGAAATACATTGAACCGAATGCAGGACCTTCTATCAATAAACTGGTTAATATTGAATTAGCTAATAGCACTTTACCACAGCTTTACAACCTTAAATTGGACATAGGTGAAAAGAACAATGTAGCTAGTCAGCACCTTGAATTGGTAAAGGAATTATTGGAAATTTTACGAGGGATAAAAAATAAGAAAAACTAGCAAATTGTAGTTCATTAGGGGGTTTCAAAAAGAGGATAGTGTCCTTAAAACAACTATCTCTTTGTATTCAATAAAGAGTATTCTTTTCATTCATCCTTTTATGATATTCAATTTAAAGGTTCTAAGGAACCGAAGTTGGATGAATCCATTAAAATAATTGGGAAGATGGACCCAGGCCTAAATCGTTCGATTCAGATTAAATATTCCAAGGGGAATAGGTCGAAAAAGTGAGATTAAAATCGATACACATTATTAGCACTTCATACTGCCCGAGGACTTTGGCAAAGGAATTTTGATGACCTCTGGTATGTTCGATAAACAAATGTCTTGTTTAATCTAAAATTATAAATTGTTAATTGTTAAATTGAATTGTGTTAAATGTTTAAATATATTATATATTTGTAACATGTTGATTTATAGGTTTTAATGTACAATTTTTTTTAATTGTTTATAATAGTATATGTTAATTATTTAAATAATTTATTGCAAATGTCTGAGGCAACATTTAGTCACTTTGATTTAAAATTGATTGAACCATCTTTTGATTCAACCATAACTGATTTAATCATCGAATTGGATTATTTACGAAAGATGCAATTGGGAGGCTCAACTCACCCAAAGGTATTCTTTCAGTTGAAACATATTTTTCAAACATTAGAAAGTATTGGATCCGCAAGAATTGAGGGTAATAATACGACGATTGCTGAATATATTGAAACAAAAATATCGGATAGGAAAAACGTTTCTGAAAGTATTAAGGAAATTCAGAATATAGAGAGAGCAATGGCATTTGTCGAACAGAATATAATGGCTTATCCTATTAATAGAGCATTTATAAGTGAAATGCATAAGATGATTGTTGGTGATCTTTTGCCACCACCGAATGGAGAAGGAGACACTACTCCTGGAGAATATCGTCAAGTGAATCTCGATATAAGTAAATCGTTACATAAGCCTCCAGAATGGTTGAGTGTTCATGATTATATGCAAGAACTGCTCGATTTTGTCAATAAGGAGGATAGTCCTAAATATGATTTATTAAAAACGGCCATTGCTCACCATCGATTTGTATGGATTCACCCCTTTCAGAATGGTAATGGTAGGACTGTTCGTTTGTTTACTTATGCCATGCTTGTAAAAGCTGGATTTAACGTTAATGTTGGACGAATTATAAACCCAACTGCTGTATTTTGTAGTAATCGAAATGATTACTATAACTTTTTATCTGATGCAGATAATGGTACTGAATCAGGCATGATATCATGGATTGAGTATGTTTTGAAGGGACTGAAAGAGGAAATAGAAAAAATTGATAAACTATCTGATTATATATTTCTACGTAAAGAAATTTTGTTGCCGTCTATCAATTTGTCTTTGGAGAAAAAGTACATCACAGATTTAGAGGCTAAAATACTTAAACGAGCTGTTGAAAAACAAGTTATCGCCGCTTCGGATATTAAAGATATTTTTCCAGGTAAGGCCGATTCGGAAATTTCTAGACAAATAAGGAAATTAATAGAGCGTAAAATGTTGATTCAAGAGAAAGAAGGTGCACGTAAGTATGTATTGAGGTTTGATAATAGTTATATATTTCGAAGTATCATCAAGCTTTTAGGAGACAAAGGTTTTCTGCCTATGAAAGATGATGAATAGTTGTTAGAAACATTTTTCAAGCATGCAAAGCAGTTTGTGATTTGGGGATATATACCACATTTCGTTCTACTGAATTTGCGGCCAATGTATAGTGATCACCGTTGTTGAATTGCTCTAAATGGAGTTTTTAATCAGCTTAGTGGCTTATATGAGTTTTTCTTAAAAATCCATGTAAAACATTATTAGGAATCAAATGTTCAATCAATGAGTACGAGAAAACTGTTAAATAATTTTAGATGAAGTATTACAACCTCTTATTATCCTTGATCATTGCAATTCTCCTTGGCGCATGTTCATCTTCTACTATTCCGAAGGGAGCCAAGGCGGTAGAGAATTTTGATAAGTCAAAATACCTGGGCACATGGTATGAGGTGGCTCGATTGGATTTTTATTTTGAACGAAATTTAATCAATACAACAGCCAATTATTCTTTGAACGAAGATGGAAGCATCAAGGTGGTCAATAGGGGATATGAACCCTATAAAAAAATATGGAAAGAATCGGTTGGAAAAGCTAAGTTCGTGGGCAAGGAAAACGTCGGCATGCTGAAAGTCTCTTTTTTTGGTCCATTTTTTGGTGGTTATAATGTAGTGGCACTCGACTCCAACTACCAATATGCTTTGGTAGCAGGAGAAAAGCTTTCTTATTTATGGATTTTATCTAGGAAAAAAACTATCCCAGAACATATCAAAAAGGAGTACATCCAAATAGCCGAGAAGATTGGGTATAAAACCAGTGATTTAATTTGGTTGGATAAGCTATAGAATTTACTAACCTGCTCTCTGATTTGCTAGCACTGACTAAAATAAAAAATAAAGCTATTCGACATGTTCTGAAAGGCATGTCGAATTTAGATATTTGGAATCTTTGATTCCAATTCATCAGTTTGAAACTTGATTTATGTTAGAATGTTGAGGGAAAATAAATCCTTTGATATATTTCAATCAACAGGTTTGATTACAAATCAAGTTAATTTATCATTCGACATGAACCTTCGAAATATGTTGAACATCAGATAAAGTTGTCTAAGGCCCTCGCATTTGGCTGAGGTTCTCGAAGCCAACTATACTATTATCACGGGATTACAAATCCCTTTTATCTGTCATTCGACATGACCCTGCGGAACATGTCCTTTAGCTTTGACCCATTGAATTATTTCAATAAAATATCAACACTTTTGTTTTAAGATTTAACAGCGACAGGGGCGCATTAAGAACATGTCAAGGTTTTGGGCCTATTGTTCGATTCAATCCCCTGTCGCCTGTTTTAAACTTTGGCACCGAATAGAAATTAGAGTATCCAGGCTCATTATTAAGGTATTGGTGGTGTTTAAAACTTGTTAAAACCTTTGTTTATTGTTTCAATTATAAACCTTATAAAGGTATGGAATTTACTTATTTCATTGGCATAGATGTGTCAAAAAACGAACTAGACTTTGCTGTATTGCATGGTAAAAACTTCTTATTCCACAAAGAAACGGCGAACACAGCCCAGGCCATAAGTGGTTTTATGAAGGATTTAAATAAACTCCCAGACTTCAGTTTGTCTGATGCTGTATTTTGTATGGAGCATACAGGAATATATAACAATCCATTAGTTTCATATTTGCACAAGAACAAGGGTAATTGTTGGTTGGAGTCTGCTTTGCAAATAAAGAATTCCATGGGTAACCTGCGAGGGAAAAACGATAAGGTCGATGCGATTCGAATAGCCGAGTACGCTTATAAGAATCGAGAAGAAGTTCGTCTTTGGAAACCTAAAAGAGCTGTAATTAATCAATTGTCGCATTATACAACGCTACGAGCCCGCCTGATTAGCTCTTGTAAAATGCTTAGTACTCCACTAAAGGAGGGGGCAGATTTTATGGACAAAAGCCTTCAAAAACAAGCCAATCAATTGTGCAAAAAGGCTATCGATAGCATTAAAGAAAGTTTAAAACGGACCGAAAAAATTATTGATCAAATCATTGCTTCAGATGAAGAACTCAATCGTTTATTTAGCTTGATAACTTCGGTAACCGGTATTGGTCCAGTTACAGCTGTTCAAGTACTTATTACTACCAATGAATTTAAAGACATCAGCAATCCCAAAAAGTTTGCATGTTATTCGGGTGTAGCTCCTTTTGTAAGGGAATCAGGTATTTTTAGAGGCAGAGGTAGAGTCTCGCATTTGGCAGACAAAACCATGAAAAAGCTCCTACACATGTCGGCTCTATCCGCTATAACAAGCAATGGAGAATTGAAAAATTATTATGAAAGAAAAGTAAGCGAAGAGAAAAAGAATAAAATGCTAGTTTTAAATGCTGTACGAAATAAGCTAATCTTAAGAATATTCACTTGCGTGGCTCAAAACAGAAAGTATCAAAAGGACTATGATAAATCGGTGGCATAAGACCTAATAGTAGGAAAACCTTTTAAAGATTCATTCATTACAAAGGTCTAAATACAATTCAGAGATAGTCCCTAAAATAAAAATATTAATATTTTTATAGATAACTACTTGTTTTAATCATAGAAATCGAACAGC
>NZ_JBEWZH010000012.1:0-16398 GCF_045310485.1 Aquirufa salirivi
GGGTGAAGGTAAAGGTTCCTGCACCAGCATTACCTGTGAATTTCAGACCTAAACTAGTCAAGTTCGCAACTCCACTGCTGAAGTCTGCTGCATTATTCAATATAGTTGTTCCAGACAATCCAGTGATTGCTCCTGTTAAAGTAGTCGTTACCGTAATATTATTGCCGGATGCATTGAAGTTCGTTACGGTATTTCCATAAGCATCTAGTGCCGTTAACGTATTCGTTCCTGTGAAGGCAGTGCCATTCACTTGTGGGCTTGTTAAGCTTACTGCTAACTTGCTGAAGCTTGTTGCAGAAACTGTAACAGATAATCGATCCGCTCCAGCAGCCACGATTGTTCCGTCAGTAGCTGCAATCGTGGCAGATTCTGCTTTGTACAAGTTCATGCTTGCGGTAGCTACACCATTCGTAAATGTTAAGCTGGTTCCTGTTCCAAAATCAGTACTCGCTACTGTTGGGGCTGTACTTGGACTTGAAGAACTATTCGCTCCTGAGAAGGTGATGCTATGAGAACCTGTGTATGTCGTTGCCGTATTTCCACTGGCATCTTTGGCTGTTAAAGTAATTGTCTGAGTCCCACCTGCTGTTTGAGTTCCTGTACCTGTTACTACTAATTTGGTCGCAGTTCCTGAATTAATCGTGATGGATGAACTAGTCACAGCGGTACCGGTGGCAGGGGTAAAAGTAAAGGTACCAGAACCTACGGCTCCTGTATATTTTAACCATCCAGAAATATCAGCTACACCATTCACAAATCGTTCAGGAGCTAAAATCACATCTCCTCCAACAAAACCAGAAATTGTTCCAGATAAGCTGGTCGTTACTGTAATATGGTTTAATGCGGCATTAAAAGTGGTTACTGTATTTCCATAAGCATCTAAGGCTGTTAGGTTATTGGTACCTGTAAATGATACCCCACTAACTTGTGGGCTAGTTAAACTGACAGTTAATTTAGAGAAAGCAGTTGCACCCACAGTGACAGATAATCGATCTGCTCCTGTGGTTGTAATTGCTCCTTGCGTTGCAACAATAACCGCTGATTCTGCTTTGAATAAAGACATTGAGGCTGATGCCACTCCCGAGGTGAAGCTTAGCGTGGTCGCAGTTCCAAAATTGGTACTAGCGACTGTAGGAGCTGTAGCAGGACTAGATGAACTAGCTGCTCCTGAGAATGTAATGGATTTACTTCCTGTATAACCTGTAGCCGTATTTCCTGAAACATCTTTGGCCGTAATGGTTATCGTTTGAGCTCCACCAGCTGTTTGCGTACTATTTCCAGTCACCACAAACTTAGTAGCATCTCCTGGCAAAATATCACCGGAGTCAGTACCTGTAGCTCCAGAAGCTGAAGTAAATACCAAGGCTCCCGTTCCCGAGTTTCCTGTTAAGGTTAATTTGTTGGTCAAGTTAGATACACCATTAACAAAATCAGCGGCAGAATTCAATACATTTCCTCCTGACAAACCTGAGATGACAATGCCCACATCGGGAACACCTGTTACGGTAATGATATTTTGAGAAGCATCAAAATCTGTTACCGTATTTCCATATGCATCTTGAGCAGTAATGGTATTCACTCCTGTCCATGCGACAGCATTAATTTGAGGAGACGTTAAGTCAACCGCAAATTTGCTTAATGTACTAGGGCTAACTGTCACCGAAAGACGATCGCCTCCACTGGATGAAATAGTTCCATCGGTAGCAGAAACAGTAGCAGATTCCGCTTTGTATAATCTCATGGATGCCGTAGCTACTCCATTGGTAAATGTTAAGCTAGTACCTGTACCAAAATTAGTTCCAGCTACGGTCGGTGCTGTGCTTGGACTCAATGAACTTGCTGCACCAGAGAAAGTGATGGTATGAGAACCAGTATATGTTGTGGCAGTATTGCCATTCGCATCTTTCGCAGTTACGGTAATGGTTTGTGTTCCTCCAGCAGTTAATGTACCTGTGCCAGTTACAACCAATTTAGTAGCAGCACCCGCAGCAAAGGTAATTGTCGACTGGGTTTGAGACCCGCCTCCACTTTTCACGGCTATTCCACCGATCGTTGCTACAAATACACCTGAACCAGCTGTGCTTGGCGATGTAACTGTAGCGGTATAATTTCCATTACCGGCATCAGTCACGGAACTAATGGATCCTAAACCTGATTGTTTCGTAATCGTTACGCTTGCTCCTCCTGCACCAATGTTATTTCCATTGGCATCCTTAGCCGTAACCGTTAATGTCTGTGTGGTCACTCCATCGGCTGTAATGCTGGCACTCGTTGGTGTCAACGTAGTAATAGCGGCATCAATGGCACCTGGCACATAAGTTACAGTAGCTTCGGTTTGAACACCTGAACCACTTTTTACTTCTGCCCCACCGATGGTTGCTACGAATACGCCAGACCCTGAGGCACTAGCCGCCGTGACAGTAGCTGTATAAGTTCCATTTCCTACATCACTTACGGCGCTGATTGAACCAGTACCTGATAATTTGGACATGATCACAGTGGATCCACCCGATGTTAAGTTATTCCCAAATTCATCTTTTGCCCGAACTGTCAGTAGTTGAGTACTTGCTCCATCCGCCGTGATACTAGCAGAAATAGGCAATAAAGTAGAAATAGCTGCATCCACACTGGCTGGATTGACAGTGATGTTATCTGATGCATCCAAAATACCGGTAGCTCCATCGGCGCTTGGAGTCGCATCGGAAACAGACACCGTATAATTTCCAGCCAAGGTATTTCTGAACCAGAAATTGGCAATAGAATCTCCATCCGCAATGTTCACCGAGGTAATAATGCTTCCGTTGTTTGCTGTACTATGGAAAGTACCACCTGTACTGTATAAATACACAGTTTGTGCTCCTACGGTATTTGATAAATTAGCAACATCACGACGAGAAACAGTATAAGCCGCTCTTGTACCAGCGGCGATATTAGCTGGTGCATTAATCACAAACTTAGTCGTTCCTGCTGTTTCACCTGCATAAAAATCGCCCAATGAAGTAAATCCTGTACTTTGTACTGAAGTTCCTGTTCTGGTTCCTGCATTTCCTACTGACCAAACATCACTTAATTTTTTTCTAACAATGAGAGCAGCTGTGTTGGCGCTTCCTTGTACATCTCCTCCGACATAATTCAAGGTTGCATCCAAAGAACTGTAAGTACCTGAAGTATTATCTAAATCATTGATCGTCCAATAACGGTTGATGTATTTGGACTGACTGATACCTGATCCTACTGCCGGAGCCGAACCTGGCACCGTAGTGGAAGTAGTAATGGTTAAATTACCTGATCTTCCAGCAAAAGATAAACTCAATGGAGCATAGTTTCCTGAATCACCAATTGGGAAACTCACCGCACTGGAGTTTTGAGGTATACCTCTAGCCAATTTACCATGAACGTATCTAGCACTACTAGCACCTGAAATACTTGCTCCACTGGTTAATGTTAATATATTTCCACCATTGGTCACCACTTTCCCATTTTGGAATGTCAAGGTACCATTGATTAACACATCCGAATCTAAGGCAATACCTGAAGCTGCATTGACCGTTAAATTACCTAATTGACGTGAGCCAGATTTAAAGCTGAATGTGGGTGTTCCCGATGTGGTATTTACGACCAAATTAGAACTTGAACTACCCAGTAAATTTCCAGTAATAGTCGACATAGACCCATTAAGCGTCAAGGTATTGCCGCCAATAGCTAAATCACCACTTGCTAAATTAAAGTTTTGAGCTACACTGATATTTCCATGCAAAGTCTGGGTCACACTTTGAGAAGTATTATTCCACTCCACATTCATGAAGTTCTGATCCAAACCTCCGGTTAATGCCGTATTAGTAATTCCGTTTACTTTTAATAAAGCATGGGTTCCTGCTCCTGCATTGCTTGTCCAAGTAGATGCTGGAATCACCCCTCCATTTCTAGCATGCTCATAAGTACCTCCGCGGAAGACTAATAATTCTGTTCCAGATTCTTTTACAAAAGTACCTCCAGAGTTTTTGAATGTACCTTGTGTGTGAATATTATTTGCAGCTATTGGATCTGAAGCATGTTTTAACGTTAATGTACTACCAGAAGGTAAGTCAAATACTCCATCGATAATTAAACTGTATAATTCAATATTGGTATTTAAAGTTGTAGTTATGCCTGAAGGAATTTTAACAATATCGTATTCTCCCTGTGATGTTTGAGTAGGCGCAACACTGGCACTAAACACCGTTCCACCGTCAGTGGACACTTCCCAACCTACAGATGTCCAGTTTCCACTTGATGTTGGTTGATAAATCGCTCCTTCTGTAATGGTGAACGAGCCTGTGGAACTAGCTGTCAAACTCATTCCAGAGATTGCCGTGGTCGTTACAATGGCATTGTTATTGTAGGTATACAAAGGTGTATTTCTCGTCGACTCCGTGAATCTCAAATAATCAATCAAGAATGAACTACTTCCTGAATTGATGGTAACAGTCACCGGATTTCCTAATAATACTCCACCTGCTGTGGTACGAACCAATTTATCTGTTTTATCTACACCACCAATGGTTAAGCCCAATTGTAAGGTTGTGTTGGTGCTTACATTGACTTGGTTACCATATGGATCTTGTACCAAAGCATTCAACGTTGCATTGTTAGACCCCATCGTTGGGTAAGCTGGTGATAAGCTGGTTGCCACCAATTTAGAAGCCGTAGCTCCACTAACGGTGACACTTAATTTATCTTCATTAGCTGATGAGCTCACAGTTCCATCGGTCACAGAAACAAGTGCAGATTCCGCTTTATACAAGATCATTGAAGCGGTACCCACCCCATTCGTGAAAGTCACCACAGTACTACTACCTAAATTAATGGCAGTCGAGTTTTTATTGGTAACCGTAGGTGCAGTCACAGGATTTGTGGAACTAGTTGCTCCTGAGAAAGTCAAGGATTTATCTCCCGAATATCCTGTCACCGTATTACCCTCAGTATCTTTGGCTGTCAGGGTTATGGTTTGTGCTGCTCCGGCTGTTTGTGACCCTGAGCCTGTAATGACCAATTTAGCCACTGTACCAGCACTGATGGTGACGTTTGCACTTGTTACCGCTGTTCCAGATGCTGGAGTAAACGTAAATGTTCCTGTTCCTGCATTTCCTGTAAAGATTAAACCTGCCACAGAAGAAACACCACTAGTGAAATCGCTTACATTATTTAATTTATTGGTACCTGTTAAACCCGTAATGGTACCTGTTAAAGTAGAAGTAAGGGTAATGTTGTTCGTGGCTGCATTAAAACCAGTGGCCACGTTGCCCCAGAAGTCATAAGCTGTTAAGGTATTGGTTCCCGTAAAGGATTGTCCACTTGTCTGAGGGCTTGTTAAACTTACCGTAAATTTAGTTCCAACACTTGGGTTAACGGTGATGGATAAACGATCACCACCCGTAGAAGCAGAAATGGAAGTGGCACTTGCCGTAATGAAGGTAGATTCTGCCTTATAAAGCGCCATACTACCTGTGGCAACTCCAGCCGTAAAGGTCATGGTAGTGGCTGTTCCAAAATTCACCGCAGCCGCTGTTTTATCGGTTACGGTTGGCACAGTCACCGGATTAGCGGATGAACTCGCTCCTGCAAAAGTAACATCGTGATCACCTGTGTAGGTCGTTACCGTATTACCATTGGCATCCTTTGCGGTAATGCTTATTGATTGAGTTCCTCCTGCTGTTTGACTTCCTGTACCTGTTACGACCAAACGCGTAACTGTACCAGCGCTCATGGTAACACTTCCACTAGTCACTGGTGTTCCAGAGGCTGGTGTAAAGGTAAATGTTCCTGTTCCAGCGGTTCCAGTAAATATCAATTTACTAGTTAAATTAGCCACACCAACACTAAAGTCTGCTACATTATTAATGAGGTTCGATCCATTCAATCCAGACACGGTACCTGTCAATGAAGAAGTTACCGTAATGGCATTGGTCGAAGCATTGAAGGTCGTAGCTACGTTGCCATAGGCATCATAAGCCGTCAATGTATTGGTTCCCGTGAAGGCTGTTCCTGAATTTTGAGGACTAGTTAAACTTACCGTAAACTTAGTAGCTACGCCATGACTAACCACTACCGTCAAACGATCACCACCAGTAGATGCGTTGATCCCAACTGCACTTGCGGCTATGTTAGCTGTTTCAACTTTATATAATTTCAAATCAGAAGTAGCTACCCCATTGCTAAATGCAATGCTGGTTGCTGTTCCAAAATCAATGGATGCACTCGTATTATCTGTAGCATTAGGTGCTGTTACTGGACTAGCCGAAGAGCTTGCTCCAGAGAATGTCAAGGCATGATTTCCGGTATATCCAGTAGCAGTGTTACCATTCGCATCCTTCGCCGTGATGGTCATGGTTTGAGTGGCTCCAGCCACTTGAGTTCCTGATCCTGTAATGACAAATTTGGTGGCAGCACCTGATCCAATGGTCACATTGGAACTTGTTACGCCAGTACCTGTAGTTGGAGTAAATGTAAATGTGCCCGTTCCAACAGTTCCCGAGAATATCAAACTTGAAGTTAAGTTGGCTACTCCAGCGGTGAAATCACCTGCACTGTTTAAAATATTCGTTCCCGATAGACCAGTAATAGTTCCTGTTAAAGAAGTAGTAACGGTAACTGGGTTGGTGGATGCATTATATAAAGAAGTATTTCCATAAGCATCTTGTGCCGTCAAGGTATTGGTTCCAGTAAAGGCCACTCCATTGGTTTGTGGACTTGTTAGACTTACCACAAATTTACTGAATGGTGATGCAGCCACTAGTACACCTAAACGATCCGCTCCAGATGTAGTAATGGCACTTTGCGTAGCTACCACATTGACTGTTTCAGCCTTGTATAAAACCATGCTGGCAGTAGCCACACCATTACTAAACGAAATAGTGGTGGCTGTGCCAAAATTAGTTCCTCCTACAGTTGGAACTGTTACGGGATTAGAAGAACTCGCTGCACCTGTAAATGTCACGGATTTAGTTCCTGTGTAAGCTGTAGCCGTATTGCCACTAGCATCTTTAGCCGTAATCGTAATGGTTTGAGCACTACCAGCCGTTTCAGTACCGCTTCCTGTAATCACAAATTTAGTAGCTGTACCTGGATTAACTACTCCATTAAATGATCCTGTGGCACCTCCTGTGGTAGAGGTAAAGGTGATGGTGCCAGAACCTGAAGTACCTGTATAAATTAATTTACCAGTCAAATCGGCTACTCCACTCACAAAATCCGAAATACTTGTCAATTTATCGGTACCAGACAAGCCTGTAATGGTTCCACCTAAATTAGTGGTGGCCGTTACATTGTTCGCCGAAGCATCAAATGTTAAGACCGCATTACCATAGGCATCCTCTGCTATCAGATTATTTACTCCTGTAAATGCTACTCCACTGGTTTGTGGGGTAGTGAAGGCTAATTCAAATTTATTTAATGTACTATGGCCAACAGTAACTGTCAAACGATCGGCTCCTGATGAAGCGATACTACCATCATTGGCCACAATATTTGCCACTGCCGCTTCATATAATATCATAGATACTGTAGCGACTCCATTCGTAAATGTCACATTGGTACTTGTTCCAAAATCAATACCTCCTACAGTAGGCGCTGTTTGCGGATTATGAGAAACATTAGCTCCAGAGAAAGTCAAGGCCTTCACTCCTGCGTAAGAAGTAACTGTATTTCCTTGGGCATCTTTGGCCGTTAAGGTGATTGTCTGACTAGAACCTGCAGTAATCGTTCCGGTTCCTGTAATCACTAATCGAGTAGCAGATCCGGTGTTTATAGTAACATTCCCGCTTGTACCTGTAGAACCGCTAGCCGCGGCAAAACTAAAAGTACCAGTACCTACCGTACCTGTGAATTTCAAACCTAAACTAGTTAGGTTAGCTACTCCACTGCTAAAGTCACCAGCTTGGTTCAATAAATTATTTACTCCTGAACCTAATCCGCTGATGGTTCCTGTTAAGGTACTTGTAACTGTTACAGGATCGGTATTGGCAGCAAAAGAAGTTACGGTATTTCCATAGGCATCTTGTGCCGTTAAGGTATTTGTTCCTGTGAAGGCCGAACCATTGGTTTGTGGACTTGCCAAACTAGCTACCAATTTATTTAATGTGGCAGCTGAAACGACTACACTTAAACGATCAGCACCTGAGGTTGTAACAGCCCCTTGTGTTGCCACTAAAAGTGCCGTTTCTGCTTTGTATAATTTCACTAAAGCAGTTCCAACACCATTGCTAAAGGTTACCACGGTGGCTGTACCAAAGTTAATATCGGCAAGATCCTTATCACGAGCCGTAGCTGCCGTGCTTGGGTTTATTGAGCTATTAGCTCCGGAGAATACAATCGACTTATCTCCCGTGTAAGCTGTGGCAGTATTTCCACTGGCATCCTTAGCTGTAATGGTGATGGTTTGATTAGCTCCCGCTGTTAAGGTACCTGTTCCAGTTACAATGAATTTCGTGGCAGCGCCTGCATTCATGACAACATTACTACTCGTAATAGCAGTACCTGTAGCTGGAGTAAAGGTAAAGGTCCCAGTTCCTACTGTTCCTGTAAATACTAAACCTAGGCTAGTCAAGTTCGCAACTCCACTGCTGAAGTCTGCTGCATTATTCAATATAGCTGTTCCAGACAATCCAGTGATCGCTCCTGTTAAAGTAGTCGTTACCGTAATATTATTGCCGGATGCATTGAAGTTCGTTACGGTATTTCCATAAGCATCTAGTGCCGTTAGCGTATTCGTTCCTGTGAAGGCCGTGCCATTCACTTGTGGACTCGCCAAGCTTACTGCTAACTTGCTGAAGCTGGCTGGCAATACTGTCACCGATAATTCATGTGAATTACCTGTCGCATTGATCGTTCCATCTGTCGCGGTCAACAAGGCACTCTCTGCTTTGTACAAGACCACCGATGCCGTTGCCACTCCATTCGTAAATACAATGCTTGTCGCTGTTCCAAAGTTCGTTCCGTTCGCTGTCGCTACCGTCACTGGACTGCTTGAACTATTCGCACCAGAGAAAGTTAAACTCTTCGTGCCTGCATATCCTGTGGCTGTATTATGACTCGCATCTACTGCTCTTATCGTGATCGTTTGGGCTTCCCCAGCATTCTGACTCGCAGATCCCGTAATCATCAAATGATCGGCGGCTCCAGAGTTGATCTGTACACTTCCACTCGTTACCGCTGTTCCACTTTGTGGCGTGAAGGTAAAGGTTCCAGTTCCTACTGTTCCTGTGAAGATCAATTGGCTTGTCAAGTTCGCTACACCTGCTGTGAAGTCGCCCGCACTAGTCAACTTATTTGTTCCTGATAATCCGGTGATTGCTCCTGTTAAGCTCGTTGTCACCGTGACATTATTCGCACTGGCATCAAAGCTAGCTACGGTATTACCATAGGCATCTTGAGCCGTTAAGGTATTCGTGCCAGTAAAGGCGGTACCCGTGATTTGTGGTGTCGCTAAGCTCACAGCTAATTTGCTGTAAGTAGCTGCACTCACTGTTACGGATAAACGATCTGCTCCGGTGCTTGTTACTCCACCTTGGGTAGCTACTAATTGCGCACTTTCTGCTCGATATAGTTTCACCAAGGCTGTTCCTACTCCACTGCTGAATGTTACAACAGTAGCTGTTCCAAAGTTAATATCAGCAAGATCCTTATCACGCGCTGTAGCAGCGGTGCTTGGATTGCTTGAACTATTCGCTCCTGAGAATACGATGGACTTATCTCCTGTGTATCCTGTGTCCGTATTACCGTTGACATCTTTGGCTGTAATTGTCAGGGTTTGACTTCCGCCCGCAGTTTGGGTTCCCGTCCCTGTTACAATAAACTTAGTTGCAGCACCTGGGTTTACCGTGATACTGGAACTTGTCACTGCTGTTCCTGTAGCTGGAGTGAAGGTAAATGTCCCTGCACCAACATTACCCGAGAATGTTAATCCTAGGCTAGTTAAATTCGCTACGCCACTGTTGAAATCTGAACCACTGGATAATATATTGGTTCCAGATAATCCAGAGATACTACCTGATAAACTGGTAGTCACGGTAACATTATTACCTGATGCATTAAAACTAGTTATGGTGTTACCATAAGCATCTTGAGCGGTTAAGGTATTCGTACCTGTAAAGGCAGTTGCATTTACTTGTGGACTTGCTAAGCTTACTACCAATTTGCTAAAACTTGTTTCAGAAACGGTTACCGACAAACGATCCGCACCTGCAGCAGCAATGGTTCCATCTGTGGCAGCAATCGTGGCAGATTCTGCTTTGTATAATACCATGGAAGCTGTTGCAACACCATTGGTAAATGTCAAACTAGTTCCTGTTCCAAACGCTGTTCCAGCAATCGTTGGTGCAGTTATTGGATTACCTGAACTATTCGCTCCTGAGAAAGTAATGGAATGAGAACCAGTATAAGCCGTTGCTGTATTTCCTTGTGCATCTTTGGCTGTTATAGAAATGGTTTGAGCCCCTCCTGCCGTTTGAGAACCAGTTCCTGTTATGACTAATTTGGTGGCCGTTCCTGCACTGATAGAAACCGAACCACTAGTAGCGGCCGTTCCTGATTGAGGAGTAAAAGTAAATGTTCCAGTACCAGAGGTACCTGTATATTTTAATCCTAAACTTGTCAAATTAGCAATACCTGAAACAAAATCTCCTGCGCTTGACAATTTATTCGTTCCTGATAATCCAGAAATAGAACCTGACAAGGTAGTCGTGACGGTCACATTATTGGCGCTAGCGTCAAAGGTCGTCACAGTATTTCCATAAGTATCCTTTGCTTCTAGTGTATTAGATCCCGTAAAGGCTACTCCGTTTACTTGTGGTGTAGCTAAGCTAGTTGTTAATTTAGCATAGGCTGCAGGACTTACTGTTACCGTCAATCGATCAGCCCCAGCACTTAGAATAATTCCGTTTGTTGCTGTGATGTTCGCTACCTCTGCTTTATACAAGACCATGCTGGCTGTTGCGACACCATTGCTAAAGTTTAATCCAATTTCTGTACCAAAGTTAGAACCTGCTACCGTAGGAACTGTCACAGGGCTAGGAGAACTAGCTGCTCCCGTGAAGGTAATATTATGTACACCCGTATATCCAGTGGCCGTGTTTCCACTCGCATCTTTGGCCGTGATGGTAATGGTCTGTGATCCACCAGCAGTTTGCGTACTAGAACCAGTTACTACTAATTTAGTGGCTGTACCTGAATTGATGATAACATTACTACTCGTTACTGCTGTACCTGTGGCTGGTGTAAATGTAAATGTACCTGTTCCTACCGTACCAGTAAAGACCATAGCACCCGTGATATTAGCCACACCACTCACAAAACGTCCTGCAGTTTGCATGACATTTCCGCCAGAAAAACCAGAAACTGTTCCACTTAAACTAGTGGTCACGGTAACTTGATTTTGAGAGGCATCAAACGAGGTAAAGGTATTACCATAAACATCTTGTGCCGTTACAGTATTTGTACCCGTAAAGGCTGTGCCACTAATTTGTGGACTGGCCAAACTAACGGCCAATTTACTGAAACTAGCTTCAGAAACTGCTACTGATAATCGATCTCCTCCAGTTGATGAAATACTTCCATCGGTGGTTGAAACGACAGCCGCTTCTGCTTTGTACAATTTCAAGCTAGCTGTAGCTACACCATTACTGAAGGTCAACACGGTAGCTGTACCAAAATTCACAGCACTGGCATTTTTATCAGTTACTGTAGGCGCAGTTACTGGGCTAGAAGAACTTAAAGCTCCAGAGAATGTCAAAGACTTATCTCCTGTATAAGTTAATGCGGTATTTCCACTGATGTCTTTGGCAGTTACCGTAATCGTTTGAGTTCCACCGGCTGTTTGGGAGGCATTACCCGTAACCACTAATTTAGTAGCTGCACCAGCCACAATATCTCCATTGGCTGTACCTGTTTTACCCGAAGCAGAGGTGAATGTGGCAGACCCTGTTCCAATGGTACCTGTAAAGGTAAATTGACCCGTTACATTGGCTACTCCACTTACGAAATCACCTGCACTATTCATGATATCACCTCCAGATAATCCAGAAATAACACCTGTTAAAGAACCTGTAGCTGTAATATTATCTGTTGCGGCATTGAAGCTTGTTACCGTATTTCCATATGCATCTTGGGCCGTAATCGTATTAGTCCCTGTAAAGGCAATTCCATTTGTTTGTGGTGAGGTAAAAGCAAGGGCAAATTTATCTAGCGTAGCTGGTGAAACAGTGACCGACAAACGATCTCCACCACTGGATAAAATAGTTCCGTCGGTAGCGGAGATAGTTGCTGCCTCTGCTTTGTACAAAACCATAGATCCTGTCGCCACACCCGCCGTAAAGGTCATGCTGGTGGCTGTTCCAAAATTGGTACCTGCTACGGTTGGAGCCGTGGATGGACTTGGTGAGCTTGTTGCTCCTGAGAAAGTAATGTTTTTAGCGCCTGTATATCCTGTAACCGTATTACCATTTGCATCTTTTGCTGTAACCGTAAGGGTTTGACTTCCACCTGCTGTTTGTGTTCCTGTTCCTGTGACTACTAATTTAGTCGCTGCACCAGCATTCATCGTAATGCTAGAGCTTGTTGCTGCAGTTCCTGATGCTGGTGTAAAGGTGAAGGTTCCTGATCCTATGGTTCCAGTGAATTTCAAACCTAAGCTGGTCAAGTTCGCTACTCCACTGCTAAAATCTCCCGCTTGATTCAATACATTGTTTACTCCAGATCCTAAACCAGTGATCGCTCCTGTCAAACTTGTCGTTACTGTTACGTTATTCGTATTGGCAGCAAAAGACGTTACCGTATTCCCATACGCATCTTGTGCCGTTAAAGTATTCGTTCCTGTAAAGGCTGTGCCGTTAACCTGTGGACTTGTTAAGCTTACTGCTAATTTGTTGAAGGCTGCCGCACTCACTGCTACAGTCAAGCGATCTGCTCCTGCGGCTGAAATACTTCCGTCGGTCACAGCCACGACAGCTGATTCTACGTTGTATAACTTCATGTTGGTCGTCACAGTACCCGAAGCAAAAGTCAAGGCGGTGGTGGTTCCAAAGGCGATATCCGCTGCTGCGGTATTGGTTACCTTAGGTGTCGTTACTGGCGCAGTAGAACTAGTTGCTCCTGAGAAAGTTAAGTTCTTAGAACCGGTATAAGTGGTTACCGTATTACCACTCGCATCTTTGGCGGTAATCGTAATTGAATTACTCGTTCCTGCTGTCTGAGAGGCTGATCCTGTTACCACCAATCGAGTGGCAGCTCCAGGATTGACTGTCACACTGGAACTAGTTATTGCTGTTCCTGATGCTGGCGTAAAGGTGAAGGTTCCAGCTCCTGAAGTACCTGTGAATTTCAAACCTAAGCTTGTTAAATTCGCGACTCCACTAGTAAAGTCTGCTCCATTATTCAATACGTTCGTTCCTGATAATCCAGTTATGGCTCCTGTCAAGGATGTTGTAACGGTCACATTATTCGTGGCAGCACTAAAACTGGTGACGGTATTTCCATAAGCATCTTGAGCCGTCAAGGTATTGGTTCCAGTAAAGGCGGTACCGTTAATTTGAGGACTTGTTAAACTTACAGCCAATTTAGTCATCGAAGATGGGCTCACTGTAACAGACAAACGATCACCACCAGCAGCTAAAATTGTTCCATCGGTAGCAGCAATTGTAGCTACTTCAGCTTGATATAAAACCAAGGATCCTGATGCTATCCCAGCACTAAAGTTTAAAGTGGTACTTGAGCCAAAATCCGTACTAGCCAATGTTGGAGCAGTAGAAGGATTTGATGAACTATTCGCCCCAGAGAATGTAATAGATTTATTACCTGAATAAGTTGTTGCTGTATTTCCACTAGCATCCTTAGCGGTAATAGTCAATGTTTGGGAAGCACCTGCTGTTTGAGAACCTGAACCTGATAAAACCAATTTAGTAGCAGCACCTGAGTTAATTACCACAACAACATTGCCCGTATATCCTCCTGTAGTAGAAGTAAATGTAAGCGTTGCAGAACCTGTCACTCCTGTATATTTAATACCTAATGCCGTTAAATCAGCCACGCCACCCACAAAATCTCCTGCTTGGTTTAATACATTATTGGTACCTGAACCTAAACCACTAATCACTCCTCCCAATGAATTTGTTACCGTTACCGCATTAGTTCCCGCATTGTAATTCACTGTATTTCCATAAGTATCTTGAGCTGTCAAGGTATTTGTACCTGTGAATCCTGAACCGTTGACTTGTGGACTAGTTAAATCGGCTGAGAATTTAGATAAGCTACTTGCACTAACAGTTACTGATAAACGATCTCCTCCTGAGGATGAAATGGTTCCATCAGTAGCAGAAATTGTCGCTGATTCTGCCTTATATAAAAGCATGCTTCCAGAAGCAACCCCAGCCGTAAAGGTTAAGTTTGCAGCTGAACCAAAATTAGTTCCAGCGAAAGTTGGACTGGTGCTTGGATTCGAAGAATTATTGGCTCCAGAAATGGTAATACTTTTAGTTCCAGTATAGGTTGTAGCTACGTTACCAGAAGCATCTTGGGCTGTGATTGTCAATGTTTGAGAACCTCCTGCCGTCTGAGTACCAGAACCACTTACTACTAATTTGGTAGCTTCTCCTGGATTAACCGTGATACTTGAACTCGTAGCAGCCGTTCCCGAAGCGGGCGTAAAGGTAAATGTTCCAGCACCTGTGGTTCCTGTGAATTTCAAACCTAAACTCGTTAAGTTGGCTACCCCACTCGTAAAGTCGCCTGCGCTACTTAATATATTTGTTCCTGATAAGCCTGTAATAGCTCCAGTTAATGATGTTGTTACTGTAATGTTATTTCCAGCTGCACTAAATCCTGTTACTGTGTTACCATAAGCATCTTGTGCTGTCAAAGTATTCGTTCCTGTGAAAGCTGTTCCATTAATCTGAGGGCTTGTTAGACTAACAGCCAATTTCGTCATACTAGAAGGACTTACTGCTACGGATAAACGATCGGCTCCACTGGCAGAAATTGAACCATCTGTTACAGATACCGTAGCCGACTCCGCTTTATACAGCACCATAGAAGCTGTGGCTACTCCAGCTGTAAAGGTGATGTTATTTGCACTTCCAAAGTTCGTTCCACCTACGGTTGGAGCCGTGGCAGGACTTAATGAACTATTAGCTCCTGAGAAGGTAAGTGATTTAGAACCTGTATACCCTGTCGCTGTATTTCCACTCGCATCTTTTGCCGTGATGGTTACTGTTTGTGCTCCCCCAGCGGTTTGAGTTCCTGTTCCAGTAATTACTAATTTAGTCGCAGCACCAGCATTCATCGTTATGCTGGAACTTGTTGCTGCTGTTCCTGAAGCTGGTGTAAAGGTGAATGTTCCAGCTCCTGAAGTTCCTGTGAATATCAAACCTAAGCCTGTCAAGTTCGCTACTCCGCTGCTAAAGTCGCCTGCACTACTTAATATGTTTGTTCCTGATAAGCCTGAAATAGCTCCTGTTAATGTGGTACTTACTGTTATGTTATTTCCTGCTGCACTAAATCCTGTTACTGTATTACCATAAGCATCTTGTGCGGTCAAGGTATTCGTTCCTGTAAAGGCAGTGCCGTTTGTCTGGGGACTCGTTAAGCTTACCGCCAATTTCGTCATCGTTGATGAACTCACCGTCACATTCAAAGTTCCTCCTGTATTGGAATTGATCGTTCCATCTGTGGCATTCACCGCAGCAGCTTCTGCTTTGTACAAGATCATGGACCCTGTAGCTACACCTGCCGTGAATGTCATGCTAGTGGCTGTTCCAAAGTTGGTTCCCGCTACCGTTGGTGTAGTGGCCGGACTAGGTGAAGCTAATGCGCCTGAGAAAGTAATGCTTTTAGCTCCGGTATAGGTCGTGGCTGTATTCCCACTCGCATCTTTGGCTGTTACTGTGACCGTCTGTGATCCTCCTGCTGTTTGTGTTCCTGTTCCTGTGACTACTAATTTTGTCGCTGCACCAGCATTCATCGTAATGCTAGAGCTTGTTGCTGCGGTTCCCGATGCAGGAGTAAATGTAAAGGTTCCTGATCCTATGGTTCCAGTGAATTTCAAGCCTAAGCTGGTCAAGTTCGCCACTCCACTCGAGAAGTTAGCTAATTGGTTAATCACATTATTTACTCCACTTCCCAATCCACTCACCGTTCCCGTTAAGCTCGTTGTTACGGTAATGTTATTGCCCGAAGCATCAAATCCTGTTACGGTATTACCATAAGCATCTTGAGCTGTCAAGGTATTCGTGCCTGTAAAGGCGGTGCCGTTTATCTGTGGACTCGCTAAGCTCACCGCCAATTTATTGAAGGCTGCCGCACTCACTGCTACAGTCAAGCGATCTGCTCCTGCGGCTGAAATACTTCCGTCGGTCACAGCCACAACAGCTG
>NZ_JBEWZH010000013.1:0-7937 GCF_045310485.1 Aquirufa salirivi
ATGGCACTGCCTTCACAGGAACGAATACCTTAACGGCACTAGATGTTTATGGAAATACCGTAACGAACTTCAATGCATCCGGCAATAATATTACGGTAACGACTACTTTAACAGGAGCGATCACTGGCTTATCGGGCACTAATAAATTATCAGGAACAGATGATTTTGTCAGTGGCGTGGCCAATTTAACTTCATTAGGTTTAACATTTGCGGGTACCACAGGAACTGGAACATTTACTTTTGCACCCGCCTCTGGAACCAGCATAACTTCTGGTAACGTAACATTTAGTCCGGGTGCTGCTACCCGAATGATTGTAACAGGATCTACTACTGGAACAGCTGGACAAGCTCAAACGGTTACTTTAACAGCTAAAGATGCCAGTGGAAATACCGTAACAAGTTACGCAGGTGACAAGTCCATCGTATTTACAGGTGCAATTTTAAGTGCAAATCCATCGGTATCTCCAACGGTAACGGATAAGAATTCGGCAGCAATTAATTTTGGAACAGCAGCTACTATTACCTTCACCAATGGGGTGGCAACAACCAGTATGATTTTATATCGTGCGGAAGTAGCCAGCATCGTAGCTACTCAGGGCGGAGTAACTTCAACTGGCTCAGACCGATTAATTACTACATATTCTGCGAGTACCTTATCTAAGTTTGCGGTTTCATTAAGCAATTCTCAGATTTCAGGAACTGCATTCACAGGGACTAACACATTAACGGCACAAGATTTCTGGGGTAATACAGTGACTTCCTTTGATGCTAGTGCAAATAATGTAACGGCTTCTACCAGCTTGACAGGAGCTATCACAGGATTATCAGGTACCAATAAATTAACAGGTGCAGGCGATTTTGTCAGTGGTGTAGCAAATTTAACTTCGACATTAATCTTTACAGGAACAGCTGGAACGGGTACATTCTCCTTTGCATCTACTACCGGAGGAGCAACGGGAACAAGTTCAAACGTTACCATGGTAGGTGGTGCAGCTACGAAATTACGTATTACGGGTAGTGCTACAGAAACAGCTGGTGCAGCTCAAAGTATAACGATTACAGCCTTAGATGCCAATGGAAATACCGCAGTGGCTTATTCTGGAAATAAGAGCTTAACTTTCTCTGGTGCCAATCCATCCTTAGCCCCAGCAACCAATCCAACTGTTGCAGGTGTAGATTTTGGAACTAGTACGAGCATTACTTTTGCTAGTGGTACTGCCAGTGTGAATTTAGTATTGTTCAAAGCTGAAAATGCTTTGGTAGCGGTTACTGATGGTACTATTTCTGCGACTGGATCAGATCGATTAAGTGTTACAGTGGCATCATCGAGTTATAGTAAGTTGGCCGTAACATTGGCCAGTCCTCAAAGTAGCGGGGTAGCCTTTACAGGAACTAATAACTTAACAGCCCAAGATGATTATGGTAATGCAGTGACCACATTCAATGCTTCATCAAATAATATCACGGTAAGTACCAGTTTAACGGGAACTATTTCTGGATTATCAGGTACCAACAAATTGACCTCATCTGGTGACTTTGTGAATGGAGTGGCTAATTTGACTTCTGCATTAATCTTTACAGGAAATGCAGGAACAGGTACATTTACCTTTAGTCCAGTTTCAGGTACAGCTGCGACATCTAGCAATGTTACAATCGGTTCTGGTACGGCTACTAAATTAATTATTACAGGAGTTTCATCTACACAAACCGCTGGGGCTACTCAAACCATTACCTTAACAGCGAAAGATGCTAGTGGAAACACAGCTACAACGTATACA
Organism: Aquirufa salirivi; assembly: GCF_045310485.1. Lineage (NCBI taxonomy): Bacteria > Pseudomonadati > Bacteroidota > Cytophagia > Cytophagales > Flectobacillaceae > Aquirufa > Aquirufa salirivi. The sequence continues at coordinate 1,779 of NZ_JBEWZH010000013.1, forward strand.
GGGACTAAATCGATCACCTTCTCTGGTGCTAATGCATCTGGCAATCCAGCGACTAACCCAACGGTGGCTGGAACAAATGTTGGTTCTGCAACAAGCGTGAGCTTCTCGAATGGGGTAGCTACGGCTAGTCTTGCCTTGTTCAAAGCAGAAACCCTTGATTTGGCAGCTACCGACGGCAGTATTTCTGCCGCTGGATCAGATCGATTCAATGTAACAGTAAGTGCTTCCAGCTATACCAAATTAGTGGCAAGTTTGGCAGGTACGCAGACGAATGGCACAGCCTTTACAGGCACGAATACCTTGACAGCGCAAGATGCTTATGGTAATACCGTAACTTCTTTTGCTGCCAACACGAATAACGTAACAGTAACAACGAGTTTGACAGGAGCAATCACAGGTTTAGGGTCTGGAGTAAACAACGTATTGAATCAAGCGGGAGATTTTAGCAGTGGCGTAGCCAATTTAACCAGTTTAGGCTTGACCTTTACCGGTACTTCTGGAACAGGTACATTTACCTTTACTCCTGCCACAGGTACTGCGGCTACAAGTGCTAACGTAACTGTCACCCCAGGTACCTTGAGTCGATTAGTGATCACGGGTACAGGTAGTGTGACGGCAGGTGATACACAAACCATTACTTTACGTGCCAAAGATGCTAGTGGTAATGTGGTGACAACTTATACTGGGGATAAGTCCTTGACTTTCTCAGGAGCAAATCAAACGAATTCTCCTGTGGTGAATCCTACAGTGAGTGATAAAACAAGTGCTCATGTAAACTTTGGAACAGCTACCACCATCACCTTTAGCAATGGCGAGGCTACAGCATCCATGAAATTATATAAGGCTGAATCTGCCCTTATTGTAGCTACTGATGGTGCCTTAGCATCTTCAGGAGCAGACCGTTTGGGTGTAACAGTGGGATATGGTAGTTTAAGTAAATTTGCAGTCAATTTGACTTCTCCACAGGTTAATGCTTCAGCCTTTACAGGTACCAATGAAATCATTGCCCAAGATGCATACAGCAACGCTGTTTTGAATTTCAATGCGAGTTCAAACAATGTAACGGTATCTACCAGTTTAACAGGAGCAATCAGTGGTTTAAGTGGAACCAATAAATTGACAAGTGCTGGTGATTTTGTAAGTGGTGTAGCCAACATATCAACGAATTTAATTTTTACAGGAACATCTGGTGCTGGAACATTTACAGCTTTAGCTGCCACGGGTGGTGCTACTGGTACAAGCTCGTCCATCACGATTTCAAGCAGTGCCGCAACTAAATTAATTATTACAGGTACAGGAACTGGCACAGCAGGTTCTGCACAAACGATTACGATCACTGCCAAAGATGCAAGTGGTAATACGGCAACAGGATACACAGGGACTAAGAGTTTAACCTTCTCAGGAGCAGCTAGTTCTTCTTCTCCAGTTACTGCGCCAACGGTAGCAGGTACTAATGTAGGTTCGGCTACGAACATTAGCTTCTCCAACGGGGTGGCTACGGCTAGTTTAGTATTATACAAAGCAGAAAGCGCTACGATTGCTGCAACAGATGGCTCTATTGTAGCTGCTGGCTCAGACCGCTTATCAGTTACCGTTTCAGAATCTACATTTACGAAATTAGCTGTTAGTTTAACCAGTCCACAGTCGAATGGTTCAGCCTTTACAGGTACCAATACCCTAACAGCACAAGATGCTTATGGTAATACCGTAACAAGCTTTACCGCTTCTACGAATAATATTACAGTGACCAAAACATTAACAGGTACCATTACAGGTTTAAGTGGTGGGGCTGTATTAAATTCCATTAGCGATTTTGTGAGTGGTGTGGCTAATTTAACGGCCAAGTTAAACTTCACGGGTACCATTGGAACAGGTACATTTACCTTTACCCCTGCTACAGGAACTGCTGTAACGAGTGCTAATGTGGTTATTAACTCAGGAACAGCTACTAAATTAGTGATTACAGCTACGCCGGGTGCTATTACAGCTGGAACTACAAAATCGGTTACTATTACGGCACAAGATGCTAGTGGGAATACGGTAAGCACCTATGCAGGAGATAAAAATTTAGTATTCTCCACATCCACTACTCCTTCAAGAGTACCTACTGCAAGCAATAAGAATGCTGTTGATATAGATTTTGGATTGACTACGGTGGTAACCTTTGTCAATGGTGTTGGAACTAGTACATTAAAAGGTTACAAATCTGAACTCACTACCGTAAGTGTAACAGATGGAACGATTAGTTCAAGTGGTGGAGGTAATTTACCATTGGATATTACCCCAGGAGCATTTAATAAATTGGCGGTAAGTTTAGCTAGTCCGCAAACATCTGGAACTGCCTTTGTTGGCGTTAATACGCTAACCGCTCAGGATGAATTTGGCAATACAGTAAATTTAGATGCTTCGGCAATTAATGTGACCGTTACCAATAGTCTAGGTGGAAGCATCACAGGTTTATCTGGTACCAATAAATTAAGCAATGCCAACGACTTTGTCAGTGGTGTGGCTAACTTGACAAGTTTAGGGCTAACCTACACAGGTACTTCAGGAACAGGTACATTTACCTTTACTCCTGCATCAGGAACTGCGATCACAAGTAGTAACGTAACGATAAATCCAGGTACCGTTAGCCGACTTGAAATTACTGGAACTGGAACGCTAACAGCGGGTGGTTCTCAAACCATCACCTTACGCGCTAAAGACGCAAGTGGAAACATTGTACCTTCTTATACAGGAGATAAATCCATTGTTTTCTCTGGAGCACTTTCATCAACGAGTCCTTTCGTGAATCCTACGGTAACGGATAAGAATAGTTCTGAGGTGAATTTTGGTACAGCTACGATCATCACATTTACAAATGGCATAGCAAGTGCAAGCATGAAACTTTACCGAGCAGAAACTGCGACCATTGTGGCTACACAAGGAGCCTTGGTATCTAGTGGTGGAGATCGCCTCAGTGTAGTGGTATCCCCAGCGAGCTTAAATAAGTTTGCGGTTGCTTTGTCTACGCCTCAAAGTAGCGGGCAAGCATTTACCTCAACTAATATTGTTACAGCTCAAGATGCTTATGGTAATACGGTTACGAGCTTTGATGCTAGTGCTAATAATGTCACTGTCACGACTAGTTTGACAGGAAGTATTTCTGGATTATCTGGAACCAATAAATTAACAGGTGCAGGCAACTTTGTCAGTGGGGTGGCTAACTTGACAAGTTTAGGGCTAACCTACACAGGTACTTCTGGAACAGGAACATTTACCTTTGCATCAGCTACTGGGGGTGCTTCAGGAACAAGCTCTAATATAGCTATTAGTGGAGGTACTGCAACTAAATTAGTTGTTACAGGTAATGCTACCCAAACAGCAGGTGCATCACAAAGTATTACCATAACAGCACAAGACGCCAATGGAAATACGGCTTCGGCATATACAGGAGTGAAGAGCATAACATTCTCTGGAGCTACTAGTTCTCCGAGTCCTGCGACTAATCCTACCATCAGTGGAGTTAACTTTGGCACAGCCATGAACGTGACCTTTACCAATGGTGTGGCTACAGCCAATATGATCTTATTTAATGTAGAAAGTGCTATTGTTTCCGCAACAGATGCCAGTATTTCATCTACTGGTTCTGACCGATTAACGGTAACCGTTTCTGCTGCAGCCTTCTCTAAATTGAGTGTAAGTTTAGCGAGTACTCAATCAAATGGGCTAGCATTTACGGGTACAAATACCTTAACCGCACTTGATGCTTATGGAAATACAGTAACTGGATTTAATGCCAGCGCTAATCCAATTACCATGACTAGCACATTGACTGGTAGCATAACGGGTTATACAGCCAATGTCATGAACCAGGTGGGTAATTTCACGAACGGAGTGGCTAATTTGACTTCTAATTTAGTATTCACGGGAACAGTAGGAACAGGTACATTTACCTTTACTCCTCAGTCTGGAACGGCCATTACTTCTGGCAATGTAACGATCAATGCTGGAGCAGCTACTAAATTATTCATTACTGGATCTGGTACTCAAACAGCAGGTGCTTCTCAAACAATCACGATTACAGCGAAAGATGCAAGTGGCAACACCGCCTTGTCTTACGCAGGTGATAAGACTTTAACTTTCTCTGGAGCGAGCAGCTCAGCTAATCCAGTGACAGCAGCTACAGCCACAAATAAAAATAGTGTGGCTACCAATCTGGGTTCAAACACAGTAGTCACATTTACGAATGGAGTTGCTAGCGCAGATTTGAAAGTTTATAAAGCAGAAAGCGCTGAAATTCAAGTGTCAGATGGTACCATTAATTCAACTGTAGGTGGTAGTCTACCAATCACAGTTAGTCCTGCTAGCTTCTCAAAATTAGCCGTAAGTCTAGTTGGTTCTCAAGCCAATGGAGTAGCCTTTACAGGTAGCAATACTTTGACAGCTTTGGATGCTTATGGTAATACAGTAACAGGATTTAATGCTTCTGGAAATAACATTACTGTAAGCACTACTTTAACAGGTAGTATCACTGGATTATCTGGAACAAATATATTGAACAGTGCTGGAGACTTTAGCAGTGGTGTTGCTAATTTGTCTAGTTTAGGAATGAAGTTTACAGGAACAGTAGGCTCAGGTACGTTTACCTTTACACCTGCTAGTGGAACTGCGGTAACATCTGGAAATGTGTCCATCGGTTCTGGTGTCGCTACTCGTTTGGTCGTAACAGGAAGTGCAACACAAACAGCTGGAGGTACACAGACCATAACCATTACGGCTAAAGATGCTAATGGTAACACCGTGACATCGTACACAGGTGATCATGCATTGACCATTTCTGGTGCTTTGGATTCAAGTAACCCAATTGTTCACCCTACGGTTATTGATAAAAATTCAGTAGAACAAGATATTCATACGGGAGCCACTTTGACATTTACGAATGGAGTAGCAACGACTACCTTGGCACTTTACACAGCTGAAGTGGCTAACATCGTTGTGAGTGATGGAAGTATCAGTGCTGCTGGAGCAGATCGCTTGACGGTAACAGTTAGTCCAAGTACTTTCAGCAAACTAGTAGTTAGTTTAAGTTCTCCTCAAGCAAACCAAGTAGCCTTTACCGGTACAAATACCCTAACGGCACAAGATGCTTATGGTAATACAGTGACTAGCTTTAATGCTTCCACCAATAATGTAACGGTTACCACGGCATTAACAGGAACCATTTCCGGATTATCAGGAACCAATAAATTAACGAGTGGTAGTGATTTCGTGAGCGGGGTAGCTAATTTAACTAGCCTTGGATTGAAATACGCTGGAACAATTGGTTCTGGTACATTTACCTTTACTCCGGCTACAGGTACTGCAGCAGTAAGTACTAGTATTACGATGAATGCAGGGGCTGCTGATCACATCATGCTCGTTGGATCTGAAACTCAAACGGCTGGCACTTCTCAATCAATTACTATTCGTGTGGTAGATGCGAATCATAATACAGTGACCTCTTATGCAGGTACTAAGACATTGGTATTCTCAGGAGCGAACAGCTCTTCAAGCCCAGTTACGGCCCCTACCGTTAATGCAACTGCATTTGGTTCTAATACTTCAGTCGTGTTTACTTCTGGTATAGCCACTGTTTCATTAACATTGTACAAAGCGGAAAATGCGGTAGTACAAGTAACGGATGGAACTTTGCTTGGTGTAGGAAATCACCATGAATTACCAGTGACTGTTTCTGCTACTACTTTCAATAAATTAGCCGTTAGTTTAGCCAGTCCACAAAATAGTGGTTTAGCCTTTACAGGTACAAATACCTTACAAGCTTTGGATGCTTATGGTAACCTAGTGACAACCTTTAATGCAGCTGGAAATAACGTAACTGTTACTGTCAATACCTTGACGGGTTCTGTATCTGGTTTATCAGGAACCAACATATTGAATGCAGGTATTGACTTCTCTGGTGGTGTAGCGAATTTGACCAGTCTTGGCTTAATATATTCAGGAACTACCGGAACAGGAACCTTCACGTTCACTCCAGCCACAGGAACAGCCGTAACGAGTGCGAATGTAACGATAGGCGCAGGTTCTGCTAGCAAGTTCATCATTACAGGAACAGGTACACAAACAGCAGGAGCTAGCCAAAACATTACGATTACCGCCAAAGATGCGAGTGGCAACACA
>NZ_JBEWZH010000014.1:0-6542 GCF_045310485.1 Aquirufa salirivi
TATCTGAATCGCTATCTAAGAAGTTCATTACACCATCTCCATCCGTATCGTATGATCTTTCTTGAGTATCTAAAATACCGTCGTTATCTGAATCTAAATCCAAGTAGTTGGCATCTCCATCTCCATCACTGTCCATGTTCTTCTCAATCATATCTAGGATACCATCATTGTCTGAATCTGGATCTAAGAAGTTTGGAATACCATCCGAATCAAAGTCTTGGCAAGTACCTGTTCCTAAATATCCACCGTTACATTCCATTTCATTGGAAATACCGTCACTATCGCAGTCGCCCGCAAAATATTTGGCATATCCAATACTTCCTTTTGGAGGAATATAACCTGCTATACCACCCGAACAAGCATTGGATGGTTCAATGTCCGTTCCGTTTGGAGAACCGTCACCATCGCAATCCATCGCTTTCCATCCTGCGGATGTTTTCGACATCACAAACGAGCTCATCAAATAAGAACAACCATCGTTCAAGTCGGTCTTATCGGCTAATTCTTGCTCATCAGAGACGCTATCTCCGTCGGTATCTGCTGACACAACCACAATTTCAGGTGTTTGAACCGCAGCTCCTTCTGTTGGAGTAATGGTGAATTTACTAGAGCCCGACGTACCTTGTTTATAGGTAATTCCTAAGACGGAGAAATCAGCTATACCACTTACAAAGTCCGTTGCTTTGGACAAAATGTAGGTGTTTTGTTCCGTTGTCGTAGTTCCTGAAATATTGGTTACTACAATTTTAACTGGATTTACAGCAGCATTAAACGCAGTTACTGTATTACCGTAATCATCGATTGCCGTCATCGAACCTGTGATAGGTTTACCTGCTTCTTGTTGTTGATCCAATTTAACTTCCAATGTTGAGAAGGTAGAAGGAACAACCGTTACTGGTAATTTATCTTCTGGCTTAGTGACGATTGAACCTGTTGAAGTTCTAGCCTCTAAATTGGCCACCTCAGCAGCAAATAACACTAATTGAACGGTGGCGACACCATTCACAAATTTCACGGTAAAGCTGGCACCAAATGGTGTCATACCATTCAATGTTTGGTTCGCAGTGGCATTGGCTTTTCCTGTATTAACCGTTCCTAAACTTGCTCCGCCTGTAGCGCTACTCAAAATATTTACAGTCGAGCTAGTCGTTTTCTTGCTTGTCTCTACTCTTGATTGCGTTTTGGCATCACTTGGAATAGAGGCAGGGGTAGTTTGAGTATTTCCTGCTTGAGGATTGAATAAACTGTTAGGAGACTGAGAAGCTCCTAAGAACTGCAACAATTGATCTCCTGTGAAGTTTGTCACTGTGTTTCCAAATAAGTCAGCTGCCGTGACAGTTACTGAAATTGAAGTACCAGCTTGTACGATCGATTGGCTCGATGTAACTACGAATTTTGCAGGAGCACCGGCTGTTACATTGAAGGCATTCGACTCCCCTGTTTTACCTGTTACATTACTTGAAGTTAATCCACTACCTGTCGCTAATAACACGACACCTGTTTCACTCTTCGTATAAGACCAGCCACTAATCTCCACAGAGCTAGAACCAGCTAATATGGTAGCTGAAACAGTTCCTGATAATGTACCAGTACCTGTTTTCACGGTCAAGGTAATTACTCCATTTGCCGTGGCTTTCACTGGATTATTGGTAACATCAACCAAAGTGGCCGTTACGGTTTGTGATAGACCTGCAATATGATTTGCAATGGTGCTCAACTTAATTTTAGCTGCTTCACCAGAACTTAAGGTAATGCTTGGACTTGTGATGCTTACTCCATTAGAAGCCGTGAAGGTCAATGTACCTGAACCAGTTTCTCCTGTGTAAATTAAGCCAAGGCTTGTTAAGTTGGCAACTCCATTGACAAAGTCAGTGGCAGCACTCAATTTATTTACTCCAGACAATCCTGAGATAGTACCTAACAGGTTAGTCGTTACCGTTACATTATTAGCGCTCGCATTGAAATTTGTAATGATATTACCAAATGCATCTTGAGCTGTCAAGGTATTGACACCGACTAAGACTTGGCCAGCTACTTGCGGGCTAGTTAAGTTAAGCTCAAATTTAGACATGCCAGCTGCACTCACTGCTACGGTCAAGCGATCTGAACCAACGGTTGTAATGGTACCTTCAGAAGCAGTGATCGTAGCTATTTCAGCTTTATACAATCTCATAACCGCTGTAGCTACACCGGAAGTAAAGTTTAAGTTAGTCGCTGAACCAAAATTAGTTCCATCAATACTAGGAGCTGTCACTGGGCTGGCTGAACTAGTGGCACCACTGAAAGCCACTAATTTAGATCCAGTATAGCCTAAGGCTGTATTTCCACTGGCATCTTTAGCCGTTATGGTGACAATTTGTTGCCCCCCAGCTGTTTGAGTACCAGAACCCGTAATCATCAATTTCGTAGCAGCACCTGCGTTGAAGGTTATTGTTGCCGTGGTTTGGCTAATGGTTCCACTCAATACTGAATTTCCGTTTAAGCTCGCCACAAATACCCCAGTTCCAGGAGTCGTTGAGCTAACTGTAGCCGTATAAGTTCCATTGCCATTATCTGTTACGGCAGAAACTGTTCCTACACCGGAAGATTTAGTAATTAGCACGGTAGCTCCACCGGTAGTAATCAAATTACCATTCAGGTCTTTAGCCGTCACTGTCAATGTTTGTGTACTACCACCTGCTAATACATTCGCCGTGGTTGGAGTTAAGGTGGAAGCTGTTGCATTGGCTGCACCAACCGTAAAGGTGATGCTCGCTTGTGTTTGAGTAGCGGCACCGCTCAATACTGGACTAGCATTGATGGTTGCTACAAATACTCCTGTCCCTGCTTCTAATGAGCTTACCGTAGCAGTATATGTACCATTGGCATTATCTGTCACGGCAGAAACTGTACCCACTCCAGAGAATTTGGTAATTGTAACTGTAGCACCTCCGGTGGTAATGGCATTTCCTAATGCATCTTTAGCTGTAACCGTCAACGTTTGTGGAGTACCACTCGCCAATAGACTTGCACTAATTGGTGTTAAGGTTGAGGTTGCAGCGCTGACAACATTCGCATTAATTACAATCGAGGTGCTGGTTACCGCAGTTCCTGATGCAGGAGTAAAGGTGAATGTTCCTGTACCCGTAACTCCAGAATAGGTAAATCCTGTTAATGTAGAAACTCCAGATACAAAATCCGTTGCACTCGTTAATTTGTTCACACCGGATAAACCTGTGATCGTTCCTACTAAGCTCGTACTTATCGTAATATTGTTCGTAGCAGCATTAAATCCTGTCACGGTATTACCATAAGCATCTAGCGCTGTCAAGGTGTTCGTTCCAGTAAACGCTATGGCACTATTTTGAGGGGAAGCTAAGCTTACCGACATGTTAGAGAAGGTACTTGGAGTAACCGCTAAACTTAAGCGATCAGCAACTGCACTGGAGATTGTTCCATCAGAAACTGAGATTACTGCTGTTTCAGCTTTGTAAAGCGTGACATTCAAGGTAGCTACACCATTGACAAAATTGATGGAAGTAGCCGTACCGAAAGCAATGCTTCCTGCCAATGGACTAGTTACAGGGTTTAATGCCAAGTTAGCACCTGAGAATATCAAGGATTTAGTACCTGTAAAAATAGTTGAGGTATTACCATTGCTATCTTTGGCCGTTATCGTGATACTTTGAGGAACGCCTGCAGTAACTGTTGAAACTGCAGAAGTAATCACCAATTTGGTTGCTTCACCACCGTTGATTAAAATACTACCACTAGTAATGGCTGTGCCTGATGCAGGAGTGAATGTGAATGTACCTGTACCAGGATTTCCAGTATAAATCATTCCAAGGCTTGTTAAATTAGCCACACCATTGACAAAGTCACCAGCAGCACTTAATTTATTTGTACCCGATAATCCACTGATTAAACCAGTCAAGCTAGTGCTTACTGTGATATTATTGGTAGCGGCATTAAATCCAGTTACCGTATTACCATAAGCATCTTTCGCCGTTAAGGTATTGACCCCTTTGAAAGTCTCTGCATTATTTTGAGGACTTACTAAGCTTACTGCCAATTTAGTAAAGCTTCCAGCTGTTACAGATACCGTTAAACGATCTGTTCCTTGTGCTGATATGCTTCCATCTGTCACAGCTACCACTGCACTTTCTACATGATATAAAATCATATTAGCAGTGGCAACACCATTCGTAAATGAAATGGATGTTTCTGTTTCAAAATCTGTAGCAGCAACAGTTGCCTTCGTTATTGGACTTGTGGAAGGATTGGCTCCAGAGAAAGTCAATAATTTAGCTCCTGTATAAGTTGTAACCGTATTTCCACTTTCATCCTTGGCAGTGATGGTGATGGTTTGTGCAATACCTGCTGTTTGACTTACGGCTCCTGTAAGGATGAATTTAGTAGCACTTCCGCTGTTAAAGCTCACATTCGAACTAGTGACAGCTGTTCCTGTTACTAGAGTGAAGGTAAATGTACCTGTTCCAGCTGTTCCTGTAAATGTTAATCCTAAATTGGTCAAGTTGGCTACACCATTGGTAAAGTCGCCTGCACTACTTAGTTTGTTTGTTCCAGATAATCCAGAGATACTACCTGTTAAACTAGTACTAACAGTAATGTTATTCGCAGAAGCATCAAAGCTTGTTGCGGTATTGCCATAAGCATCCAAGGCAGTCAACGTATTGGTTCCTGTAAAGGCGACACCGCTATTTTGGGTTGCTGCCAAAGCTACTTGTAATTTACTGAAGGTAGCTGGATTGACAGAGACTGATAAACGATCTGTACCAGTAGAAGTAATTGTACCATCACTAACTGAAACGACTGCATTTTCAACATTAAACAAATTCATACTAGCCGTGGCTACACCATTGGTAAACACGACACTAGTCGCTGTTCCAAAGTTGGTACCAATCACGGTTGGGTTAGTCACAGGAAGTGTAGAAGCTGTAGCACCCGAGAAGGTTAAGCTCTTCGTACCGGTGTAACTAGTAATGGTATTTCCACCAGAATCTTTAGCTGTCAATGTAATGGTTTGAGCTGTACCTGCTACTTGAGTGCTTGATCCTGTAATGATCAATTTATTTAATACCCCTGGATTAATGGTAACTGGCCCACCTGTGGTAGCGATCCCTGTTGTTGGGGTGAAAGTGAAATTAACAGAGCCCGCTAAACCAGAGTAAACGATGCCCAAACTAGATAAATTAGCCACTCCATTCACGAAGTCACCTGCTGCAGTCAATTTATTAATTCCTGACAATCCAGTGATGCTACCTGTTAAGCTAGAGCTTACTGTAATATTATTGGTAGCAGCATTAAATCCTGTTACCGTATTACCATAAGCATCTTTTGCAGTCAAGGTATTGGTTCCTGTCCACGCGATGCCATTTGATTGAGAAGCAGCTAAACTCAAGGTCAATTGATTAAACGTCGCGGCATTCACCGTTACGGATAATCGATCAGAGCCACTTGAAGCTGTGATACCTGCCGAACTTGCTGCAACATTTGCCGTTTCAACTGCATATAGAATCAAGTTAGAACTAGCCACACCATTGGTAAATGTTAGTATAGTATTGCTTCCAAAATTAGTTGCAACAGCCGTTTTATTATTGGCACTTGCTATAAAGTTTCCATTAGGTGAATTGCTTGCACCAGAGAATACGAGTGTTTTATCTCCTGTGAAACTTGTCACCGTATTTCCATTAGCATCTTTGGCCGTTATGGTAATCGACTGAGCTGCACCTGCTGTTTGTGTAGCCGAAGTTCCCGTAATGACTAAACGCGTTGCCGAACCTGAACTTATGCTCACATTAGAGCTTGTCACACCTAATCCGGTAGCTGGACTAAAGGTAAATGTACCAGTACCCGTGGTTCCTGTAAAGGTTAATCCTAAGCTAGTTAAGTTTGCTACACCATTGACAAAGTCTCCGGCAGCGCTTAGCTTATTCGTACCTGATAATCCTGTGATGCTTCCTGTTAAGCTAGATGTAACTGTTACATTATTCGTAGATGCATTAAAGCCTGTTACGGTATTGCCATAGGCATCCAAAGCAGTAAGGGTATTTGTACCTGTAAAGGCTGTACCACTTGATTGAGAAGCAGCCAATGTTAATCCTAATTTAGAGAATGAACCTACACCTACTATAATTGCCAAACGATCTGCTCCAGTAGCTGATAATGTTCCATCACTTACTTCGATAGTAACTGATTCAGCCAAATATAAGCCTAAGTTGGTTGTTGCTACCCCATTTGTAAATGTGATGGTGGCAGCGGTTCCTAAACTAACTTGATTTGAATTTTTATCTGTCACTTTAGGTGTTGTCACTGGACTCAATGAGCTAAGTGCTCCAGAGAAGGTCAATGATTTATCACCTATATAGGATGTTATGGTATTTCCTTGTGCGTCTTTCGCGGTGATCGTAATTGTTTGTGTAGTACCTGCGGTTTGTGTACCTGTTCCAGTGATCACCAAACGGTTGGCAGAACCCGCGTTCATGGTAATACTTCCACTCGTTACCGCCGTACCTGTGGCTGGAGTAAACGTGAAGCTTCCT
>NZ_JBEWZH010000015.1:0-5304 GCF_045310485.1 Aquirufa salirivi
TACCCACATTGTTGCCATTAGCATCTTTAGCAGTGACAGTTAACACCTGAGTAGAAGCCCCATTCGCTGTAATACTTGCCGATGTAGGAGTTAAGGTAGAAGCTGTAGCATCCGCAGCCCCAGCCACTACGGTGAAGGCATTGGAATCACCTACTTTACCATCGACATTACCAGCAACAGAACCGGTAGCAGTTAAAACTACGCCTGTTTCAGCTTTGGTATAGGTGATACCAGTGAAAGTTACGTCACTTCCTCCAGATAAAATAGTACCAGTGAGCGTTCCACCCAAAGTACCTGTTCCTGTTTTAAGAGAAAGGGTTACTGTACCATTGGCCGTGGCATTAACTGGGTTACCATTGGCATCAGTTAAATTGACAATTACACTAAAGGTTGAACCTGCTGTTTTAGTTCCAATAGTAGTAATTACTAATTTAGAAGCAGAACCCTCAGAATATGTGATAGTAGATTGAGTTTGTGAGCCAGTTCCGCTTTTCACTTGGGCTCCACCTAGAGTAGCCACAAATACTCCCGTTCCTGTTGAGGTAGGCGAAGTTACTGTGGCGGTATATACTCCACTTCCAGCATGAGTTACACTACCTATGCTACCTGTTCCAGAAGATTTGGTGATCGTAACCACATCTCCACCAGTTCCTCGGTTATTCCCATAAGCATCTTTGGCAGTAACTGATAATACTTGTGTTGATGTTCCATTGGCAGTAATATTAGCTACTGTTGGAGTTAAAGTCGAAGCAGTGGCATCGACTGCACCTACAGTAACGCCGATATTATCTGCGGCATCAGTGATACCTGTTCCCGCATCGGCAGGAGTAGCATCTGACAAGGTCACTGTATAAGTTCCTGTTGTATTTTTCTCAAACCAGAAATTGGCAGTTGAAGATCCTTCGGCAAAGCTGATGCTCGTAATGACATTTCCTCCGCTAGCAGCATCATAGAAAACACCGCTACCTGTCGAACTTAGGTAAGCCGTTTGTGTGCCTATAGAATAGGGTATTGATGCAGCATCCAATCGAGTTCCAACGTAGGCAGCTCTAGTTCCGGCTGTAATATCAGCTGGACTATTTAATGAGAAGCTAGTTGTACCTGTGGATTCTCCTATAAAGAAATCAGAGAAAGAGTTAAAGTTTTGACCTTTAACAGTCTTGGTTGTACCATCAGTGCGTACATGCCCGCTTGGTGCTTTCCACGAGCCACCATTTTTACGAACAATCAGATTAGCAAGGCTTGGAGAACCAAACATATCTCCCGAAGGGAATCCTAAGGTAACATTGTAAGTAGTGAATCCATTCGCCGTTGCACCACTACCATCTGATACCCGCCATTTTCTTTTAATGTACTTATCACCACGAATACCTGAGCCACTAACTTCTGAATTATTGGCTAAAGAGTTGGTTGATGATTCTATGGTTAAATCAGTAGAAGCAGCGCTTCTGCCAGTAAAATCTAAGGTAACGGGTGTATATGCGGTAGCATCACCAATTGGGAAGAAAACAGAAGGATCCGTTTGCTTTGGAATGACTCTTGAAATGATACCTTCTACATAACGAGTTTCCGAAGAGCCTGTAATACTGGCACTGCTTGGGAAACTTAGTTTTTTATTATTACCCATAACCACATGGCCTGCAACTAAGTTTAGAGTAGTGCTAATGGTTAAGTCAGCAGGTATGGTCAATGAAGTTCCACCAGAAACATTGACTTTCAGTTCTTTCAAATTTTGTCCTCCCGTTGCAAAATCCAAGGTAGGACTTCCACTAGTTGTATTAACATGCAAGGTAGAAAGTGTTGTTCCTTTTAATTTACCAGCACTTGAACCATTGACCGTTTCATTCAGGGTTAATGTATTGTTGTCACCAATAGAAAACTCGCCACTTTTTAGGTAGAAGTCTTTAGCAATGCTGACGTTTCCGTGCATAATTTGACCAGAATAACTAGTATTATCCCATTCAAAATTTAAAAATGCTTGATCAAATCCACTGCTTAATGAAGTCGAAGTAAGGCCGGTAATTTTGGTTAATGATCCAGTAGTCTGCGTGGTCCATAATGCTTTTGGTATGGAACCCCCGTTTCTAGCATGCCAATATGTTCCACCGTGGAAATTAGGTAAGAATCCATTGACTGACTCATTGGCATTTGTAAAGGTTCCTCCTGAGTTTTTGAATGTTCCATGGGTATGAACATTGTATTCTCCATCAATACCTGAGTGATGATTTAAAGTAAGGGTTCCACTAGTCGTTAAGTCAAATGTTCCATCAATAATCATGCTGTATAATGAGACCGATTGACTTAATGTCGTGGTGATACCTGTTGGAATTTTTACTATATCATATTTATCATATACGTATTTTATCCCGACCGTATCAACAAAGGAGGAACCTCCATCGGATGAAATTGCCCAAGTAACAGCATTCCAATTACCGCTTGTTTTTGGAGAATAAATTTTTCCGTCTATAATTTTAAATGCTGCGCTCGTACCTGCGGTTAAGCTTGGGCCACCTACAGTGTATTTGGTGGCTTTGATAGTAGCATTGGTATTAATTGTATAGGGGTTAGTTGTTTTATCTACGGTAGATAATTTGTATCGTACATAAGTAATATCTGTGAAATATGAACTTGTTGGAATCGTCGCTTGGATAGGATTCGATTGAACCACATTGGAAGAATTGGTTCTCTCTATACCATCTGACGTTTTATCTGTAGCGCCTAAAAACATGCTTAATTCCACACCGATATCAGATGGTGCCGGGGAGAAGTTACCGTAAGCATCCACTAAATTAACTCGAATGATATTGTTGTTTATTCCTAAAATTCCAACGGATGGAGTGATATCAGTTACTGTAATAGTTGTAGGAGTGTTAGGTGAGATAATGAAAGTAGAAGAAATTGTTTCTGTTAATGATCCACTTGTCGCTTTCAGTTTATAGGCAGATGCACTTGATTTGTTTATAGAAATGCCCGAGAATGTAGCTTCCCCTGACACTGCTGCTTGAGTCAATGTGCCTGAAAGTGTACCAGAAGCAGGGTTGGTATCAATTGATAAGGTGATGTTGTCTGTTGCTGTAGTTGGGTTCCCTGCCGCATCTAAAATTTGAACTTTGATGGATGGGCTAATGCTACTTCCAGCTGTGGCGTTGCTCGGTTGAACACTAAAGGCTAATTTTGCGGCACCTGACGACGTAATATTAAATGTATTTGAGGTGGTACCTGTTAATCCTGCACTACTTGCAGTTAACGTATAACCCGTAGCTGTATTATTGATGGATAAGTCGCTAAAAGTAGCTACTCCATTTACTGCAGCTACTGTTTTTGTCCCCGATAGAGTTCCTGATCCTGCATTCGTACCAAAGTCGATAGTTACATTAGCAGAGGATGTTGTTAGGTTACCATTAACATCTTCAATTCTAACTTTTACGGCTGGACTGATGGCTGCCAATGAGGCGGTATTACTAGGTTGTACTTGGAAGCTTAATTTAGCAGCTGCACCAACCGTGTAAGTTATCACACTATGTTGCATGGCACCTGTACCGTTTTCTACCTGAACACCTCCAATCGTTGCAGTAAATTCCCCTGTGCCAACCGTAGTAGGAGAGGTTACAGTGGCTGTATAAGTGCCATCACCTACATTGTTTACGGCACTAACAACACCCGTTCCAACATGCCTTGATATCGTCACGGTAGCACCTCCAACTCCTACATTATTTCCATTGGCGTCTTTAGCTGTGACGGTTAATAACTGGGTAGAAGAACCATTGGCTGTGATACTTGCAGCAGTAGGTGAAATAGTAGATTTAGTAGCATCTACTGCTCCTGGCACTGTCGTAATAGTACTTGTCGTTCCTGAAATAGCCGAAGTAGTAGCTGTCACGGTAGTGGCTGTACCTGAAACAGTATGCGAAGTGAACACAACAGTAGCAATACCACTTCCATTAGTTGTTGAAGTAGCAGAAGCAAAACTACCGTTGGCATTGGACTTGGTCCAAGTCACAGTTTGTCCCGAAGTAGCAACTGGATTGTCATTGGCATCGGCTAACTGAGCCGAGATGGTTACAGTAGCCCCAGCCACAGGAGAAGAAGACGAAGAAGTAACGATGTACTTACTCGCAGTCCCCGCCACGGTGGTAATGGTAGAAGATGTTCCAGAAATAGCCGAAGTAGTAGCTGTCACAGTAGTGGCAGTACCTGCAACGGTATGCGAAGTGAACACAACGGTAGCAATACCACTTCCATTAGTTGTTGAGGTAGCCGAAGCAAAACTACCATTGGCATTGGACTTGGTCCAAGTCACGGTTTGTCCCGAAGTAGCAACTGGATTGTCATTGGCATCGGCTAATTGAGCCGAGATGGTTACAGTAGCCCCAGCCACAGGAGAAGAAGATGAAGAAGTAACGAGGTACTTACTAGCAGCCCCTACAACGGTGGTAATAGTTCCTGAAGTACCAGAAATAGCCGAAGTAGTAGCTGTCACGGTAGTGGCAGTACCTGCAACGGTATGCGAAGTGAACACAACAGTAGCAATACCACTTCCATTGGTGGTTGAGGTAGCCGAAGCAAAACTACCGTTGGCATTGGACTTGGTCCAAGTCACGGTTTGTCCTGAGGTAGCAACTGGATTGTCATTGGCATCGGCTAACTGAGCCGAGATGGTTACCGTAGCCCCTGCCACAGGAGATGAAGATGAAGAAGTAACAATGTATTTTGTAGCTGCACCAGCAATATAGGTAATGGTAGATTGCGTTTGAGAACCTGTACCACTTTTGACTTGAGCTGCACCTAAAGTGGCAACAAACACCCCAGAACCAACGGCAGTAGGTGAAGTAACCGTAGCTGTATAGGTACCATTTCCAACATCGGTAACCGAACCAATAGATCCAGTACCAGAAGATTTAGTGATGGTGACTGTCGCTCCACCAGTACCTATGTTGTTTCCACTACCATCTTTAGCTGTGACGGTTAACACTTGGGTAGAAGAACCATTCGCTGTAATACTTGCCGATGTAGGAGTTAAAGTAGATGCAGTTGCATCTGGTGAACTTGCCACCGTGGTAATAGTTCCCGATGTTCCTGAAATAGCCGAAGTAGTAGCTGTCACGGTAGTGGCAGTACCTGCAACGGTATGCGAAGTGAACACAACAGTAGCAATACCACTTCCATTAGTTGTTGAGGTAGCCGAAGCAAAACTACCGTTGGCATTGGACTTGGTCCAAGTAACGGTTTGTCCTGAGGTAGCAACTGGATTGTCATTGGCATCGGCTAACTGAGCCGAGATGGTTACAGTAGCACCCGCCACAG
>NZ_JBEWZH010000016.1:0-3761 GCF_045310485.1 Aquirufa salirivi
CATGACATTCACAGCAGGTGTAGCAACAGGATCCATGATCTTGTACAAAGCAGAAGCTGCTGCGGTGAATGCCACAGATGGAACCATCAATTCCAATACAGGAGGTACGTTGAATGTGACGGTGAGTTCATCAACGATGACGAAATTAGCAGTAAGCTTAACGAGTCCACAGACAAACGGCACAGCCTTTACAGGAACGAATACCTTGACCGCGCAAGATGCTTATGGTAATACGGCCACAGGATTTAATGCTTCGACGAATAATGTGACAGTGACCAATTCATTGGGAGGAACCGTGAGTGGTTTAGGTTCAGGAGGTACTAATGTATTGAATCAAGTGGGTGATTTTACCAGCGGTGTGGCTAATTTAACCACCGATGGAATGATCTATACAGGAACATCTGGTTCAGGAACCTTTACTTTTACCCCAGCGACAGGAACTGCAGCCACAAGTTCAAGTATAACAATCAACGCAGGTGCAGCGACTAAGTTAGTTGTCACTGGAACAGGAACACAAACAGCAGGAGGATCACAGACGGTTACGGTAACAGCAAAGGATGCGAGTGGGAATACAGCCACGACCTATACAGGAGCTAAAAGCATTACTTTCTCAGGCGCATTAGCTTCACCTAGTCCGGCCACTACACCAACGGTAGCGGGAACCAACTTTGGAACAGCCACTAGTATGACATTCACGGCAGGTGTAGCAACAGGATCCATGATCTTGTACAAAGCAGAAGCTGCTGCGGTGAATGCCACAGATGGAACCATCAATTCCAATACAGGAGGTACTTTGAGTGTAACGGTGAGTTCATCAACGATGACGAAATTGGCGGTAAGCATAGCGAATCCTCAAATTAATGGAACCGCTTTCACAGGCACCAATACCTTAACAGCTTTAGATGCTTATGGTAATACGGCTACAGGTTTTGATGCCTCAGGTAATAATATTACAGTAACGTCAAGTTTGACAGGAGTGATTACTGGTTTAGGATCAGGAGTGAATAACGTGTTGAATCAGGCAGGAGATTTTGTTAGTGGCGTGGCCAACTTAACGAGTTTAGGCATGAAGTTTACAGGAACATCTGGTTCTGGAACCTTTACCTTTACCCCAGCTTCGGGAACTGCAATAACGAGTTCATCTAGGACCATTAGCCCCGGAGCAGCTACCAAATTTGTGGTGACAGGATCGGCTACTCAAAGCGCAGGAGCATCTAATTCGATTACGATTACGGCCAAGGATGCGAGTGGAAATACAGCAACGACCTATACGGGAACAAAATCATTAACTTTTTCTGGAGCCAATGCAGCCTCTAATCCATTTACTACCCCTAAAGTTGTGGATAACGGTGCTAGTGATGTTTCTTTTGGTTCCACTACATTCTTAAGTTTTAGTTCTGGTTCAGTAAGCACCAATATGAAGTTGTATAAAGTAGAATCTGCTATTGTAGCGGTTACTGATGGTACCATTTCCGCCGCAGGAGCAGATCGCTTGACGGTAGCTGTGAGTGCAGGTGCAATGACTAAGTTTATGGTTTCATTAAATAGTAGTCAAACCAATGGTTCTGCCTTTATTGGGTCCAACTTTTTAACTGCCCAAGATGCGTATGGCAATACGGTAACGACTTTTGCTGCCAATACAAATAACGTAACTGTAACAACGAGTTTGACAGGAGCGATCACAGGTTTAGGATCAGGAGTGAACAATGTGTTGAATCAAGCAGGAGATTTTGTTAGTGGAGTGGCGAACTTAACAAGCTTAGGCATGACATTCACAGGAACCTCTGGTTCAGGAACCTTTACCTTTACACCCGCATCAGGAACAGCAATTACTAGCTCTAGCATTACAATGAATGCTGGAGCAGCGACTAAATTAGTAGTCACAGGAACAGGAACACAAACAGCAGGAGGATCACAGACGGTTACGGTAACAGCAAAGGATGCGAGTGGGAATACAGCCACGACCTATACCGGAGCTAAAAGTATTACTTTCTCAGGCGCATTAGCTTCACCTAGTCCGGCCACTACGCCAACGGTAGCGGGAACCAACTTTGGAACAGCCACTAGCATGACATTCACAGCAGGTGTAGCTACAGGATCCATGATCTTGTACAAAGCAGAAGCTGCTGCGGTGAATGCCACAGATGGAACCATCAATTCCAATACAGGAGGTACGTTGAATGTGACGGTGAGTTCATCAACGATGACGAAATTGGCGGTAAGCTTAACGAGTCCACAGACAAACGGCACAGCCTTTACAGGAACGAATACCTTGACCGCACAAGATGCTTATGGTAATACGGCTACAGGATTTAATGCATCGACGAATAATGTAACAGTGACCAATTCATTGGGAGGAACTGTGAGTGGTTTAGGTTCAGGAGGTACTAATGTACTGAATCAAGTAGGTGATTTTACCAGCGGTGTAGCTAATTTAACCACCGATGGAATTATCTATACGGGAACTTCAGGTTCAGGTACTTTTACTTTCACTCCTGCAACTGGAACAGCAATAACTAGTTCCAGTGTGACAGTCAATCCTGGAGCTGCCACGAAATTAGTAGTGACAGGTTCGGCTACTCAAACAGCTGGAACGAGTAATTCGATTACGATTACCGCCAAAGATGCGAGTGGTAATACGGTAACCACTTATACCGGTTCTAAGAACTTAACTTTCTCAGGAGCAACTAGTTCTACTGCGCCAGTAACGACACCTAAGGTAACCAATACCGCAGCAGCGGATATCGCCTTTGGAACTACCACCGCCTTGACTTTTGCTTCGGGTACTGTGACGACCAACATGAAGTTATACAACGTAGAATCAGCTGTCGTGGCTGTGACCGACGGAAGTATTTCCGCCGCAGGAGCAGATCGCTTGACTGTAGCAGTGAGTGCAGCAAGTTTCAACAAATTAGCTGTAAGCTTAGCGAGTCCACAGATAAACGGCACCGCCTTTACAGGCACGAATACCTTGACAGCTCAAGATGCTTATGGTAATACCGTAACAGGATTTGATGCTTCGGGCAATAACATTACAGTAACAACGAGCTTATCGGGAACGGTGAGTGGATTGGGAAGTGGAGTAAATAATGTGATTAACCAATTAGCTAACTTCTCGAGTGGCGTGGCGAACTTGACAAGCTTAGGCTTGAAATTCACTGGAACCATAGGATCAGGAACCTTTACATTTACACCCGCATCAGGAACAGCAGCAACAAGTTCTAGCATTACGATGAATGCTGGAGCAGCGACTAAATTAGTTGTTACTGGAACAGGAACACAAACAGCGGGAGGATCACAGACCGTTACAGTAACTGCCAAAGATGCGAGTGGCAATACAGCCACGACCTATACAGGAGCTAAAAGCATTACTTTCTCAGGCGCATTAGCTTCACCTAGTCCGGCCACTACGCCAACGGTAGCGGGAACCAACTTTGGAACAGCCACTAGTTTGACCTTTACAGCTGGTGTTGCGACAGGTTCGATGATCTTGTACAAAGCAGAAGCTGCTGCGGTGAATGCCACAGATGGAACCATCAATTCGAATACGGGTGGAACATTAGCTGTAACAGTTTCAGAATCAAGTATGACGAAGTTGGCGGTAAGTTTAACAAGCCCACAGATCAGCGGCACCGCCTTTACAGGAACGAATACCTTGACCGCACAAGATGCTTATGGTAATACAGTAACAGGATTTAGTGCAGCAGGAAATAACATAACAGTAAGTACCACATTAACAGGAGCTATTTCAGGCTTATCAG
>NZ_JBEWZH010000017.1:0-2141 GCF_045310485.1 Aquirufa salirivi
AGGAAGCTTCACGTTTACTCCAGCCACAGGTACGGCGGTAACGAGTGGAAGTATTACCATGAACGCGGGTTCTGCCAACCGTTTGGTGATCACTGGAACAGGTACACAAACCGCAGGTACTACACAATCAATTACGATCACCGCGAAAGACGCACAAGGAAATACGGTAACTACCTACACAGGAGCCAAGAGTTTAACGTTCTCAGGTGCAGCTAGTTCTTCTTCGCCTACCACAAATCCAACCGCAAATTCTACGGCATTTGGTACAGCAACATCCGTGACTTTCAGCAATGGAGTAGCCACGGCTACTTTAGGTCTTTACCATGCTGAATCAGCTATGGTGGCAGTTAATGATGGTTCGTTGGCAGCGGCTGGTTCTGATCGATTAAGCATTACGGTGGGATCATCCAGCTTGAGTAAATTTGCCTTGAATTTTAATTCCCCACAAAGTAGTGGAGTGGCATTTACAGGAACAAATACCATCACCGCACAGGATGCCTATGGCAATACCGTAACAGGTTTTGATGCATCTACGAATCATGTAACAATAACAGCTAGCTTAACAGGAAGTATTACAGGTTTATCTGGTACCAATAAATTAAGTGGAGCAGGGGATTTTGTGAGTGGTGTAGCTAATGTTGCCAGTGCTCTACTATTTACAGGTAATATAGGTAATGGAACATTTACCGCCACGGCAACAACTGGCGGTGCGACAGGATCAAGTTCTGTGACCATAGGAGCAGGCGCAGCCACTAAATTGATTATCACGGGAACAGGCACCCAAACAGCGGGAGCAAGCCAAACGATTACGATCACAGCCAAGGATGCGAGTGGCAACACGGCAACGGGTTATACAGGCATCAAGTCGATCACGTTCAGTGGAGCGAATGCTTCATCAAGTCCAACCACGAACCCAACGGTGGGGGGCACGAACGTTGGTACAGCCACGAGCGTGAGCTTCAGCAATGGAGTAGCCACAGCGAGCCTGAGCTTGTATCAAGTAGAATCAGCGGTCGTAGCAGCAACGGATGGAAGCATCAGCGCTGCAGGGGCTGACCGTTTGAGTGTAGCAGTAAGCGCAGGATCATTCAGTAAATTGGCCGTTAGCTTAACGAGTCCACAAGTGAGTGGAACATCCTTTAGTGGCACCAATAGCTTAACGGCCTTGGATGCTTATGGCAATACGGTAACAGGCTTTGATGCGAGTAGCAATAACATTACCGTAAGCACTAGCTTAAGCGGAGCCATCACTGGATTATCAGGCACGAATAAATTAAACAATGCTGGCGACTTTAGTAGTGGAGTAGCGAACTTAACGAGCTTAGGCTTGACGTTCACAGGAACGATAGGATCAGGAACCTTCACCTTTACGCCTGTATCAGGAACAGCAGCTACAAGTTCTAGTGTAACCATCAACGCTGGAGCAGCGACTAAATTAGTAGTGACAGGTTCAGCGACTCAGACAGCAGGAACTAGTAATTCGATAACGATTACAGCCAAAGATGCAAGTGGAAATACGGTAACGGGTTATACAGGTTCTAAGAACTTAACTTTCTCAGGAGCAACGAGCTCAACAGCGCCAGTTACAACACCTAAGGTAACCAATACCGCAGCAGCGGATATTGCATTTGGAACCACCACCGCCTTGACTTTTGCTTCGGGAGCTGTGACGACCAACATGAAGTTATACAACGTGGAATCAGCTGTTGTGGCTGTGACCGACGGAAGTATTTCAGCCTCAGGTTCCGATCGCTTGAGCGTAGCTGTAAGCCCAGCGGCATTTAGCAAATTAGCCTTGAGCTTAGTAGGACCACAGATTAATGCAGTAGCGTTTACGGGTACGAATACCTTAACAGCCTTGGATGCTTATGGCAATACGGTAACAGGCTTTGATGCAAGTGCGAATAACATCACGGTAACAACGACAGGCTTAACGGGTAGCATAACAGGATTATCAGGAACCGATAAATTGAACAATGCTGGCGACTTTACATCCGGCGTAGCGAACTTAACGAGCTTAGGCTTGAAGTACACAGGAACAGTAGGTTCAGGAAGCTTCACGTTTACTCCAGCCACAGGTACGGCGGTAACGAGTGGAAGTATCGATATCAATAGTGGATCGGCCAATAAGTTTGTGATTA
>NZ_JBEWZH010000018.1:0-1908 GCF_045310485.1 Aquirufa salirivi
CTGATAAGCCTGAAATAGCTCCTGTTAATGTGGTACTTACTGTTATGTTATTTCCTGCTGCACTAAATCCTGTTACTGTATTACCATAAGCATCTTGTGCGGTCAAGGTATTCGTTCCTGTAAAGGCTGTGCCATTAATCTGTGGACTTGTTAAGCTTACAGCCAACTTCGTCATACTTGATTCTGAAACTGTTACAGCTAATGTTCCA
Organism: Aquirufa salirivi; assembly: GCF_045310485.1. Taxonomy (NCBI): domain Bacteria; kingdom Pseudomonadati; phylum Bacteroidota; class Cytophagia; order Cytophagales; family Flectobacillaceae; genus Aquirufa; species Aquirufa salirivi. Next base: position 210 of record NZ_JBEWZH010000018.1, read on the forward strand.
CCCGTATTCGAATTGATCGTTCCATCTGTGGCATTCACCGCAGCAGCTTCTGCTTTGTACAAGATCATGGATCCTGTAGCTACACCTGCTGTGAATGTCATGCTAGTGGCTGTTCCAAAGTTGGTACCCGCTACCGTTGGTGTAGTGGCCGGACTAGGTGAAGCTAATGCGCCTGAGAAAGTAATGCTTTTAGCTCCGGTATAGGTCGTGGCTGTATTGCCACTCGCATCTTTGGCAGTTACTGTGACCGTCTGTGATCCTCCTGCTGTTTGTGTTCCTGTTCCTGTGACTACTAATTTAGTCGCTGCTCCAGCATTCATCGTAATGCTAGAACTTGTTGCTGCTGTTCCTGATGCGGGTGTAAAGGTAAATGTTCCTGAACCTGTCGTTCCAGAGAATATCAATGCCCCAGTTAAGTTTGATACACCATTTACAAAACTACCAATGGAATTCATCACATTTCCACCAGAAAAACCCGTAACTGCACCAGTCAATGAAGAAGTAACCGTGACATTATTCGTTGCTGCATTAAAATTGGTAACGGCGTTACCATAAGCATCTTGCGCTGTCAAGGTATTGGTTCCTGTAAATCCTGAACCATTGGTTTGAGGACTTGTTAAGCTTACCGCCAATTTAGTAAAGGACGACTCGCCTACTGTTAACGATAAACGATCGGCTCCTGCTGCGGAAATACTTCCATCTGTGACAGATACCAATGCACTTTCAGCATGATAAACAATCATACTGGCAGTTGCAACACCATTCGTAAATGTAAGACTCGTTGATGAACCAAAATTTGTACCTGCTACCGTTGGTACGGTAACTGGATTAATGGAGCTGCTAGCTCCTGAAAATGTAAGTGATTTACTTCCTGAATAAGTAAGGTCAGTGTTCCCACTCGCATCTTTGGCAGTAATGGTAATTACTTGTGAACCACCTGCTGTTTGCGTACTATTACCCGTCACAACTAACCTAGTGGCTGCACCAGCACTTATTAATACCACATCACTGCCTGTAACACCACCTGTCGTAGAAGTAAATGTATAAGTACCTGTACCAGTAACCCCTGTGTACCTTATACCTAAACTGGTTAAATCAGCGATACCACTGACAAAATCACCTGCCTGATTCAATACATTATTTCCTCCTGATCCCAATCCGCTAACAACCCCTCCTAAAGAATTGGTGACTGTTACCGCATTTGAACTAGCATCATAACTTGTTACCGTATTACCATAGGAATCTTGAGCAGCTACTGTGTTGACACCTGTCCAATTCAAACCATTGGTTTGAGCAACTGCCAAATTAAGTCCAAACTTATTTATCGTAGCTGGACTCACCGTCACATTCAACGTACCTCCTGTATTGGAATTGATGGTTCCATCTGTGGCATTCACCGCAGCAGCTTCTGCTTTGTACAAGATCATGGATCCTGTTGCTACACCTGCTGTGAATGTCATGCTAGTGGCTGTTCCAAAGTTGGTTCCTGCTACCGTTGGTGTAGTGGCCGGACTAGGTGAAGCTAATGCGCCTGAGAAAGTAATGCTTTTAGCTCCGGTATAGGTCGTGGCTGTATTACCATTTGCATCTTTTGCTGTAACCGTAAGGGTTTGACTTCCACCTGCTGTTTGTGTTCCTGTTCCTGTGACTACTAATTTAGTCGCTGCACCAGCATTCATCGTAATGCTAGAGCTTGTTG
>NZ_JBEWZH010000019.1:0-1542 GCF_045310485.1 Aquirufa salirivi
CCATCGCTTTCCATCCTGCGGATGTTTTCGACATCACAAACGAGCTCATCAAATAAGAACAACCATCGTTCAAGTCGGTCTTATCGGCTAATTCTTGCTCATCAGAGACGCTATCTCCGTCGGTATCCGATGGTACCATAACGATAATTGACGATTGTACAGAAGTACCCACATTTGGAGTGATAGCTATTTGAATGGATCCCGACAAAGCATTGGGGAACAAATTACCCAAAATAGAAAAATAGGCAACCCCGTTAACATAATCAGTTGATTTATTTAATATAACAGTCTTCTGATCGCTTACAATTCCACCAACAATCAACTTCACTAAGATTGTGACAGGATTCAATGACGCATTAAAATTAGTAATTGTATTTCCATAAGTATCTATGGCTGTCATAAACCCTGAAATCAATTTCCCTGCATCTTGTTTGGGATCTAAATTGTATGTAAAAGTTGAAAAATCAGCTGCAGTAACTTGCATCGAGAATTTGTCAACATTCGAATTTGATGGTGTACCAGTAGATTTAATTGCTTCTAAATACGCCAATTCAGTTTTAACTAAAATCAATTGAGCATTAGCTTCTCCATTAACAAAATTTACAGAAAAACTAGATCCAAATGCATTCAAACTACTCTGAACTAAATTAAATTCTGCACTATGTGCAGCTGATTTATCAGTAGCAATAAACAAATTGGCAATAATACTATTGGATAATTTCTTATTTGATTCTCCCATAATGTTTGAAACCACTGTTGAAAATGTCGTGACAGATGGTAGTCCAGCTTGGGGATTATCTACACCATTGGGTGCTTTATTAGCTCCCCAAAACTGAATCATTTGGGCCGATGACATGTTGGTACAAATATTACCAAATTCATCTTTGGCTATTACTTTAACGGTAAACGGGCTCCCAGCTCTAGTCGTTGATTGAGTCGAAGTAACAAAATACTTGTAAGGTGTTCCTGGAGATACTAAAAAGGAATTAGAATCTCCCACTTTCCCATGTAAATTACCTGTATTGGAAGAACTGGCAAGAGCTGAAATTATTACTCCAGACTCATTTTTGTTATACGACCAATTTGTAAAAGTTATGGTATTTTGCCCTGAAAGTATATCAACAGAAATCGTGCCAAGAATAGTCCCTGAACCCGTTTTTACCGATAATGTTATTTTGCCATTTTCATTCGAATTAACCAGATTGCCAGATGCATCCACCAATGAAACTATTAATGATTGTAAAGTTCCCGCCGAAAAGGATGATATAGGAGAAACTAATAAACGAGAAGCTACTCCTGAATTGAAACTTATATTAGAACTAGTAACAGATCCTCCTGTGGCTGGAGTGAACGTGAAGGTTCCTGTTCCTGCTGTTCCTGTATAGATCAAGCTACTTACGCTTGCTACTCCGCTGCTAAAGTCGCCAGCATTGTTTAATTTATTCGTGCCTGATAATCCAGTGATGGCTCCGCTTAAGCTAGTGCTTACGGTAATGTTATTGCTACTCGCATCAAAGCCTGTTACCGTATTGCCATAAGCAT
>NZ_JBEWZH010000020.1:0-223 GCF_045310485.1 Aquirufa salirivi
CTACCGTTACAGGGACAGTTACTAGCTATAGTATTTCGACTCCATTACCAACGGGTTTATTATTCAATACCACCACTGGGGTAATTAGTGGAAACCCTTCTGTCACTAGCCCGGCAACAGATTATACCGTAACTGCTACCAATGTCACAGGTAGCACTACAGCCGTTGTCAGGATAACAGTCAATGCAGCCGCTCCAAGCGCATTAAGCTATACAACTCCCAA
>NZ_JBEWZH010000020.1:321-1423 GCF_045310485.1 Aquirufa salirivi
AACGTGTATTCTGTTGGTACAACCATCACCAGTTTAAGCCCAACCGTTACAGGTACCGTGACTAGCTATAGCATTTCGACTCCATTACCAACGGGTTTATTATTCAATACCACCACTGGGGTAATTAGCGGAAACCCTTCTGTCACTAGTCCGGCAACAGATTATACTGTTACGGCTACCAATGTCACAGGTAGCACTACAGCCGTTGTCAGGATAACAGTCAATGCAGCCGCTCCAAGCGCATTAAGCTATACAACTCCCAACGTGTATTCTGTTGGTACAACCATCACCAGTTTAAGCCCAACCGTTACAGGTACCGTGACTAGCTATAGCATTTCGACTCCATTACCAACGGGTTTATTATTCAATACCACCACTGGGGTAATTAGTGGAAACCCTTCTGTCACTAGTCCGGCAACAGATTATACTGTTACGGCTACCAATGGCACGGGTAGTACTACAGCTGTTGTCAGGATAACGGTCAATACAGCTGCACCAAGTGGTTTGAGTTATACTACCCCACATGTATACACGGTAGGGTCAGCCATTACCGCATTGAGTCCGACGGTAACGGGAGGTGTGAATTCCTATTCAATTGCTCCTGCCCTACCTACAGGTTTAAGTATTAACACCACAACGGGTGTAATAAGTGGTACACCTACTGTGACTAGTGCAGCTACCAATTATACAGTAACTGCCACGAATGGTTTCGGAAGTACGACTTCAAACCAAATTAATATTACAGTCAATGCAGCCGCACCAAGCGCATTAAGCTATACAACTCCAAATGTGTATACTGTGGGATCAACTATTACTAGTTTATCTCCAACGGTTACAGGGACAGTTACTAGCTATAGTATTTCGACTCCATTACCAACGGGTTTATTATTCAATACCACCACTGGGGTAATTAGCGGAAACCCTTCTGTCACTAGTCCTGCAACAGATTATACCGTAACTGCTACCAATGGCACGGGTAGTACTACTGCAGTTGTACGTATTACCGTTAATAATGCAGCACCGACAGGCTTGAGTTATACTACTCCAAATGTGTATACCGTTGGATCAACTATTTCTAGTTTATCACCAACGGTTACAGGGA
>NZ_JBEWZH010000021.1:0-2461 GCF_045310485.1 Aquirufa salirivi
TGAATCGAACAATAGGCCCAAAACCTTGACATGTTCTTAATGCGCCCCTGTCGCTGTTAAATCTTAAAACAAAAGTGTTGATATTTTATTGAAATAATTCAATGGGTCAAAGCTAAAGGACATGTTCACCTCTCTACGTTTCGGTGTAAACCAAAGGGTCATGTCGAACGATAGATGAAAGGGATTTGTAATTCCATGATAATATTAGAGTTGGCTTCGAGAGCCTCAGCCAAATTCGAGAACCTCAGCCAACTTTATCAGCTCCATAGTTTATTTGAAATGGATATTTAATCCCAGACATATCCCAATAAATCATCAATACTCCAATAAACTGATTTCGTACCACCGTTATCAGTTTACAGATTACAATTGTTCATTTGCTGTTTTATTTTTGAAGACAAAAGCACCACTATTTGTCAATTTAATCTTCCACCATGGCTCATGCCTATTCCATTCAAGAACCCCAAGGACAATATTTTATTACCTGTACCGTCCATCAATGGGTTGATGTATTTACGAGGAAACTATATGTCGATATCATATTGGATAGTTTACGCTATTGTCAACAAAAGAAAGGCCTAAAAATTCATGCTTGGGTAATCATGAGCAATCATATCCATTTGATTGTTAGAAGTGAAGCTGAAAATCTATCCAACATCATACGCGATTTCAAAAAATTCACCTCTAAACAAATTTTTGAAGCTATTAAATCCAATCCTGAAGAAAGCAGGAAAAATTGGTTGCTTTGGCTATTTACAAAAGATGAACAAATCTGTTTTTGGCAAGCTGGTTATCATGCTAAAGAAATTCTAACTCAATCATTCTTTGAAAATAAATTAGATTACATCCATTTAAATCCTGTTAGAGCAGGGTTTATTGAAAAGGAAGAAGAATACATGTATAGCAGTTGTAGCGATTATTATGGTACAAGAAAGGGTTTGTTGGAGCTTGATATAGCATAATAGTCCTTTTGATCCCTTGGAAAATGTCTTATAAGTTTTAATATTTAATCTGGGATTACAAATCCCTATTATCTGTCGTTCGACATGACCCTTCGGAACATGTCCTTTAGCTTTGACCCATTGAATTATTTCAATAAAATATCAACACTTTTGTTTTAAGATTTAACAGCGACAGGGGCGCATTAAGAACATGTCAAGGTTTTGGGCCTATTGTTCGATTCAATCCCCTGTCGCCTGTTTTAAACTTTGGCACCGAATAGAAATTAGAGTATCCAGGCTCATTATTAAGGTATTGGTGGTGTTTAAAACTTGTTAAAACCTTTGTTTATTGTTTCAATTATAAACCTTATAAAGGTATGGAATTTACTTATTTCATTGGCATAGATGTGTCAAAAAACGAACTAGACTTTGCTGTATTGCATGGTAAAAACTTCTTATTCCACAAAGAAACGGCGAACACAGCCCAGGCCATAAGTGGTTTTATGAAGGATTTAAATAAACTCCCAGACTTCAGTTTGTCTGATGCTGTATTTTGTATGGAGCATACAGGAATATATAACAATCCATTAGTTTCATATTTGCACAAGAACAAGGGTAATTGTTGGTTGGAGTCTGCTTTGCAAATAAAGAATTCCATGGGTAACCTGCGAGGGAAAAACGATAAGGTCGATGCGATTCGAATAGCCGAGTACGCTTATAAGAATCGAGAAGAAGTTCGTCTTTGGAAACCTAAAAGAGCTGTAATTAATCAATTGTCGCATTATACAACGCTACGAGCCCGCCTGATTAGCTCTTGTAAAATGCTTAGTACTCCACTAAAGGAGGGGGCAGATTTTATGGACAAAAGCCTTCAAAAACAAGCCAATCAATTGTGCAAAAAGGCTATCGATAGCATTAAAGAAAGTTTAAAACGGACCGAAAAAATTATTGATCAAATCATTGCTTCAGATGAAGAACTCAATCGTTTATTTAGCTTGATAACTTCGGTAACCGGTATTGGTCCAGTTACAGCTGTTCAAGTACTTATTACTACCAATGAATTTAAAGACATCAGCAATCCCAAAAAGTTTGCATGTTATTCGGGTGTAGCTCCTTTTGTAAGGGAATCAGGTATTTTTAGAGGCAGAGGTAGAGTCTCGCATTTGGCAGACAAAACCATGAAAAAGCTCCTACACATGTCGGCTCTATCCGCTATAACAAGCAATGGAGAATTGAAAAATTATTATGAAAGAAAAGTAAGCGAAGAGAAAAAGAATAAAATGCTAGTTTTAAATGCTGTACGAAATAAGCTAATCTTAAGAATATTCACTTGCGTGGCTCAAAACAGAAAGTATCAAAAGGACTATGATAAATCGGTGGCATAAGACCTAATAGTAGGAAAACCTTTTAAAGATTCATTCATTACAAAGGTCTAAATACAATTCAGAGATAGTCCCTAAAATAAAAATATTAATATTTTTATAGATAACTACTTGTTTTAATCATAGAAATCGAACAGC
>NZ_JBEWZH010000022.1:0-1086 GCF_045310485.1 Aquirufa salirivi
TATCCGCTGCTGCGGTATTGGTTACCTTAGGTGTTGTTACTGGGGCTGTTGAGCTGGTAGCTCCTGAGAAAGTTAAGTTCTTAGAACCGGTATAAGTGGTTACCGTATTACCACTCGCATCTTTGGCTGTAATCGTTATCGAATTACTAGTTCCTGCTGTCTGAGTCGCTGAACCTGTCACTACTAATTTAGTCGCTGCTCCAGCGTTGATGGTTACACTAGAACTTGTAACTGCTGTTCCGGATGCTGGCGTAAAGGTGAAGGTTCCTGAACCTATCGTTCCTGTGAACGTCAAACCTAAGCTGGTTAAGTTGGCCACGCCACTAACAAAATCACCTGCTTGATTCAACACGTTATTCACTCCTGATCCTAAACCTGTGATCGCTCCTGTCAAACTTGTTGTAACAGTTACGTTATTTGTATTGGCAGCAAAAGTCGTTACTGTATTGCTATACGCATCTTGGGCAGTTAAAAAGTTGGACCCAGTAAAGGCAGAACCATTGGTTTGACTACTATTTAATGAAACCAATAACTTAGTCATTGTACCTGCACTCACAGCTACCGTCAAGCGATCGGCTCCTGCGGCGGAAATTGTACCATCAGTAACCGCTACAAGAGCAGATTCTACTTTATACAACTTCATATTGGTGCTTACAGAACCAGAACTAAAATTTAAGAATGTAGCCGAACCAAAAGAAACATCACTAGCACCGTTATCCACAACTTTAGGGGTAGTAAATGGACTAACGACTGTACTGGCCCCAGAAAAAGTTAATGATTTAGTTCCCGTATAGGTTGTGGCTGTATTTCCACTTGCATCTTTGGCCGTAATCGTAATCGCATTTGTAGCTCCGGCGGTTTGAGTAGCCGATCCTGTCACTACTAATTTCGTAGCTGCACCGGGGCTAATGGTCCTAGATGGACTCGTTACTGCTGTTCCAGTAGCTGGAGTAAAAGTAAAGGTTCCTGAACCTGATGTTCCCGTATAGATCATTCCATCGGTGGTTAAATTAGCCACACCGCTGGTAAAATCACCCACTTGATTCAATACATTAGTACCTCCTGAACCTAAACCACTCACGGTTC
>NZ_JBEWZH010000023.1:163-749 GCF_045310485.1 Aquirufa salirivi
CTGCTACCAATGGTACAGGTAGTACTACTGCAGTTGTACGTATTACCGTTAATAATGCAGCACCGACAGGCTTGAGTTATACTACTCCAAATGTGTATACCGTTGGATCAACTATTTCTAGTTTATCTCCAACGGTTACAGGGACAGTTACTAGCTATAGTATTTCGACTCCATTACCAACGGGTTTATTATTCAATACCACCACCGGGGTAATTAGCGGAAACCCTTCTGTCACTAGTCCGGCAACAGATTATACCGTAACTGCTACCAATGGTACAGGTAGTACTACTGCAGTTGTACGTATTACCGTTAATAATGCAGCACCGACAGGCTTGAGTTATACTACTCCAAATGTGTATACCGTTGGATCAACTATTTCTAGTTTATCACCAACGGTTACAGGGACAGTTACTAGCTATAGTATTTCGACTCCACTACCTACGGGTTTATCTTTCAATACCACAACCGGTGTGATTAGTGGAAACCCTTCTGTCACTAGTCCGGCAACAGATTATACCGTAACTGCTACCAATGGTACAGGTAGTACTACTGCAGTTGTACGTATTACCGTTAATAATGCAGCACC
>NZ_JBEWZH010000024.1:0-651 GCF_045310485.1 Aquirufa salirivi
TATTATGACTCGCATCTACTGCTCTTATCGTGATCGTTTGGGCTTCCCCAGCATTCTGACTCGCAGATCCCGTAATCATCAAATGATCGGCGGCTCCAGAGTTGATCTGTACACTTCCACTCGTTACGGCTGTTCCACTTTGTGGAGTGAAGGTAAAGGTGCCTGTTCCTACTGTTCCTGTGAAGATTAATTGGCTCGTCAAATTCGCCACTCCTGCAGTAAAGTCGCCAGCACTGCTCAATTTATTTGTTCCTGATAATCCTGTAATAGCTCCTGTTAAGCTCGTTGTTACGGTTACATTATTCGCACTGGCATCAAAGCTAGATACCGTATTGCCATAGGCATCTTGTGCCGTTAAGGTATTCGTTCCTGTGAAGGCAGTACCATTCACTTGTGGTGTCGATAAGCTCACAGCTAATTTGCTGTAAGTAGCTGCACTCACTGTTACGGATAAACGATCTGCTCCGGTGGCCGACAAGGTTCCGTCGGTTGCAGCTATGGTAGCGCTTTCTGCTTTGTACAAGGCCATGCTCGCGGTGGCTACTCCATTGCTAAAGCTCATGCTCGTTGCTGTTCCAAAATTGGTACTAGCTACCGTTGGTACAGTAGCTGGACTACTCGAGGTTGCTGCTCCTGAGAAGGTAATTGATT
>NZ_JBEWZH010000025.1:0-608 GCF_045310485.1 Aquirufa salirivi
TGTGTTGCCACTCGCATCTTTGGCGGTAATCGTAATGTTTTGGCTAGCTCCTGCTGTTTGTGTACCTGTTCCTGTAATGATGAACTTGCTAGCAGAACCTGCGCCTATCGTTACATTCGCACTCGTTGCGGCTATTCCTGTGGCTGGAGTGAACGTGAAGGTTCCAATACCTGCTACACCTGTATAAGTTAAATTGCTAATATTGGCTACACCACTCACAAAGTCACCAGATCCTGACAACTTATTTACTCCAGATAATCCAGTGATTGTTCCAAGCAAGCTACTAGTTACTGTAACATTATTGGTTGAAGCATCAAATGTCGTTACTGTATTACCATAAGCATCTTTCGCTGTTAAAGTATTGGTACCACCGAAAGTAAACCCTGTTCCACTTTGCTGTGGACTACTAATAGTAACCACAAAGGTCGAGAAGCTACCTGTAGAAACTGCTACACTCAAACGGTCAGCCCCTGCAGCATTAATGCTTCCATCCGTTGCTGCTACGACCGCTGATTCTACTTGATACAAGCTCAGGCTCGCTGTGGCTACTCCATTGCTGAAGCTCACGCTCGTGGCTGTACCAACGTTCGTGCCCCCCACCGTTGGGT
>NZ_JBEWZH010000026.1:0-605 GCF_045310485.1 Aquirufa salirivi
CTTCCTGTTAAACTAGCTGTTACTGTTACGTTATTGCTGGCAGCACTAAAGCCTGTTACCGTATTGCCATAAGCATCTTGTGCCGTTAAGGTATTTGTTCCTGTAAACGCTGTACCTGAAGTTTGTGGTCCAGCAATCGCTACACTAAACTTAGCAAAGCTTCCTACCGATACGCCAACAGCTAATTCTCCTGCTCCACTCGCTGTCAAGCTGCCGTCTGTCACACTGATTGAAGCAGACTCCACTTTGTATAAGCTCATGCTCGCTGTGGCTACTCCATTGCTGAAGGTCACACTCGTAGCTGTGCCAAAGTCAGTACTTCCTACTTTAGGTGACGTAACTGGTGAGCTAGAATTATTCGCTCCTGAGAAGGTTAAACTCTTAGCTCCTGTGTAAGTTGTTACCGTATTTCCTTGTGCATCTTTCGCCGTGATCGTAATTGTTTGACTTGTACCTGCTGTCTGTGTTCCGCTTCCTGTAATCACAAACTTATTGGCCGATCCACTATTGATATCGATACTTCCACTCGTTACCGCCGTACCTGTGGCTGGAGTAAACGTGAAGCTTCCTGAACCTACTGTTCCTGTGTACTTCAAGCCTAAGCT
>NZ_JBEWZH010000027.1:0-605 GCF_045310485.1 Aquirufa salirivi
AACGAGTGCGAATGTAACGATAGGCGCAGGTTCTGCTAGCAAGTTCATCATTACAGGAACAGGTACACAAACAGCAGGAGCTAGCCAAAACATTACGATTACCGCCAAAGATGCGAGTGGCAACACAGCAACAGGCTATACAGGAGCTAAGTCGATCACGTTCAGTGGAGCGAATGCTTCAAGTAGCCCAGCTACCAACCCAACTGTAGCAAGCACGAACTTTGGTACAGCCACGAGCGTGACCTTCAGCAATGGAGTAGCTACAGTGAGCATGAGCTTATTTAGAGTAGAGTCAGCAGTGGTTGTAGCCACAGATGGCTCAGTGACAACGAGCGGTTCAGATCGCTTGAGCGTAGCTGTAAGCCCAGCGGCATTTAGTAAATTAGCCTTGAGCTTGGTAGGACCACAGATTAATGCAGTAGCGTTTACGGGTACGAATACCTTAACTGCCTTGGATGCTTATGGCAATACGGTAACGGGCTTTGATGCAAGTGCGAATAACATCACGGTAACAACGACAGGCTTAACGGGTAGCATAACAGGATTATCAGGAACCGATAAATTGAACAATGCTGGCGACTTTACATCCGGCGTAGCGAACTTAA
>NZ_JBEWZH010000028.1:0-601 GCF_045310485.1 Aquirufa salirivi
CAGAAATAGCCGAAGTAGTAGCTGTCACGGTAGTGGCAGTACCTGCAACGGTATGCGAAGTGAACACAACAGTAGCAATACCACTTCCATTGGTGGTTGAGGTAGCCGAAGCAAAACTACCGTTGGCGTTGGACTTGGTCCAAGTCACGGTTTGTCCTGAGGTAGCAACTGGATTGTCATTGGCATCGGCTAGCTGAGCCGAGATGGTTACAGTAGCACCCGCCACAGGAGACGAAGACGAAGAAGTAACGAGGTACTTACTAGCCGCACCAGCCGTATAAGTAATGGTAGATTGAGTTTGAGAACCTGAACCACTTTTGACTTGAGCTGCACCTAAAGTGGCAACAAACACCCCAGAACCAACGGCAGTAGGAGAAGTTACCGTAGCTGTATAGGTACCATTTCCAACATCGGTAACCGAACCAATAGATCCAGTACCAGAAGATTTAGTGATGGTGACTGTCGCCCCACCAGTACCCACATTGTTGCCATTAGCATCTTTAGCAGTGACAGTTAACACCTGAGTAGAAGCCCCATTCGCTGTAATACTTGCCGATGTAGGAGTTAAGGTAGAAGCTGTAGCATCCGCAGCCCCAGCCAC
>NZ_JBEWZH010000029.1:0-565 GCF_045310485.1 Aquirufa salirivi
GTAGCAACTGGATTGTCATTGGCATCGGCTAACTGAGCCGAGATGGTTACAGTAGCACCCGCCACAGGAGAAGAAGACGAAGAAGTAACGAGGTACTTACTCGCAGCCCCCGCCACGGTGGTGATGGTGGAAGATGTTCCAGAAATAGCCGAAGTAGTAGCTGTCACAGTAGTGGCAGTACCTGCAACGGTATGCGAAGTGAACACAACAGTAGCCACACCACTTCCATTAGTTGTTGAGGTAGCCGAAGCAAAACTACCGTTGGCATTGGACTTGGTCCAAGTAACGGTTTGTCCTGAAGTAGCAACTGGATTGTCATTGGCATCGGCTAACTGAGCCGAGATGGTTACAGTAGCCCCAGCCACAGGAGACGAAGACGAAGAAGTAACGAGGTACTTACTAGCAGCCCCCGCCACGGTGGTGATGGTAGAAGATGTTCCAGAAATAGCCGAAGTAGTAGCTGTCACGGTAGTGGCAGTACCTGCAACGGTATGCGAAGTGAACACAACAGTAGCAATACCACTTCCATTGGTGGTTGAGGTAGCCGAAGCAAAACTACCGTTGG
>NZ_JBEWZH010000030.1:0-525 GCF_045310485.1 Aquirufa salirivi
CGGATATTGCATTTGGAACCACCACCGCCTTGACTTTTGCTTCGGGAGCTGTGACGACCAACATGAAGTTATACAACGTGGAATCAGCTGTTGTGGCTGTGACCGACGGAAGTATTTCAGCCTCAGGATCCGATCGCTTGACGGTAGCTGTTAGTGCATCGACGATGACTAAATTAGCAGTAAGTCTAGTTGGTTCTCAAGCCAATGGAGTAGCCTTTACAGGTAGCAATACTTTGACAGCCTTGGATGCTTATGGCAATACGGTAACGGGCTTTGATGCAAGTGCGAATAACATCACGGTAACAACGACAGGCTTAACGGGTAGCATAACAGGATTATCAGGAACCGATAAATTGAACAGTGCTGTTGACTTTAGCAGTGGAGTAGCGAACTTGACAAGCTTAGGCTTGAAGTACACAGGAACAGTAGGTTCAGGAAGCTTCACGTTTACTCCAGCCACAGGTACGGCGGTAACGAGTGGAAGTATCGATATCAATAGTGGATCGGCCAATAAGTTTGTGATTA
>NZ_JBEWZH010000031.1:0-514 GCF_045310485.1 Aquirufa salirivi
GCCAAAGATGCGAGTGGTAATACGGTAACCACTTATACCGGTTCTAAGAACTTAACTTTCTCAGGAGCTACCAGCTCAACAGCCCCAGTAACAACACCTAAGGTAACCAATACCGCAGCAGCGGATATTGCTTTTGGAACCACCACCGCCTTGACCTTTGCCTCAGGTACTGTAACGACCAACATGAAGTTATACAACGTAGAATCAGCTGTTGTGGCTGTGACCGACGGAAGTATTTCAGCCTCAGGAGCGGATCGCTTGACAGTAGCAGTGAGTGCGGCAGCCTTTAATAAATTAGCCGTAAGCTTAGCGAGTCCACAGATAAACGGCACCGCCTTTACAGGAACGAATACCTTGACAGCACAAGATGCTTATGGAAACACCGTAACAGGATTTAATGCTTCGACGAATAATGTGACAGTGACCAATTCATTGGGAGGAACCGTGAGTGGTTTAGGTTCAGGAGGTACTAATGTATTGAATCAAGTGGGTGATTTTACCAGCGGTGTGGCTA
>NZ_JBEWZH010000032.1:0-503 GCF_045310485.1 Aquirufa salirivi
GATGGAGATGGAGATGCCAACTACTTGGATTTAGATTCAGATAACGACGGTATTTTAGATACTCAAGAAAGATCATACGATACGGATGGAGATGGTGTAATGAACTTCTTAGATAGCGATTCAGATAATGACGGAATCTTGGATGCTTGGGAAGGAACAGATAATAAGCGTGGCACAATCGATGATAACTACGATGGCCGTGTGGATAAAAATGGTTCTGCTCCTGATGTCAACGGAAACGGATTAGCAGATTTCTTAGAAGGCAATCCAGCGCCAGTACCCGATACCGACAAAGATGGAACGCCAGATTATATGGATTTAGATTCAGATGGTGACGGTATAGCCGATAAAATCGAATTGACGAATGACACGGATAAAGACGGAAGACCAAACTATCGAGATAAAGATTCGGATGGAGATTGGTTAGGAGATAGCGATGAGCGAGATACAGATAATGATGGAGACCGCATTCCAAATTACTTAGATGATGATTCGGATGGCGA
>NZ_JBEWZH010000033.1:0-495 GCF_045310485.1 Aquirufa salirivi
CTGTATTGGAATTGATGGTTCCATCTGTGGCATTCACCGCAGCAGCTTCTGCTTTGTACAAGATCATGGATCCTGTTGCTACACCTGCTGTGAATGTCATGCTAGTGGCTGTTCCAAAGTTGGTTCCCGCTACCGTTGGTGTCGTGGCCGGACTAGGTGAAGCTAATGCGCCTGAGAAAGTAATGCTTTTAGCTCCTGTATAGGTCGTGGCTGTATTCCCACTCGCATCTTTGGCAGTTACTGTGACAGTCTGTGATCCTCCTGCTGTTTGTGTTCCTGTTCCAGTGACTACTAATTTAGTCGCTGCTCCAGCATTCATTGTAATGCTAGAGCTTGTTGCTGCAGTTCCTGATGCGGGTGTAAAGGTGAAGGTTCCTGAACCTGATGTTCCCGTATAGATCATTCCATCGGTGGTTAAATTAGCCACACCGCTGGTAAAATCACCCACTTGATTCAATACATTAGTACCTCCTGAACCTAAACCACTCACGGTTC
>NZ_JBEWZH010000034.1:0-474 GCF_045310485.1 Aquirufa salirivi
CAAAAGTCAAGGCGGTGGTGGTTCCAAATGCAATATCCGCTGCTGCGGTATTGGTTACCTTAGGTGTTGTAACTGGCGCTGTTGAGCTCGTTGCTCCTGAGAAAGTTAAGTTCTTAGAACCTGTATATCCAGTTACCGTATTACCACTTGCATCTTTGGCCGTAATCGTTATCGAATTACTAGTTCCAGCTGTTTGAGTAGCTGATCCTGTCACTACTAATTTCGTGGCGGCTCCAGGATTGACTGTCACACTGGAACTAGTTATTGCTGTTCCTGTGGCTGGAGTGAACGTGAAGGTTCCTGATCCTATCGTTCCTGTGAACGTCAAGCCTAAGCTCGTTAAGTTCGCTACTCCGCTGCTAAAGTCGCCAGCATTGTTTAATTTATTCGTGCCTGATAATCCAGTGATGGCTCCGCTTAAGCTAGTGCTTACGGTAATGTTATTGCTACTCGCATCAAAGCCTGTTACCGTAT
>NZ_JBEWZH010000035.1:0-422 GCF_045310485.1 Aquirufa salirivi
GCCATGCTCGCGGTGGCTACTCCATTGCTAAAGCTCATGCTCGTTGCTGTTCCAAAATTGGTACTAGCTACCGTTGGTACAGTAGCTGGACTACTCGAGGTTGCTGCTCCTGAGAAGGTAATTGATTTAGTACCTGTATAGGTTGTAGCTGTATTTCCATTCGCATCTTTAGCCGTTACGGTAATCGTCTGAGTACCTCCTGCCGTTTGTGTACCAGTTCCTGTAACAAGCAATTTAGTGGCTTCACCTGGACTCAAAGTAATGCTAGCGCTTGTCACTGCCGTACCCGTAGCTGGGGTGAAGGTAAAGGTTCCTGCACCAGCATTACCTGTGAATTTCAGACCTAAACTAGTCAAGTTCGCAACTCCACTGCTGAAGTCTGCTGCATTATTCAATATAGTTGTTCCAGACAATCCAGTGAT
>NZ_JBEWZH010000036.1:0-422 GCF_045310485.1 Aquirufa salirivi
CGTGCTTGCTACAGTTGGGTTGGTAGCTGGGCTACTTGAAGCATTCGCTCCACTGAACGTGATCGACTTAGCTCCTGTATAGCCTGTTGCTGTGTTGCCACTCGCATCTTTGGCGGTAATCGTAATGGTTTGGCTAGCTCCTGCTGTTTGTGTGCCTGTTCCTGTAATGATGAACTTGCTAGCAGAACCTGCACCTATCGTTACATTCGCACTCGTTACGGCTGTTCCTGTGGCTGGAGTGAACGTGAAGGTTCCTGATCCTGCTGTTCCTGTATAGATCAAGCTACTTACGCTTGCTACTCCACTACTAAAGTCGCCAGCATTGTTTAATTTATTCGTGCCTGATAATCCAGTGATGGCTCCGCTTAAGCTAGTGCTTACGGTAATGTTATTGCTACTCGCATCAAAGCCTGTTACCGTAT
>NZ_JBEWZH010000037.1:0-400 GCF_045310485.1 Aquirufa salirivi
CCACTCGATTGGTGGTAACAGGATCAGCCTCTCAGACAGCAGGAACGAGTAATTCAATTACGATTACCGCCAAAGATGCGAGTGGTAATACGGTAACCACTTATACCGGTTCTAAGAACTTAACTTTTTCAGGAGCAACTAGTTCTACTGCGCCAGTAACAACACCTAAGGTAACCAATACCGCAGCAGCGGATATTGCTTTTGGAACTACCACCGCCTTGACTTTTGCTTCGGGTACTGTGACGACCAACATGAAGTTATACAACGTAGAATCAGCTGTTGTGGCTGTGACCGACGGAAGTATTTCAGCCGCAGGAGCAGATCGCTTGACTGTAGCAGTGAGTGCGGCAGCCTTCAATAAATTGGCGGTGAGCTTAGCGAGTCCACAGATAAACGGCAC
>NZ_JBEWZH010000038.1:0-387 GCF_045310485.1 Aquirufa salirivi
GCAACACAGCAACAGGCTATACAGGAGCTAAGTCGATCACGTTCAGTGGAGCGAATGCTTCAAGTAGCCCAGCTACCAACCCAACTGTAGCAAGCACGAACTTTGGTACAGCCACGAGCGTGACCTTTAGCAATGGAGTAGCTACAGTGAGCATGAGCTTATTTAGAGTAGAGTCAGCGGTGGTAGTAGCCACAGATGGCTCCGTGACAACCAGTGGATCCGATCGCTTGAGCGTAGCTGTAAGCCCAGCGGCATTTAGCAAATTAGCCTTGAGCTTGGTAGGACCACAGATTAATGCAGTAGCGTTTACGGGTACGAATACCTTAACTGCCTTGGATGCTTATGGCAATACGGTAACGGGCTTTGATGCAAGTGCGAATAACATCA
>NZ_JBEWZH010000039.1:0-1653 GCF_045310485.1 Aquirufa salirivi
TTGACATGTTCTTAATGCGCCCCTGTCGCTGTTAAATCTTAAAACAAAAGTGTTGATATTTTATTGAAATAATTCAATGGGTCAAAGCTAAAGGACATGTTCCGAAGGGTCATGTCGAACGACAGATGATAGGGATTTGTAATCCTTTGATAAAAATAAATTTGGCTTCGAGAACCTCAGCCAACTTCATACTCTGTTCGAAGAAAAGAAAACGATAAAGATTGATCTGCTGTTCGACATGACCCTTCGGAACATGTCCTTTAGCTTTGACCCATTGAATTATTTCAATAAAATATCAACACTTTTGTTTTAAGATTTAACAGCGACAGGGGCGCATTAAGAACATGTCAAGGTTTTGGGCCTATTGTTCGATTCAATCCCCTGTCGCCTGTTTTAAACTTTGGCACCGAATAGAAATTAGAGTATCCAGGCTCATTATTAAGGTATTGGTGGTGTTTAAAACTTGTTAAAACCTTTGTTTATTGTTTCAATTATAAACCTTATAAAGGTATGGAATTTACTTATTTCATTGGCATAGATGTGTCAAAAAACGAACTAGACTTTGCTGTATTGCATGGTAAAAACTTCTTATTCCACAAAGAAACGGCGAACACAGCCCAGGCCATAAGTGGTTTTATGAAGGATTTAAATAAACTCCCAGACTTCAGTTTGTCTGATGCTGTATTTTGTATGGAGCATACAGGAATATATAACAATCCATTAGTTTCATATTTGCACAAGAACAAGGGTAATTGTTGGTTGGAGTCTGCTTTGCAAATAAAGAATTCCATGGGTAACCTGCGAGGGAAAAACGATAAGGTCGATGCGATTCGAATAGCCGAGTACGCTTATAAGAATCGAGAAGAAGTTCGTCTTTGGAAACCTAAAAGAGCTGTAATTAATCAATTGTCGCATTATACAACGCTACGAGCCCGCCTGATTAGCTCTTGTAAAATGCTTAGTACTCCACTAAAGGAGGGGGCAGATTTTATGGACAAAAGCCTTCAAAAACAAGCCAATCAATTGTGCAAAAAGGCTATCGATAGCATTAAAGAAAGTTTAAAACGGACCGAAAAAATTATTGATCAAATCATTGCTTCAGATGAAGAACTCAATCGTTTATTTAGCTTGATAACTTCGGTAACCGGTATTGGTCCAGTTACAGCTGTTCAAGTACTTATTACTACCAATGAATTTAAAGACATCAGCAATCCCAAAAAGTTTGCATGTTATTCGGGTGTAGCTCCTTTTGTAAGGGAATCAGGTATTTTTAGAGGCAGAGGTAGAGTCTCGCATTTGGCAGACAAAACCATGAAAAAGCTCCTACACATGTCGGCTCTATCCGCTATAACAAGCAATGGAGAATTGAAAAATTATTATGAAAGAAAAGTAAGCGAAGAGAAAAAGAATAAAATGCTAGTTTTAAATGCTGTACGAAATAAGCTAATCTTAAGAATATTCACTTGCGTGGCTCAAAACAGAAAGTATCAAAAGGACTATGATAAATCGGTGGCATAAGACCTAATAGTAGGAAAACCTTTTAAAGATTCATTCATTACAAAGGTCTAAATACAATTCAGAGATAGTCCCTAAAATAAAAATATTAATATTTTTATAGATAACTACTTGTTTTAATCATAGAAATCGAACAGC
>NZ_JBEWZH010000040.1:0-329 GCF_045310485.1 Aquirufa salirivi
TCCAAAAGGAAGTATTGGATATGCCAAATATTTTGCGGGCGACTGCGATAGTGACGGTATTTCCAATGAAATGGAATGTAACGGTGGATATTTAGGAACAGGTACTTGCCAAGACTTTGATTCGGATAGTATTCCAAACTTCTTAGATCCAGATTCAGACAATGATGGTATCCTAGATATGATTGAGAAGAACATGGACAGCGATGGAGATGGAGATGCCAACTACTTGGATTTAGATTCAGATAACGACGGTATTTTAGATACTCAAGAAAGATCATACGATACGGATGGAGATGGTGTAATGAACTTCTTAGATAGCGATTCAGATA
>NZ_JBEWZH010000041.1:0-327 GCF_045310485.1 Aquirufa salirivi
AAGACGGAAGACCAAACTATCGAGATAAAGATTCGGATGGAGATTGGTTAGGAGATAGCGATGAGCGAGATACAGATAATGATGGAGACCGCATTCCAAATTACTTAGATGATGATTCGGATGGCGACGGAATTCCAGATGCATGGGAAGGAAAAGATAAGTGTAGAGAATGTACCAATTCCAATGATGACAATGACAATGGATGGGATGATCGTGGAGAATACAAAGTGGTAATTGATTCGGACAAGGATGGATCACCCGACTTCTTGGACTTAGATTCAGACAATGACTGCATCCGTGATGGAGTAGAAGGTGGAGCAGATTGGG
>NZ_JBEWZH010000042.1:0-319 GCF_045310485.1 Aquirufa salirivi
GCACCAGAGAAAGTTAAACTCTTCGTGCCTGCATATCCTGTGGCTGTATTATGACTCGCATCTACTGCTCTTATCGTGATCGTTTGGGCTTCCCCAGCATTCTGACTCGCAGATCCCGTAATCATCATGTGGGTGGCGGCTCCAGAGTTAATCTGTACACTTCCACTCGTTACGGCTGTTCCACTTTGTGGGGTGAAGGTAAAGGTGCCTGTTCCTACTGTTCCTGTGAAGATTAATTGGCTCGTCAAATTCGCCACTCCTGCAGTAAAGTCGCCAGCACTGCTCAATTTATTTGTTCCTGATAATCCTGTAATAGCTC
>NZ_JBEWZH010000043.1:0-315 GCF_045310485.1 Aquirufa salirivi
CAGGATTTAGTGCAGCAGGAAATAACATAACAGTAAGTACCACATTAACAGGAGCTATTTCAGGCTTATCAGGAACAAACATATTAAGTAGTGCAGGCGACTTTAGCAGCGGAGTAGCGAACTTGACCAGCTTAGGCTTGACGTTCACAGGAACATCGGGTGCTGGAACCTTCACCTTTACGCCAGCCTCAGGAACAGCAATAACTAGTTCCAGTGTGACAGTCAATCCTGGAGCTGCCACTCGATTGGTGGTAACAGGATCAGCCTCTCAGACAGCAGGAACGAGTAATTCAATTACGATTACCGCCAAAGATG
>NZ_JBEWZH010000044.1:0-312 GCF_045310485.1 Aquirufa salirivi
CAGCTGTTGTGGCTGTGACCGACGGAAGTATTTCAGCCGCAGGAGCAGATCGCTTGACTGTAGCAGTGAGTGCGGCAGCCTTCAATAAATTGGCGGTGAGCTTAGCGAGTCCACAGATAAACGGCACAGCCTTTACAGGCACGAATACTTTAACGGCACAAGATGCGTATGGGAATACGGTTACTTCTTTTGCTGCCAATACGAATAACGTAACAGTAACGACAAGTTTGACAGGAGCGATCACTGGTTTAGGATCTGGAGTAAACAATGTATTGAATCAAGCGGGAGATTTTAGCAGTGGAGTAGCGAACT
>NZ_JBEWZH010000045.1:0-300 GCF_045310485.1 Aquirufa salirivi
CACTAATTACCCCAGTGGTGGTATTGAATAATAAACCCGTTGGTAATGGAGTCGAAATACTATAGCTAGTAACTGTCCCTGTAACGGTAGGGCTTAAACTGGTGATGGTTGTACCAACAGAATACACGTTGGGTGTCGTATAGCTTAATGCGCTTGGAGCGGCTGCATTGACTGTTATCCTGACAACAGCTGTAGTGCTACCTGTGACATTGGTAGCCGTAACAGTATAATCTGTTGCCGGGCTAGTGACAGAAGGGTTTCCACTAATTACCCCAGTGGTGGTATTGAATAATAAACCCG
>NZ_JBEWZH010000046.1:0-297 GCF_045310485.1 Aquirufa salirivi
ACTTAGGTTTAATCTACACGGGAGCTTCCGGCTCAGGCACATTTACCTTTAGTCCAGTTACTGGAGCACCAGTAACATCTGGAGCGATTACGGTGAATTCAGGCGCAGCCACTAAATTGATTATCACAGGAACAGGCACCCAAACAGCGGGAGCAAGCCAAACGATTACAATCACAGCCAAGGATGCGAGTGGCAACACGGCAACGGGTTATACAGGCATCAAGTCGATCACGTTCAGTGGAGCGAATGCTTCATCAAGCCCAGCCACGAACCCAACGGTGGGGGGCACGAACGTTG
>NZ_JBEWZH010000047.1:0-275 GCF_045310485.1 Aquirufa salirivi
CCGCTAGCGTTCATCCTGAGCCAGGATCAAACTCTCCATTGTAAATATTCTTTGGATGTTTGACTTTGCTCTTACTATTAAAATAAGAATTGTCATTATCCTTGTCTTGAATGCTATTTTTCTCTTCTTAACCACTTTAAATGATTAAAAACTTTTTCCTTTTATCAACACGTCAAAGAACTCTGTGTACTTCAATCCTTAATATCCTTAAAAAATCTCAGGCAAAAAAAATTGAACTCGATTACAAGTTCGCCTCTTTTTATTCCTGCTCTTTT
>NZ_JBEWZH010000048.1:0-271 GCF_045310485.1 Aquirufa salirivi
TGGTCTTGTACAAAGCAGAGAGTGCCTTGTTGACCGCGACAGATGGAACGATCAATGCGACAGGTAATTCACATGAATTATCGGTGACAGTATTGCCAGCCAGCTTCAGCAAGTTAGCAGTAAGCTTAACGAGTCCACAAGTGAATGGCACTGCCTTCACAGGAACGAATACCTTAACGGCACTAGATGTTTATGGAAATACCGTAACGAACTTCAATGCATCCGGCAATAATATTACGGTAACGACTACTTTAACAGGAGCGATCACTGG
>NZ_JBEWZH010000049.1:0-255 GCF_045310485.1 Aquirufa salirivi
CAACGGTGGGGGGCACGAACGTTGGTACAGCCACGAGCGTGAGCTTCAGCAATGGAGTAGCCACAGCGAGCCTGAGCTTGTATCAAGTAGAATCAGCGGTCGTAGCAGCAACGGATGGAAGCATCAGCGCTGCAGGGGCTGACCGTTTGAGTGTAGCAGTAAGCGCAGGATCATTCAGTAAATTGGCCGTTAGCTTAACGAGTCCACAAGTGAGTGGAACATCCTTTAGTGGCACCAATAGCTTAACGGCCTTGG
>NZ_JBEWZH010000050.1:0-255 GCF_045310485.1 Aquirufa salirivi
AGGCACTCTCTGCTTTGTACAAGACCACCGATGCCGTTGCCACTCCATTCGTAAATACAATGCTTGTCGCTGTTCCAAAGTTCGTTCCGTTCGCTGTCGCTACCGTCACTGGACTGCTTGAACTATTTGCACCAGAGAAAGTTAAACTCTTCGTGCCTGCATATCCTGTGGCTGTATTATGACTCGCATCTACTGCTCTTATCGTGATCGTTTGGGCTTCCCCAGCATTCTGACTCGCAGATCCCGTAATCATCA
>NZ_JBEWZH010000051.1:0-255 GCF_045310485.1 Aquirufa salirivi
TGGCAGTACCTGCAACGGTATGCGAAGTGAACACAACAGTAGCAATACCACTTCCATTAGTTGTTGAAGTAGCAGAAGCAAAACTACCGTTGGCATTGGACTTGGTCCAAGTCACGGTTTGTCCTGAAGTAGCAACTGGATTGTCATTGGCATCGGCTAACTGAGCCGAGATGGTTACAGTAGCACCCGCCACAGGAGAAGAAGACGAAGAAGTAACGAGGTACTTACTCGCAGCCCCCGCCACGGTGGTGATGG
>NZ_JBEWZH010000052.1:0-255 GCF_045310485.1 Aquirufa salirivi
GTGTCGATAAGCTCACAGCTAATTTGCTGTAAGTAGCTGCACTCACTGTTACGGATAAACGATCTGCTCCGGTGGCCGACAAGGTTCCGTCGGTTGCAGCTATGGTAGCGCTTTCTGCTTTGTACAAAGCCATGCTCGCGGTGGCTACTCCATTGCTAAAGCTCATGCTCGTTGCTGTTCCAAAATTGGTACTAGCTACCGTTGGTACAGTAGCTGGACTACTCGAGGTTGCTGCTCCTGAGAAGGTAATTGATT
>NZ_JBEWZH010000053.1:0-255 GCF_045310485.1 Aquirufa salirivi
TCGCATCCTTGGCTGTGATCGTAATCGTTTGGCTTGCTCCCGCTGTTTGGGTGCCTGTTCCCGTGATAATCAATTTAGTGGCTGCGCCTGCTCCTATGGTCACAGAACTTGATCCTGTCGCACCGCCGGTTGTTGCCGTGGCGGTAAATGTTCCATTACCTATATTACCTGTAAATAGTAGAGCACTGGCAACATTAGCTACACCACTCACAAAATCCCCTGCTCCACTTAATTTATTGGTACCAGATAAACCTG
>NZ_JBEWZH010000054.1:0-246 GCF_045310485.1 Aquirufa salirivi
GGGTGAAGGTAAAGGTTCCTGCACCAGCATTACCTGTGAATTTCAGACCTAAACTAGTCAAGTTCGCAACTCCACTGCTGAAGTCTGCTGCATTATTCAATATAGTTGTTCCAGACAATCCAGTGATCGCTCCTGTTAAAGTAGTCGTTACCGTAATATTATTGCCGGATGCATTGAAGTTCGTTACGGTATTTCCATAAACATCTAGTGCCGTTAAGGTATTCGTTCCTGTGAAGGCAGTGCCAT
>NZ_JBEWZH010000055.1:0-240 GCF_045310485.1 Aquirufa salirivi
CAGGTACTGCCACTACCGTGACAGCTACTACTTCGGCTATTTCTGGAACATCTTCTACCATCACCACCGTGGCGGGGACTGCTAGTAAGTACCTCGTTACTTCTTCGTCTTCGTCTCCTGTGGCGGGGGCTACTGTAACCATCTCGGCTCAGTTAGCCGATGCCAATGACAATCCAGTTGCTACCTCAGGACAAACCGTTACTTGGACCAAGTCCAATGCCAACGGTAGTTTTGCTTCGG
>NZ_JBEWZH010000056.1:0-210 GCF_045310485.1 Aquirufa salirivi
CAACGTTCGTGCCCCCCACCGTTGGGTTCGTGGCTGGGCTTGATGAAGCATTCGCTCCACTGAACGTGATCGACTTGATGCCTGTATAACCCGTTGCCGTGTTGCCACTCGCATCCTTGGCTGTGATCGTAATCGTTTGGCTTGCTCCCGCTGTTTGGGTGCCTGTTCCCGTGATAATCAATTTAGTGGCTGCGCCTGCTCCTATGGTCA